>CAYZTR010000006.1:0-74963 GCA_964481575.1 uncultured Eubacteriales bacterium
AATAGCGACAAAAACGCCCTTAGCCATGAGTTTCTACCCACAGCTAAGGGCGTTATAATATGGATTTATTTAGTCATGCAATCCGCTTGAAAATCATTTCGCTACCTGCAAACCACTTGACAGCAAGAATAATCACATTTATATGACTGTTATCAAAAGGCCTGTTGGAAGTCCGCACCCCGCATAAACACTGGGATTTTTCGACTTCTGGGCTTATTCCCACTCTCTCCTCACAAAGCAATTCTAAACAGTTTTGTTTGGAGCATTTAGCTTTCATTATTTTGATTCTTCTCATTATCCAGACAGTATGGGCTATCTGAATTTTTGTTGCCATAGTGTTGCCAAAATATGTTTTGCTATGGACTTAGTAATTGAGAAATCAATTCAACAAAATCACAAGCTTTTTTATATTTCGCATAGATTTCCTCAAATGTATCGTTTATCGTTGCTTCAATATAATTTTGGTGTACTAAAAGATTGCGCTCACGTCCGATAGCTATAAAAGCACGTTCAGCATTAACAAGCCCTTTTTCTTGAATTTGTTTTTTTGCTTCTTGCCTAAATGTATCGCCAAACAGTCCCCAAAACTGATTGGCATTATTACCATCCCAATTAAAAAAAGTGTGGTACTGTCGTTTTAACGCTTTATTATCAACAAATGAAACAAGTGATAGATTTTGGCGCGATTTACCTTCAGCAAAATCATGGATTATTTTTATAATTATGGATTCAAAATAACTTGCAGCAGATAGTAGCAAAGATTTTTTATAAGTGTCATTAATATACATTTCAAATGATACTTGACCATTTGCTCTGCAAAATTCTATTAATTCTCCATATTCTTCGTATAAAGATTCTATTTTTGCACTATACATAGTATAATCCTCACTTTACACCATGTACTTATCGCAAATATTCCCGTGCTTTTGACAATCTTTTTGCAACCATTTTTGTGTGAGAAGTGCTATGCGTAATTGCTTCTTCAAACTCAGGATCTGCTTTCAGTGCACTAATTCTATTTTCTTGAATTTTTTCCGTTATTAACGTCTTATTTTTATAATGCTCACCTGCAACTACAGCAAAAACACAATCAAACAACGCAACGTTTAATTCTCCCTTTTTTGTTGTGAACTGCTCTCTTGGGATTTCTTCACAAGCAGTTAGAAAAGAAATAAAAAGACTTTTATAGTATTCTATTTCTTGGGTTGAGTAACTCATTGCTCTTTTTGCAAAACGATTGATAAAGTTATTCATCGAACCGCTGTAGTTCTCCCCATCACATAGCAAAGCAAAAGATCGTAAAATAATTTCAACATCTCTAAATTTCCCGTCCTCTGGTTTGCCATAGAAATTTCTCCAGATGCTATTCTGGTTAAGAATATTTAGCATTCTGAAAAAATCCGAGTAATACAAACATGCTCTGATCTCTTGGCTGGTAAGATTTACTCCTCCCGTGTTCAGGCGATTAAAAATTTCAAAAACAGAACTATCATCTTCTTTGGGTTCATTTTGGCGGATAGCCATACAACGCATGGTCATAAATTCAAAATTTGATTTATACATACCCAAGGTACTATAGCGCAACCCATCCAAAGGGTTTTTTTCACCTTCCTCAGATTTAGAAAGCTGCAACTTAAAATCTTGAAAGTATGTGTCATCAAATAAAACAGAATCTGGAATGCCGCTATTTTCGTCAAAAACTTTTCGTAATTCAGCACGTTTCTCAAGCAACGGGAATCTCTGCTTAATAAAATAGTAAACAGATAGTAAACGTTGCTGACCGTCAATTACCAAAAATTTATTTCGAGCTTTTTGATATAAGAATATTTGCGGTATGGGAAGCCCTAAGATAAGCGACTCTATAAAACGAGATGCTCTTTTCTTGTCCCAAATATAGTTGCGCTGAAATACAGGCATTTCAATTGCCCCGGAATCAATTAAATTAAAAATAGTTGTGATATTAAAGTCATTGGGAATAACACTAATATCGTACTGCGTAACCGCCACCCCGTTCGCACTTTTTGTTCTAAGTTCACTGCCCATAATGTCCTCCTTACTATTATACTCGCAGTACATATTCAATATGTAAAATATTTATGCTTTGAGCAATTCGTGAGTTAGGTTTTGAAGTGCATCTTCCAAATCCGTTTTAATTTGACACTCCCACAGCACAATTACTCTCCATCCATCGCGTTCAAGTTCGGCAATATGCTCCTGATCTCGTTGTCTTGTCCGCTCAATTTTTGGTCCCCAGTATGCCTCGTTGGACTGGCTGGAATGTGCATAACGGCTTCCACAATCATGTCCATGCCAATAACACCCGTGAATAAAAATGACAACCTTTTTCTTAGTAAATACAATGTCTGGTTTTCCGGGCAAAGCTTTATAGTTTACTCGATACCGGTATCCCATAGCAAATAAACGACGACGCACCATCAATTCAATACTGGTATCCTTGCTTTTGATATGGGACATGATTTTGCTTCTCCGGTCAGACGAAATCGTATCAGCCATTACACGGACAAATCCAACGGCAAATCAGAAATATCTTTGAGCCGTTTTCCTTGGACGAGTGTTTCCAAAGTTTCCACAGCATCCTCAGAGCCAACCTCTTTGACCGCCTGAATCAGTTCATAAAGGGCAAAATGATACACACAGTCAATATCTCCTGTCCCAAGTGCCAAAGATGCAAGCCGGTTCGGCATCGGCTCTGCCGTAACTACAACAATATGGGGAAGGTGTCCTTTCCGGTTGCGGATCAGGTTTAAAGCCTCTGTCCGGCTGTTTTGTGCCCGGTCACTTCTCATGGTAAACTTAGCCGACACGCTTGCATGAAGGATTGGCTTTCCGCCGTTGGCTTTCCGAATGTCTGCCATTTTGCTGATGCCATCATCGACAATACACTGAGTAGCGTTAATCTCATCGTCTTCGTACAAATCCCGGTAAACTACAACATCTGGAGCAACAAGATAATCGTTCCCAAGCGCCGCAGCCAGCTGTGCATTCTGTGTAGTAAGTGCATTCAGATAAGCAAGATGCTCATACTGTGCAAAATCACTGGTTTTCAGCTTATTATTGTTGCCGAGCTGAAGGATTGTCCACCTGCCGGGGCGAAGACCTTGCAATTGAGGAAAAGTTTCCCGCAGAAACTCCATCGTCAGCGTTTCGAATTGCTTACCAAGAGTTTGACCTGAAATTTTATCCACCGTAGAAACAGTGTGCTTTTGCTCTTCTACAAGAATATCAACAATTCTGCGAGAGATTGCCTTTGACCCTCGACTACTGGTATCAGCATTAGATACCACACCAGCCGAAGTTAAAGTTAATGTATTAGTATTAAACAACTGCTCGTGAAAGTGAAATCTCGCTTGCGCTATTAATGCATCCATATTCAAGACACTCCTTAATTTTTTCTCCTACAGCTCGCGCAACAGGCGGAGGAAATGCATTCCCAATCATCCTACACGCAGTGGTCTTTTTCTGTCCAAAAGTCCATGTATCAGGAAACCCTTGAATCCGTGCCATCATTCGGCTAGTCAATCGTGGCATACCTTCAAAATCAGATAGGGGTGCTGTGTCTGCAATTCCTCGTCCATCTACCCCAAGTTCAGCCCACGCATTTCTTGCCCGGACTGGACCAAGGTCTGGGCCTCCATGCTTTTTAGAGCCGCCCACCAGCGTTGGTGCAATTTTATTAGCCTGTGTCGCCCATTTTTTTGCTCCTGCCCAATGGTTCTCAGCCATCAAATCATATAGCGTCTCCCCCACGGTGGGCGCAAGACCGGGGTTTTCGTCAGGATAGGAAAACGCACCATACTGGTCTGCTCTAATTCCAATAATAACAACCCTTGGACGAAGCTGTGGGACGCCATAATCTGAGGCATTAAGCAATTTAATATGAGTTGTATATCCTAATTTATTTATCGATGTAAAAATATGCTCTCTGTATTCAGCAAAAGTTGGGTCTAAAAAACCTCGAACATTTTCCAGCATAACCGCCTTTGGCTTTATTTCCTGTATCAGTCTAATTGCCTCCGGAAATAAATCCCGCTCATCATTCTGACCAAGTTGCTTTCCTGCCACTGAAAAAGGCGGGCAAGGAACGCCACCAGCTAATAAATCAATACCTTTGTATGGATGCCCATCGAAATCGTGAACATCAGCACAAATGACATTCCACTCTGGCCGATTCTGTTTCAGCACTTTACAATAATCTTCTTCATATTCAACAAGGGCAACATGAGTAAATCCGGCCATAGCCAGCCCTAACGCCTGCCCGCCAGCGCCGGCACATATTTCAACACAAGTCAAAGGTTTCATCATAAAAATGCTCCCACCTATTATGCTAAATTATTTTCATGTACGCTTATACCAGTAAACTCCATTATATCGCCAATATCGCAAGACAAAACCGTACAAATCTTACACAGGCTCTCCAGCGACACAAATTCGTTTTTTCCCATTTTGGCAAGAACATTAAAGCTAATACCAGCGGCATCTTTTAGTTCTGTTCGATTCATTTTCTTGTCAATCAGCAGTTTCCAGAGCTTATCATAAGAAACAGTCATCACGATTCTCCATTCAATTTAGCTTGTCCTCATTGTAACACACCTCAAATGATTTTTCAAGATAATCTCAGAAAAAGGTGAGGAGCAGATAATGCGGACTACACTATCTGTCCTTCAATTCGTTAGCAATAGATTATTTTTGTGTTCACAATCTCCCTCGCCCTGTCAGCAATATTGTTCATCGGTCTAACCCATTCCATTTGATTCTCGGCTTTGAGTTTTTCCGTCACACCCTCACGCTCAGCCATCTGTTTTACGAGCTGAAAAAACATATCCTCAGCCTGCATATCCATAATAATAAAAATAAACGCACCGAACATACTATGGATTATACAAACAATGGCGAACCGTAAAAACTACTGTTCGCCATTCTAAAATAATGTGTTAAATTAGTATTATTCCCACTCCACGGTTCCGGGGGGTTTGGAGGTAATGTCGTAGACGATGCGGTTGACGCCGTCCACCTCATTGGTGATGCGGTTGGAAACGGTGGCCAGAAGATCATAAGGAATACGGGCCCAATCGGCGGTCATGAAATCATCCGTTGTAACGGCGCGAATGGCGATGACATTTTCATAGGTTCTATGGTCTCCCATGACGCCTATTGCCTTGGCCCCGGTAAAGACACAGAAAAACTGGCTCAGGTGCTTCTCATATCCATTCTTGGCCATCTCATCCCGCAGGACAAAGTCGGCATCCTGCAGGATGCGGATCTTTTCAGCGGTGATTTCCCCCACGATCCGGACACCCAGGCCCGGGCCGGGGAAGGGCTGCCGCCAGACCAGCTCCCGGGGGATGCCCAGCTTTTCACCAACGGCGCGCACCTCATCCTTGAACAGATCCTTCAAAGGCTCCACAACGCCCAGGAAGGCAATGTCCTTGGGGATTTCCCGCTGGTTATGATGGGTCTTGATGACAGCACTGCCGGCACCCTTACCGGAAGCGCCCTTGCCGCTTTCAATACGGTCGGGATAAATGGTGCCCTGGGCAAAGAAGGCGTCCCCCTTGGCCCGGGTTTTAATCTCATCCCAGAAAACATTGTAGAATTCATCGCCGATGATATGGCGCTTTTTCTCCGGATCGGTAACCCCCTGCAGCTTGGAAAGGAAAACATCCCCGCAATTAATCCGCACAAAGTTCATATCAAACAGCTTGGTGAAGGTTTCCTCCACGAAGTCCCCCTCATCTTTGCGCATCAGGCCCTGATCCACAAAAATGCAGGTCAGCTGCTTACCCACGGCGCGGCTGAGAAGCCCAGCGGCCACAGAACTGTCCACGCCGCCGGAAAGCCCCAGAATCACCTGCTTGTCCCCGATTTGCGCCCGCAGCGCCGCCACGGTATCCTCGATAAAGCTGTCCATAACCCAATCGCCCCGGCAGCCGCAAACCCGGTACAGGAAGTTTTCCAATACCTTATCCCCATACTGGGTATGGGTCACTTCCGGGTGGAACTGCACCCCATAAAGCTTCTGCTCAGCATTTTCCATGGCAGCCACGGGGCATGCATCGGTAGCAGCGGTGATGGCAAAGCCGGCAGGAACCTGGATAATACGGTCGGTATGGCTCATCCAGACGGTGCTGGTTTCCGGCACATCAGCAAACAATGCCGAATCGGCTTGTCCGATGTGCAGCTGAATTTTTCCGTACTCCGACTGCTCGGCAGTCTCCACCTGGCCGCCGGCCATCCAGGCCATAAGCTGGCAGCCGTAGCAAATCCCCAGCACCGGAATTCCCAGAGAAAGGATCTCCCGGGTATAGTGGGGCGACTCCGGATCAAAAACCGAGTTGGGGCCGCCGGTAAAGATAATGCCTTTATAATCCGCCGCCCGGATCTTATCCAGTTCGGCAGTATAAGGGAGAATTTCGGCATAGACATGATGGTCACGAACCCGGCGGGCAATCAGCTGATTATACTGGCCGCCGAAGTCCAGCACCAGAATCTTTTCCATTTTTAGTTCCTCCGTTTACAGGTCAATCCTGGTCCAGGCCCAGCCGATGGAACACCTCTTTATAAGCGTCCTCCACGTTGCCCAGATCCCGACGGAACCGGTCCTTATCCAGCTTTTCGTTGGTATTGATATCCCAAAGGCGGCAGGTATCCGGAGAAATCTCGTCCGCCAGGATAATCTTGCCGTCCGAGGTCTTGCCAAATTCGATCTTGAAGTCGATGAGGCGGATACCGATGGATTTGAAGTAATCAATCATGATGTCGTTAATCCGAAACGTCAGATCGGCGATGGTATCAATTTCCTCCCGGGTGGCCAGGCCCAGGGCGGTAATGTGATACTCCCCGATCATGGGATCATCCAGCGGATCAGATTTATAGCAAAACTCCAGGGTGGGGTTCTTCAGGGCGGCGCCTTCCTCAACGCCGAACCGCTTGGAAAAGCTGCCGGCGGCCACATTCCGGACGATCACTTCCAGGGGAACGATCTCCACCTTCTTCACCAAAGTCTCCCGGGGAGAAAGCTCCTCCACAAAATGGGTGGGAATCCCGGCGGCTTCCATCCGCTTCATGAGATAGTTGCTCATCATATTATTGATGACGCCCTTGCCAACGATCTGGCCCTTCTTCTTACCATTAAAGGCAGTGGCATCGTCCTTATAATCCACGATGTACAGCTCGGGGTCGTCAGTCCGATAGACCTTCTTGGCTTTTCCCTCATACAACAAATCCAGTTTTTCCATGTTCCATAACCTCCGAAATAGCATTTTCATTGCAGCTGAAACGGCAGCAAATAGACATATTTATAATACAATAAAACCGCGTCTCTTTGCAATAGAAGAAACGCGGTTTTTTTGCAAAAACACAATTTTTGTGGCATGTGGCGGAATCCGGCAAATCCGGGCCGCAAAATTTAGATATTATTCAACGGTGACGCTTTTCGCCAGATTCCGGGGCTTATCAATATCACAGCCGTTATACTTGGCCACATAGTAGGCAAAGATTTGCAGCGGAATCACTTCCAAGGATGCGGTAAACAGCGGATCGGTCTCCGGCAGAAAAACGACGTCGTCCGCCTCAGTCAGCACCACATCCCGGGCATCCTCAGCCGCCACGGCCATCACCACGGCGCCCCGGGCCTTGACCTCCTTGACATTGGACATAAGCTTATCCAGCAGGTTGGAGTAAGAGGCCAGGGCGATAACCAGCCGGCCTTCATCAATCAAAGAAATGGTGCCGTGCTTCAATTCACCGGCAGCATAGGCTTCAGAATGAATATAGGAAATCTCCTTCAGTTTCAGGGAGCCTTCCAAGGCGGCGGCATAATCAATATTCCGGCCGATGAAGAAAATGTCCCGCTTGTTATAATACTTTTTGGCCAGCTTTTTCATCTGGGGCTTGCACGCCAGCAGTTGCTTCACCTGGGAGGGAAGCTGCTCTACCTGGGCCACCAGGGCATCCAGCTGGGCCTGAGGCTTGGTACCCAGCAGCCCGGCCACATAAATTCCGAACAGATACAGCAAAGTCAGCTGGGTGGAATAGGCCTTGGTGGTGGCCACGGCAATTTCCGGGCCGGCCCAGGTATAAAGCACGTCGTCACTGATTTTGGCGATGGCGCTGCCCACCACATTGACAATAGACAGGATCCGAGCACCCCGGGCTTTTGCCTCCTCCAGGGCGGCCTTGGAATCAGCTGTTTCCCCGGATTGACTGATCACAATACACAAGGTCTTTTCATCAATAATCGGGTTCCGGTACCGCAGCTCCGACGCCAGATCTACCTCCACCGGGATGCGGGTCAGCTCCTCCAAAACGTACTTCCCCACAACCCCCACATGGTAAGCTGAGCCGCAGGCGGTAATAAGAATCCGTTGGATTCCCTGCAAATCCCGGGCGGTCAGGTGGATATCATCCAGAACCACCTTCCCCTCCTTAATCCGGGGACGGATGGTGTCCTCGATGGCCTTGGGCTGCTCCATGATTTCCTTCATCATAAAATGGCTATAGCCGCCCTTTTCCGCCGAATCAATGGACCAGTTCACCAAGGTAATTTCCTTTTTCACCGGCTCCTTGGCCCCGTTGTAGACCTGAATCCCCTTCCGGGTTAACTCCACGATTTCCCCGTCATCCAGGTTCACCACGTTTTTGGTATAAGCAATCAGGGCCGTAACATCCGAGGCGATAAAGTTGCCCTCTGGGGAAATGCCCACAATCAGCGGGCTGGCCTTCCGAGCGGCAAAAAAACGGTCGGGTTCTTGTGCGCAAACGATGCCCAGGGCATAGCTGCCTTTCAGCCGGGCCACTGTTTTGGCCACGGTATCCAGGAAATCCCCCTGGTCGTAGTATTCCAGCAGGTGGGCCACCACCTCGGTATCGGTCTCACTGACAAAGCGATACCCCAACTGGGTCAGCTCCGTCCGCAGGGCAATATAATTCTCAATAATGCCGTTATGAACCACGGCAAATTTACTAGTTTGACTCATATGGGGATGCGCGTTGGCATAGGAGGGCTCGCCATGCGTGGCCCAACGCGTATGACCAATGCCCAAGGTGCCGGTCACGCCGCCCTTCGCATCCACCTTATCCTGCAGGGCGATAATCCGCCCAGTAGTTTTTTCAATCTGCAATGTATTATCATGCTGGACTACAATCCCGGCGGAATCATAGCCTCTGTATTCCAGCTTTGACAGGCCGTCCAACAGAATGGGAGCCGCTTGGGCTTTTCCGACAAAACCAACAATACCACACATACTCGGTCACAACCTTTCAATCCGATCATTCCGCCGCAGTCTTCCTGATACTTCCACACTGCACCGAATGAAAGTATATAACACATTATACTCTCACGCCCCAGGAAAGTCAACCAAAACCGATTGACGGCGGTAGAAAGCCGGCAGAACCTTCGGTTTCCGGAACCGACAGCGCCATGGATTTCCGGGAAATGTATCCACGAAAAGGCTCCCCCTGTAAAAGGGGGAGCCTGAAGCTCCTGGAAACCAAAGTAAAACAAGGGAGGCGGGGACTCCTGTAACACGGGGCGGAGTTTTGCAAAACCCACGCCTACCCCTTTAAAATAGCCTTCCGCAACAGCACCACGTCGGAAACACTCAAAAGGTTATCGCCGCTCAAATCCCCCACCGAATCGAAGCCGCCGCTGAGAATCTCCTTCCGCAGCAGCACCACATCGGTGACGGAAAGACTGCCGTCCCTGTTCAGATCCCCGGCCAAAGGAATCTCCGCCACGGCGGTACCGTAAACCTCCAGCTCCCGCAGCTGATACCAGAAGGCAGCACAGGCTGAGAAGGTGATCCGCAAGGCTTTAACTGTGACGGGATCTCCATTTACGGTAATGGCGTCCCGATAAAAGAAGGTCTGATATTCTTCCCGATCTGCCGCCGTACAATCCAGCGGCAGCCAGGTTTCCCCGTCCGGAGAATAGGCAATGGCGTCATACCGCTGCTCATCCTGGGTGCGGCCCAGGCCCCAGATCAGGTGAATCCGATCAATCGTTTTGGGGCTGTCCCAGGTGACGGTTAGCGTACCTCCGGCAGTATCCGGCGTCTCCCAGCAGGTATCATCATTTCCGTCATTCAGATAGGACAGGGCGCTGCCCTCCCGGGTGTCACAGGAAGCGGTAATCGTCACATCGCCATTTTTACTCCGGGCCACATTCTCCTTCCAGCTGTCATCCACAGTCACGCTGTTCAGATCCAGCCAGACAAAACGGGGATGATAATCCACCGTGGTTTGATTGCCAAAGGCGTTGCGGTTATTGCAGTTATAGGACACCAACAGCCGGCCGTCTGAGGACAAATGGGGATGGGCCTTGGCATTATAAGTATAGATGCCTCCGTTGTCACCGCCGTACTCGGGGGTCTTGTAAAAACAGACCGGCTTATCAAAAGGTCCCACCGGGGAATCCCCCACGGCGTACATCAAATCGGAAGATTCGGTATTCTGGGTATAAACGGTAAGGTACTTACCTGCAGCCGGGCCGGTGGTGATAGGGGTCACGCTGGATTCACAGGAGACACCGTTTACCAAAGGCGCAGATGCGGCAATATCGGTACCCCAGCCTTCCCCGTCCCAATAAGTCAGCTTTGAGAAATCGGGGAAATCCTCCTCCTTGATCCTGGAAACAATCAGGCTGTTGGTATTGAAAAACTCGTGCAATGTGCCCCGGTAGCCGTAAATGTAAATATAGCCGTCGGGATCTGGTGCGCCGGCCGAGACAGTATTGGAAAGAACTGCCATACCATAGGCGTAAAGGTATTTGCTGTCGTCAAAATTGCCGGCATCCAGATAATACAGCTGCGAAATCCCATAGGTGATGGAATAGTTGGCGTAATCCGGCGCACCGTCTGCAACAGGAATTTTGACCATATCAATGCGGGCCGGCCGCCAGCTATCCTCCGGGAAACCGAAGATGTACACTGCGTCTCCCTCCACAAAGCAGTCAAACATCCACTTATGCTCTCCGAACAGATGGGTATCCCAGCCGAAAGCACCGTTGCCGCCGGGTCCCCAGACAAACGCCATATTCTCCGGATCCGGCGTATTGCCCGTCAACACTGCAGAGGTCTGGCTAGGCTGACCCGGTGCCCAATACACATTGCCCTCTGCATCGGCACTTCCCATCAAGGAATCACTGAAAATAAAGAAAGTTTTGGTGCCCTCCGTGGCGCTGCCCAGGGCATCGTTGCCGTCCAGCGCTACAGAATAAATGCCGTCGCCCCCCAGCCAGGTTTCAGTCTGTCCCCGCCGGTCAAACAGGGCCGTCCACTCCTCTGCGGGAATACAGACAGGGCTCGCTGCAGAATCCTCTGCCGCTCCGGGCAGAACGGCCCCACAGGCCAGCCCCAGGGTCAGGCAAAGCAAAATACAGAGAAACTGTTTCCACGTTTTCATAGACAAATACCTCCTTTTTACACGCACAACACACCGCTGTTTTTAAACGTTACAATTGCCTACTGCTATTTTACAGGATACCGACAATTCTGTCAAGGTTATTTTCCCGGCGGCGGCATAGCAAAGACAGCAAGCGGGCTGTCATAGCAGGGAAAAAAGAATTGCTATTTCCCATGAAATGTATTATACTGTAAAACAAGAGCAATGCATCATTGCATTCCATTCATGAAAAGGACCATGGAAATGATTGAACTGGAGTATTTATTGACAGCGCTGCAGGCTACATTGGAAGAGAAGCCCCTATCCCCGCCTCCGGCCGAGCTGGACTTTTCGGCCTTTTTCCGGCAGGCGGAACTGCACGGCTTAGCCCCCATGCTGGCCGAAACTATGACCTCTCTGGGGGAAGCTGTTCCTACTGGGATTCAACGGCAGTTTCAGGATGCACTGCGAAGAAACAAGGTACGCATCGCCAAGCAGAAGATCGCCCTGGAGGAGATCAGCGAAGCCCTGACCCAACGCCGGATCCGGTTTCTCCCACTGAAGGGCTGCGTTTTACAGGATTATTATCCCAAAGCTTCCATGCGGCTCATGTCTGACTTGGACATTCTCATTGACACGGCCCAGGCCGCCAGGGTGCGGGAGGCCATGGAATCCCTGGGATACACCACCCAGGAATACATGCAGGGAAATCACGACGTCTATTTTCTGCAGCCCATCCTGAATGTGGAGATGCATCGGGAACTGACCGACCCCACTGAGGTGGATTACACTTATCTGCTGGGGGCTTGGGATCGGGCCTTGCCGGATGCAGAAGGCAGTTACAGCTACCACATGACCCACGAGGACTTTTACATCTTTCATATTTCCCATCTGGCCAAGCACCTGCTCCATGAACAGGTAACGGCCCGACAGGTGGCCGATCTGTGGATCCTGCTTCGGCGATTCCGGGATACCTACGATTGGGCCTATATCCAGGAGGAGCTGGATAAGGCCGGGCTGATGCCCTTCGGGGAGCATATTCGCCGTCTGGCCTGCTGCTGGTTCGGGCAGGAAGCCTGGGATCCCTTTCTGCAGGAGTTATCCCGCCACATTCTGGAACAGCGGGAAAACTTCACCGGCTTCGGCAATGTGGAACTGGCCCTGCAATATAGCGGGCAAACCGGCCGGGGGGTCAAGTTCCGTTATACCTTGCGGCGGATTTTCCTGCCTCTGTCCTCCATGCAAACCCTCTACCCGGTTTTGAAACAGGTGCCGGTGCTGCTGCCGGTGTTTTGGCCGGTACGGTGGTGCTCCCTGCTGTTCTTCCACAGGGATCGGGTACGAACCCGGCTGCAGCAGGACAAAAACATGGATCCGGAAAAGGCCAGGGCCTTCCATGATTACATGAAAAAACTGGGGCTCAAATAGTCTCCTCACCGCCACGGCTGCTTCGGATTTTTCGCGCAACTGTGCGAAAAATATAGAACGTATAAAACTAGTATAAAAAACAAATTGCCATCCGCTGAAAATTCGTCAGATTTTGCGGATGGCAATTTTTCAGGAAATTGCTATAATAAAAACGTATCGTTCGCAAAAGGAAGGAATCCATATGAGCACCCTGTCTGTTTTAAAAGATTTGGCCATTGTCATTCTGGCCGCGGAAGTTTTCGGCCTTCTGGCCCGGTATGTAAAGGTGCCCCAGGTAGTGGGGCATATTCTGGCCGGTCTGATCATCGGGCCCACTTTTCTCAACGTTGTCCGGAATGAGGACTTTCTCACCGGCGCCGCCGAGGTAGGGGTCATCCTGCTGATGTTTTCCGCCGGTCTGGGCACCAGCCTGGAGGATTTGATCCGCACCGGTGGCAAAGCGCTGGCTATTGCCTGCGCCGGGGTTTTTGTTCCGCTGGCCGGCGGCACCCTGTTGTACATGGCCTTTTACGGCAACGCACCGGGGTACAATTTCTTCCAGGCGTTGTTTGTGGGAACCATTATGACGGCCACTTCGGTTTCCATCACTGTCCAGGCCCTCCGGGAACTGGGCGTCCTGCAAGGCACAGTAGGCACCACCATTCTCTCAGCCGCCATTATTGACGATGTCATCGGTATTGTGGTGCTGACTCTGGTGCTGGGGATGGCCGGCGGCGTTCAGGGAGGCAACACCTCCGCCATAGCGGCCCTGCTCAACACCTGCGGCGCCGGCAGCTTTGTTTCCAGCGGTTCCACCCTGTCCGCCGCCGTACTGGTCATTCTCAACACGGTGGTATTTTTTCTGCTGGCCCTGGTATTCGGCCGGCTGTTCTATACCCTGTTCAAACGGCTCACCACCAAATATCCCCACCACCGCAGGCTGCCCATTATGGGGCTGGTACTGTGCCTGATTCTGGCCTATGTGGCTGACCGCTACTTTGGCATCGCGGACATTACCGGAGCCTATGTGGCCGGTATCATCCTTTGCAACACCAGAAATTCTGATTATATCGCCCGGAAAATGGACATCAGCTCCTATATGATCTTCGGGCCGGTGTTTTTCGCTTCCATTGCCATCAAAAATCCCATCGGCAGCTTTGACGCTACCCTGCTCTGGTTCTCCCTGGCCTTTGTGGTGGTGGCGCTGGTAACCAAAATTATCGGCTGCGGCCTTTGCAGCCGGATTTGCCGGTTCCAAACCAACGAATCCCTGAAAATCGGATTGGGGATGATGACCCGCGGGGAGGTAGCCCTGGCGGTTCTGACCAAGGGGATCGACGCCGGAATCATTGGCTCCGGCATCTCCACCGCCGTCATTCTGCTCATCATTATTTCCTCCATCCTGACCCCCATTTTCCTCAAAATCCTATACACAAAATATCCCGACCGGCAACCTGAAGCCCATCCGGCCCCACAAGTCGGTGCCGTCTGATTCGGCCAGCTGTTTTTGTAGCAGGTTCCGCACAGCGGTTTCATACAAAAAGGTTTGCCAAAGGGAGAATTCCAAGCAAGGAAGTTTTGGATAGAATTTCCTTTTATGACTGTTTGAAGCATGATAAAACCGCTTGTAGCTGTTACACCAACGAGCGCAACAACTACAAGCGGTTTTATGTCCTTTGATTATTCAAAATAGAAATAAATTATGGAAGCAACTAGGGGATCCATATGCATGTCTGTTTCGTCCAGAATTGTATAGAAAAACGGCAGCACGAAAAGCATTTCTGCTCTCTATACTGCCGTTTGTCTTTGAGGACATCCATAAGGAGGTAATTTGACGGTTGTTTTCAAATTACCTCCCTATGTGGTGTTAACGAAGGAGAACCTCTTTTGCGTTCTCCGCATAAATTATTACCGATAGATACGGTGCAGCAGCGTCAGACCCGTCTTGGTGCGGAAAAAGGTTTCCCCCACCCGAACGGCGGCTTCTCCCGTCTTACCGTCCTCCAAGGCGTTGACCAGATAATCCGCCTCCAGCAGAATCTGATGATCCGGGCCGTCCACCGGTTGATAGGTATGATGATGCCCAATGAGCCAGCAGATCCGCTCCACCGTGGGCTGTGGCAGACCGCAATCCGCCAGCAGAACAGCCGCCAGATCGGGACCCAACTCCTCCTGATGCTTCCCACTGGCGTCTCTGTACCTGACTTCGCTGGCATGGATGCCAATATCGTGGGTGATGGCGGCCACCTCCAATTGCTGTTGGACCTGTGCCGACAGCCCTTCGGCCAGGCCGATGAGCCGGGCAAACTGGTACACTTTGAGGAAATGCTGGATGCGTTTGGGATCTCCGGCATCGTATGCAATCATTTTCATGAGAATTTCTTCGTTGGTTTTCATGTGTCCCACCTCCGGGAAAAACTGCTATGATTATAGCATATTGCCACCAAAAACACAATGCGCGAAAGGATGAAAACGCCCTTGTCAACCGTAACATATCGCAGCACCCGTATTGCCTGCTACATCGGGTATGTGGTGCAGGCCATTATCAACAATCTGTCTCCGGTTTTGTTCATTGTTTATCAGGATCGGTTCCAGATTGACTATTCCAGGCTGTCCTTTTTAGTTCTGGTGAACTTTCTAACCCAGCTTCTGGTGGATGTACTGTCGGTACGTCTGGTGGACAAAATTGGGTACCGGGTTTCCATTACGGCCGCCCATATATTCTCCGCATTGGGGCTTTGCTTGCTGGGGCTCCTGCCCCGGCTGATTTCCCCCTATGCCGGTCTGCTCCTGGCCACGGTGGTCTGCGCTGCCGGTTCGGGACTCATTGAGGTGCTGGTTTCTCCTACCATTGAAGCCCTGCCCTTACCCAACAAATCCTCCCAGATGAGTCTGCTTCACTCCTTTTACTGCTGGGGACAGCTGGCAGTGGTACTGCTGTCCACCCTGCTGCTCCAGGCGGCCGGCCACGATCACTGGTACCTGTTGCCGCTGCTGTGGGCGGTACTCCCCCTGGCCAATTTGATCCTGTTTTTGCGTGTACCCATTGTGGAACCAACACCGGAGGAAAAGTCCTCCGTCCGCTGTATGCTGACCTCCCGGCTCTTTCTCGTGTCCCTGGTGCTGATGCTCTGCGCCGGTGCTGCCGAGCTGGCCATGAGCCAATGGAGTTCCCTGTTTGCTGAAAAGAGCCTGGGCATTTCCAAAGTGGCGGGGGATCTGCTGGGGCCCTGCATGTTCGCCCTATTGATGGGAACCGGCCGTTTGCTTTACGGCATCTTCGGCAAATACTGGAATATCCAAAAGGGGCTGATGCTCTGTGCCGGGCTCAGCGTTCTTTCCTATCTCATTGCGTCCCTGTCTCCCCGGCCCACGCTGTCCCTGGTGGGATTTGCCCTGGGCGGTCTGGCCGTCAGCCTCATGTGGCCCGGCACCTTCAGTCTGTCGGCAGAATACTTCCCCAAAGGGGGAACAGCCATGTTTGCCCTTCTGGCGGTCTTTGGAGATTTAGGCTGTGCCACCGGCCCCGCCCTGACCGGCTTTGTTTCTGACTGGGCGGAGGAAACCCCCGCCATTTCCATGAACAGCCTGAATGCAGGGTTGCTGACCGGCACAGTGTTCGGCATTCTCATGCTGGCATCCCTGCTGCTCCTGCGGCTCAGAAAAACAAAGTAATTCAAATAAAAACTGCCCCCGGTCATCCACGCAGCTGCGCGGACGACCGGGGGCTTATTTTATCGAAACTGATTCACACACCATTGGTTTTCCCCAGTGGGACGAAACTGCCCGTTGCGGCCAATGCCATCATTCCAGGCCGCGCATGGCCAGCGCCTTACTCTGCAACTGCATCAGCTTATAATAGGTACCCTTTTGATGGATCAATTCCAAATGGGTGCCTTCTTCAGTGATGCGGCCGTCATCCAGCACCACCAGCCGGTCAGCGTTCCGCAACGTGGAAAGCCGATGGGCAATGGACAGCGTGGTTCGGCCCTTGGTCAGCCGATCCAGAGCGTCCTGAATAGCCAGCTCGGTCTCGGTATCCACCGAGGCGGTGGCCTCGTCCAGAATCAAAATCCGGGGATTGGCCAGAATGGCCCGGGCAATGGAAATCCGCTGCCGTTCCCCACCGGACAGGGCCTGGCCGGAGGAACCAATGACGGTATCGTAGCCGTCCGGCATCCGACAGATAAAGTCATGGGCCGAGGCGGCAATGGCGGCGGCCACCACCTCCTCATGCGTGGCGTTTTCCTTGGCATAGGCAATGTTCTGCTCCACCGTACCCATAAAAATATAAGTCTCCTGCGACACCATGGCAATATTGCCCCGGAACTCGGAAAAGGCCAGATCACGGATGTTGACCCCATCCATGAAAATCTCCCCCTCCTTGGGGTCATACAGCCGGTTAATCAGATTCACCAGGGTGGATTTTCCGGCGCCGCTGCGGCCCACAATCCCCAGGTATTCCCCGGGAGCCACATGCAGGTTAATATCCCGCAGCACCTCATGATGGGGCTCATAGCCAAAGGTCACATGCCGCAGCTCAATCTCCCCCCGGAAGACCTGCAAATGCACCGGCTGCTCCGGTTCGGTCACCTCGGGAATGGCGTCCAGAATCTCAAAAATCCGCTGGGCGGCATTGGTGGTATCGGTCCACTGGCGGAAAACCTGGGACAGAAAGTTCAGCGGCCCGCTGAGCTGGGAGACATAGGAAGCAAAGGTAATCAGCACGCCCAGCTCAATCCCCTGCCCCCGGAGCACCAGCCAGGAGCCGAAGCCCCAGACGGCAAACAGCGCCAGATTCTGCACTGCGGCATACAGCGCATTGAACTTATTGTCAAACTTCACAATGTTCAGCTCGGCGGTACGCACCCGGGTATTGTACTTGGCAAACCGCTGAATCTCCCGATCCTCCTGGCCGAATGCTTTCACCACCCGGGCACCGGTGATATTATCATGAAGCTGGCTATTAAGACTGCGGGTAGCCCGGTGCCGCTTGCCAAACAGGTGCCACAGCCGAGGCAGCATCCGAACGCTCAAATAAGGCAGCAGGGGCAGCAGAATCAGAGAAACAATCCCCAACCGCCAATTCATGGTCATCATAATCACCACAGTGGAGATCAGGGTAAAGGTATTGGTAAAAACAAAGGGCAGCTGATCAATGAAAAAATTCAGCACCCGATTGGAATCATCCAGCACCCGGGTCATGAGAGAACCGGTCTGGCGGGAGGCATAAAAACTGATGGACAGCCGCCCCATGGCGCCGAACACATCCCCCCGGATATTCTTGACCACATCCGGCACAATGTGGGCGGAGGCAATGGAATGCACCACCTCCACCAAAAATCCCAGCAGCTTGGTAAACAGCATGGTCACCACAATGGCGGCCAAACCGGCCAGGCCGGACCGGAACCACCCCAGAGAATCTGTGGTGGCCGAACCACCCAGCACCTGATCGTACAACACCTTGCCGTTCAGGTAGGGCCAGGCCAGCCCCAGCAGCGAGGAAAGAAAGTAGCAAAACAGCATCAAAACGATCTGGGGGATAAAGGGCTTGAAATACCCCAGAATCCGGAAGAAAATCCCCTTCCGATCCATACATTTGGGGCAGATCTTCCGCCGGGGATCCGGATAAGCCGTTCCGCACTTGGGGCAGTAGGCCTCCGGCTCGGTATCCTGCAAATCCCGCTGGGTCAGGGGTTCCCCGGCCTTCAGCTTATCAAAGGCACTGCAGAACCGGCGGGCATCCCCCACAAACTGGCCGGAAAAGGCCGCCAGATGCACCGGCTGTCCCTGGACCTCACCGACTACGGCGCCGCCCACCACCCGGTACTCCACCTCCAGGCGGGTGACCGACTCCAGATCCAGGGCGGAAAGATCCCAAGCCCTGGGGGAAGGCAAAAATTCCCCCTTTTTTCCATAGGCGGAAAAAACCTTAGGATCCGTGGGAACAGGGGCGGCAGCAGCCACAAACAAACTGTCCCGGGTCAGCAGCAGATAGGTATCGCCGAATTCACAGTGGAGATCAATGTCACACTGGGTATAGCAAAGGATCTCCTCCTGCAAAAGATCCTGCTGCCGCAAGGCGGATAATAAATCCGCCGGAATAGGGTTCTGCAACCGGAACCCTCCTTTCTCCGGAAAAATACAAACAGGCTTACAGCAAGGTCAGCTTCATGGACAGTTCCTTACTGTCTCCAGGCGCCAGCAAGGCCATGCCCCGCTTCTCGGCCAGGTCATCCCCCTCCAGATCGGTGGTGGCGGTACCTGTCCAGGGTTCCAGACAGACAAAGGGAGCATCTTTGGCCTGCCAGATGCCGAAATACTCAAAACCGTGGAAGTCCATTTCCACCCCGCGCAGCGTTTCGGTAGAATACAGGGACACCTGCCGGGACTGGAGCTGCTCCAGCACCAGCGCATCCCGGTAAAACAACGCATGGGTCAAAGGCAGGGTATCGGTATGATCCAGCACCGGCTGCCGCTGCCCTGTCAGAATCAGATCCGTGGCCCCGTCGATTATGGGGGAATCGCAGGTCTCAGTCTTGGCAAACTTCACCACATAATCGGTGAACTGCTCCCCCGGCAGCAACGGCACGTTAAAGCCGGGATGGCAACCCAGACAAAAGGGCATTTCCTTCTCATCCCGGTTGGTCACGGTAAACCGCTGGGTCAGGGTGCGGCCGGTAAGGATAAAATCCACCTGCAGAGTAAAATCAAAGGGATACATGCTTTTGGTTTCGGTGTCGGCCGTCAGCAAAAAGGACAGGGTATCCGCCCCGGCCTCCTCCTTCCGGAACTCGTGGATCCGGGCCACGCCATGCCGGGGCATGGGGTATTCCTGCCCGCCAATGCGGCACTTTTTATCCCGGACACCCCCTACCACTGGAAACAGCAAGGGCGCCTGGCCCTTCCAATAGGCAGGATCCCCCTGCCAGAGATACTCCACCCCATGGACATCCCGCAGGGAGGTCAGCGTGGCGCCCATGGAATCCACTTCCAGGTACACCTCATAATTGGTCAAAGTATAGCGCATAAAAAAGCCCTCCTCATTGATTGTATCCCATCGGAATCATGGTGCAGCATCGGCACGGGCCAGCAGTTCCTGGGCTGTGGCGCGCAGGGCGTCGGTCAACTGACCGCCGGCCAGGAGCCGGGCAATCTCAGCCACCCGGGCCTCCCCCTCCAAAGGGGTCACGCTGGTTACCGTACGATGGTTTTCGGTTTGCTTCTCAATATATAAATGCCGGTGCGCCAGGGCGGCAATCTGGGCCAGATGGGTGATGCAGATCACCTGCCGCCCCTCCGAAACCTGGCGCAGCTTCCGCCCCACCTTTTCGGCGGCGTTGCCGCTGATACCGGTATCAATTTCATCAAAAATCAGGGTAGGAACAGCATCCTTCCCCGCCAACACACATTTAATGGCCAGCATAATCCGGGAAAGCTCGCCGCCGGAAGCAATTCTGGCCAGAGGCTTGGGCGGCTCCCCCACATTGGCGGAGATCAAAAACTCCACCCGGTCGGCGCCGGTTTTGGCGTAACTGGCAGGCTCCACCGACACCACAAACCGAACCCCCGGCATATTCAAAAATTCCAGTTCCCGGCACACTGCCTGGGCAAAGGCCTCCCCGGCAGTCTTACGGCTTTCCGTCAGCAGGGCAGCGGCATCAATGAGCCGCTCCTTCGCCCCGTCCAGGGCTTCCTCCAGTTCCTGCTTCCGCTGGTCATACTGGTTCAAATCCAACTGCTGGGCTTTGGCAGATTCCAACAGCCCGGACAGTTCATCCGCCGGGACACCATACTTGCGTTCCAGCTGGAAATACAGCTCCAGCCGCTCCTCCACCTGGGCTTGGCGGTCTGGGGAAAAATCTGCCCCTTCCAGAGCCGACCGGATCTCATCGGTTACCGATTCCAATTCAAAGCCCAAGGCGGTGAGACGGTCGGCCTTTCCGGCCAGATCCGGCAACAGGACAGCCGCTTTACCGGCATCCTCCGCCGCCCCCTGTACCAGCTCTAAGGCGCCGGGAACATCCTCCCCACCGGCCAGCCGGGCATAAACGGCGGCAAGCGCCTCTAAAATCTGCTGGCCGCTTTGCAACACCTTCCGCTCTTCCAGCAGCTGCTCCTTTTCCCCGGGAACCGGTGCCATGGCCTCCAACTCTTCCACCTGAAATGCCAAATATTCCGCCCGGCGGGCCAGCTCGGCGGCATCGGTTTCCAGCGCGCGCAGGGCTTTCACCACCTGTTTATACTCCGCCAGCGCGGCGGCGTATCCCCGGCGAATCTCCCCATTTCCGGCCAACACGTCTATGTACCGGTAATGGCTGTCAGAATTCAGCAGGGCACTGCTATCGTGCTGGCCGTGGATATTAATGAGAAAACGGCCGATTTCTTTCAATACCGAAACGGTGGCAGGTTGTCCCCCCACCCGGCAAATATTCTTGCCGTCTGCCGTCATGATCCGTTGCAGCAACAGCGTACCGTCCGCTTCGGGTGCGTATCCCAATTCGGCAATCCGCTGGGCCAGACGGCCGGTAATGCCGCCAAAGGTGGCGGACACTACCCCCCGCTTGGCGCCGGTTCGGATCAGCTCCCGGGAGGTTCGCTCCCCCAGCACAGCATGTAGCGCATCAATAATAATGGATTTTCCTGCGCCGGTTTCCCCGGTCAGCAGATTAAAGCCGGCGGAAAACGCCAGACTTTGTTTCTCAATGACGGCAATGTTTTCAATATACAGCTGTTCCAGCATCCGGGCGCTCCCCCTTTCCTATTCTGCCAGCATCCCGCGGGCAGGATCATTTTCCCAACAACCGCAGCAGGGCAGTCTCCAGCATTTTGGCCGAGGTCTCATCCCGGGTAATGGCCAGGATGGTGTCATCCCCCGAGATGGTGCCCACCACCGAACTCCATTTCATATGATCCAGGGCGGCGGCGGCGCCGGAAGCCGTTCCGGCATAGCATTTGATGACCACATCATTCATGGCTGATTCCACGCTGATCACCGAGTTGGCAAACACCCCTTTATACATGGCGCTCTGGGCATCCGGGTTGCTTTGGCTAATATACCGGTACCGACCGTTGGAATCGGCTCCCTTCACCAGCCGCAGCTCCTTCATATCCCGGGAAACAGTGGCCTGGGTCACAGGGAACCCGCTTTGACGCAGCGCCTCCTGCAGATCCTCCTGGGTATCAATGGCCTGGGCGGCGATGATTTCCAAAATGCGCTGTTGGCGTTCTTTTTTCATAATCGTTCCACTCCTGTTATTACCGCAAAAGTTTTTGACTGAGAATATTATAAAAGGAATCTTTTTTCAACCGGATCAGCCGTACCTCCATCTCGGTGGCAGGCGAGATCTTTACGGTAACACCGTTCTCCATGGCATATGCGTCCCCGTCCGCAGTCAGAACCGGGTGCCCCTGCTCCAAAACCGCTCGGGCCTGCACCGTCAGGCTGGTGGCCCCGATGACCAAAGGCCGGGCCGCCATGGAGTGGGGACAGATGGGGGTCATAACAATGGCATGCAGGGAGGGATCGACCACAGGTCCCCCGGCGGATAAGGAATAGGCTGTAGAGCCGGTGGGGGTGGAGAAAATGATACCGTCTGCCCGATAATGCAGCTCCTGCCCCTCCACAAAAACCGAAAGGTCGATCATCTGGGAAAATTTGCCGTAAGAAATCACAGCATCATTGAGACAGTAAAAGCAGCCCTCCCGGCTATCCTGCACCTCGGCCTTCAGCATCATGCGACGCTCTACCCGATAATCTCCGGCCAGCAACAAAGACAGGCGGCTCAGCTCGTTCTTTTCCAGACTGGCCATAAAACCCAAATGCCCGGCATTGATGCCCAGCACCGGCTTATCAAAGATGGCGGCCTGTTTCGCAACCCGGAGAATGGTTCCGTCTCCCCCCACGGCCAGGATCACATCACAGTCCTGGTAAATCTTCTCCCGGGGCAGAATTTCGGCCATAGCCGGCAGTCCGACCTCCTGAGGCAGATACACCGCGCCACCGGCTGCCAGGAGTCGGGACACGGTCTCCCGGGTCACCGTCCCGCCCAGATCCCGTTCCAGATTGGGAATCACGCCGATTTTCATGGGTTGGCTCCTTTCCCCGCCCGATCCAGGGCGGCGTGGGATGCTTCCACAATGGAAGCCGGGTCGGCTTCCGCCAGAAATCGCCCGGCGCCATCGTTTTGAATGTGCATTAAATATTCAATATTCCCCTCCGGCCCCTTAATGGGAGAATAATCCAGATGGAGAATGGAAAACCCCATGGCGGTGGTGAAGGCAGTGACCGTCTGGATCACCTCCAGATGGACAGCCTTATCCCGGACGACCCCCTTTTTCCCCACCTTGCCTTTTCCAGCCTCAAACTGGGGCTTAATCAGGCAGACGGCTTCTCCGCCCGGGGCCATCAGGGGCTGTACCGCAGGCAGCACCAGAGCCAGAGAAATAAAACAAACATCCACCGAGAAGAAATCCAGGGCATCGGGAATCTGCTCCCGGGTCAGGTATCGGGCGTTGGTACGCTCCAGATTCACCACGCGGGCATCGGTCCGCAGGGAATAGGCCAGCTGCCCATACCCCACGTCCACCGCATAAACCTTAACGGCGCCGTTTTGCAGCATGCAATCGGTAAAGCCGCCGGTGGAAGCGCCGATGTCAGCGCAGGTTTTCCCCTGCAAATCCAGATGAAAGACCTCCATAGCCTTTTCCAGCTTCAAGCCGCCCCGGCTTACATATTTGGGGGCATTGGCCCGAACCTGGATATCATCCTCCGGTTTTACCACCGTACCGGCCTTATCCACCTTCTGGTTGTTGACAAAGACCACGCCGGCCATAATATAGGCTCTGGCCTTTTCCCGGCTTTCGGCCAGGCCCCGCTGGACAACAGCCACATCCAGTCGCAGTTTATCTGCCATATCGCAGCTGCACCTCCTGTGCAATTCTGTCGGCATCCAGGCCGCACTGCCGCAGCAGCTGGGCCGGTTCCCCTGCCGGTACATAAGTATCCTCTACCGCCAAATGGCAGTATTGCCCGGAAAAGCCGGATTCCAACAGCCGGACACCAAAGGCCTCCCCAACACCGCCGCTCCGCTCAGCCTCCTCGGCAAAGAGACACAGGGAAGCATCCATAGCCTGCCCGACGGCCTCCGCTGCCAAGGGAGAAATACAGTTCAGCTTCAGGCAGGCCGTGGAAATACCCACCTGCGCCAGGGCTTCCGCCGCCCAAAGACACTGGGCAAATTCCCGGCCGTAGCTGACCAGGAACACGGCAGCCGCCGGATCCCCATACAGGACAAAGGGGGCCGCCTTATCTTCATAAGACGGGGGCAGCTTGGGTTCCCCGCCCCGGGGATAGCGCAAAGCCACCACGCCTGATTCCCGATACAGCGCCTGCTGTAGCATATCCTCCAACTCGGAGAAGGTCATGGGGCAAAGCACCGTCACACCGGGAATGGAACGAAGGAAGGAAACGTCCAGCAGGCCCTGATGGGTCTCACCGTCCGCCCCCACCAAACCGGCGCGATCCACCGCCAGCACCAGATGATTTCCGGCGATAGCGGCATCATGCACCACCTGATCGTAGCCCCGCTGCAGGAAAGAGGAATACACCGCAAACACCGGCAACATACCGGCAGTGGCCAGCCCCGCCCCAAAGGTGATGGCGTGCTGTTCGGCGATTCCCACATCGAAAAAGCGAGATTTATATTGTTCTGCAAAATGCTCCAGACCGGTACCGTCCCGCATGGCGGCGGTAATGGCGCAGATTCGGGGATCGGTAGCCGCATAGCGGCATAGCGCCTCCCCAAACATATGGGAGAAATCCCGGCCGTCCGATGGGGTAACCCCCTGGGTCGTATCAAAGGCCGAAACCCCATGATAGGCGCCGGGGTTCTTTTCGGCCGGGGTATATCCCTTGCCCTTGGTGGTGATCACATGCACCAGCACAGGCCGGTTCTCCCGGGCAGCTTCCTCCAGCACATTCAACAGCTGCGGCAGATCGTGACCGTCCACCGGGCCCAGATAATGGAGCCCGAAATCCTCAAATAAATTGGAATGATAAATGGCATTTTTCAAAACGGTTTTTGAATTCACCAGGCTGTTCCGCAGCCGCTTCCCCACCAGAGGAAGCCGGCCCACCGTCCAATCCACCCAGCGCTTGAACCGATAATAAGATGGGCGGGTACGCATTTTGGTCAAATGCCGGGGAAAGCCCCCAACATTCCGCCCGATGGACATTTTATTGTCATTTAAAATAATAATCAGATTACTATTATCCCGACCGCAGTTATTGAGCCCTTCAAAGGCCATGCCGCCGGTCATGGCGCCGTCTCCGATGACCGCCACCGTTTTATGGAGATTGCCCAACAGAGCATTGGCCCGGGCGATCCCCAATGCGGAAGAAATAGAGGTAGAACTGTGACCGGAAATCACCGGGTCATAGGGGCTTTCCTTGGGCCGCATAAACCCGGAGATACCCCCGGATTGGCGCAGCGTATGGAATTCCTCCCGCCGGCCGGTCAACAATTTATGCGCATAGCACTGATGCCCCACATCAAAGATAATACTGTCCCCTGGCGGGTGAAAAATGCTGTGAATGGCCACAGTCAGCTCCACCACACCCAAATTGGAAGCCAGGTGGCCTCCCGTCCGGGATACCGTTTCAATAATCTCCTGCCGGAGCTCCCGGCACAGCTGCTGCTTTTCCTCCAGCGTCAGGGACTTTACATCCGCCGGGCTGTGAATCCGATCCAGAATGGGCCTGTCCACCCTACTTCCTCCTTTCTGCGTAATACAGAATTTGCGGCAGGCCGACGCTGCGTTACAGCACCGACATCAGCCAGCCGATAAGAATGCCCAGCAGGGCACCGGCCAGAACCTGCAGAGGCGTATGCCCCAAAATTTCCTTAAATGCCTGGAGATCCTCCTCCCGCTGCTGGGAGGGATCAAACAGCTTGGTCACCAGTAGATTCAGGGCTTTTCCGTGCTGCCCGGCCTGATATCGGACGGTGACTGCGTCATACATAACGACCACCGCCAGCACACAGGCCAGGGCAAAATAGGCCGATCCAAACCCCTCCTGTATACCGATGGCCACTGCCAGGGCGCACACGGTAGCCGAGTGAGAGCTGGGCATGCCGCCCGGCCCCACGAACCGCTCCATTTTAAAATTCTTCACCAAAAACTTGGCATGGGCCGCCTTGAAAATCTGGGCCAGGCACCAGGCCAGCGCCGCTGCAATCAAAGGGGTATTGGAAAAAAAAGCTCGAATTTCGCTCATAATGCAATCCTCACGGTCCGGCCGATCAGAACTTCCGTCCGGCCAAAAATTGGGCCAATTGGGCCAGCAAATCAGTATCCCCCGGCAGTTGGGCCAGGGCCTGCTCCGCCTCCCGGGTCAGCCGCGCCACCTCCTGATGGGCCGCATCCAGACCATGGATGGCCACATAGGTGGATTTTTGCTGCTGCGCATCACTGCCCACCGGCTTGCCCAGGATGGCGGTATCGCCGATTACATCCAGGATATCGTCCTGAATCTGGAAGGCCAGCCCCACCGCCCGGGCATATCGGTCGACAGCCTGGAACACCAACGAATCGGCTCCGGCAGCGATACAACCCAGCCGGGCCGCCGCCCACAGCAAAGCGCCGGTCTTTTTCTCATACATTTCCAGCAGAACTGCTTCTTCCATCGTTTTCCCCTCGCCGGCCAGATCCATCACCTGGCCGCCGATCATCCCGTCGGTACCGGCCGCCTGTGCCAGGGTAACCACCCCCTGCACCACCTGGGAAGCCGGCAGATTGGCCTGCCCCGCCGTTTCAAAGGCATAGGTCAGCAAACCATCCCCAGCCAACAGAGCCACCGCCTCCCCAAACGCAATGTGGCAGGAGGGTTTCCCCCGCCGCAGCGCGTCATCGTCCATGCAAGGCAGGTCGTCGTGAATCAGGGAGTAGGTATGTATCATTTCCAGAGCGCAGGCAAAGGGCATAGCATCCGCCGGGCTACCGCCCAACAGCTGGCAAAAGGCCAGGGTCAGAAAGGGACGGATCCGCTTACCGCCGGCTTCTGCACTGTAGGCCATAGCTTCCAGCACCACCTTCTGGGGGCAATCCTTCACAGCCAGATACTCTTCCAGTGCAGCGTCCACGGAAGCGGCCGCTTTGGTCATTTCCTCACGAAGGGTCATGGGGCACCTCCTGTTCCGCCTGAGACAGGCTGGTGATCTTCTGCTTGGCAGCGGTCAGCCGCTTTTCACAGTCGGCGGCCAGCTTTACCCCCTCTTCAAACAGGGCCAGGGACTCCTCCAGCCCGGCAGAGCCGCTTTCCAGCAGGGACACAATCTCCTCCAGCCGCGCCATGGCAGCGGCAAAATTCCGCGTTTCACTCATTGACCGGTTCCTCCGATTCCTCAGGATTTATCTCAGAATTTACTAAATTTACGGTACAATCCAGAGTACCGTCTGACATACGCAAAAGCAGCAGATCCCCCGGGGCAACCTGCTCCACCGAAACCACCGGCTTGTTTCCCTTCATGGGCAGCGCGTAGCCCCGGCTCAGCACCTGCAGAGGACTTAACGCATCCAATCCGGCAGCCGCCCGGTGCAGCTGCCCCTCCCACATGGTCAACCGACGCTGTAGAACAGCCTGCATCCGACTGGACAACCCGTCCAGCTGCAACATGGTCTGCTCAATCCGGTAGACCGGGGAACTTAAAGCCCGGTGATTCTTTAACGCCAGTAGACGTCTATGCTCCCGGGCATAGCAACCGGTGGCAGCGGCAACAAGCCGCTGCCGGCAGCCGGTCAGGGAACGCTGGTAGTCCTGCCGATCCGGCACCGCCAGCTCGGCAGCCGCCGAGGGGGTAGGCGCCCGCAGATCCGCCGCCAGGTCGCAAAGGGTAAAATCAGTCTCATGGCCCACCGCCGAGATCACCGGGATGGGCGAGGCCGCCACAGCCCGCACCAAAGGCTCCTGATCAAAGGCGGACAGATCCTCCACGGATCCGCCGCCCCGCCCCAGGATAATAAGATCCGGGGTACCCAATCGGGCCAGTCGGGCCATGGTATCGGTAATCTCCGGGACGGCCAGCTCCCCCTGCACCGACACCGGGCAAAGGAGCACCTCCGTCCAGGGCCAGCGCCGCTCCAGAATGGAAAGAATATCCCGGACAGCGGCGCCGGTTTTGGAAGTAACCACGGCGATCTGCCGGGGATAGCGAGGCAAGGGACGCTTGCGTTGCACATCAAACAGCCCTTCCGCCGCCAGTTTTTTCTTCAATTGATCCCGGGCCAGGGTCAAGGCCCCCAGGCCGTCGGGCTGCATGTCGTTGACATATAATTGATAGCTGCCGTCCTTATCGTACAAAGAGACCCGGCCGGCACAAATCACCTGCATGCCGTTTTCCGGCTGCCAGCTGAGCCGGGCTGCTGAGGACCGGAACATCACGCTCCGAATCAGCCCGCCGTCATCCTTTAACGAAAAATACAAATGCCCGCTGGCGTAATGGGATTTTAAATTGGAGATCTCCCCCTTGACAAATACGTTGCGCAGGGTGGCGTTCTCCTCCAACAGGGAACGGACATAGCGATTCAGTTGTGTTACGGTAAGCGTGGGCTTTTCCACGGGTCAAACACCTGCCTGCTCGTATTTTTTGGCTGCCAGCAGGGCGATTCCCGCGGCATTGTCCGCCGAAAAGGCCGGCTGGGCAAAATAGGCGCCGTATTTTTCCGTAAATCGGCGGCGTATCCCGGCGTTGGACATCACACCGCCGGCAAACAGCAACGGCAGGCCTGGATACGCCTGCTGCAGCAATTTGGCCATGGCGTCCAGGGTGCAGCAAACCGCATCCAGACAGTACCGAGCCACGTCAGCCGGAGCAGCGCCTCGCTCCAAAAAGCTGCGGCATTGATTCTCCAGCCCGGAAAGGCAACAATCCATTCCCTTTAAAGTGGGACGGGGCTTTTCCGGCGCCACGCCGGTTTCCGCCAGCATCTCCAGGGCCGGGCCAGCAGGAAAGGGCAGCCCCAGCATACGGCCCACCCGGTCAATGGCCTGTCCGGCCTTCAAATCCAGGGAACCGGCCAGCTGGGTACAGCGCAGGATCCGGTCAGGATCCGGCTCCACCAACAGGGCATCGGTGGTGCCGCCGGACACGTGAAATGCCAGCAGCGGCTGCCCCAGCAATTGGGGCGCACCGGCGGAGTAGGCGGCCGCCGCAATATGCCCGCACTGATGGGAAAATTCATACAAGGGAATGCCCAAGGCCGCCGCCACCGCATTGGCCTGGGCCTTCCCCGCCAGAAAGCAGGGCATATAACTTCCCGCCACGTCCCTGGGGCGCACCGAGACCCCCACGGCCTCCAGCCTGTCCGCCTGGGCCAGGGCCCGGTTCAGCACCTCCGGCAGATTCACAGTATGGTGGAACAAAGCATCGTTTTGCCGCAGGCCAAGCTGCCCTGCCTTCACTGGCAGGAGCTGCTTCTCATTGGCTACCACGGTTCCCCCTGCATACACCGCCGCCGAGGAAGTATAGTTGCTGGTGTCAATCCCTAGGGTGTTATGCATCCCGGTTTGCCTTGGCCAAGCTGCCCAGGACACCGTTCAGATAGGCGGCATCCTGTTCGGTGGCATACTTTTTCGTCAGTTCCACCGCTTCATTGATGGAAACGCCGGTGGGAATTTCCGGCAGATACAGCAGTTCATAGGCGCTGAGCCGCAGGGCGGCCAGAGCCACCCGGGAAACCCGGTCAATGGTCCAGCTCTGAAGGTGCCCGGCAATGGCGGCATCAATGGCGCCCAGATTGGCATACACCCCTACTGCCACCGATTCCAGGTAAAGATCCGGCTCCAGCAGACGGTCCTCCACGGCGCCGGCCAGAATTTCTTCCATAGATTCCTCCCGGAAACTCTTCTCAAACAGGAGAATAAAGGCCTGCTCTCTTGCTTCTTTTCTCGTCATAAGGATTCCTCTGTCGCAGCCCGGCGACCTTCCATCCGCCCCGCCGCCCCGGGCTGTTTTCCGGGCGACGCTATTATGGCACATGGTATCAACATATATTTTACTCTATTCCGTTTGATTTTGCAATTATATTCTTGCATTTATTTTGTATTTTTATTGAAAAATCTCCCGGCCATCTGGTATGATAGGAAAGAAGGAAATGCAGCACGGATTCTGCCGCTGGCCTGCCTCTGGAAATGGCACAGGCCTGGCGGCAGACCAAACCGAAAGGAGATGCGCCCATGAACGATCAAGCTCTGTTTCATTTGCATTTTGAACCGACCAAATACCGGGCCGCCTATGCCATTCTGCCCGGCGATCCGGGCCGCACAGAGGCCATTGCGGCCCAGTTTGGCCAGCACACACTGGTTTCGGTAAACCGGGAGTTTACCGTCCGGCTGGCCCAGCATCAGGGAGAAAACGTGTTTATCTGCTCCACCGGCATCGGCGGACCTTCCACAGCCATCGCGGTGGAGGAGCTGTATCTGGCGGGAGTGCGGACCTTTGTACGCATCGGTACCTGCGGCGCCATGCAGACCCAGATGCTGGGGGGTGATCTGGTGGTGGCCACCGGGGCAGTCCGTCAGGAAGGCACCGGACTGCACTATGCCCCCATAGAATATCCGGCCGTAGCCGATTTTACCGTCACAGCCGCCCTGGTGGAAGCGGCCAAAGCCACTGGGCATCCGGTACATGTGGGAGTGGTGCAGGCCAAGGATTCCTTCTACGGTCAACACGACCCGGAAAGGATGCCGGTAGCCCAGGAGCTGCTGAGCAAATGGGAAGCCTGGAAGCGGCTGGGGGTGCTGGCTTCAGAAATGGAAAGTGCCACCCTGTTCACCGTAGCCGCCAGCCTGGGAGCCAGAGCCGGTGCAGTGTTTCATGTGATCTGGAATCAGGAGCGAACGGCCGCCGGGCAATCCAACCCCCAGGACATGAACACCTCCGCCGCCGTGCAAACCGCCACAGAAGCCGTGAAGCAGCTGATCTGCCAGGCGTAACGGTAGACGGATCTAAACCGCAATCTTAACTGCGATCTCAGATTATTTGTAAAATCTTGTTGAAATTTGTGTAAAAGTCATGTAAAATAAATTTGTATGCAAGCACCCCAAGAAAAATCCAATATGATTGGGAGGAAGTCCCTTGACTTTTACCGACTATGTTATCTGTGTGATGTTGCTGCTGGGCGGCATTGGGCTGTTCCTGTACGGGATGCGTATCCTGGGGGCAGCTTTGGAACGTTTGGCCGGCGCCCGACTGGAATCCACCCTGGAGCGGCTGACCAACAGCCGGATTAAAGGGCTTGCCCTTGGCGCCGGTGTCACCGCTGTCATTCAAAGCTCGGCAGCCACCTCTGTCATGGTGATCGGCTTCATCAACGCCGGCATGATGAAGCTGGTACAGGCCGTTCCGGTGATCATGGGCGCCAACGTCGGCACCACCGTCACGGGGCAGATTCTCCGGCTCAACGATGTCTCCGGCACCGGATGGGTCTCTCTCTTAAATCCCTCCTCCTTTGCTCCCCTGCTTATTGCACTGGGGGCCTTCGGCCTTTTGCTGCTGAAAAATCAAAAGGCCAAGGACGTTTGCAATCTGGTACTGGGCTTCGGCATCCTGTTTTTCGGCATGACCATCATGAAGGGTGCCATTCAAAGCAGCGGCATTGACCTGGGTGCCCTGCTGATCTATTTCAAAAATCCCATCCTCGGAGTTCTCATGGGCGCCTTTATCACCGCCCTGCTGCAAAGCTCCTCTGCCTCTGTCGGTGTACTGCAAACGGTGGCTGTGGCGGCTCTGTCTGCTGAGAGCGGCACGCCCCTAACCTTTTCGGTAATCGCCCCCATCATCATGGGCATGAATATCGGAAAATGCGTCACCGTGCTGCTGGCCAGCATCGGTTCCGGAAACAAAGCCAAACGGGCTGTGTTTATTGACTTTTCCAACAACATCATCGGCGTGGTGCTATTTATGGCAGTGGTCTACGGGGCTCACGCCCTGGGCGGACTGGAGAATCTGTGGGACAGCGCCGTCAACGCCGGCAGCATCGCCAATTTCCACACCATATTCAATCTGGTAACTTCGGTGGTACTGCTGCCCTTTATGAATCTGCTGATTAAGCTGTCCGGCCATCTGTTCCGAAACAAGAGCAGCAATAAAATGGACGAGGAACTGGGCCGTCTGGACGAAATGTTCCTGAAAACCCCCAACATTGCCCTGGAGCAATGCAAAGAGGTAACCTATTCCATGGGGGACGCTGTACAGGAAAACTTTGAAATTGCCGTGGCGCTGCTGGAAAACTACAGCGAAAAGCAAAAAGAGCAGCTGCTGGCCAATGAAAAGTTCCTGGATCGGGCGGAAACGGTGACCCTGGATTATCTCAGCAAGATTACCGCCATGGATCTGACCGATGACGGCAGAAAGCTGGCCACCGAGCTGCTGATGACCATTACAGATTTCGAGAAAATCGGGGACTACTGTGAAGCCATTGCCAATGTGGCTGAGTACAACCATAACGAAAAGATTATCCTGTCGGAAAACGGTATGGAGGATCTGCGGCATCTGCTCAGCGCCACCCAGAGCATTCTGGATATGACGGTTGCGGTGTACCGCACCCAGGACATGGTAGCCGTTGGGCGCATTGATCCCCTGGAGGACACCATCGACCTGATGGTGGAAACCCTGAAGCGGCGGCATACCGACCGGCTCCAGGCCGGAAACTGCTCCACCCAGGGCGGCATCTCCTTCGCTGACATTTTGACCGACAGCGAACGGATTGCCAGCCACTGCTCCCACATCGGCCTGCACCTGTCCCAGCGTGTCTCCAACGACAGTTCCTTTGATGCCCATGCACACATGAAGAACTCCCTGGAGGGCGTCACCGAGGAATACAAAGCCCTTTGCCGGTATTATGAATCCATGTATTACGACCCTGTTTTGAAAAACTGAACATACATCGGCATTCCGGAGCGCTGTCCCCTGCCGCCCTCTGCTGCGGACATAAACACCGACCGGTCAACTGAAAAACGAAAGGGAGAATGGCCGTTCGTCTGCCGGCCTCCCATAATATCAGTATGAAAAAACACTATGAGTTCCCAAAGGAATCCATAGTGTTTTTTCATACAGAGAAAAGAATGAACATATCAATGATTTGAAAAAGAAAATGGTGAAATGGGAGACGAATACAGCTTTATTCTGCTGTAACGGAGGGGAATGGCCTGCCTCCGGATGCTGCAAGCTCAATCCAGGATTTTTTCGGTATAGACTGTCACGAATTTCACGCGCGGCTTTTTTTCCTCCGGTTTGGACTTTTTCACCGGGGGAAACATGGCCTTGGCATCCACCGAATAGTCCGGCTTGTAGCCCAGCTTTTCATAAAATCCCACTGCCTCATCCCGGCTGGTGACGATGATTTTCTTATAGCCCCGTTCCCGGATCCATTCCTCGGCAGCGGTTACAGCCAGCTGGCCTGCACCGCGTCCCCGGGCAAAGGAAACCGTTGCCACACGCTCGATCTTTGCATAGCCTTCTTCCGGAACAAAATGCAGACGGCAGGTACTCAGGGGGACACCGTTGTCATCCGTTACCAGAATATATTCCGATTCCGGCGTATCCTCACTGAACTCGCCGCCAAGGGAACAGCCAAAACCCAGCACCATGGCCTCCACCCGCACATAATGCACGCCGGCTCTTTCACTTTCTTCTGTAACACGTATCGCTTTCATAGAACAAATGCCTACCTTTCCTTTCAACTGGCTTACGCCTCATACAGATCCCCGGACAGATAATGCTCGCCGCCATCGGGGAAGATTAGCACGATATTCTTATTTGCGTTTTCCGGCCGCTTTGCCACCTGCACCGCTGCCCACAGGGCCGCCCCGGCCGAGATCCCGGCCAGGATCCCTTCCCTTTTGGCAACCAGCCTGGTATAGGCATAGGCGTCCTCATCGGTGACGGTGATGATCTCATCCATCAGATTCATATCGGTGACGGGACAGATATTGCCACCGCCGATTCCCTGGATTTTATGCGGGCCGGGTTGGCCGCCCGACAGGACGGGGCATCCCGCAGGCTCCACCCCAATAATTTGCACATCGGGGTTTTTGCTGCGCAGATACCGACCGGTGCCGGTGATGGTGCCGCCGGTGCCGACGCAGGCCACAAAAATATCCACTGCGCCGTCCATATCCTCCCAGATCTCCGGCCCTGTGGTCTGATAATGGGCGTCAGGATTGGCGGGATTCACCGTTTGTCCGGGCTGAAAGGCGTTGGGGGTTTGCTCCAGAATTTCACGGGCCTTTTCACCGCTGCCGGGCATATTCTTTTCCGCCGGCGTCAGAAAAACCTGTGCGCCATAGGCCCGCAACAGGGTGACCCGCTCCCGGCTCATATTTTCCGGCATACAGATCACGGTTTTATAGCCCTTTGCCGCGGCCACTGCCGCAAGACCGATGCCGGTATTCCCCGACGTACCCTCCACGATGGTGGCACCCGGGGTCAGCTTGCCCGACTGCTCTGCCTGTTCAATCATATTCAGCGCAATCCGATCCTTGACCGATCCCGCAGGATTAAAGGATTCCAGCTTTGCGTAAAGTCTGGCAACGGTTTGATCGGTCTTTGCAATTTGATTCAATTGTACAATGGGCGTATGCCCAATCAGCTCCAAAACACTTTCATATACATGCATCATAACAGCCTATCCGTCTCCGGAAACCTTCCTTTCCAACTCAATCTTTCCATTGAATGACAGCATTCTCGATCTTATGGATCAGAATATCAATCAGAGTCGTAACGACGCCGACGGTAACGATCCCCGCCAACACGCAGCGGTAATCGGCAAAGCTCTTATACTTTTCAATAAAATATCCGATTCCCAAATTGATCCCCAGCATTTCGGCGCCGGACAAGCACATAAAAGCGCCACGAAGACTTTTGGAAACACTCCGGATAATCCCGGGCAGGCAGTAAGGGAAAATGACCTTAAACAGCATTCCCACCGTGCCGACCCCCATGGTTTTGGCGGCCTCAATGACCTTAGGGTCAATCTGCCCCACTCTGGAAACGGTTCCCTGAAAGGTGGGCCAGAACACCGCAAAGAAAATCACAGCAATGGCGGCCGCCCGGAATGTGGGCAGAATCATAATCAGATAAGCTGAAAACATCAGGGGCGGGATCAGAGTAATTACATTGGAAATGGGCAGCAGCACCTGACGTACTCTGGCAATCCACCCGGCCAGCAATCCCAACCCGGTACCGAACAGGATGGCCAGAACAACCCCCAGGAACAACAGCTCCACCGAACCGATCACATCCTGCACAATCTCGGTAGGCTTCTCCACGAACACATGGAACAGGCCCTCCGGAGAGGGGATCAGCAGGTCATTATGAATCCAGCCAAGCTTATAGGACACCTCCCACAGGATCAAAAAGGAAAACAAAACCACCGCGATATCGGAGGCGCTTTTCTCCTTAGAGGTAAAGAGCTTCAGCAGATACAACAGCCATGCAATCACCAACAGGACGATATAGGGGCCGCTTTCATAATAGGCTTTATGCTCCGTAAAATAGGGCAGTGTCAGGGTCAGAACCACGTTGGCCAGAAACAGGAGCGTTGCCACAGCAAGCTCCACATACATTTTAGAATCCAGCCGAAAGCAGGCGGCGACCCGGTGCAACACCCTGCCCGGCAGACTCCGGGGCCGGGTCTGTCCCGGCAGTTGCTTTGTCATAACGCCACCTCCGTATCAATCTCCTCCATCAGACGGTCATAAAAGGCCGAAGTCAGCTGGACGTGCAGCCGCCGGTAAAGTTGGGTTCCGATCAAATCCTCCCGGACTCTGGGGTGGGGATAATCCACCTGCAATATGGTGCGAATTTTGCCTGGCTCCATGACCACGATCCGGTCTGCCAGCAGGATGGCCTCATCAATATCGTGGGTCACAAAGACCACGGTTTTTTGATTTTCCGTAGACAGCCTGGAAACCAGCTCCTGCAACTCCAGACGCAACCGGGGGTCAATGGCGCCAAACGGCTCGTCCATTAGCAGGATTTCTGATTCCAGTGCCAAAGCCCGGGCCACGGCCACTCTCTGCTGCATACCGCCCGATAGCTGGCTGGGATATTTATCGGCGGAAGCGCTGAGCCCCACACTGTCCAGATAATGCAGCGCCGCTTCTTCCCGCTCCTTCCGGCTGTACTTTTTCCCGTTCTGCTTCAGGCCAAACAGGACATTGCCTTTGGCCGTCAGCCAGGGAAACAGGGAATACTGCTGAAACACCATGGCCCGATCCGGGCCAGGCCCGTTAATGGCCCGACCGTTAATGAGAATTTCACCTGACCTGGCCTTGTACAAACCATTGAGCAAGCCCAACAGGGTGGACTTTCCGCAGCCGGAGGATCCCAGGATGCAGACGAATTCGCCCTTGCGGATCTGGAGATCCACATGGTCAATGGCGCTGAATCTGGTTTTTTTGTCCACGTATTCAAACGAGACCTGCCGAAGCTCTATCGTATAGTTCTCCTGCGGCTCCAGTTCCTTTTTTGCATTTGCATCCAGTTCAAGCATCAACGAACCCCCTATCGCCGGAATAAATAGGCGAAAACAAATATCTTTCTCCGCCGTCCGGGAACAGAACGACGATGGTTTTTTTCCGGTTTTCCGGCCGTTTTGCCAGAAGTTCGGCGGCGAACAGCGCCGCCCCGGAGGAGATTCCCGGCAGGATTCCGTCTGCCCGAGCCACCGTTCTGGCCGCCGCATAGGCTTCCTCCGTCCCCACAGGGATCACCTCATCGAAAATTTCCATGTCCAGAGTATTGGGAAGGAAGCCGGCACCCAGTCCCTGTAGCTTATGGGAGCCGGGTCGGCCGCCTGACAGCACCGGGGAATCCTTAGGTTCCACGGCAACAATACGAATCTCCGGATTTTGTTCCTTCAGATACTTCCCCACGCCGGACAGGGTGCCGCCGGTTCCCACACCGGCCACAAAAATAGCAACGCGGCCGCCGGAATCCTTCCAGATTTCCGGGCCGGTGGTCAGATAGTGGGCCCGGGGATTGGCCTGATTGGTAAACTGTCCCGGAATGAAGCTGTGGGGCGTTTCGATGGCCAGCTGGCTGGCCTTCTCAATGGCGCCGCGCATTCCCTTTTCACCGGGGGTCAGCACCAGCTTTGCACCGTAGGCCTGCAGGAGTTTTCTCCGCTCCAGACTCATGGTATCCGGCATGGTCAGAATCACCTGATATCCCCTTGCGGCAGCAAATGCCGCAAGGCCGATACCGGTATTCCCACTGGTGGGCTCAATGATGACAGAGTCCTTTTTCAGCAGACGCTTTTCCTCTGCATCCTGCAATATGGCCAGCGTGATACGATCTTTTACGCTTCCTGTTGGGTTAAAATATTCCAGCTTCGCCAGGAGCACAGATTGCAGATCCCGGTTCTTTTGATATCCTGACAGCGCCAGAAGCGGCGTTTTGCCCACCAACTGCCACAGGTTGCGGTAAATGTTCATAATACCCTCCCGGTAATGGTGTGAAACTTAAAGCTTTCCTTTCAGAGGATTAATGGCGGCATCCACAGAAAGGGTTCCGTTGGCAGGATTGCGGTCCGCCTGGTTGGGACTGTTCCAAATAGTTTTGGAGATCTCTCCGGCATACTCCTCATAAGTTTCGCCCTCCGGATGCCGCAGATAGATTTCGTCCGGCGTTTTGGACAGCTTTCTCCGTTCGCCATCGGTGGCCCACAGCTGATCGTAGGGCGTCTGGGGGGCGATGTTGGAGATATAGTTGCTGAACAGATCCGGGCCACTGGGCTTGGGGAATTCAAAGAAGGTGTACTTCTTGAATTCGGGGACGCTGTAAAGATCCTTGACATAGCCCCAGATGTTGGGATACTCGGTGATCCGCTTCTTCATGGGACCGATGTTTCTGTAATAGGTGGTTTCCCATCTGACCAGGGTCACATACAGGCGCACGTCGCTGTCGGTAATATAATCGCCAAACAGGAAGCGGTTGGTGGCCAGGCGGGTATCCAGCTTCTCCAGGGATGCGAAGAAATCCTCATACGCCTCCTGATAAGCCGTCCAGGACTGGCAGAATGCCATCCGGTAATGTCCGTTGTTCACATGGGGGAATAGCCAGTCGTTAAATTCATCGATCTCCTTCCGATACTTCACCGGATACAGATCGGGGGCATCCACCGGCTGGAAGGGCCGGAACTGTACCTCAATATAATTGGAAAGCCGGTGATAGTCGTTGTTGACCGTTTTCTTTTCCTTCAGGTCCACAAAAGCCGGTGTGGTGGCTCTGCCCTTGAACGCCGGATCTCCCCGCTTATAAAACTCGCTGAGGAAATAGGCACCTGCCAGCTTATCCTTGTGGCCGGGCTGATCGGCAAAGCCATGGCCGTACACATTGGTTTTACCGCTGTGCGTGGTGGTGGTATCGGCAATCACGTCCTGCAAGCCCAGAATATCCCGGACGATAACCGGACGGTTGGACCAGTTACAGCCGTGGGCCCAGTAAATGGCATATCTCCCCGCTTCTGCCTTCAGATCCCCTTCTTTGTCGCCAAAGGGCTGGATAAAGGCATTGGGCTGGCGGATAAAGGCACCGGTTTCATCAATCTCACTGATTGTCTCCCGGGGTCTGGGATCCACCCCTACCTCACGGGCATGGGCCTCCGCTTCTTCATCTGTATAAGTATCCAGCAGCAGATCCTGCTCTTCCGCCGGGCTGCCGCATCCGTTAAATGCACCGCATGTACTCATGTTCTATCGCTCCTTCTGTCAATTTTCCTCTGTTTCATCAAACAGGTCACTAGATAAATATTTGTCTCCCCCATCCGGGAACAGCGCTACAATATTTTTGCCGGTATTCTCCGGCCGGCTGGCCACCAGAGTGGCAGCCCACAGGACGGCCCCGGCCGAGATTCCGATCAACAGTCCCTCGGTTTTGGGGCACAGCCTGGCGTATTCGTAAGCATCCGCATCCGTGCAGCGGAGGATTTCGTTATACAACCGAAGATCGGTAATAGGACAGATATGTCCGCCGCCGATCCCCTGAATTTTATGGGGGCCGGGTTCCCCGCCGGTCAGGACAGGACTTCCGGCAGGCTCCACGCCCACGATAACCACATCCGGATTCCGGCTGCGCAAATACTCCGCCGTCCCCCTGGAGGTGCCGCCTGTACCCACCGAGGCAATAAAGATATCCACCTTCCCGTCCATATCTTCCCAGATTTCAGGGCCGGTGGTCTTGAAATGGGCCTGTGGGTGGGCCAGATTTTCTGTTTGCAGAGGGCGGAAGGAACCGGGAATGGAATCCGCCAGTTCTTCCGCCTTATTTCCACCTCCGCCAAAGCCGGTCTTTTTAGGGGTCAAGACCACTTCGGCGCCGTAGGCCTGGAGCAAACGGCATTTTTCCACGCCGGAATCCTCTGCCATACAGATGATGGCTCGATATCCGCGGACGGCGGACACAACGGCGATTCCGATGCCGGTATTCCCCGATGTACCCTCAATGATGGCCGTTCCGGGCTTTACAAGCCCCTGCTTTTCCCCTTCTGAGATCATATTCAGCGCAGCTCTGTCCTTGACAGAACCGCCGGGATTGAAGGATTCCACTTTGGCATAGATCCTGGCCAGGGAACCTTCCAATTTCTCGATCCGGTTCAAATGCACAATGGGGGTATGCCCGATCAGCTCCAGGACATTTTGATAAACTTTACCCATTAGTTATAGTCGTTGTACTGCTCCAGCAACTCAGCATAGAAGGTATTGTCGGCATCCCGCTCAATCAGGTTATCCAACGCCGTCTTATACACCGAGGCGTCAACGTTCTGCCCAATGTCATAGGTGCTGAAATCAATATCAGAGCTGGACAGGGCGCCGGAGTTGTAGGCCGCGATCACATACTTCTCAATCCCGGTGGTGTTGGGATCTACCGAGTACTTGGTGACGCCGCCATACAGATACGTCTCCACATAAGAAGTTTCCTTGCCGGAATAATCCGAAACGATCTTCACCACATTGGCCTTGATTTCCGCATCGGTCTCGCCCTGCTTGTAATACTCAAAGGCACGGATACGGGCAGTCTCATAAGCCACGAAAGCATCCTGCTTTTCTGTAATCTTGGCGGGAGAGGTCAGCTCACGGCAGCAGACATAGTTGGGCTGCAATTGGCCGGCTTCCGTGATGATTTCCAGGTCATAAGCGTCTGCATACAGCAGGGCATATTCCATGGGCAGGAAGCCCACTTCAATTTCTCCGCTCTGCACAGCCTGGGCGGTTTCCAGCTCTTCTCCGTAATAGGTAATGCTGCCGGCAGATTCGTCCTCGATGGCTTCGATGGTATCTGCAGACACGCCGTTATCCAGCAGATACTGGCGGGCGATGATCCAGGCCGCTTCGTTCCGGACAAAGCCCAGCTTTGCCCCCAGGATTGCATCGATATTAATGATGCTTTCGGCATCCTGATAGGCAGCGGCATTGCCCTTCTTGGCAATCAGTGCGCCGCCTTCCACAGCGGTACCGGCGATAAAGGTAAGGTCATAACCAGAAGCAATGGCCTGCAGGTCTGCCACAAAGCCAATGGGCAGAATGTCCAGCTGATCGCTGCCCTGGTCAATGGCGGTCAGGGCATCGGTGCCGACAATATTCACCGGCTCCACCGTAACCCCTTCTTCCTCAAAATACCCCAGCTGCAAAGCCAGGATGTTAATGGCAATCCGGATGTTGCCGGTGGGGAAGGAAACGCTTAAGGTACCGTAGTCTTTGACATCTTCTGTATCGCTGCTTGTGCTGGCAGTGTTCTGGCTGCTATCCTGGCCACACCCGGACAGGCTGGCCAAAGCCGACAGGATCAGTGCAGCAATCAAAATGCCGGAAAAAATTCTTTTCATATACGTATGTTTCATGATAATTTCTCCTCATCTTTATATTTTAGTTTTAAAATTCAAATCGTTTGGGTCGGTGCGTACAGCTGCTACAGACGCAACATCGGTGGAAAACCCGGACAACCGCTTCCTGCTTCACATATTTTAATGTATGCATCGGGAAACCTCCTAAAGTGTCATCAGCGTCTGGGTCAGAGTCGCGCTCCGAACCAGCTCTGACAGGGTGGTGTATTCCTGTCTGGTATGTGTATTCTCCATGGCATTGGCAATGACAATGCCGCGAATCCCCTTTTGGTTCAACCAGTTATTGTCACTTCCGCCAAAGGTGGTGATCAGCTTGGGTGGGCCATACCGCAGCCGCTCCAAAGCCGCTGCAAACCGCTGCACCACCGGCTCCTCCGAATCAATGCGGTATGCCCGAATCTCCTCGGTCACGGTCACGTCCACCTTGGCTTGCAGACCAGCCGCTTCTTCCGCAAAAACTTCCCGGATATGCCGGGCGGCCGCATCGGCCGCTTCCGGCCGGAGGCTTCGGATCTCGCCGCTGATCTCAATCCGGGCGGGGACAATGTTCCGGCCGCTTCCACCCCGAATCCTGCCGAAATTCACCGTGGTATCCGGCGAGATGTGGCCGGTTGGAAGCCGGGACAAGGCTTGCACCGCCGCCGTCAGTGCATTGACCCCTTCTTCCGGGGCAAAGCCGGCATGCGCCGCCTTCCCCTCCAGAAGGATCTCCACCGACAGGATGGAAGGTGCGCATGTGGCAGCCGTTCCGATGGGGCCGGTAAGATCCAGCACATAGGCAAGCCTGGACCGGATTCTGCTGAAGTCGAACACCGACGCGCCTTTACAGTATGGCTCCTCTGCCACCGTCAACAGCACTTCAATGTCCGGATGGGGCAGATGCTCCTCCTGCAGCACCGCCAGGGCCTCCAGGATGGATACGATCCCTGAAATGTCGTCCGCACCCAGTACCGTGGAGCCGTCCGAAGTAATCCTGCCGTCCGGATGGAAGACCGCCTTTTTGCCCAACCCGGGAGAAACCGTGTCCATGTGGGCGGAGAACAGCACCCCATCCCCCGTTGCATTCCCGGGAAGCAAGGCGTACAGGTTTCCGGCGGATTGCGAGGTTTCCTGGCCCAGCCTGCTGCCGGCATCGTCCTCATATACGGACAATCCCAAAGCGGCCAGCCGTTCCTTCAGGTATTCCTTGATGGGCCCTTCCGAATAAGATTCGGAATCGAACGCCACCAGCCTTTGAAATTCCTGCCGGATTCTTTCCGGATTAACCATAACCTCACCCCATTCCCATGGTCAAAAGTTGCTGCAACCTGCCGAAGCAGGTATGTCGCGTTTCCTTTGATGTTGCTATTATACGTTCTCTTTTTGAAAATGTCCAATATCTGATAGGAATAATAGGTTATAGTTTCAAGCTATAACCAATAAGAAAAATGAGCAAAATTTCCAGGAGTACACCTAAATTTTTTCTAAAAAAAGCCGTCTCAAGGGAATATTGTGTCATTTATTGGACAGAAGACAAGTATAATAAAAACAGGGTTGACAAACAGCAGTCACCCTGTTATAATAAAAAGCAGAAAAGAACAAATGTTCTTTAGGAGGAGTCGTTATGTTGCAAGCTGCATGTTCTAACTGGTATGTGATCCTGTTCGCCGCCTTTCTGGTCTGGGGACTGTTCCATGAGGAATCCCTGGCTCTGCTGGAGCGCAAGGCGCTGCTGCACCTGAAGCGGGCTATCCGCCGGGCCAAAAAGCGTCGCTCCGCTCAGCGGGCCATTTCATCCCGCGCCACGGCTTCCCGCGCCCGGGTCTGCTCCCGTTCTGCCTTTTAATCTCCCACCCCTCGTTGGCATTTCTCTGCCTTAATCTTCCTGACGCCCATTGCTTTTTTTCATAATATTGCGTATAATGCTGTTATACACTTTTGCAGGAAGAGGTAGCCTATGAAGATTGTCATTACGGATTTTGCCACAGTGTCCCAGGGAGGGCTGGATCTGTCCCCCCTGAATGCCTTCCAGCCCATTACCGTTTACCAGGAAACCGCCCTGGAGGAAACAGCGCTGCGGGTTGCAGAGGCCGATGTCATCCTTTGTAATAAAACCCTGCTGAATGCCGAGACCCTGGCACAGGCCAGCCATCTGCAATATATTGGCCTGTTTGCCACCGGGTATAATAACATTGACCTGGAGTATGCCGATCAGAAAGGCATCACTGTCTGCAACGCCGGCAGTTACTCCACCGACGCTGTAGCCCAGCACACCTTCGCCCTGCTGCTGGAGCTGGCCGGAAAGGTGGGACAGTACCATCAGTTTGTAGAACAAGGCGGGTGGATCCGCTCCACCACCTTCTCTCCCTTTGTTTATCCCACCGTGGAGCTGGCCGGCAAAACCATGGGGCTCATCGGATACGGCAGCATTGGCAAGGCGGTGGCAAACATTGCCCTGGCCTTCGGGATGAAGGTGCTGGTGCACACCCGCACCCCCGGCCAGGACAACAACGTCACCTTTGTGGATTTTGATACCCTGCTGGCCCAATCCGACATAATTTCCCTCCACTGTCCCCTGACCCGGGACAATGCGGGGATGTTTGACGCCGCCGCCTTTGCAAAATGCAAACAGGGCGCCCTGTTTCTCAACACCGCCCGGGGGCCACTGGTGCAGGAGGAAGCCCTGCGGGAAGCGCTGGAATCCGATCAACTGGCCGGCGCCGGACTGGATGTTCTGTCCGTGGAACCCATGTCACCGGACTGTCCTCTGCTCCACGCCAAGAATCTTCTGATTACCCCCCATGTGGCCTGGTCTCCCCTGGAAACCCGGCAGAGATTGCTGCAAATTGCTGCGGACAATCTGACTGCCTTTTTGGCTGGCGCTCCGACGCATGTGGTCAATCATCCGCTGAAATAACAAGCCCTGATACAGGCAACACCGAAGCGGCGTTCCGGTGGGGTTGGAATTTACGGTGTCCCAGCAGCGTTGAGACACATTCCGCCTACAGGTGTCATTGGTTCCGACCATGGCGCAGTGCAGACCTTCCCCGAGGTCAAGGCACACCCTGTCTACCGGTGGTGCAGAAGTTGCTTCAAGTAACGCTGGTGCGGCTAGGTAGTGCAGAAGTTGCTTCAAGTAGCGCTGGAGCGGCTAGGTAGTGCAGAAGTTGCTTCAAGTAGCGCTGGAACGGCTAGGTAGTGCGGGAATTACACGCTGTATTCACCCTCCCGATAAGGGAAGGCTGTGGGGCGAGCTGTTACCGCATAGTTCCGCTTACCATATCCAAGCGTTGGGGTGTCTCACAAAATCAAAGCATTAGCGTGTCACACAAGATCAAAGTATTAGCGTATCACACAAGATTGAAGCGTTGGGGTGCCTCGCAAGTGCCACCAAATCAAGGAAAGCATTGGCTTCTCACAGAAAGGCCCTCCCCTGGGAAAGGACTTACGGTTCCCCGTGCAAGGCAGCATCCGCCCGGTCACCGGCTTTTATCAAAGTCTGATCTGCACAGAAACATGCACAATACTGAAAAATAAAGTCTCCCATGACAGCATTTAAAACTGCCATGGGAGACTTTTTACATTCATTTTCTTTCTTCGCCGTCACTTAATAACGCAGATGCTCCGGCATGGGAGCAGACACCTTCCACCCCTTGACGCCGCCCTGCAGCAGCTGCTGGGCCAGCGCCTTTTCATCAACCGGAAGCTCCTCCAGATAGATGCCGCCCCGGCAGGCATCCTCCTTCTCGTGAAAATCCGAGCCGGACAGCAGCACTAAACCGTTGGTGGCACCATAGGTATACGCCACATCATTATGGGAATTCCAACGCACATTGCCGTTGAAGATTTCCACGCCGTGGAGATGGGCCGGATTCCGGGGAAAACAAACGCTGCGGAAGGGATGCGCCTGGGCGAAAAACAGCCCGTTTTCCTCCGCCAGCCGATAAAACGTGCCGGGAGTCATGTCATACAATTCCGGATGGCTCTTTAAAAATTCCGCGTCTATACCGTACACCAGATGATCATTGATACTGTCGGTAAACCGCAGCTCCATGCCCAAATAGATCCGCAGATCAGTGCCCTCCGCCGCAGACAAAGCGGCACGGTAGCCAGCCAGCCAGCGATCTATTTTCTCAGCCCAGGTCAGGCCCTGATGTTGTTCCTCATAAAACCAGTCCCGATAATAATGATCGGTGACAATAATGGCGCTGTATCCCTGGGCAATATACTGGGGAATCGCATCCGCCGGATGCACCACACCACAATGGCTGGTTAAAGGAGTATGAAAATGGGTTTCCACTAAATAAGACATAACAAGCGCTCCTGCCATTTCATCAAAATTTTTAGGATTGGGGAATCTCCCCGGTCTGCAAATAGGCCACAGCGGCCTGAAGTTGCCGGTCGGTAGCATCCGTCAGGTAATAATAATTGTCCGTCTCCTCCTGGGTCAACGCCAGCGGAAAATCCGGCGTCAATCCCACTCCATGAAAGGATTCCCCGCTGGGCGGAAAAAATTCTGCCACAGTGAATTTTACTGAGGAACCGTCCGGCAGATTATAGGTGCGCTGCATAACCCCTTTTCCGTAGGTGGTAGTGCCCAGCAGCACCCCTTTCCCGGTGTCCCGGATGGCAGCTGCAAACAATTCGGCAGAAGAAGCTGTCCTGCTGTCGGTCAGCACCACAATCGGCCAATCCGTTTCCTGGGATCCGTCGCAGGTATACAAGACCTGCTGCTTTCCGTTGGCATAGGCCGCGGTGATAATATTACAAGCAGGTAACAGTTGCTGCAAGGCTTCCGCTGTCCCCTCAATCACGCCACCGCCGCATTGCCGCAGATCAAAAATCAGGGAAGTGGCGCCCGCCTCCTCAAATGCGGCCAGAGCAGTTTGCAGCTGTTTCGGAGTCAACTCATTAAATCGGACAAACTGCACATACCCGCAGTCTTCAACCATTCGATAATAGACGGTGGTCTGCTCATATTCCGCAGGCGAAACCGTACAGTTCACGGTTTCCTGCTCCCGCTGCAAGGTCAGGGTCACACTGTTCTGTTCCTGCAAACCGGACAGCAACGTGAATGCCTCGTTCTCTTCCATATCCGTCAGCAGGGTGCCGTTCAATGCAACAATCACATCTCCATCCCGTACACCGGCTGCGTAAGCCGGGCTGTTGGGATCACAACGATAGATATACAAACCCGCCAGCTCCTGATGGGCCAACACCGTAATGCCAAGTGCAATGATGTCCCCCTGATTGGCAAGACGATTGGTCTCAGTATCTTCCACCCCAAAGTATCCCGCATAAGGATCCCCCAGCCCTTCGATATAGGACCGGGACAGGGTATCTGCCAAAGCATCCTCATCCAGCGGCCACAGGTAATTGGCATCTGTCAGACGCTCAATAGCGGCAATTTTCTGATACCAACCATGGCGCCCCAGAATGGCGGTAACCCCCAGAGGAGACAAAAAGCACAAAGCCACTGCCGTTCCAATGCTGGAAACCAGCACAGCAACCACCAACGCAATACAAAGAAACCGTACAGAAACTTTTTTCACACAATCGCCTCATTCTCATCATACACGGGAAAGGGAGCTTCCCAGGAAACACACTGCGACAGTTCGGTCTGCCGCAACCCTGCGAAAACTGTTCCCATACAAAAGGCAGGAGCCGTGGCCCCTGCCTTTTTGGTTGTTTCCTTAAAAATAAGAAGCCGGGTTCACCACAGAACCGTTAACGCTGATCTCAAAATGCAGGTGATAGCCACCGCCGCCGGAACTGACCACGTAACCGGTATTCCCCACGTAGCCAATGACCTGGCCTTGAGAAACATGCTGTCCCGAGCTGACAATGTACTTGGACATATGCCCGTACAGAGTAGCAAAGCTGTTGCCGCCGCTGGTGCCGTGGCTGATAATCACATAATTGCCGTAACCGCCGGCATTGTATCCGGCATAAGAAACCGTACCGGAAGCAGCCGCCACAATTTGGGCGCCGGCGATGCCCGACGAAGAAATATCGATACCCTTGTGCAGCTTGCCCCAACGGTACCCATAACCGGAAGTAATGCCGTAATAGCCGGGTACCGGCCAGACAAAGCCGCCGCTGAAGGGAGCCGAATTCACAGAGGTACCGCTTGCATTGTTCTGGGTGGACTGGCTGGCCGCTTTAGACGCGGCGGCGATCTGCGCCTCCACCGAAGCAACAGCGGCGTTGTATTTATCCAATTGCGCCTCGGCATCCGCCTGCTGGTCCTCCAGAGAGGAAATGACACTGTTCAGCTGCGCCACCTGGGACTGCAAGGAGGATTGGGTGGCAGAAAGCTCCTTTTTGGCCGCCTGCTTGGCAGACTTTTTGGTTTGGATGGCGGCCTGATCTGCTTCAATCAGCTGAACCGCTTCCACGATTTCCTCCATCAGGATTTCATCCTGCTGGGAAACCGAACGGGTTAACTCGGATTTTGCCAGATAATCTGCCACATCGTCCGAGCCAAGCAACACCAGGATATCTGAATTAGAGCTGGAAGACATATACATAGCCCGCAGGCGCTGCTTAAACAGCGTCTTTTTGGCTTCCAGTTCTTCGTTCTTGGCATCCAGCTCCACCTGCAGGGCGTTAAGCTCACTGTTCAGGGAAGCGATCTGGGAATTGACCAACGCGATCTGATCCTGGGTATTGGCAATTTGCTCATTCAGCTTTTTCTTCAGCGCTTCCTTCTCGCTCTGCTGATCCTTTAAGGATTCAATTTCATCCTCCAACTCGCTGGCCTTGGCCTTGGCGCTGGCAAGCTGATCCGCATAGGAATCCGCACTGGCGGTACTCCCGGGAATCGCCGTCAGAACACTGCAAAGCAACGCCAGAGACAGAGCCAGACTCAGCAGCTGTTTGACAGGTTTTCGCTTCAAGATTTTTCACACCTTTCACTTCAGGGAAACAATGGTTCAGGCCTTCTCTCAAACGGCCGTTCTTTACAGGGCTTTGAACTCGCTGCCCTCTTTCCGCAGGTATTTGCTGATGGTAAAGAAGGAGGAGAACAGGCCGGCGAAAACGCCGATACCGCAGAACAGCCCGAACACCTTCCAGACAAAGCTACGGAAGGCCACGGCAGACGTCAGCCCCAAGGCTGTCATCATAGAACCCACCACTGCATTATACACAAAATACAGAATGCCGGTGGTCAGACAAGCGGAAATCAAACCGATGGCAATGCCTTCCACCACAAAGGGGAAACGGATAAAAGCGTTGGTGGCGCCCACCGCTTTCATAATGCTGATTTCCAGCTTCCGGTTATACATGGTGACCCGAATGGTATTCGATACAATCACCAGGGAAATTACCATCAACAGGGCAATGATCCAAAAACCGGCCACTGTAATACCGTTTTTAATGGAAGTAATTTTAATGGCCAGGTCCCGCTGATGGTACACATTTTCCACCCCGTCGATGGCCTCAATGGCCGAGACGGTAGCGTCAAACTGGGACAAATCCGTCATGGTGACCTTGGCTGCATTGGACAGGGGGTTGTCCTCCTCCAACCAGCTGAAATACTGCGCCTGGGTGGGATCCATGGTATCCAGCATTCTCTGCAGACCTTCTTCCGAAGGAATAAACTCCACAGAAGCCACATTGTTCATTCCTGCGATAACATCACACAGGGCGCGGCACTCCTCCTGCGACAGGATGCTGGGATCCAGCGTTTCCTCTTCTTCCGAGGATCCGGAGGTAGTTTTGGAAGAACTGGAAGCAGAGGAGGATCCGGATGAACTGGATTTGGAAGAACTGGAAGAAGAACTGGAGGAGGAAGAACCGGAAGAGGAAGAACTGGAACCGGAGGACGAGTCAGAAGTAGCCGCCTGGGAAGCAGGCGTATCATATTCAGCAGCAGCGGCATCTTGGAAATACACCATCACTACGTTCTGCTGTTCCAGATTGCCCAACGCCTTGTCCACATTGACAGTCAGGGCGATGGCCACACCGATCAGCAGCATACAGGCTACCAGAACACCGACTGAGGCCACCGACATCAGCCGGTTGACCCAAATACTTTTAACACCTTCACCGGTCAGGTAACGAATGCTTCTGGTTTTCATCCGACCTCACCGCCTTCGTTATCAGCAACCACGGTGCCGTTTTCAATCATAATGACCCGGCGGTTAAAGTCCCGCACCAGCTGGTGCTCATGGGTCACCATTAGGATGGTGGTCCCCCGGGCATTGATCTCCGTCAGCAATTCCACAATTTCATAAGACATATTGGGATCCACATTACCGGTAGGCTCGTCCGCAATGATCAGCTCTGGCCGGTTCACCAACGCCCGGGCCAGGCCCACACGCTGCTGCTCACCGCCGGACAGCTCCGCCGGCTTGGAATTGGCCTTGGCAGAAAGGCCCACCAGATTCAGCACCTGGGGCACCCGCTTATGGATGTCCCGGCGGGTAGCACCCACCACGTGCATGGCAAAGGCCACATTATCAAATACGGACATGGTGGGAATCAGACGGAAATCCTGGAACACAATCCCCATGGTGCGGCGAAAATTGGGCACCTGCTTCCGCTTCATCTTCACAACGTCGAACCCATTGACCATGATGCGGCCCGCATTGGGCTTTTCCTCATGCATGACCAGCTTCATGAAGGTACTCTTCCCGGCGCCGGATGCGCCTACAACAAACACGAATTCCCCCTTGCGGATCAAAATATTCATATCCTTCAGGGCATGGGTACCGGTCGGGTAGGTTTTATAGACACCGTTAAACTCAATAATTGGCTCGCCGGGCCGAATAGACGCGGCGATATTTTGGGCTTTCATGCTAAAAATCAACCTTTTCTATAAACCGGATCAATATTTCACCGGGTTGGCGCTCAGGTATTTCTTCACCATCAGCGCAATTTTAAAGACAATGGCATGGTCAAACTCCCGCAAATCCAGACCGGTGATCTTCTTGATCTTTTCCAGCCGGTACACCAGGGTGTTCCGGTGTACAAACAGCTTCCGGGAGGTTTCCGAAACGTTCAGATTATTCTCAAAGAATTTCTGAATGGTAAAAAGGGTCTCCTGGTCCAGGCTTTCAATGGAGCCCCGCTTGAAGACCTCCCGCAGGAAGGTTTCGCACAGGGTGGTAGGCAGCTGATAGATCAGCCGGGCGATTCCCAGGTTCTCATAGGAAACAATCGCCTTCTCGGTATCAAAAACCTTCCCAACCTCCAGGGCCACCTGGGCTTCCTTAAAGGAACGGGCCAGATCCTTGAGCCCCTCCACAATGGTGCCGATACCAACCACAGCATGGGTATAGAACTCACCGGACAGGGTATCCACAATGGACCGGGCCAGATTTTCCAGATCCTTATCCTCTGTGGTCTGCTTGGTTTCCTTCACCAGGGCAATGTCAGTCTCACTAATATTAATGACAAAATCCTTGCTCTTATCCGGGAACAGGTTCTGAATCACATCATAGGCAGAAACGTCGTTGCGGGTGGTAATGCGAATCAGCAAAACCGCCCGATGCACATCACTGTTGAACCGCAGTTCCCGGGCCTTTAAATAAATATCGCCGGGGAGAATATTATCCAGAATGATATTCTTGATAAAATTGCCCCGATCGTATTTCTCGTCATAATAATACTTCACATTGGACAAGGCCACCGCCATAATGGCGGCATATTTGGCAGCCTGGGGATCCGTCCCCTCCACAAACAAATAATATTCGGGATGCTGGGGCGCACCAAAGGGCTTATAGGTAGCCTGCCCCCATACGAATGTATCTGTACCGCTTACGGCCGAAGGTACACCGATCTCATGGGTTTCGCCAATGCGGGAAAGCTCACTGCAGGCGATGACTGTGTAGGTTTCATCCATCACGCCGATGGTCCGATCCACGGCATCCTTCATTTGATGGACAACTCCTTGAAACAACCGGTTCGACATAGTAAACTGCCTCTCTTTCTGATAACTTTTGACCCTGGGGCCGGCACAAGCCGTGAAGCCCGGGGCGGCTTTCGTAATACTGACCCAATAGTATCTTTATTTTACATAAATCTAAAGCATTTTGCAAGGCCTTCTTTTAAAAAATTACAGAAAAGTAACAAAAAAATGACAGGTTTTTCAGTAAAATGCTGATTTGCCAAGGCAAATTTCCAAATTTTCTAAAAAAAAGCTCCATTCTTTTTGCCATTTGAACCATTTGCATGAATTTGACAGCCCCGAACATCTCTTTTCTAAGGAAGTGCTGCTGTCTAAAAAACAAAAATCCCGACCACCCACCACTGCTATTGCATCCGCCTGGCAAAAAGCACACCAAGGAAAGAAAATTCCTGATGCAGTTGCCGAGCGCAGAAAACGCCGTCCCCGACATTCCCCCAGTCGGTGGCGCAGTGTTCCTTGGGTAATGAAGGCGTTGCCACTGTTCCCTGAATTCGTGAGGAAGCGCGATGCGTTCCCTGGATTTCTGCCGCTATCCCGGGCATCCCCAGCAGCGGTATCCTTCTCGTAGAACCGGGTGAATAACGCCAGCGTTTCCGATTCGATCCGGCAACGTCCGCATTGGCCTGGTGCGCGGCATTGTCTCCGGCGTTCCACGGTTATCAGCGGCGGCATGACCTCGCCACAGGAGCAAACGCAAAGAACCGCCCGGCGATGTGACATCGCCGGTGCGGTTCTTTTTCGCGAATTACAAAACAATCTGCATTTCCCGGGTTACGGATGCGCCCCGGAAGATATCCTCCGTTTGCTGCAGCAGGTGGCCCAAAGCCTCCGGCTTCAGCTTCGCAGCCAAACGCGAATTGGCTATTTGGAAATTCACCGGGCGGGTGGTCAGATTATGAGCATCACTGCCGAAAACAACTGTAACGCCCTCCTGAATCAAACGCCGGACAAACTTCATGGAACGGTGCGACTGCAGGGCATCGTTATTCACCTGAATCACCACGTCTTCCAAAGAGCAGATGGCACTCAATTGCTCCCTGGTCATATCCACATAGAACCGATCCAAATGGGCGATCATGGGTTTCGCCTGGAAACGATAGCAGAGGGCATAAATTTCCTCCGGGATCCAGGGCTGAAAGGAGGCATAAGGCAGCTCAATGAGCAAATACTGCGTCTCCCCCATCCGCAACTGTTCCAGCCCATCCACCCTGGAAAGGTCCCGCTCCAAGGCCACCTCCGCCCCGAAATACAGGGTAGGCAGTGGCCGCTCCGCCCGGACAATTTCGCCCGACAGGAGTTTGGCCGATTCCATCCGGCGCGCCAACCAATGGGACACCGATTCCCGATGGGCATAATAATGTGGAGTCACAATAGCCTTTTCAATCCCCTGCTTCGACAGCGCCTGCAACATGGCCATAGAATCCGATACGGTAGCCGCACCGTCATCCAGACCGGGTAAAAGATGAATATGAAAGTCGGATTTAATTTTTGGTGTCATTTTGCTGATTTTGTTTGGCGTTGCTGGCATTTTCGGCCGGCGGCTGCGAGCCGTAACCGTAGCCATAGCCGTAACCATAACCGTAGCCGTAGCCGTAACCATAACCGTAGCTATATCTGCTGTAATGGCGGCTGGATTTGGCCGTATCTACATCCACCATCAGGGTGCCCAGAATGTTAACCTTGGCGGTATTCAAGGTTTCCACTGCGTTACGCAGTTCCTCATGCTTGGTCCGATTCTGACGAATGGACAGCAGCACGCCGGTGGTATACTGGGCTAGAATCAGAGCATCGGTCACCATATTGACCGGCGGGGTATCTAGTAGAATCACGTCATAGTAACCGGCCAGTGTATCCAGCAACAGCTCCATATTTTTGGAGCCCAACAGCTCCGACGGGTTGGGCGGGGTGGGACCGCCGGTACACACATCCAGATTGGTAATCACATTCTGATGTACGCTGTCATTCAAGTCATCAATACCGGCCAGAATAGAGGACAAGCCCTTGCCGTTGTCCAGCTTGAAGATTTTATGTTGCACCGGCTTCCGCATATCGGCATCAATCAGCAACACCTTTGCGCCGGTCTGGGCCATGGTGATGGCCAGATTCGCCGTAGTCGTGGACTTATACTCTCCAGGATTGGAACTGGTGACTTCCACAATCTTCCGCTCATAGGTACCCAGGGTAAAAATCAGGTTGGTTCGAACCGTTTTATACGCTTCCCGGATCGGGAAGGGCGTCTTTTCACTGATGCGGATATTATTGTACACAGCAGCCAGGCTCTGATTCTTTTTCCTGCCCTTGCCGGGACCGCCTTCCACACGGAAAGACGGGATAGAACCCATGGCCGGGAACTGATACTTACTCTTGACCTCGTCCTCACTGTGCACAGAGGTATCCAGCGCAAAAAACAGGAGAATTAAACCAGTGGGGATAACAGCGCCCACCAATGCGCCCAGGATCAAATTCTTGCTGACCACAGGATAAGAGGGGGAAGCCGCAGGGGTTGCAGCGCCCACCGTCTCCACAGCGCCGGCTTTGGTAACCCGCTGCAGCATTTCAGGCGCCAACTGGGCAATGGTGTTGCACATATCCGCAGACAATTGCGGGTCGGTGGTGGTAGCGGAAACCTGCAGCACTTCTGTTTCGGAAACGGATTCCATAGTCACCGCAGCCTTAATATTGCTGCCGGTCAGGTGATACCCGTAAGTATTATTCATCTGGGCTGCCACGGAATTCATAAAGGTGATATCACTGAGCAGAACAGAATAGGTCTCAATCAAGCCCCGGGCCGCCGTAATGGTGGCGCCGGTAATGATGGAGGTATTGGAACTGGTACCAGTAGTATCCTCCTGCTCCTCCAACGCAGCAGTATATCCGTTATTCACATACATATAAAGGGAAGAAGTATAGCGGGGAGTCAGTAAAAAGCTGCTGATCAGATAAGCAGCTACTACCCCGATAAAACAGCCGATCACAATAAAGTATAATCGCCGCAGTAAAATATTAATTACGTCTGCTACAGAAAATTCATTTTCCATGTAGTATCCACATCCTTTTCACTTGTTCGGTTTCTGCACTGCGAAAATAGCATATGAGCCTATTTTCTTCTTATTATACATCATAATATCAGAAGAAGCAACAATTTTTTGCTCTTTTCATTTAAATTATCTTTCGCACATCCATATTCCTGAAACACAGTCTCAGGTCCAGGTCTTCCAAATCTCGGGGCAATAGCCCACAGTGGCCAGGCGGCCGTTGCGGACAATGGGCGTTTTCAGCAGCATGGGATCCTCCAACAGTTTCTCTACCTTAGCTTCCTCATAGGCTAGATAACGCACAAGGGCTGCGTTTTTGGCCTTGGGATCCAGCAGGGCGTCAACGCCGCCCACCACCTGCAATACAGAGGTCAGTTCCCTCCGGGACATTCCCTTTACCTGAAAATCGATCATTTGAAAGGGAATGTTCCGTTCTTTGAACCACCGCTGGGCTTTTTTGGTATCAAAGCACTTGGCCTTTCCGAAAATCTGAATGTTCATACAGTTCCTCCCAGCCTGCGGCACAATGCTGCGTCCGGCGTCACATAAACAGTACGGTTTGTCTCATAGATTACCATGCCGGGGCGGGCACCGGCCGGCTTTTTTACCCGGCGTACCGGGGTATAATCCACCGGCACAGAGGAGGATTCCCTGGCCTTGGAATAGTAAGCGGCCAGACAGGCAGCCTCCCGCATGGTCTGCTCCGGCGGCTCGCTGCCGGCACAGCAGAGGATGACATGGGAACCGGGAATATTCTTCACATGGAACCACAAGTCATTCTTTTCGGCGGTGTGCAGAGTCAGCTGGTCATTCTGGCGGTTATTCTTCCCCACCAGGATCCGGAACCCGTCGCTGGAGCAAAAGGACAGGGGTTTGGACAGCTTTTCCTTTTTCCGGGGCGCGCCGGACCGGCGCAGATATCCCCCGGCCACCAGCTCTTCCCGAATCTCGGCCAGATCGGCCTCGCAGGCAGCCCGGGTCAGGGCGTCAAACACGGAATCCAGATACCGCAGCTCCTCCTCCCCGTCTGCGATCAGGCGGGTCAGGGTTTCCTCGGCAGTGTAACTCTTTTTATATTCCTTAAAATACTTTTGGGCATTGGCCGCCGGCGTCAGGGCCGCATTCAGGGGAATCTTCAGTTCCTTCAATTCCGGGTCATAATAATTCTGCACCACGGCCACAGCCGCACCCTTGGGGATGGCATGAAGATTGGCTTTGATCAGTTCCCCGTAAATCCGGTAGGTTTCCCGGTCACTGCAACGGGCCAGATCCCGCCGCTGGGCGTCCAGCTTCCTGGAAATACGCCCGGAGGCATTGGACAGCAGCTTCAGCAGGTCGGCGCTTTTGTGCCGCATCCGATCGGCCTGCTCCCGTGCGGCATAGAAGGCATCCAGCAGGGCGGAATAATCCCCGGGGGTACTGGTCAATGCCGCCCGCCCGTATTGCAAAACAGGCAAATAAGTAAAATCCAAAGGCCGTCCGTCCCGCCCTGTAACCAGGGTGGGGGTGCCCGGCCCTTCCATGGCTTGAGCCAGCGTCTCCAGCTGAAGTTTCAGCTTAATCCGTTCCCGGTCAGACAGATCGCAAACCGGTTTATCGGTATCGCCGCAGGTTCGGTAGGCCACCTCCCGGCAAACCAGAGGACAGGCTCCGTCCAGGGTAGCCGACAGGGCCTTGGTCAGGGACAGATCCTGCTGTTCCAGCACAGCCTCCAGCACCGGAGCCGTGCCCGTTTCCAGCAGATCCAGCTTCCCCTGGGGCGTGGGCGGCGTATAGGGCGCCCCCGGCTGAATCAGCCGAGCGGCGGCATTCTCCAGATCCGAACGGCGGACGGCATCCACGATGCGGCCATCCTCCCCCACAAAGATCAGGTTGCTGCGGCTTCCCAGAATTTCCAGATACAGCTTGGGGGTAATGGAGTCCCCCATTTCATTGACCGAATCAAAGGTCAAGGCCACCACCCGATCCAGCCCCAGCTGCTCCACCGAAAGGAGTCTGGCATTCAGAAGATACTTCCGCAGGAGCATGCAAAACATCGGGGGCGTGGCCGGATTCTCTGGAGCAAAATCGGTAAGATGCAAGCGGGGGGCATTCCCCCGGGCGGACAGCAGCAGCCGGCCGGCGCAACCCTTTCCCCGCAGCACAAAAACCAGCTCCTCCCGGGAGGGCTGGTAAATTTTATCTACACGGGCAAACTGGGTTTTGTCCCGCAGCTCGGCAACTAAGTGCCGGAGAAATGCGCCGTCTAACGCCAAAGAAAATCCCCCTTACAGATAGGTTGCCGGTTCCGACTGACGAATCTCTGCCACCGGCAGACCCGGGAACCATTCCCGCAGCCGCCTGGCAATCTCCGCCACAATTTTCTGCTCGGTGGCAAAATGGCCGGCATCCAACAAACAAATATCCAATTCCCGGGCCAACAGCAGCTCATGGTGTCTGGCCTCGCCGGTGACCAGCACATCAGCGCCAGCCGCCTTGGCCTCTTCCAGAAAATCCGCGCCGGAACCGCCGCAGACAGCCACCCGACGCACCGGCCGGGACAAGGGGGTATAACGCAGGCCACTGCACCCCAACGCGCCCTTGACAAACCGGGCAAACGCCTCCACTTCCATGGGTTGGGGCAGTTCCCCCAACCGGGGCATGGGCGGGATGCCGGGACCTTCCCCCTGACCAAAAGCATGAATACCGGTCAACTGCAGCGCCTGGGCCAGCACATCATTAACGCCCCCCGCCGCCGCATCCAGATTGGTATGGGCGCAGATGGCAGTCATCTGCCCGGCCGCCAGAAGGTAAGGGGCGCTGCCGGCCGGCAGCCGCTTCACCGGGGTAAAGATCACCGGATGATGGCTGACGACTAGATTATAGCCAGCCTTCCCGGCACGGCGCACCGCGTCTGGGGTAATGTCAAAGCAAACGGCCACCCCGGTCACCTCTGCGGCAGGATCCCCGGCCAAAATACCGGCATTGTCAAAAGACATCTGGGTGGCAAAGGGCGCCCAAGCGTCCAGCTTTTCAAAAATATCACGCACCAGCATGGCCGGTACCTCCTTTTACGTTTCAAACCTTTTATGTTTTATGATTCTCTGTCGGCGCCGATGCAGCACCCAAACCGGTGCAGAAAGGCGTTCCCTGCGAAGCAGGCAATTCATCGGCCAGAATGGCGGCAATCTCCGCTGCCAAGGCCTCCTGCTGCAGGGCCTCCTGCTGCAGGGCAGGCACCCGGGCCTTTTGGGCTGCCTCCCCGGATAATCTGCGCCACTGCTTTTGCCGATAGGCGGCAATATCTTCCGGCGCTCCCAGCGCCCCGGCCAGGCCGATATACAGGGCAGCACCGGCATAGCCGCCGGTTTTCCCAGAATATCGGGCCGAAATCACACTGTAAGGTCGCCCGTCATCCTGAACAAACCGCTCCTGCAAAGGGAAAAAGCCATAATCGGACAGATACTGCCGCAGCGCCTCCGGAGAGGTCATGGGCTGCAGCACCAATAAATATGCCGGATCCCGCAGCCAGGGGGCAGCGGCCAGAATGGCGGCAACCTCTTCTCCACCCATGCCGGCTATGACGATCACATTGGCCTCCGCCGGGGCTACCGGCGCAAGTCCATCTCCCAGGCGCAGTTCGATACCGTCAACACCGGCGGCCGCCACATTGGCCCGGGCCGTCTCCAAAGGGCCGGGCCGCAAATCACAGGCAATCACCCGGGGGCTTTGCCCGGTAAGCCGCAGAAAGATTGGCAGGTAGGCGTGATCCGTCCCGATATCCGCCACTGGCAGACCGGCAGGAATGGCCGCGGCAATGGCCGCCAGCCGGTTGCTTAAAGGGCGCAAGGCTTACGCCTCACCAAAATAGGCATTCAATTTGGCCAGCAGCTCCTCCACATCGGTACCGTGGACGGCACAGGCTTCCTCAATAGACTCTCCGCGGGAAGCCGGGCAACCCAGACAATGCATCCCGATCTCAAAAAAATACTCCGCTGCGCCGGTATCCCGATCCAGCACGTCACCAATCAGCATATCCTTGGTAATTTTCATGAAAATTCATCCTTTCCTTGTTTAAAAACATCCATGCTAAAAGCATGTGTTTATTGTACCACAAAAAAAATACAAATAAAAGAGTTTTCCACTTTATTTTCTGCAAAACATCCGTTATAATAGGAGTAAACTGAAAGTATATCAAAATTCGTTGCAAGGAGGCCCGGGAGAATCACCCATGAAACATTTCTGGAAACGGCTGCTCTGCGGTGGGCTGTGTATTCTGTTGCTAATCGGCGCAGGATGCCAGTCCCGGCAAAGTGACCATTCAAAATTGCAGGTAGTAGCCTCCTTTGCACCGGTCTACGCCATTGCCCTGACCCTGACGGAGGGCGCTACCGGTCTGGAACTGTCGGTCATGGCCGGCAGCAGCACCGGCTGCCTCCACGATTACACCATCACCGCTGCCGACATGAAAAAAGTGGAATCTGCCGACCTGTACCTGATTGGCGGCGCCGGCATGGAAGGTGCATTTCTGGATAAGATCCGGGAGGAATACCCCCAATTAACCATTGCCGATGCCTCCCAGGGCGTGCGGCTGCTAACCGAAGAGGAGCATGACGGCCATGAGGAGCATGACGACCATGAGGAGCATGACGACCATGAGGACCATGAGGACTACGAGGATTCCCACGACGGCGAACATGCAGATTCCCATGGGCACGATCATGGCGCGGAGAACCCCCACATCTGGCTCTCTACCGAAAACGCCGCCATCATGGCCCGTAATCTGGCTGAGGCACTCTGTCAGGCCGACCCGGCGGATGCAGATCTGATCCGCCGGAACCTTCAGACCTTCACTGACGCACTGGAGGCCCTGCACATTGCCTATCTACCCCAATTTGACACCCTGGAACATCGGGGCATCATCACCTTTCACGAAGCCTTTTCCTATCTGGCAGAGGAATTCGGGCTTCAGGTGGAGCAGGTAATTGAAACCGAAGCCGGAACTGCGCCGGATCCCCGGACGCTGCAGTCCTTAATGGACACGGTTCGCAGCGGCCATGTGTCGGCCATTTTTACCGAACCCCAATACCCGGATTCCACCGCACGTACCATTGCTGCCGAAACCGGCATCGGCGTCTACACCCTAGACCCCATTGTCACAGGGGAAATGAAGCCGGACAGTTTCCTCACCAGACTGCAAGCCAATCTGGATACGCTGCTAGCTGTGCTGGCCCAACCATCCACATAACCTGACATCAAAAGTCCATTTTGAAAACTGAGAAAATGAAATCTGTAGAAATAACAAATCTACTGATAAAACCAAAGGGAATTACTTATGAATAAACATTGGAACTGGAAACGCTTTCGCCGCAAGAGACTGTATGCTGTCTTGCTTTGTGCCGCCATCCTTGTGATAACGGCCATTCCTACCATTCACGGGCTGGAGACTGTCTATACCGCAACCATCGACAGCCCCGCCCAGACCACTGCCGAAACGCAGGCAACGTCGGAAACCGCCGTCAGCAGTGAAAACCAGCCCGAATCGGAACCGGAGGTTTCCCAGGAGGCTTCTGCGGAGGAGTCCTCCTCCCAGCCGGAGCCCCCGGCCGAGAGTCAGGTGCCGGTTTCTTCTGTGCCGGTCTCTGTGGCCGAAAGCAGCAAACCGAATTCTGTCTCCGTCCAAACCGCTCCCACTGAAACAACACCTGTGGTCACGCCGCCGTCTGTGCCGGTGACACCCGGCTCCAAAATCTGTTACCTGACCTTTGACGACGGTCCGTCGGATAATACCCTGCGGATTCTGGACATTTTGGCGCAATACAACGCCAAGGCTACCTTTTTTGTCATTGGCCGAGGCAAACTGGAATATCTGTCCAACATCGTAGCAGCCGGACATACCGTAGGATTACATTCCGACTCCCACGAATATTCCGCCGTTTACACTTCCGAAGCGGCTTATTTCGCCGATCTGCAGGCCATCAGCGACAAAGTATATGAACGCATCGGCGTCCGCAGCAATATCATCCGGTTCCCCGGTGGCTCCAGCAATTTGGTCAGCGCAAAATACAATGTGGGAATCATGTCCCGTCTGGTAGGGCAAGTAGAGGAACAGGGCTATCATTATTTTGACTGGAACGTCAGTTCTGGGGACGCCGATGGAAACAAAGTTCCGGCTTCCAAAATCCTGCAAAACATTCAGGGCATCAACTATACCAACAAGACCCGCATCTGTGTCCTGTTCCATGATACGTCGGCCAAAAGCACCACCGTGGAGGCTCTGCCTGCCGTTTTAGAGTACCTGTCAGCCCAGGGATTCGCCTTTGAATCCCTGACCGAAGACACCGCCCCCTTCCATCACAATGTGCAAAACTAACCGAAAAAAATGCAAATTATGCCTTCGGCTGCTGTGCTGGGTCGGCGCACTGGTCTGGGCCGGGCTGATTTTTTACATGTCCTCCAAGGACGCCACCGCCTCCTCTGGCCTGAGCGGTTCCTTGATCCATACTCTGCTGAAAACCTTCTGGCCGCCCTTTCGCAATAGCGACCCAGAGACCCAGCTGGCCGTCATAGCATCTCTGCAATTTTTGGTGCGGAAAACAGCCCACTTCTGCATTTATGGCAGCCTTGGCCTATGGGTTTTGGGCGCCCTGTCCACCTATACCCTATCCTTCCGGTGGCGGGAAGGGCTGACGCTTGGGCTGGTTCTGCTATACGCGGCTTCTGATGAAATCCACCAGTACTTTATTCCCGGTCGCTCCAGCCAGTGGCAGGATGTCCTGCTGGATGTCTCCGGCGCCCTGGCATTTACCTTGGCGGCCCACCTGCTCAGCCGGGCCCTTCTCCGCATCCGGCGAAGAGAAAAAAGCAGCTAACTCCATTTGCAGCGCAACATGCAAACCACCATTCGGCGCCTTAAGACCCCAATCACAGAATCTTAACAACACGTTCCAGCAAATGACACAGAAGTCATGCGGCGAACTAACCCCCTCCCATCTCAGAAAAGTAACCACACTTTCTATGGCAGCACACAAAAAGCCATCCGATGCGCATTTTGCTTCGGATGGCTTTTTATGGTTGACATATTTTTGGCTGTTTCTTTATGGCTGTGATAAACGTATGGCCATTGATGTTCTGATATTGCAGTTATACCGGCTGGCAAAGCGCCAGCAGATCGTCTACCTGCGCGGTGGCCAGACACTCTACCGTATCGGCGGCGCCGTAATAAATTTTTACCTGGCCGTCTTCTTCCAGGAGCATCCCGCCGGGGAAAATGACATTTTCCCGGAAACCTTCGTCGGCTTCATAAGGAGCTTCGGGGGCCAGCAAAGGCGATTTGGACAGGCCGATCACCTTGGACGGATCCTCCAGATCCAACAGCATGATACCGGCGCAATACCGCTTCTTCCAGGTATCCTCCCAGCCGTTTTTACCACGGTTGGGATCAACATCCACCGCATGGAACACGGTCAGCCAGCCCTTTTCTGTTTTCACAGGCGGGGCGGCAGGGCCGGTTTTATCATTGGCAAATGGCACCTGCTCCACCGGCAGCACCAGACTGGAGTTACCCCAATAGATCAGATCCGGGGACCGGGACAACCAGGTATCAAACCGATCCCTGCCCCGGGAATACACCGGCATGGGGCGCTCCAGGCGGACATATTCGCCCCCGATCTTTTCGGGGAAAAGCACCATGTTCCGATTGTCCGGCAGCGAAAGGCTCAAGATCTTCAACTCCTGCAGATCCGGGGTAATCTCCCCCACGCCGCCCCGGAGACCGTGGCGGGTATCGCAGGCAAAACAGACATACAAATGCCCATCCAGAACCGTGAGCCGGGGATCATAGATCCGGGTCATTTCAGAATCCGGCAAATGATGAGAGTGGAGCAGAGGCTCCGGCCGGGCCGTCCAATGAACCCCGTCGGGGCTGGTGGCAAAGCCGATGGTACACCCGGTAAACCGGCTGCCGGAAACGTGCCGGTAATCATTGCGGAACAACATCAGGTACTGCCCCTGCCACTTAACCACCCCGGCATTGAAAATGCAGGTGGCTTCATAGGGAATATCCTTGGCCGTCAGAATGGGGCCATGGCGGGTAATGCAGGAGGCAGAAGTCAGCTTAGGTTCTAACTGCATAGGTAAAACACCTCTTAATACGTGCCTTCCAGGTCGGCAACAGCGCCGGAGGCTTCAGGCTTTACAAAAGTTGAAGCCCGGATCTTTTCCTGGAGCAGGTCATAGAACAGATCCTCATCTAACGGCAGTTCCACCGATTTGCCGGTCCAAGAGGACAGGTGGATGGCATTGGAAATGGTCAGGCCATTGATTCCCTCCTGGCCGGGGGCCAGGAGCGGCGTCCCATGCAGGACGGCCTGGATAAAGTTATTGCAGATGCCCACATGCTGCGGGGCTTCACCGCGAATAGGGATCTGGACGTTCCATTCCTCCGGCCGGTCAAAGCCGCCTGCGGCGGTATTCCGGAATTCCTGCACCGAACCGTTGCAACGGATATACTGGAGGACTCCCCCTTCAATGACCACCTTGCCCCGGTCACCGCTGATTTCCAAACGGTTGGTACCCGGCGCTTCGCCGGTGGTGGTGACAAACACGCCGGTGGCGCCGTTGGGATATTCCAGATAGGCGGTGACGTCGTCCTCCACTTCAATGTCATGGTATTTACCGTAGGCACAGAAGCCGGTGACTTTGGAGGGCATACCGCAAAGCCACTGGAGCAGATCCAGCTGGTGGGGATCCTGATTCAGCAGGACGCCGCCGCCTTCCCCGGCCCAGGTGGCCCGCCAGGAGCCCGAATCATAATAACTCTTGGTCCGGAACCAGTCGGTGATAATCCAGTTGACCCGCACCAGCTCTCCCAGTTCCCCGGAATCTATCAGCTGCTTCACCTTCTGATACAGCGGATCGGTGCGCTGGTTGAACATCAGGCCAAACACCTGATTCGGATGGGCATCGGCCACGGCGTTCATTTCCCGGACGGCCTTGGTATAAACACCGGCGGGTTTTTCACTGAGCACATGCAGACCGGCCTCCAGGCCGGCAATGGCATAGGTGGGATGAAAATAATGGGGGGTGGCAATGAGGATAGCATCCACTTCCCCGCTGCCGATCAATTCCTCCGCGGTGGCGAAGCCCTTGCAATCCGGATTGCTGCAAAGCCGCAGGCCGGCTTCCAGCCGGGCCGGATCCACATCGCACACGGCGGTGATACGGCCGCCGTGAATTTTCCCGGCGTTAAAATTCCGAATGTGGCCGGAACCCATGTTCCCTAGCCCGATGATACCGAAACGTACTTCTTCCATGGCAGCTCCTCCCTTAGGCGATCTGGCAATCCAGCGTCTTGAGGATATCCATCAAGGCGTTGTAAGCAATTTTGAATTTATCCGCGCCGCAGACAGCGATGTCGCCGGTTTGCAGATGAGGCTCCAGAGACAAAAAGCCTTCATACCCCTGGGCAGCCAGCCGGCCCAGAATGTAGGCCAGATTGCCGTCTCCCTGACCGGAGGGCACCACCTTGCCGTTTTCCAGCAGGGCGTCCTTAATATGCATATACACAATCTGCTTTTCCAACAGATCAAACCCGGTCTTGGTATCACAGCCGCACTGGACAAAGTTGGCCGGGTCAAAGATCCCCTTGACCACATTCCAGTCCATAGCGTCCAGCAGGGTCTTACACCGGGCCGGTGTGTCACCGTAAATACCCTTTTCATTCTCATGCAGCAGAATCAGATCCTGGGTTCTGGCATAATCGGCAAACTGCTTCCAATAGCCCAGCACCTTTTCCTGATAAACATCTGCATCCTCCCCCTTGGGGATAAAGAAGCTGAAAGTCCGGATGTACCGGGTCTCCATGATCCGGGCGATCTGGCAGACATGTTTGAATTTTTCATAATGGGGACCAAAGTCATCATTGACGCCGATCTTCCCCAAGGGCGAACCCACAGCTGAGAGACGGAACCCGTTCTCATCCAGGCGGGCCTTGATGGCGCGGGCCTCCTCCAAAGTGCAGTCCGACAAATTTTTCCCGTCCACATTACGCATTTCAATATAATGAATGCCCAACTCTTTTAGGGTAGCCATCTGCTCGGTCAGGCTGTCAGCGATTTCATCAGCAAAGCCGGTGATGATAAATTTTGCCATAGTTGGAATCTCCTTCCAATGCACATATTTTGATAAAATTTTATCACACCCTCCCGGATTTGTAAACCTTTTTCATATGGCATTTTGGGTCAAATTTATGGCATTTTGCATCATTTTCGCCCAAAATGCAATCTTTTGAGAAAAACGGTTACAATAACCCAAGTAAAAGGAGGGAACTGTTTTGGAACAAACCAAAAAACGGTGGTGGATCTTGCTGGGCAGTCTGGTAGGACTGGTCAACGGACTGCTGGGCGCAGGCGGCGGACTGGTGGCCGTTCCCATGCTGACTGCCGGCGGACTTTCCCAGAAGGAGGCCCACGCCGGCAGCGTTTTTCTGATCTTTTGTCTGTCAGTTCTCAGCAGCGGGCTCTATCTGTTTCGAGGACAGGTACACATTTCGGACATTCTCCCCTATTTGCCCGGCGGCATTGCCGGCAGCATTCTGGGAGCGCTGCTGCTGCGGAAAATTTCCAACTTTTGGCTGAAAAAACTCTTTGCCGGGTTCCTGCTTTGGGCCGGGCTACGGTTCGTCCTATGAGCTGGCTGACCGTAGTTGCCGGGCTGCTGGCCGGCACCGCAGGCGCTATGGGGCTGGGAGGCGGCAGCGTCCTCATTATCTTCCTGGCCCTTTGCACCGATGTATCCCAGGCCGGGGCTGGGGGAATGAATCTGCTGTTCTTCCTGCCGACGGCGGCGGTGGCGTTGTTTTTCCACTGGAAAGCCGGAATTCTGAAGCTCCGCACCCTGTGGAAGCCGGTACTCACCGGGCTGGCCGGGGCGTTGGCCGGCAGTCTGCTATCCGGCATTGTTCCTGACACGCTGCTTCGGAAAATTTTCGGCATCCTGTTGTTGCTGCTGGGCGCCAAGGAGCTGATCTTCGGCTGGAAAAAGAAGGAATGACGACCGGTCTCAAAGGCGATCCGGCCACAAAGGATGCTGATCCAGAAAGCCTCCTACCTCCGGCGCAGTAAAGGGCCGGGATTGGGGCGCCGGCAGCTGCTTTTCGGCCAGATAATCCTCCAGCATGATCCGGTATTCGGCACACAGAGCCGGCCGGGCTTCCGCCAGATTTTCCCGCTCCCACCGATGGGCGGAAAGATCAAACAGGGCTTCCCTGCCGCCGTTTTAAAAAAGAGATACTTATCTGTGCCGCTGCGCACTATATACTTGCGGGCATTCCCGAAACCCAAGCCGGCAAATATCGCCTTTCTGCCGGGGATATTGTCCCGGCACTGGGGCAACAGATCCATACCCTTCCCTTCCGGCGGCAACGGACGCCCTGGCACCGTCAAAACCGTAGCATATACATCCTGCAGCACCGCCAGCTGTTCCCGACGGCCGCTGCCAAACCGGGCAGGACAGGACACAATCAGTGGAATACGGCTGGACTGCTCATAAAAGGTACGCTTGCCAAAGCTGTTATGATCCCCCAGCATCTCACCGTGATCTGAGGTCAGAATCAAGGGTATCCTCTGTCAGCCCCTGATGCTCCAGGGCATCCAGAATCTTTCCGATGCGGCATCGGTCTGGGCAACGCAGGCAAAAGAATGCCGCCGGATTCGGGCAATCTCCGCCTCGGAGAGACGTTCCAATCCGCCCACTTTATACCCATTCTGCACCGGGATCCTGTCATCCGGACCATCCAGGGGATTCTCGGTAATACGGGGCGGGAAAGTCACATTCTCCAAGGCGTCCAGATAAGACTGGCAGGGTTCAAAGGGCGGATGTGGCTTGATAAAGGAAGACACCAGCAAAAAGGGGCGGTTCCGGTTCCGTGCCAGCATTTCTGCCGACTGGGCAGCCACCCAGCTGCTGGCACGCAGAGACTCCGGCAGCGGGGATACTTGAGGAACATAGTAAGAGGCACTGTGCCGTCCATGGGGTTCCAACACATCTGTGACACCGTGGGACCGTAAAAACTGCAGATATTCATCATCCCCGATATGGGCGGGGATCTCCTCTGACAGGTACATATGATCAAACCCATAATGCGCCCGAGGCGGATTAAAACGCATCTTCCCCACAATGCAGGTATAATACCCGGCAGTCTTCAACTCTGAAGAAAAGGGATGGGCCACCGGCGGGGCTCAGGTGGTATTATCCCACATTCCAATGGTACAAGGGTTGCAGCCAGACAGCAGCCCATACCGGGCCGGCACACACACCGGCGTCATGAGAATAAGCATTGTCAAAAACCATCCCCCGGGCGGCCAACCGATCCATATTGGGCGTCAGACCGTAAGGGTTACCATAGCACCCCAGAACATCCGCCCGCAGCTGGTGGCACAGAATCAATAGCATATGCGGCAAGTTTCCCATGGCTAACGCCGAAAATAAAACGTTTTAGAATTCAAAAGAATTATACCATCTGCACCATCCTTTGTCAAACAGTAGTTACAAAAAAAGACATCCCCATTCATACCGACAGAGCTGTCTTTCCTTCCTTACATTATAATATTATAGACTTTACCTTCTTATATCGAAATTATATCAAATAAAATTTGCTTCTGTTAGTTTTCCGCAAAGGGCAGAATCTCCCAAATGGGAACCTCCAAGGCCTCACAAAAAATTTTCAGGTCAATATCGGTAACAAACCGCTGGCCGTTTTCCACCCGGCGGATAAAATAATGATCCACATCATAGCCCAAAAGCTGCATTTTATAAGCCAGCTTGCGCTGGGACAAATGCTTGGCCTTTCGGATTTCGGCAATCCGCTTCCCGCAAAGGTTATTGGTACCATCCGGCGCTTTTATTTTAAACATAGGCACAACCTCGTAAACCTTGCAAAAAATGTTGAATACTATTGACAACTGTCCCTATTTTATGCTATAATACCGAAAATATTGGTGAATACTATTCATCATTCATAAGAATGTCCGTGAATGCAAGGAGGAAGGCGATCTCCATGACAACCTACCGACTGCCCAAATATATGATGGTACAAACCCCAGAAGGGAAAAAACATATCATCCAAACGCTAAAAATCGGAAACTTCTACCGCGCCTGGTTGGCGGAGCATCCGACCTACCAAAAGGAATCGGAAGCCCTCTCCCTGGAGGTTCTGACCAGGCAGATACAGGATGGCCGATGCAAAGAAGAGCTTTAATCCCCCTCCTCCATCCCCCAAGGTGGAGGAGGGCTGTTTTTCTTTAGAGGATGAGGTTCTCTTTGAAAAAACGGGCTTCTTTAAGAAACAGGTTCCTTTTTGAGGAAATCCGGTGCAGGCTGCTGCGGTTACAGCACCGATCCACCGTCAACAGCGTTCCCTGGGACAAAGATCCAGGAGTTATACCCAGGCCGATCTGCAGAAAATAACCGAAAGATCCCGGATACCACCCCGGGTACCATCCCAGATAGCATCCCGGTACCATCAAGGCGAATTCCAGGGCAAACCACCAATACAGATTTCGGAGGAATCCTACCGTTTTTCCTTTGAAATTTCCGGCAAAAATTCCGGATACAGATCGTATTTTCCCGGTTTGGCTAAATTTGATAAAATATTCTGTTTCGGTCATTGAGATTTTGCAAATTCCCCTCTTGAAAAGCAATTTCATCCTGTGTATAATAAGAAATAAGTCAGGAATTTACAAAGATTTTGTTTTTTGGCGTCGTTTTTCCGTTTTCAATTTTCTTTTGTAAATCATCCGCCATAATAAGATGGGCTTTTGTAGCTGCAGCGCGTGTGTAAAATATGAGGATATTTCAAACCCGCTTGCAGCTTTTCTTTTTCCGTTTTTTTCCGATTCTGCAGGATTACAAAAGGCTCCGGCCATTGTAATAGAATTTCAATATTTTAGGAGGAAAATCAAATGAAAAAGGTACTTTCCATCGTACTGGCCCTGGTTCTGGTATGCAGCATGCTGGGCGTTTTTGCCAGCTGCGGCAGCGAAGGCGAGAGCGACCAACTGAAGGTGGGCTTCATCTTTTTGCATGATGAAAACTCTACCTACGATCTGAACTTCATCAACGCCGCCAAGGCCGCCTGCGCGGAGCTGGGTGTGGAGATGGTCTCCAAGACCGGCATCCCCGAAAGCAACGAATGCTACGAAGCCGCTGCTGACCTGGCTGACCGGGGCTGCGATATCGTCTTTGCTGACAGCTTTGGCCACGAGTCCTACATTGCCCAGGCTGCGCAGGACTTCCCTGATGTGGAGTTCTGCCATGCCACCGGTACCACTGCGCACACTCTGGGCCTGCCCAACTTCCACAACGCGTTTGCTTCCATTTATGAAGGCCGTTATCTGGCCGGTGTTGCTGCCGGTATGAAGATGAACGAGATGATCGCCAACGGTGATTTCTCCGAAAGCGACGCCAAGATGGGCTATGTTGGCGCTTACACCTACGCTGAAGTGCTTTCCGGTTACACCGCTTTCTATCTGGGCGCTAAGTCTGTTTGCCCCTCTGTCACTATGGACGTGCAGTTCACCGGCAGCTGGTATAACGAGACTGCCGAGAAGGAAGCTGCCACTACCCTGATCAACGGGGGCTGCAAGCTCATCAGCCAGCACGCTGACTCCATGGGCGCTCCCACTGCCTGCGAGACCGCCGGTATCCCCAACGTTTCCTACAACGGCAGCACTGCTGCCACCTGCCCTAACACCTTCATCGTTTCCTCCCGGATCGACTGGACTCCCTACTTCAAGTATATCATCAACTGCGTCCAGAACGGCGAGGACATTGCAGATGACTGGTATCAGGGGATCAAGGAAGGCTCTGTTGTGCTGACCGAGGTCAACGAGACTGCCGCCGCTGCCGGCACCCAGGAAGCCATTGACGAAGCCAAGGCCAAGCTCATCTCCGGGGAGATCCATGTCTTCGACACCGACACCTTCACTGTTAACGGCGAAGTGCTGACCTCTTACCTGGCAGATGTGGACACCGACGAGAACTACACGCCTGACACCGAGGCCATCTCCGACGGCTATTTCCATGAGTCTGAGTACAGATCCGCTCCCTACTTTGATGTACGGATTGACGGCATCACGCTCCTGAACGAGAAATTCTAAATCACTGTTTATTTCAGGCGGGGCATACAGCTTGCCCCGCCTGATGACTTTTTCCATGTTGAAAAACAGACTGTCCCGCAGATGATCTGTTTTTCAATATGAAAAAGGCCCCCGGAAGGGGCCCTTTGTGGGAATTCATCGCGTTACGAATCCATCGCATTTACACAGTATTGCATTTACGAATAAAGGAGTGTGTCATGTGGGTATCCCTGCCATTGAACTGAAAAATATCTCAAAATCCTTTGGAAGCGTCATCGCCAACAAGGATGTCTGCCTGACGGTGAATCGGGGAGAGATTCTTTCCATCCTCGGTGAAAACGGCTCAGGCAAGACAACACTGATGAACATGATCTCCGGCATCTACTTCCCCGATGAAGGCCAGATCTTCATTGACGGGAAGGAAGTGGTCATCCGGTCCCCCAAGGATGCTTTTGATTATAAGATCGGCATGATTCACCAGCATTTCAAGCTCATTGACGTGTTTTCCGCAGCGGAGAACGTGGTGCTGGGGCTGAAGAACCAGGGGCGCTTTAACCTGAAAGCCGCTGCCGAACAGGTGCGGGACATTGCCGCCCGTTACGGCTTCGAGATTGACCCCAATAAGAAAGTATACGAAATGTCTGTCTCGGAAAAGCAGACCGTGGAGATTATCAAGGTGCTGTACCGGGGGGCCGACATTCTGATTCTGGACGAGCCTACCGCCGTACTAACCCCCCAGGAAACCCAAAAGCTCTTTGCTGTGCTCCGCCGGATGCGGGATGACGGCAAGGCCATCATCATCATCACCCACAAGCTGCACGAGGTGCTGCAGCTATCCGACCGAGTGTCGGTGCTCCGGAAAGGGGAATCCATCGGCACGGTGGCAACCGCCTCCACCAACGAGTCCCAGCTGACCGAAATGATGGTAGGCAAAAAGATTAGCCTGAACATTTCCCGCAGCGAACCCAAGGATCCGGTGGATCGGTTGGAGGTCAAGGACATCAACTGTATCAGCCGGGAGGGCATCCGCCTGCTGGATCACATTTCCTTCACCGCCCGCTCCGGGGAAATCCTGGGCATCGCCGGTATTGCCGGCAGCGGCCAGCGGGAATTGCTGGAAGCCATCGCCGGTCTGCAACATCTGGAGGACGGCATCATCCTGTATCACGATCCCAAAACCGGAAAAACCGAAAACCTGCGGGACAAGAATCCACTGCAAATCCGGGATTTGGGCGTTCGCCTGTCCTTTGTGCCGGAAGATCGGTTGGGCATGGGCCTGGTCGGCAACATGGACATTGTAGATAACATGATGCTGCGCAGCTACCGCAAAGGCAAAAGCGCCTTCCTGGATCGGAAGCAACCCAAGGATCTGGCCGAGCACATCATCGACCAGCTGGAGGTGGTAACCCCCAGCGCCAACACCCCGGTGCGCCGGCTATCCGGCGGCAATGTGCAGAAGGTGCTGGTAGGCCGGGAAATCGCCGCCTCCCCCACCGTGCTCATGGCAGCCTATCCGGTGCGGGGGCTGGACATCAATTCCTCCTACACCATTTACAATCTGTTAAATCAGCAAAAGGAAAGCGGCGTGGCCGTCATCTTTGTGGGAGAGGATCTGGACGTGCTGCTGGATCTGTGTGACCGGATTCTGGTCATCAGCGCCGGGCGCATCGCCGGAACGGTAGACGCCCGCAGCGCTACCAAAGAACAAATCGGTTTGCTGATGACCAAGGGTGCCGCCCATCCGGCAGACACCACCCCGGGAGGTGCAGAATAATGGAAAAACAAAACAAAAGCGTCCATGAGCCACGCTTTCACATTGCCAAGCGGGAAGCGCTGCCCTGGTGGACAAGCTGGCTGATCCGTATTGCCTCTGTGGCCGCCGCCCTCATTGTCTGCGCGCTGGTCACCGTACTGCTGACCGGGGAAAACCCCCTACGGGTCTACGCCACCATGATTGACGGCGCCATCGGCACCACCAGGCGGGTCTGGAGCCTACTGCAAAACGTGGCCATTCTCCTGTGCATTTCCCTGGCCGTGACGCCCGCCTTCAAAATGCGGTTCTGGAATATCGGCGCGGAAGGCCAAGTGCTCATCGGCGGGTTGACCACCGCCGCCTGCATGATTCTGTGCGGCAACAAGCTGCCGGCCTTTCTGCTCTATCCCCTGATCATTGTCTGCAGTATTGCAGCCGGCGCCATCTGGGCTTTGATCCCAGCCATCTTCAAGGCAAAATGGGGCACCAACGAAACCCTGTTCACCCTGATGATGAACTACATTGCCATTCAGCTGGTCTCCTACTTTACCTTCAAATGGTCGGTTCCCAAGGGTTCCGGGCAGATCGGCATCATCAACCAAGCCACCCGGGCCGGGTGGCTCCCCACCATTGGCAAGTACGATTATCTGCTGAACATCCTGGTGGTGGCTGCCATCACCCTGTTCATGCACCTGTATCTGAAATATTCCAAGCAGGGCTATGAGCTGACGGTGGTGGGCGAAAGTGAAAACACCGCCCGCTACATCGGCATCAACGTGCAAAAGGTCATCCTCCGCACCATGCTTCTGTCCGGCGCCATTTGCGGCATTGCCGGTCTGCTGCTGGTCAGCGGCACCGACCACACCATCACCCGGGATACTGCTGCCGGTCGGGGCTTTACCGCCATCATGGTTTCCTGGCTGGCCAAGTTCAATCCCCTGTTTATGGTGCTGACCTCCCTGCTCATCGTCTTCCTGCAGAAGGGCGCCATTGAGATTTCCACCATCTTCGGACTCAACGATTCCTTCTCGGATATCATCACCGGTATTATCATTTTCTTCATCATCGGCAGCGAGTTTTTCATCAACTATACGGTGAAATTCCGCAGCGCCGCAAAGGAGGTGGCCGCAGAATGATTGCAGCTTTTATCCAACGTGCCATCATGCAGGGCGTACCGCTGCTGTTTGGCTCCACCGGCGAAATCCTCACCGAAAAGTCAGGCAACCTGAATCTGGGAATCCCCGGCATCATGTATGTGGGCGGCATTTCCGGGGTCATCGGTGCCTTCCTGTATGAGCAGTCCCTGCCTTCCCCTGACCGGATCAACGGTTTTCTGGCCATCCTGATCCCCACCCTGACCTGTCTCCTGGGTTCCCTGCTCATGGGCCTGATCTACTGCTTCCTGACGGTCACTCTGCGGGCCAATCAGAACGTCACCGGTCTGGCTCTGACCACCTTCGGCGTAGGTGTCGGCAACTTCTTCGGCGGTTCTTTGATCAAATTGACCAGCAGCGATATGCCCTCCATCAATCTGACCGCCACCAGCAGCTTTTTCAGCAAAACACTGCCCTTTGCCGGCAAGCTGGGCTGGTTTGGACAAATCTTTCTTTCCTACAGCTTTTTGGCCTACACTGCCATTGCTGTGGCCCTCATTGCCGCTTTCCTTTTGAAGCGTACCCGGGTTGGCCTGCATCTGCGGTCCGTGGGTGAAAATCCCGCCACGGCCGACGCCGCTGGCATCAGCGTAGGGTGGTATAAATACTTGGCCACCTGCATTGGCAGCATGATCGCCGGGCTCGGCGGCCTGTACTACGTCATGGATTACGCCTGCGGCATCTGGTCCAACGACGCCTTCGGCGATCGGGGCTGGCTGGCCATTGCCCTGGTAATCTTTGCGGTGTGGAAACCCAACGTCAGTATTTTGGGCTCCATCCTGTTCGGCGGGCTGTATATCATCCACAACTACATCCCCAACCTGAGCGTCAGCTCACAGGAGATTTTCAAAATGCTGCCCTATGTGGTCACCATTGTGGTGCTGGTTCTGGTCAGCATGCGGCAGCGCCGGGAAAATCAGCCGCCCGAAAGTTTAGGCAACACCTACTTCCGGGAAGAACGGTAACACCGACAAAAAACAAGACCCACTGTTTAGAGAACAGTGGGTCTTGTGCTGTTTTAGCGAGAAGAAAGAACATCCGATGTGCAGGCCCAGGGCAGATGAAGCGCCGACGCTCAATCCCGGAACCGGATGCCGGTATCGGGATCCATGGAATCTACAATGGCCAAGGACTCCAGATGAACGCCCATTTCCCGCAGATCGTCACCGCCGGACTGGAAGCCCTTTTCAATGACCACCCCGGCCCCTACCAAATGGGCACCTGCCTGGCACACAATGTCCATCAGGCCGCGGATGGCGTTACCAACCGCCAGAAAATCGTCCAGAATCAGCACCTTGTCCTCCGGGGACAAATACTGCCGGGACACCAGAATCTCATTGACATTCCCGTGGGTAAAGGAGGCCACCCGGCTGGAATAGACGTCTGTTGAAAGGTTGCTGGTGCGGCTCTTTTTGGCAAAGACCACCGGCACATGGAAATACTGGGCAGCGATACAGGCGATACCGATGCCGGACGCTTCCACCGTCAGAATCTTGGTCACTTCTTCCCCGGCAAAACGGCGGGCAAATTCCTTCCCGATGTCATTGAACAGGGCCACGTCCATCTGATGGTTAATAAAGCTGTCCACCTTCAGCACATTGCCGGGACGCACCACACCGTCCCGCTGGATTCGTTCTTTTAACAATTCCATAAAAAGCCTCCTCATACCGATTCACCGCAGAAATGGAACTCTAACTGCAGGAAAGTTTCGACAACAGAAATGTTTGTTCCCATTTTATCCTGTTTTTTCCTGTAAATCAACCATTTTCCACCGGAAAAGTAAATTAATTTTGAAATTTCTGTAACCGGGATGTAATTTTTGAGAAAGCCGGCAGCGGCTCATTGACTTTTTCGGGCAAAGTCGGTATAATTCATAGTAAGATTGCGTATTTTGCTTTGTTCCGGGGCCGCTGCGCCCTGATGGAAAGGGGATATCCTATGATTGTGGGGATCGACGTTGGCTCCACCACCGTCAAGGTGGTTGTGCTGGACGAAAGCGAGACCATAGTATACCGCTCTTACCAGCGACACTTCTCCAAGGTGCGGGAAAAGACGGTGGAAATGCTCCGGGATGCCCGGGAATTCCTGGCGGGGAAACCCATGCGGGTGGCTGTCACCGGTTCGGCCGGGCTGGGCGTGGCCAAGGCCGCAGGGCTGGACTTTGTCCAGGAGGTGTTCGCCTGCGCCGGGGCGGTGGAACGGGAGTATCCCGACGCCGACGCCGTAGTTGAGCTGGGCGGTGAAGACGCCAAGATTATCTTTTTCAAAGGCGGCCTGGAAGAACGAATGAACGGTTCCTGCGCCGGAGGTACCGGCGCGTTTATTGACCAGATGGCCACCCTGTTGGGGGTCACTGTGGATGAGCTGGGGGAAATGGCCCTGCGGCATGAGAAGATTTATGCCATTGCTTCCCGCTGCGGCGTCTTTGCCAAAACCGACATCCAGCCCCTGCTGAACCAGGGGGCCAGAAAAGAGGATGTGGCCGCCTCGGTGCTGCAGGCTGTGGTGGATCAGACGGTGGCCGGCCTGGCCCAGGGACGCAAGATCGAAGGCAAGGTGGTCTTTCTGGGCGGCCCCCTGTATTTCCTGCCGGCCCTGCGGGATCGCTTCCGGGAAACCCTGAAATTATCAGACGAAAACGCCATTTTCCCGGACAACGGAGATTGCTTTGTTGGCTACGGCGCCGCCCTGTACAGCGCCCGGCTGACCGACACAGATTACGACACGGTGCTTTCCAAAATCGAGAACGCCGCCGAGTCGGCTGACCGGACTATCACGCTGCCGCCCCTGTTCCAGTCAGAGGCGGAATATGAAGAATTCAAAGCCCGGCACGCCAAGGCCACTGCACCGGCCATTGACCCGGCCACCTATTCCGGCAAGGCCTATCTGGGCATCGACGCCGGCTCTACCACCACCAAGCTGGCTCTGATTACTCCTAATGGGGAACTGCTGTACTCCTATTACGCCTCCAACAACGGCAACCCGGTAACGGTGGTACTGGAACAGTTGCAGGAAATCTACGCCCTATGCGGCGATCATATTACCATTGCCGGATCGGCAGTCACCGGCTACGGCGAGGATCTCATCAAAAACGCCTTCCAGGTGGATGTGGGCCTGGTGGAAACGGTGGCCCATCTGGCGGCTGCCCGTCACTTTAATCCTGATGTGGATTTTATCATCGACATCGGCGGCCAGGACATGAAATGCTTCAAAATTCGCAACGGCGCCGTGGATTCCATCATGCTCAACGAGGCCTGCTCCTCCGGCTGCGGTTCCTTCCTGGAAACCTTTGCCAAA
>CAYZTR010000007.1:0-16241 GCA_964481575.1 uncultured Eubacteriales bacterium
TATCACATCCCTTTCCGTTTGTCAACACTTTTTTTCTCTCTTTTTTCATTTTTTTCGTTGCCAAAAAAACATCGAAGAATACCGGATCAAAGTCCCCGCTCCCCATCAATATACCCGGTTCGCGGGGAATTTATACCATCCAATCAGAATTATCCCAGGTAATCATAATTCGTCCAATCGTCGTATTCCTCATAATAATCATACGAATCGTTTGTCGCGTAATCCGAATCATCCTCGGTTACGGCAAAAATAATAGCCAGAACCAACAGAGCCGTCATCAGCAAAGAAAAAACAGAAGCAATCACACCTGTAACGATACCGCCAGTGGCTACACCGTTTCCGCCAGTCCGTTTGTTCTTTGCCTGGATGCCGAGAATCAGCGCCAAAACACCGCAAATCAGTCCTACAGGCCCAAAAGCACATAGCAGCAACCCGCAAATCCCCAGCACCAAGGCAGCAATCGCCATACCGTTTCCGGAAGGCTGTTGCTGCAGCGCCGGATACCAATAGCCGGAAGGCGGCGGCGTCACAGGGGCCCGCGGTGCCACCGGCCTATAGGCAGACGGCGGAACAGGCGCTCCTTGCACATAGGGCGATGCCTGCGGAGCCGGCGCATACTGCACCGGCGGGGTACATGGCGTCGGTGACTCCGTTGATGCGGCGGGCTCTGATCCAATAGGGGAAGCCGGAAAAGGCTGGGAAGGCTGAAACGGCCGTCCGGCCTGCTCAAGTGTACCGGGAGCCACAGCCTGATCTATGGGAATTTGAAACTGTGCCGAACGAGCCGCAGCCGCCTCTTCCGTCGCCCGAGCCGCAAACTGACTGGTAAATACAGGCTGATAGCCGGGAACCGGCGACGAAGCAGACACCGAGGCCGATTGGGATGGAATCGGCTGAGCAGGCGGTAAATAGTCCTCATTCCGCAGTTCCAGCGCCGGGGTCGACAACGATTCCAGATCGGCAGCATCCACCGGGGCAGGCACAAATTCGCTTTGTTCACTCATGATAACGCCTTCTTTCCTATATAATGTATAAATACGGAATAATGAATCCTACATAAAGGAATAGATATCCTTAATTCTCCAGCAATTCGCGGCCCATCAGTACACCCATTACCGAAGCCATCATCAATCCCCTGGTCCAGCCGCTGGAATCCCCCAGACAATGCAGCCCCTTGATATTGGTTTTAAAATGTTCATCCATCTTGACCCGGTTGCTGTAGAATTTCAGTTCAGGAGAATAGAGCAGGGTCTCATACCCGGCAAAGCCCGGCACTACGTGATCCACAGCAGCAATGAAATTAATAATACTAATCATGGTACGGTACGGAATCGCCGCAGTAATATCCCCGGCCACAGCATCCGGCAGGGTGGGCCGCAGATTGGACTCAGTCAACTCCTTCTGCCAGGTGCGCTTTCCGTCCAGAATATCCCCATACCGCTGCACCAGGATATGCCCGGCGCCCAGCATATTGGTCAGTTCCCCCACCTTCTGAGCATAGGCAATGGGCTGATTAAAGGGTTCGGAGAAATTGTGGGAGCAAAGGATGGACACGTTTGTATTATTGGACTTGGTATCCTTATAGGAATGGCCGTTCACCACTGCCAAACCGTTGTCATAATTCTCCTGGCTGACGAAGCCACCGGGATTCTGGCAGAAGGTGCGCACCTTGTTTTTAAAGGGGCCGGGATGCCCAATGAGTTTGGACTCGTAGAGAACCCGGTTGACCTCTTCCATGATTTCGTTGCGGCATTCCACCCGAACGCCGATATCCACCGTACCGGGCGCATGGAGGATGCCGTGGGCTTCGCAAACCTTCTCCAGCCAATCCGCGCCCCGGCGGCCGGTGGCCACTACAATGCTCTGGGCCAGCAGAGTCTCCTCCTGACGGCTGCCCTTTTCATCCTGAATCAAGGCGCCAGTGCAAACATCATCCTGAATGATAACATCATGGCAAATATGATTAAAATAAATGTCCACGCCATGATCCAGCAAAAACTGCTGAATATCATAATACAGTTGCTGGGCCTTCTCGGTTCCCAGGTGGCGAATAGGGCAGTCCACCAGTTTCAGACCCGCCTGGATAGCCCGGCGGCGAATCTGCTTTACCTTTTCATCCTGACCCAACCCTTCCACATGGGTATCGGCACCAAATTCCAGATAGATGCCGTCGGTATAATCAATGGTTTCCTGGGCCTTATCCGCACCGATGAGTTCAGGCAAATCACCGCCCACCTCATAATTCAGGGACAGTTTCCCATCAGAAAAGGCACCGGCTCCGGAAAAACCGGTGGTAATATGGCAATAGGGCTTGCAGTTCATGCACACATTGGTTTCATGCTTGGGGCAATGGCGTTTTTCCACCGGGCTGCCCTTCTCCACAATGGCGATCTTCTTTTTGGAGCCCTTTTTGATCAGCTCCAATGCAGTAAAGATGCCGGCCGGGCCGGCGCCGATGATAATCACATCATACTGTTTCATAACAATAACCTCATTTCAAAAGATTTTCTTGCCACGGCCAAAGGCCGGGCAAGGGGGTCAATTGCAAATCAGATTTGCAAGGGACAAAAAAACCGGAATGGTCAAAACAGAACAAAGGGTAGAAACCGAGACCAACCGGGACGCAGAATCCACATCCCGCCCAAATTTGGAGGCAAACATCACCACGTTGGTAGCCACCGGTGCGCTGGCCGGAACCATACATGCCATAACCACCTCTGCCGGAATGGGCAGTACCCAAAAAGCCAGCAGGCAGATTCCCGGCACTGCCAGAATCCGCAGCAGAGTGCAAGCCAACAGTTTCCCGTCTCCACGCCGGATTCCCAAAGCGGTGCGGGACAGGAAATATCCCAACAGCAGCATAGCCAGCGGCGTATTGATGTTGGACAGGTGGGTCAGGGCCGAGGTCAGCAAAGACGGCAGACGCACCCCGAAGAAAAACAGGGGCAGGCCCACATAGATTCCCACCGTACCGGGGTTCAGAAAAGCCCGGAGTAGGTTGATCTTGCTTTTATCATACATGGCGATCCCCAGAGTCCAAAGAAGAACATTGAACACCACCACATAAACGGAAACATAAAATACACCGGTATCACCCATGAGTGCTGAAGCCAGCGGCAAGGACATGTATCCCCCGTTGGAAAAAATGACCCCTGCCCGGAGGATCACCGTCCGGTAACCGTCATCCTTCCGGAATACCAGGAAGGCCAGCGCAACACCCACCAAATGCACCAGAACAGCACATCCCGCCATATACAGCAATCCGGCCGCCTTGGTCGGGGTGTACTCTACCGACAGAAAGGAATGAACAATCAGTGTTGGCGTCACGATGTAAAACAGAATATTCACCAGCGAGGCTTCGGCCTCCGGCCGGAACCACTGCCGCTTGGCGGCAACCAGCCCCACCAAGATCAAAAGAAGCATAACCCCCACCTGGGTGGCCACATTGCCTGTATAACTCAAAAACTGCAAGGGAACTCCACCTCTTACCTTTTCAATGTGGAACTATATATGTAGCGGTACTTATATATGGAACAGCGTTCTGGCATTTTCCGCACACTGGGACAGCAGAGTATCCCGGTCGATTCCACGCACCTGAGCCAGAATGTCCGCCGAACAGGCAATTAAGGCAGAATGATCCCGCTTACCCCGGTAGGGCACCGGCGCCATATAAGGGGCGTCGGTCTCGGTCAGTAACCGGTCAGGCGGCACCATGGCCGCCACCTCCAGGGGCTTCCGGGCATTACGAAAGGTCACTGCACCGCCCAAACCAATGTACATTCCCAACCGCAGCACCTGCCGGGCCATTTCCACACTGCCGGAAAAGCAGTGCAGCACCCCTCGCGGCTTGTATTTTTGCAGCAGCGCCAGGGTATCGCCGTGGGCTTCCCGGTCATGGATCACCACCGGCAGATCCAAGGCCACCGCCAATTCCAACTGGGCGGCAAACACCTGCTTCTGGGCCTCAGCGCTGTCAGCGCAGTAGTGATAATCCAGCCCAATCTCCCCTACCGCCACCACCTTGGGATGGGCATAAAGGGAGCGGATTTCCTCCAGCTCACCGACTTGCATGGCAAGTACCTGCTCCGGATGCACCCCCACCGCCGCATAGACAAAATCATATTGCTCTGCCAGAGCCACAGAAGCCCGAGAGGAAGCCAGATCACAGCCGCAATTGAGAATCCCGGACACGCCAAAGGCTTTTAAAGCCGGCAACAGGGTCTCCCGGTCAGCAGCAAATTGCGGATCATCATAGTGGGCGTGAGAGTCAAAGATTTCAGTAGACGGCGGCGTCAATTCCGCCGGAATTCCAAAGGGCTCCATCAATCCAACAGTCCCAGTTCCCGGGCAGTCTCCTGGATCTGTAAAAAGTCCTCCAGGGCGTCCGGTTTCTGTCGGGGATTCCGTAGCAAAGCCGCCGGATGAAAGGTTCCCATAAACCGGATGCCGTTCTTTTCGATCCACTGGCCATGCTGCTTCGTCACCTTAAAATCCGGAGAAATCAGTCGGATGGCTGCAATGCGGCCCAGGCAGATAATCATGGCAGGCCGCATCTGCCGTACCTGTTCCCGGAGATAGCCGATACACTGCTCGGTCTCCTCCGGCTTTGGATCCCGATTATGCGGTGGACGGCACTTCACCATATTGGCGATATAAACCTTGGTGCGATCCAGGCCGATGGCATCCAGGTACTTATCCAGTAGTTGACCGGAACGGCCCACAAAAGGCTGCCCGGTCAGATCCTCCTGTTGGCCGGGGCCTTCCCCTACAAACAGAATTTTCGATTTCGGATTGCCGCCGCCAAACACTACGTTGGTGCGCCCACTGCAAAGTTCACAGGCGGTGCAGCCTTGCACCCGCTGTTCCAGTTCCTTCCATGCGTCTGTCATTGTTCCACCTCATCATCTGGCACGACACGGATCGCACCGGTTTTCTCCGTTGTTTTGTCCCGGCGCAAGCGCCGAAAAAATTCCCGCAGCAGACCGGCGCAGGCCTCTTCGCAAACGCCGCCCTCTATCATTGGCTTGTGATTCCATGGATAGGAAAACAGATCCACCACCGACCGGGCAGCGCCGGCCTTAGGGTCGAATGCACCGTAGACCACCCGCTCCACCCGACTGTTAATGATGGCACCGGCGCACATGGGGCAAGGCTCCAGGGTTACATATAGCGTGCAGCCCGGCAGTCGCCAGCCACCCAACGCCTTGCAGGCTCCGTCAATGGCCTCCAGCTCGGCATGCGCCAAAGCATGCTTGCCACGCTCCCGCCGATTACGGCCGGTAGAGAGAATCCGGCCCTCCCGGACCATCACCGCTCCCACAGGAACTTCCCCTTCCTCCGCCGCCTGCCGCGCCAACGTCAAAGCAGCTTCCATATAATATGCATCTTCCATCTTAGCGCCTCCAGGTCGTCACGGACAGCAAAGACAGAATGGGGATCAGCTCCAAACGTCCGGCCAGCATATCAAAAATCAACACCAGTTTAGACAAAACCGACAGGGACGCAAAGTTCCCTACAGCCCCAACCACATCCCCAAGTCCGGGGCCTACATTATTCATACAGGTCATTACCGAGGTTATGGAAGTGATAATATCCTTTCCGTCCAGCGCCACCAGCATCACTGAAACGGCCGCCACAGCCATAAACAGGAAGAAGTAGTTGCCCACCGTCCGGAGGGTTTCCCGCTCCACAGCTTTTCCATCCAGCTTCACCGACTGCTGGATCCGAGGGCGAATCTGCCGCCGCAGTTCCCGCCGTCCCTCCTTGCAAAGGAGAAGCACCCGGGAAACCTTCAGACCGCCGCCGGTAGATCCGGCACAGCTCCCGACAAACATCAGCAACAGCAGCAAAAGTCTGGAAAGGCTGGGCCAGGTATCATAATTAAAGGTAACAAAACCAGTGGTTGTAATAATGGATGCTACCTGAAAAAGGGCGTGGCGGATCCCGCTCTCCAGGGTCGTATATAAGGAATAGGTGTTCCAGGTGATGACGGCAGCAGCTGCCAGAATCATCCCCAGATAATACCGCAGTTCTTCATTAAACAGCACCGCATGAAACCGTTTCAGCAGGATAAAGTAATACAAATTGAAATTGATGCCGAACAGAATCATGAAAACCGTAATCACATATTCCAGATATGCCGCATGTGCATATCCGGCGTTGGCAAAATGGGCAATGCTGTCATTATAGCAGGAAAAGCCGCCGGTACCGGCAGTGCTGAAGGTATGCAATACCGCATCATAAAGCGACATGCCGCCGCACAACAGGAAAATGACCTCGGCAATACACAAGGCAAAATAAATACCATACAGGATCACACCAGTCATGCGGATCTTGGAGGAAAGCTTCCCCACCTTGACCCCCGGCATTTCAGCCCGCATAATATGCAGATAATTGGACTCGGAGCGGGGCAGGATGGCCAGCATCAGCACTAGAACCCCCATTCCCCCGACCCAGTGGGTAAAGGATCGCCACATCAACAGGCTCTTGGGCAGGGCCTCGATATCGGTAAGAATGGTAGCGCCGGTGGTGGTAAAGCCGGAGACCACCTCAAAAAAGGCATCTACAAACTGGGGGATGTATCCGCTGAACACAAAGGGCAGTGCGCCAAACGCCGACATAAGAATCCAGGACAGCCCCACGATGACCAACCCTTCTTTGGCATAGATGGCGGTGTTTTTCGGCTTGCGGAAAGAGGCGGCTCCGCCCAGCAGCAACAACCCGGCCATCGTGCCAAGATAACTGACCAGCATGGTCAAAGACTCCCGAAATCCCAGACACAGAGCCAGGGGCAGCAACAGCATCACCGCTTCCAGCAGCAATAGCCAACCCAGATAACGAACGATCATTCTGTAATTCATAGCACAACCTCGTTATTTCCGGAAAGCAGCATCCAAGTCGGGAATCCGGCCAGTGGAAACTACCACCACCCGGTCACCAGCTTTTATGACATCCTCGCCGCCGGGGATCCTCATTTTATACTTGCGGATAATGCAGGCAATCAGGGTATTTTTCTCCATCTGCAAATCCTTCAACGGAATTTCTACAAACCCGGCGGTGGGCTGCACCTCAAACTCGGCCGCCTCCACCCGGTTATCCACGAAACGGTAAAGCGTCTTGATCCGGGAAGAAGAAGCGGAATTCTCCTTGGCCCGGATATACTGCAGCACCAGCCCGGCTGTGGTATCCTGCGGTACCACCACGCTGGCATTGCTGACAGCATCCAGCACCCCGCCCAGCGCCGGTCTCGACAGCTTAGTGATATTGGTTTTGATCCCCAGCTTCTCTCCATACATGGACAGGATGGCGTTTTCCTCATCAATGTCCGTCAGGGTCACCAGCGCATCGGTGGAAGCAATCCCCTCCTCTGCCAGAACTCCTTGGTCAGCCCCGTCTCCGCAGACGATTTCCGCCGCAGGCAACGCATCAGACAGATACCGGCAGCGTTCCGGATCCCGCTCAATGACCTTCACCTTCATGCCGGCATCGCAAAGCTGCCGGGTCAGATAATAGGAGATGCGTCCGCCGCCGATGAGCATCACCCGTTTGGACTTGGTTTTCAAAAGACCGGTGGATTTCAAAAAAGAACTAAGCCCCGCACGGTTACCGGTAACATAGATTTTGTCACCGCCCCGGAGGACAAAGCTACCATCCGGAATAAACACTTCCTCTCCCCGCTGCACAGCACAAATCAGAATTCGTCTGTCCTGGTCAGAGGAAAGCTCGCTGAGGGCCCGTCCTTGCAGGGGATCATTGGCCTTCAGCTTCAACTCCACCAAATCGGCCTTCCCCTTGGCGAAGGTCTCCACCTTACTGGCCGAGGGAAAACGCAAAATCCGGAAGATCTCACTGGCAGTATCGTAATCCGGGTTCACCAGCAAACTCAGTCCCAGTTCCCCCCGCATAAAGGAATATTGATCGGAATAGTCTGTGTTTCGCACCCGGGCAATACAATGCCGCGCTCCCATCCGCCGGGCAATCAGACAGCTTAAAATATTGATTTCATCTGAACCAGTAGCGGAAATGACCAGATAGGCCTTCTTGGCGCCAGCCTCGTCCAGAATATCCAGCTTGGTGCCGTTACCCACCACGCCCTGGATGTCCAGCTGATTGATGAGAGACTCCACCACATCTTCATTCTTGTCGATCATGACCACATCGTGGCCCTCCCGGCTAAGCACATCCGCTACAGCGGTCCCCATTTTTCCGGCGCCGATCACAACTATATGCATTTCCGTCACCCTTCTTGCCTGTATTTCTGCCGCAGATTTACATGAAATGGAATTTGCATACCAATACAGTATATATTATACTGCAACTGCCCCTGTTTTTCAAATAGTGTTTTATAGAAATTCGGCCCTTTTTCTAAGAATTTGCGCCTTTTTCGGAAACTTCCCGCTTTTTTTGAAGATTTTGGCCAGAACCGTTGACCCACCCGAGAAAGTTTGCTAAAATAAGATTGTATGATCTTTCCATATAAAAGGAGCCTTTCACGATGAAAAAGATTTTTGGCGACGACGCCATTCATATGCTTCCGCTGCATAGCGGATTCATCATTGCCACCAAGCAGAAAACCTACGACGATTACCTGGTGGTTTCTTACAAAATGGCCACCCTGGAAACCGACGCACTGAATCCGGTAACCCGGAACGTATACCAGCTGGCCAAATTCGGTAACAATTTCCAGCTGTTTGAAAAGATTTTGCCGGATTATCTCAACTGTAAAACACTGCAGCTGCCGGATAGCCGGCTCTTTGCCATTTACCCCGACGGGCAGGCCGCCGTCTATGACGACATGGCACAGACCCTGTGGAGCGGCGCTCTGAAATACAAGGACAGCGGTCCCGCCGACGTGGCCCTCCAAGGGGAATGTATCTGGGCCACCTTCCCGGAAAGCAATGCTTTGATCCGCTACAACGTCCAGTCCCTGCGGGAGGAGCTGCGTATCGGCGGCGGGGAAAACTCCGCCTTTGCCGCCCCCTGTAGCCTGTGGATCAACGGCAACTCCATGCTGGTCTGCAACCGGGATTCCCATAAAATCCTGGAAATTAATCTTTCTACCTTCGAGGCTTTTGACTATGCTGAATTTGAGGAGCCGGTGCATCAGTACATTCGCATTGACAACACCGAAATCGTCCAGCTGGATTCGGGGGTCTACACCCTGTAAAAATAAACCCTGTCCGCTCCGGGGTAGTGGCTCTAGCCTCCCGGAAACGGTTCATTCGTTATTCCGCTGCAGCTTCACGAAAACAACTGGATCCGGATCATGGTCGCACCGGATCCGTTTTACCAGTTGCCGGTTCCCCTGTTCCCTTGTGAAAAAAGCACCAAACCACATCTCATATAACCATTAGGGGCTGTCTCACAAAGAAATTATTTTGTGAGACAGTCCTTTTATTTGCAAAAAAAGCAGAGGACTCCGTTTGGAAATCCTCTGCAAGGTATCGTCTATAAAAGCCAAAAACCAGCCCGCCGAAAAAACATACTATCTGCTATGGAGAGGAAGGCGCAGGAAATCGGCCTGAATTTGCCGTTATACCAGCGGGTAAAACAGCGGTACAAAAATCAAAATACCAATAAAACTGATGAGCGACGGCAGCCAACCATATTTCAGATAATCTGAGAACTCATAGCCGGCAACCTGAGTCATTGTAATTTGAGCAGCGGCCAGCGGCGTGCAGCAGGCAATGCTGGCAGCCAAGGTAATCCCTACACAAAACGGCATATACTGAAATCCATAACTGGTGCATAAGGAAAACGCAACGGGCAATACAATGATAAGGGCAGTAGAATTGGTAATAAACTGGCTGATAAAAAGAGTCAGGAAGGTCAATACGGCAAAAATAATCATGGGGGAAGTCACATTGCCCAGTGCAGAGGAAACAATCCGACCAATGAGATCGGCAGCCCCGGAAGAGGTCAGCGCTTCGGCCAACCCCAGGCAGGTGGCAAGAAATACCACCGATTCCCAATGCAGTTCTTTCACAATATCCTTTACACTGCAGCATCTGAAAATGACGCACAGAAGGGCAGCACACATGGCCGTCTCCGCCGTCGGCAGCAAAGACAGCGCATAGGAAATCACCATCAGAATCAGGATGGCAAACATAATACCCATTTTCTTTTTGTCGAATTCCATTTGGAGCGCCGAATACCGCTTTTCCGCTTCGATTCCCATGTCCGCCTCAGGGCGGTGATCCCAGATCTTTTTGCCGTTCCGGTAACCAAGGGTTAAGGCAAATACCAGAAACAGAGCAAACAGACAAAGGCCGGGGCCGGTTAAGGTCCACATGCTCATTTCCTGTCCGATCATTTCAAACATCACACCGTTGGCTGTCAATTGCGGCGTGCAGCCGACCAAGGTACAGGCACCGCCAAACATGATGGCGCAGGAGATGGGCAATGTAAGATCGCGGCGCTTCATATTCTCAGAGGCACTGCAGACGCTGTCGATCATGGGAAGATAGGCGGAAAGCAGGGCTGTATTGGCAAGGAACATGGAAGCAAGCCCCGTCACAACACAGCTGACAGCCAGAAAGATCCGTTCGTTCCCGCGGGACCATCGGATCAGAATACGCCCCACCGTCTGGGCGGCGCCGGTTTTGAACATGGAAATACCCACAATCATAGTGCTGGCCATTAGTAGAACAATGCTGTTGGAAAAGCCGGAAAACACATCTTGAAATGAGCCGACTCCAAATAAAACCATGAGAAGGCAGCCTAAACAACCAGTGGCCGCCAAAGGCAGCCACTCCGTGACAAACAGCACAACACAGAACCCAATAATAACTAATCCTAAAATATCATGCGGCATAGTTCACCTCATGCGGCATTGTTTCCCCTCGGCGATCCGCCGAGGGGAAACATCTGTGTTAAACGATGGTCCAACCGCCGTCAACCAGCAGCAGCTGACCGGTAACATAGCTGGAAGCATCCGAAGCCAGATACAGCATTGCGCCGTTCAGCTCGCCCGGCTTGCCGCGGCGGCCCATGGGGCAGCTGTTCTTGATACCGTTCTCATAGCTTTCGTCCGCAACCTTATCAGACATTTCGCTGGCAAAATAGCCAGGCCCTAAGGTGTTGACAGTAATCCCGGATTTTGCCCATTCAGCAGCCAAAGCCTTGGTCATCATATAGACAGCGCCCTTGGCAGTGGAATAACCGGAACGGGGAACGCCGTTCATGGTAACCTGGCAGTGGAAAGAACCAATGTTGATAATCTTGCCGTATTGCTGGGCCAGCATCACCTTGCCCACCTCACGGGCAAAGTAGAACACACCGTTGACATTGGTGTTGATGACGCGCTCCCACACCTCATCCGTAGTGTCCACAACAGGAGTTGCAAAGCCGGCAGCTGCGTTATTGATCAGAATATCAATGCGGCCCAGTTCCTTGACGGCAACATCCACAGCATTTTTAATCTGCTGCGTATCGGTAACATCACAGGGAATGGCTACGCACTTTACACCGTAGCTCTCCACTTCTTTTTTCACTTCTTCCAGCTTTTCCACACGGCGGGCCACAATGGCCACATTGGCACCCTGCTCACCCAGGCAAATGGCGAACTGACGGCCCAACCCGGAAGAAGCGCCGGTGACGATGGCGTTTTTGCCGCTGACATCAAAATAATTTTTCATTTGAAAAAACATCCTTTCTTTTGATTTGATTTTGATAGGGTTTCCCGGTGTGACCCTACCGCACCCGGACAACACCGGGGAAACCAAACTATAACGAATTGTGTAATCGTATCATGACCCTAGGAGCATGAAAATCAGACAGGCGTATAACCCATGGCAGCGATCTTCTTTTTGCTGGAAATGTTGGACAGCAAATACAGAACACCAACAACCACCATCAAAACGGCGAAGATGACCCAAGCCAGCGTATAGGAACCAGTGACATCAAAGATAAACGAAGCAACCGTAGGCCCAATGATCTGGCCGATATTGCCGGCGATATTCATCCAGCCGCTCATAACACCATATTCCTTATCCCCAAAGTTCCGGGAGGTAATCAGGAAGGGAATCACGGAAGGTACCGCACCGCCGATCATGTACAGCGGGATCATAACGGTGGCAAACACCATGTTGCTGGAGGACAGTGCCAGGCAAATAAACACACCTGCATAGAACAGGGGGGCAATGACGGAAGCCCTCTTGATATGTAAGATGTCAGACAGAATTCCCAGCAGGAATTTGCCCAAAATCAGGGTTCCCAGCGCCCCGGCATAAATGGTAGCAGCAGTATCGCTGTCGGTGATGCTGGTGAAGTAGTCCTTGCAGTTATAAGAGAAGGCGGAAGCGCCGATCATGGTAACAAGACCCGCAGCAAATTGCAGCCACCAGCGACCGGTAGTCAGAGCCTGCTTGCCGGTAATACCGGCCTTCTGGGCAGGAACACTGCCGGCGGCCCGGTCAGCTTCACTGGGTGCAGGATCGCCAATTCTTGTCTCAAAGCCTTTGTCGCTGGGCATGCTGACAATAAACAGCAACGCAATGGGGATCATCAGAGCGTTAAACCCGGCCATGGCCAGATATCCAACCCGCCAGCCGCTGGAGTTGATGATGGCATTGACCAGCTTAATCCAAACCAAAGCACCCGCGCCGCTGCCCAGCATAGCGATAGACAGGGCGGTTCCTTTCACCTTGGGGCCAAACCAGTTGCTGACCATAATGGTGGTAGGAAGCGTGGTAGCACCGGCCCAGCCAAGACCCTGAATGGCAGAAAGTACATACAGCTGCCACAGGGCATTGGAGAAGGACATAAGCACATAACAAACACTGGTAAGAACCACGCAAGCAGTCACCGCAAACTTTACAGGAATTTTTTTGTAAAGCTTACCAATAAAGATAGAACACACCAGCATAGCAACCGTCATGATGGTGTTCGTCTGCGTATAGGCAGTACGGGAAATACCCAGCTCTTCCGTAATGGGCGCCAGGAACAAAGGCGCGCAGTTAACTTTGATAACGTAGCAGATGAACATGGGCATGAAAGCGCAAACCAGCATGACCCAACCATAATAAAATCTGCCGTCTACCTTCGCAGAAAATAAATGATTCTTCTGATTCTTCAAAATGAATGACACTCCTTTTATTGATCATATTCCCTTGCGAGCCAAGCGCTTTCTGATGCTTGACGCGTACGTTGGAAGCAGCTTTGGGAATACATACAGAGCAGATGAATTTCCAGCGCAGCCATCGCGGCAGCACTGCACCCGCCGTTTCGGTATATCCAAAGCTTCACTTCACATTGCTTTAACACATTTGCCGGCTCCACATTGGCACCACATTTTGTGTCATCTACCGGCACCCTTCGAATTCCATCTTCCTCCTTCCATTGATTTCGCTCCCTGTTTTCTGACAATCCGGGCGGAATCCTTCCTGAAAGGGAGCCACATTCCCCACCGGTTTCCTGCTCTGGAATGCACGTATGCAGTTCACACCTGTATTATATTGTATTTTTTATTATATTTCAAATATAAATTACAAAAATTATAAAAATATAAGTAAAATCTTTCAAAAACCCACTTTTTTTGGAAGATCCGGACGCTAAAGTACGAATCAGAGAAAAGCGCAATGAATAAAGAGCTGTCCCAGCGCTGCCTCCCGTTTTCTCGTGAGACAGCTCTCCTTTGTTTTGCCTTTGTTGGATCCGGCGAAAAATTTCAGGGACCATTCCCGAACACTGCAAGGAACCATTCCATGGGGGCAGACCCGATGGACTGTACCTACTCTTAAATCCTGGCCACGCCGCAGTCTCTGGCAGCTTGGGCAACAGCAGCGGCGACGCTGACCACCACCTTTTTATTGAAGGCGTCGGGAATGATACAATCGGCCGACAAAGACTCTTCCGGTATGACCCCGGCAATGGCGTAAGCGGCGGCCAGCTTCATCTCCTCCGTGATGTCCGAGGCCCGGACATCCAAGGCGCCCCGGAACATACCGGGGAAACACAGCACATTGTTGATTTGATTGGGATAATCCGACCGGCCGGTACCCACCACGGCGGCACCGTGGGCTTTGGCCTCCTCCGGCATAATTTCCGGCACCGGGTTGGCCATGGCCAGCACGATGGCGTCCCGGGCCATGGACTCCACCATCTCCCCCTTCAGCACGCCGGGAGCCGAAACCCCGATGAAAATATCGGCGCCCTGAATCACCTGATCCAGGCTGCCCCGCTTATTCCCCCGATTAGACAGGCGGGCCATTTCCAAGTGGGCGGGGTTGGCCGTCTCCATGCCGTCATACAAAGCGCCCTCCTTATCCACCATAATCAGATCCCCGATGCCGGCAGACAGGAACATTTTGCCGATGGCGCAGCCGGCAGAGCCGGCACCGTTAATCACCAGGGTGGACGCTTCCAGCGTTTTGCCCACCACCTTCAGGGCGTTGATTACCGCCGCCAGGCAAACCACTGCCGTACCGTGCTGGTCATCGTGGAACACTGGGATGTCGCAAACCTCCTTCAGCTTCCGTTCAATCTCAAAGCAACGGGGGGCGGCAATATCCTCCAGGTTAATACCGCCGAAGGAACCGGCCAGCAGACTGACGGTGCGGACAATCTCATCCACATCCTTAGAGCGGATGCACAAGGGGAAAGCATCCACCCCGGCAAACTCCTTGAACAGGACGCATTTTCCCTCCATCACCGGCATTCCAGCCTCAGGGCCAATATCCCCCAGGCCCAAAACGGCGGTACCGTCAGTGACCACCGCCACCAGATTGTGCCGCCGGGTATAGGTATAGGACAGATTCACATCCTCCTGAATCTTTAAACAAGGCTCTGCCACACCGGGGGTATAGGCCACTGCCAGGTCGGCCATGGTCTTTAACGTCGGCCGGCTGGCAATCTCAATTTTCCCAGCCCATTCCCGGTGCTGCTGCAACGCAAACTCTTTTTTATCCATTACGATTCCTCCGTGAAATTGCAAGATACATCTCTATTATACATCACAAAATCCATTTGTCCAGCCTCTTTATTTTTGATGAAATCACACCTTGCGAAGCAGGGGGAAAAATGCTATAATTTGAACAACTGTAACCCAACACCTTATATCGCAATGGAGGCGTCAGTATGGTAAGAAGAATCTTCGTTGAAAAGAAACCCGGTTTTGACATTGAAGCCGGACACATGCGAAACGATTTGGTGGACAGTCTGGGGCTGGATTCCGGCTTGGAGCTTCGCCTGTTTAACCGCTACGATGTGGACGGGGTATCGGACCAGGAGTTCGCCGCTGCCAAAAACACCATCTTTTCTGAACCCAATGTGGACACAGTCTATGAGGAGGAATTCCCCCTGTCCGCACCTTGGCAGTATTTTGCCACCGAATATCTTCCCGGCCAGTATGACCAGCGGGCCGACTCGGCCGCCCAGTGCGTCCAACTGCTGACCCAGGGGGAGCGTCCTCAGGTGGTCACCGCCCGGGTCATCGCCCTGAAAGGGGATCTAACCCCCGGCCAGCTGGCCAAGGTTCAGCAGTATGTCATCAATCCGGTGGAATCCCGCCTGGCTTCCATGGACAAGCCCGCCAACCTGCATATGGCTGTAACCCAGCCTGCGGATGTGGAACTGCTGACCGGCTTCACCGCCAAAACGGATGAAGAAATCGCCGCCTATCACGCTCAGGTGGGCTTTGCCATGAGCGTGGCGGACCTGTGCTTCTGCCGGGATTACTTTCAGTCCGAAGGTCGGGATCCCTTCATCACCGAATTGAAGGTCATCGACACCTACTGGTCGGATCATTGCCGCCACACCACCTTCCTGACCCGGCTGGACAAAATCACGGTGGAAAACGGCAAGCGCTCTGCCGCCATTCAAAAGGCCCTGGAAGGCTATTTTGCCGACCGGAAAGAGGTCTATGGGGAACGGGACAAAACCGTCTGTCTCATGGACATGGCCTGTATCGGGGCCAAGTTGCTGAAGAAGCGGGGCATGATCCCCGATCTGGACGAATCCGAGGAAATCAACGCCTGTTCCATTAACGCCGACATTACTGTGGACGGCCAGGCGGAGCACTGGCTCATTCAGTTTAAAAACGAGACCCACAACCATCCCACCGAGATTGAACCCTTCGGCGGTGCAGCCACCTGCCTGGGCGGCGCCATCCGGGATCCACTGTCGGGTCGCTCCTATGTGTATCAGGCCATGCGGGTCACCGGCTCCGGCGACCCCACCAAGCCTTTCTCTGAAACCTTGCCGGGCAAGCTCCCCTCCAAAAAGATCACCACCACCGCAGCAGC
>CAYZTR010000007.1:16251-68112 GCA_964481575.1 uncultured Eubacteriales bacterium
TCCTATGGCAACCAGATCGGCCTGGCTACCGGGCAGGTAACCGAGCTGTATCACCCCGGCTATGTAGCAAAACGTCTGGAAATCGGCGCCGTGGTCGCCGCCAGTCCCAAGGAAAATGTATTTCGCGGCGTTCCCGCCCCCGGGGACATTATCGTCCTGCTGGGCGGCCGCACCGGCCGTGACGGCTGCGGCGGGGCCACCGGCTCTTCCAAAGCCCACAATACCGAATCCACCTCCACCTGCGGCGCTGAGGTGCAAAAGGGAAATCCCCCCACCGAGCGGAAGCTCCAGCGGCTGTTCCGCAACCCCACCGCCGCAAAAATGATCAAGCGCTGCAACGATTTTGGCGCCGGCGGCGTCAGCGTTGCCATTGGGGAGCTGGCCCCGGGTCTGGACATTGATCTGGACGCCGTTCCCAAGAAATATGAGGGGCTGGACGGCACCGAGCTGGCCATCTCCGAGTCTCAGGAGCGGATGGCCGTGGTGCTGGAGGCCAAGGATGTGGAAGCCTTTGCCGCCCTGGCCGCCCAGGAAAATCTGGAGTCCACCCCTGTGGCCGTGGTTACCGACAAGGGCCGGCTGCACATGGTTTGGCGGGGCAAAACTGTAGTGGATCTATCCCGTGACTTTTTGGACACCAACGGCGTGACCCAGGTGGCCGACGCCGTCATCACCGCCCCCGCCGAAGTGGGTTATCGGGACACCGTCCCCGCCGCGCTGCAGGCAAAAGCGCCCCTGGATGCCTTTGCCGAGAATCTGACCCGGATGGAAGTCTGTGGGCAAAAGGGACTGGCCGAGCGGTTTGACGCCTCCATCGGCGCTTCCACCGTGCTGATGCCCTTTGCCGGAAAAGAACAACTGACCCCCGAAGAAGCCATGGTAGCCAAAATTCCTCTGGAGCATGGAGAAACCGACGATGCTACCGCCATGGCCTTTGGCGGCATTCCCGGTCTGCTGGCCGACAGCCCCTTCCACGGCGCGGTCTTTGCCGTTATGGAATCCCTGGCTAAATTGGCTGCTGTAGGCGCCGACCCTGCCAAGGCCCGGCTCACCTTCCAGGAGTATTTTGAGCGTCTGGGTGCCGACCCCACCCGTTGGGGCAAGCCCGCCGCCGCTCTGCTGGGGGCCCTCACCGCCCAGAAGGAAATGGGGGTTCCCTCCATTGGCGGCAAGGACTCCATGTCCGGCTCCTTCAATGATTTGGACGTCCCCCCCACCCTGGTGAGCTTTGCCCTGGCCATGACCAAGGCCAGCACCACCGGCTCGGCGGCCTTCCAAACCGCTGGAGATCAAATTGTTCTGCTGCCCCTGCCCATGGCCGGGGATCTGCCGGATTTCGCTGCCGCCAAGGCGCTGAACACCAAGGTAGCTGCCCTGGTAACCAACAAACAGCTGGCCGCCGTCAGCGTAGTGAAAGAGGGCGGCGCTGCCGCCTGTGTGGCCAAGATGGCCTTCGGAAACCAGCTGGGTGCTCGCATCACTTGCACCGATGCCGCCACCCTTTTCGCCCCCGCCGCCGCTTCCTTTGTGGCCGAGGTGGCCGATTTGTCCGTATTGGAGGGCATAGCGTATACCGTCCTGGGGCAGATCACCGAGGACGGCTGCTTCACCCTGGCAGGCCAGACCCTGCCGGTGGAACAGGCCACCCAGCTCTGGCTGGGCAAACTGGAGCCGGTGTTCCCTCTGCGCAGCGATGCCACAGTCAACATGGAGCCCCAGGTTCCGCTCTTTGCAGAAAAGAGCAGTCTGGCGCCTGCCATCAAGGTCGCCAAGCCCCGGGTATTTATTCCGGTATTCCCCGGTACTAACTGCGAGGTGGACACCGCCCGCGCCTTTGAGCGGGCCGGTGCTCAGCCGGAAATTTTTGTGGTGAAGAACCTGACCGCTGCGGATATTGAGGAATCCGCCGCCTACATTGCCTCCGCCATTGACAAGGCCCAAATGGTCATGTTCCCCGGCGGCTTCTCCGGCGGCGACGAGCCCGACGGCTCGGGCAAATTCATTGCCACCACCTTCCGGGGCGGCCGGGTCAAAGAAGCCATGGATCGGCTCCTGCAGCAGCGGGACGGCCTGATTCTGGGAATCTGTAACGGGTTCCAGGCCCTGATTAAGCTGGGGCTGGTTCCCTACGGGGAGATTCGCACCCAGTCAGAAACTGCCCCCACCCTGACCTTTAACACCCTGGGCCGGCATATTTCCCGGATGGTATATACCCGGGTCACCTCTGTCAAGTCCCCTTGGCTGTCTCTCTGCCAGCCCGGGGATATCCACGCCGTCCCCATCTCCCATGGGGAGGGCCGCTTTGTGGCCGATGCGGCCACAGTAGCCCAGTTGGCGGCCAATGGCCAAATCGCCTTCCAGTATGTGGATGCGGCAGGCCAGCCCACGGCAGACATCGCCTACAACCCCAACGGTTCCGTCTGTGCCATTGAGGGCATCACCTCTCCCGATGGCCGCGTCCTGGGGAAGATGGGCCACTCGGAACGCTGCCAGGCCAACTGCTATACCAACGTCCCCGGCGAAAAGGATCAAAAGCTCTTTGCCGCCGGCGTGCAATATTTTAAATAATGGATTCAGCGCCACCTCCCCCCGATGGAAGGTGGCGCCCATTCCCGCGTCGGAGGGGGCAATCTTCCCCTTGAACCGGCCAAGGATGACCATAAAGAAAGAAGGACTTTCCAGCTATGAAATACGCTGTTTTACTGTGTGACGGCATGGCCGATTATCCCTTTACAGGCCTTGGCGGCAAAACGCCCATGGAGTTGGCCTACAAGCCCCATATGGACGCGCTGGCCAGAATGGCCGAAGTGGGGCTTTGCAAAACGGTGGCTGACGGGCTCAAGCCCGGCAGCGATGTAGCCAACCTGTCAGTCATGGGGTACGACCCGCTGCAATGCTATACCGGCCGCTCTCCCCTGGAAGCCGCCAGCATCGGCATTGATTTAAAGGATACCGATGTCACCCTGCGCTGCAACCTGGTAACCCTGTCAGATGCGGAAAACTATGCTGACAAAACCATGGTGGACTACTGCGCCGGGGACATTTCCTCGCAAGAGGCTGCCCAGATCATTGCCACCGTCCAGGAAACCTTCGGCAATGAGATTTACCGCTTTTATTCCGGTGTATCTTACCGCCACTGTCTGGTGGTGGATCACGGCACCACCGACCTGGGTACCATGACCCCGCCCCACGACATTTCCGGCCGGGTTGTCGGAGCGTATCTTTCTCAGCATCCCAACGCTGCCCCCCTGCTGGAGCTGATGCGTCGCAGCTATGACCTGCTCAAGGATCATCCGGTAAATCAGAAGCGGATAGCAGAAGGAAAACGCCCTGCCAACTCCATCTGGCTCTGGGGAGAGGGCACCAAGCCCCAAATCCAAAACTTTCAGGCCAAGAACGGCGTGAAAGGCGGCGTAGTCTCCGCAGTAGATCTGATCAAAGGCATCGGCATTCTGGCCGGTATGGAGGTGGCCCAAGTAGAGGGCGCCACCGGCTACATTGACACCAACTTTGACGGGAAGGCCCAAGCGGCCGCCCAGCTGCTGGAGGAAGGCTGCGATTTGGTGTATGTCCACCTGGAGGCCCCCGACGAGTGCGGCCACCGGGGAGAGGCTCAAAATAAAATCAAGGCTATTGAATTTATCGACGATCAGGTACTGCCGGTGCTGCTGGAGGCACTGGACAAGGAGAAGGATTTCCGGATTCTGATTTGCCCGGATCATCCTACCCCCCTGTCAGTGCGCACCCACGTCAGCGATCCTGTCCCTTATCTGTTGTATCAGAAATCGGTGAAGAAGGATGGGGTCAGCCGTTTCACCGAAGCCACCGCCAAAGCAACCGGAATCTATCGGGACTATGGCCCCTCCCTGATGGACAGCCTGCTCCATGGATAAAGCCGCGCTGAATACCGTATTGTTTGATCTGGACGGCACCCTGCTTCCCCTGGATCAGGATCTGTTTCTGAAGGACTATTTCCGATACCTTTGCCAAACCATGTCCCCGCTGGGGTATCCTCCGGAGCAGCTGGTAAAGGCAGTGGAAGCCGGTACCTGGGCTGCCTTCCGAAATGACGGCAGCGTTTCCAATGAACTTTGCTTCTGGCGGAACTTCACCGCGGCCTGCGGCAAAACCAAGGAAGAAGCTGAGCCTGATTTTCTGGAGTTTTATAAGGCCGATTTTCAAAGGCTCATAGCTGCTGCCCAACCCACACCTTTGGCGGGACAGTGTATCCGGGTGTTAAAAGGAAAGGGCTACACGGTGGCGCTGGCCACCAACCCCATCTTCCCGGCCGTAGCCACGGAAAGCCGCATGCGCTGGGCAGGACTGAACAAATCGGATTTCGCCCTGGTAACCACCTACGAGAACTCCAGCTACTGCAAGCCCAACCCGGACTATTACCGGGAGGTTCTGGAAAAAATCGGCAAGCAACCAGAAGAATGCCTCATGGTGGGCAATGACGTCATAGAAGATATGGTGGCCCGGGAGCTGGGCCTGACCGTCAAGCTTCTGACCGGTTGCGTGCTCCATGATGAGGGCGCCGATCTGGCCCCCTTTGCCCCGGTGGATTTTCCTGGCCTGCTGGCCTATTTAGAGGCTTTGCCAACTGTATAAAAAAGCAACGCCTGCTGTTCTGGAAAGAGACAGCAGGCGTTGTTCGTTTTATTTTGTTTTGATATACGCAATCAGATCATCCGCGGGATTTAATCCGGTACATGCAGCGCCGGAAGAACCTTCTCCCTCCTCCAGCATCCAGGGCACTTCCGGCCCGGATTTGGTTTCTTCAGCCGTTACAAGAGAAAAAACCACGTCGCAATAGCTGCCCGTATCGTAGCGATAAATGAGATAGCGGCCCGTTTGATAGTCCTGGGTCCCAAAAGTCAAATACAGTTCCTCCCGGGTTCCCGGAATCTCAGCGCCGGATTCGTAGTGTGCATTGTCCCGCTGTTGATCCCGCAGCTCATTTAATTCTAAAATACGTTGATATGCCTCGTCTTCCGGCAGGTAACAGCGCGCCGCCCCATCCACAACATAGAGGATGCTGGCAGGGCGTTCCAAATCCTGCACCTTTTTGTGGGCAAGCGCCTGGGTTTTCGTTCCCCGTTCTGCCGGGGGAGCATAGGCTTCCGTTGTGATATCCCTGTTTTTGTCTTCCGAACCAGCAGGAGAACCTTCCGTACCCCCCGCGCACCCGACCAACACCACGGCCAATAGAATTGTAATACAGTATACGATCCATTGTTTTTTCATGACACGATACCTCCTTTTCGCCACTATACCACAGTAATATTCCTACTTCATTACGGTTTGCCGTTATAATTTATATCTCCCCAGAAGCCGGCGTTACATTGTGAGTATCCCTGAGCTGTTACTGCATTGCTAGAAAGTAATACGACACTATGAATACTAGCGTTTCCAACCCTCCTCCAAAACTCGTGACTAAACCAATAAGCTGTTACTTGGGGTACTTCCACATTCCATCCTACAAAACATTGATTCGCCCCATTTACATCTATAAAATTCTTTGGAAATAGGGAAGAAATATTTGCGGACAAACAGGAATTCAAAAAAACGAATTTCCAACCCGATGGGATACGAGATGCTGGTACAACCCAATTTGCTGAAGCATAGTCTGTTTTATTGGAAATAAATTGTAAGTTTCCATGACATGTTAAGAATAAGCCTTTTAAATGGGAATGCATGAGAATATACTCTATATCAGTTTGCGTGATATCATAATAAACTGAATTTAAGTGATGCGTATAGCCTAAAGAACACAGTCCACGTTCCGCTTCATCCGCCATTTGACCAGCCCTATATCCATCTGGAATCGTTACTGAGCGAGCATAAGTAGCTAGTGTGCTGTCTCCGCCTAAATTTTCACCTGTTAAAGCATCAATATATACGAAAATATACGAAAGCAAAATCTTCAACAAGAGAAACGCAAAAATCCTCTGTTTCTGTATCCATTAAATTATCAATTGTGCCATTATAAGCCCATAGCGGAACCGATAAGATCATAAGGTATCACTAGAACTTACATGACGTTCCACGGTATCTAAAATGCCAGGCTCTAAATTCGATTTGCTTTGTGCTCCGGCAAAAACCGTGCAAGAAAGGGCAAGTACAGTTGCTGCCAACATCATGGAAGTGGATTGACGGATACTTCTTTTCATAAAAACACACCTCTCCTATCTGCTTTTTGTTTTTTCATTTGTTATATGGAATATTCTGCACCTCCTTGTTTGTATTATATACATTGTATCAATAATTTTCAATATTTTTTAGTAAAATTTATCTAAAAACCACACGAGCGGCTCCGGGACTGCTGGTGGCATCACTGTTTTTGCTTGCGGTAGGCCGCAGGGGTCAGGCCGGTTTCCTGGCGGAAGGCCCGGATAAAATTATTCACATCCTGAAAGCCGCATTGCAAAGAAACCTCCCCTACAGCGGCATTGGTATCCAGTAAGAGCTGCCGGGCATGGGACAGCCGGCAGAGCATCAAATAACGCTTGGGACTGTAACCTGTCCATTGCCGGAAGGCATGGGATAGATAAGAAGGGCTGATAAACAGCTGCCCGGCCAATGTTTCCAAAGAGACTGACTCAGCAAAATGCCGATCCAGATACTGCTGGGCTTTAGACACAGCATCCGGCAGATTTCGAGAGGGCGCCGGAAACTGGTTCGGGCACTGACGCTGGCACAGAATCAGCAGCAAAGTCAGCAGGCTGGACAACCGCTCCTCACAAAAGGGGCCGGGGTTCTGCCATTCCTCCGTCATCTGCCGCAGCAGGGCGTGGGCCTCCGCCGCCTTTTCTCCCAAATCAAAGCAGTGGCGAAACGCCTGTGTCCGGCGGACAAACACCCACCGCAGCCGGGGATCGGGCAGGCAGCGTTCCAGTTGGGCCGGCGTCAGCTGAAGGTAATAGCGCCGGTAGGGTCGACGGAGGGCTTGGACATCATGCTCCTCCAGCTTGCTGATTAGCAACAGGCTCCCGGCGTCAGCCTGATAGCAGGAATCACCGATGGTAAACCGGGCCGCCCCCTGGACGATATAAATCAGCTCATAGACGCTGTGAAAATGGCGGGCAATAGGCTCCTCCGTTTCGGAATAGACACAGGACAGGAACACGGACATCCCTTTCTCCTCCCTTTAAAAAAGCAGGTTTTACATATTTTACCGCAAATAATGCCGACCGTCAAGGAGAGATGTGTGATAAGATGAACCCAGAAATCTGGGGGAGCACCCCCATGCACCATAAAGGAGAAATTGCAATGTGGAAAGCCTTTCATTTCAATACACTAGAGGAGCTGAACCAGGCCGCAGCAGAAGTAGACGCCAAGCTGCCACTGTCAGCCCATACGGAGGTATTAAAACAGCCCCTGGAAATCTGGGGACACACCCTGAACAACCGGCTGGCCATCCAGCCCATGGAGGGCTGCGACGGGGAAGCTGACGGCAGTCCCGGGGAGCTGACCTTCCGCCGATACCACCGGTTTGCTGAGAGCGGGGCCGCCCTGATTTGGGAAGAGGCCACCGCCATCCAACCGGACGGCCGGGCCAACCCCCGGCAGCTGATGCTCACCGAAGCAAATCTGGACCATTTCCGGCGGCTGACAGAGGAAATCCGGGAACGGAGCCAAAAGGTTAACGGTTTTACACCCCTGCTGATTCTCCAGGCCACCCACTCGGGCCGGTATTCCAAGCCCCAGGGAACCCCGGCGCCCCTGATTGCCTACCATAACCCGATTTTTGAGGAAAAGGCCCCCATTGACGACAGCCGCATTGTGTCCGACGACTATTTAAAGGCCCTGCCGGAGCAGTACGCCAAGACGGCAGCGCTGGCCGCCAAGGCGGGCTTTGACGGGGTGGATGTGAAGGCCTGCCACCGGTATCTGATGTCGGAGCTGCTGTCGGCCTACACCCGGCCGGGCTGTTACGGCGGCAGCTTTGAGAACCGCACCCGGCTGTTCCGGGAGGCGCTCCAGGCGGTGCAGGCTGCCGTACCCGCCGGCTTTGGTGTCACCTCCCGGCTGAACCTCTACGACGGTTTCCCCTACCCCAACGGCTTCGGCGTTTCCACCCATGGGGATACAATGCCCGATCTAACCGAATCGGTGCAACTGGTACAACTGCTGCAAAAGGAATTCGGTCTGGAACTGCTGGACTTCACCATTGGTAATCCCTACTTCAATCCGCATGTAAACCGGCCCTTTGATAAAGGGCCCTACACGCCGCCGGAACATCCCCTGCTGGGAGTAGCCCGGATGTGCGACTGCATCCGGCAGGTAAAACAACAGGTGCCGGAGATAACGGTCCTTGCATCGGGGTTCTCCTACCTGCAGCAATTGGGAGGCAACCTGGCGGCAGGTATGGTGGAAACTGGCGGGGCCGACCTGGCCGGTTTCGGGCGGCAGGCTTTCGCCTACCCCGACTTTGCCAGAGATTTGCTGGAAACCGGGCAAATGGATCGGGCCAAGTGCTGCCTGACCTGCAGCAAATGCACCGAGCTCATGCGTGCCGGCAGTACACCTGGCTGTGTCCTGCGGGATCAGGAGGTTTATCTGCCCTTGTATCAGCGGGATGTGTTAAAGAGGTGAGTATTATGGAACAACGAAAAATTGCAGCAGTCACCGGCTCCAGCCGCGGCATCGGGAAAGCCATTGCCAAGGCCCTGGCACAGGAGGGCTATCATGTAATCCTGTCTGCCACCGGAGATAGGGCCAAAGGACAGACTTTGGTGCAGCAATTTGCAGCAGCAGGGCTGGCAGCCAACTACATCCCATGCAACATTGGTAATCCCCAGGACAGAACGGAATTTTTTGCAGCCATTTCGAAACAGTATGGCCGGCTGGACGTGCTGGTGAACAACGCGGGGGTAGCCCCTAAGGAACGGCTGGACATTCTGGAAACCACCGCCGACAGCTTCGACTATGTGGTGGATACCAATCTGAAGGGTACCTTTTTCATGTGCCAGGCGGGAACCAACTGTATGCTGCGATGCAAAGCATCCCTACCGGAGGACTACCATCCCCGAATCATCAATATCAGCTCGGTTTCAGCCTATGCCACCTCCATCAACCGGGGAGAATATTGCGTCTCCAAGGCGGGAATTTCCATGGTGACCCAATTGTTTGCACACCGGCTGGCTCCGGAAGGCATCCCGGTCTTTGAAGTGCGGCCGGGCATTATTCTGACGGACATGACTGCCAAGGTGCAGGAAAAATACCAGGCCATGATCCAGGATGGGCTGACTCCTATCCAGCGATTTGGCCGGCCGGAGGACGTGGCCGACTGTGTTCTGGCAGCCGTCAGCGGCAAACTGGACTTTGCCGCCGGACAGGTGTTAAATGCCGACGGCGGATTTTCCCTGCGCCGGTTCTGAGCCGGCAGAAAATCACCGGCGCGAAAGGAGAACCACATGAAACAAACCACCCTGCACTTGAACAACATTGCAATTCCGGCCATTGTCCTGGACGCTGTCATCATTGGCTCCGGCTGTGCCGGATTCAACGGGGCCGACTGGCTGTATAAGCTGGGGCGGCGGGATATTGCCATTGTCACTGAAGGGGTGACAATGGGCACCAGCCGTAATACCGGCAGTGACAAACAAACCTATTACAAGCTGTCCCTGGGGGGTGAGATCCCCGACAGTGTTTCCAAAATGGCAGAGGATTTATTTGCCGGGGGCGGGGTCAACGGAGACACCGCCTTGGCGGAAGCAGCCGGTTCCGCCGGCTCCTTCCTGAAGCTGACCCAACTGGGAGTTCCCTTCCCCACGAACCAATACGGGGAATACATCGGCTATCAGACAGACCATGATATCAGTAAGCGGGCCACCAGCGCCGGCCCCCTGACCAGCCGGTACATGACCGAAGCACTGGAACAGGCCGTCCGGCAAAACGGGACTCCCATTCTGGACGGAATGCTGGCCTTCCGTCTGCTGGTGGAAAACGGCCGGGTGGCCGGGGTACTGTGCCTGGACAAAAATGCCCTGGAGAAAGAACACCGGGGACTGACAGTAATCTTTGCCCGCAATATTCTGCTGGCCACCGGTGGCCCCGCCTGCTGCTATGCCCAAAGCGTCTATCCCGGCAGCCAAACCGGCATGAGCGGCATGGCCCTGGAAGCCGGAGCAGAAGGCGCCAATTTGCAGGAGTGGCAATACGGTCTGGCTTCTCTGCAATTCCGCTGGAATGTATCCGGCAGCTATCAGCAAGCACTGCCCCGGTATATTTCGGTGGATTCCCAGGGGGTGGAGCGGGAATTCCTGGCCGATTCTATCCCGGATCCCACCACACAGTTGGAGCTGGTGTTCCGCAAAGGGTACCAATGGCCCTTTGACACAGATAAAACCGACGGTTCCTCCCTGATTGATCTGCTGGTCTGGCGGGAAACCATGTGCCTGGGGCGAAAGGTCTATCTGGATTTCCGTTCCGAGCCCACCGCCCTTCAAAAGGGACTGACTGTCCTGGGGCCGGAGGCCCGGGCCTATCTGGAAAACTCCAATGCGCTGGTACCAAATCCTTTGGAACGGCTTCAGCGGCTGAACCCCCAAGCGATTGCGTTATATCAGAGTCATGGCATCGACCTAACCCGGGAACCTCTGGAAATCGGCGTCTGCGCCCAGCACCACAATGGCGGGCTGGCGGTAGACGCCAACTGGCAGACCAATATTCCGGGGCTGTATGCTGTGGGGGAAGCAGCCGGAACCTTCGGGGCACGCCGGCCCGGGGGAACCGCCCTAAACGCCACACAGGTAGGCTCCATGCGGGCCGCCCAGCATATTGCCGCTGCCACCCGGCCGCAAGCAGCTATTCCGGAAAATCTGGAGCCTGTAGCAACAGTGGCAGCAGAATTCCTGGCCCGGGCAGACGCTGCACTGGCGGCAGACGCAACCACGGATTTTGCGGCGGTGCGGCAGGCCTGCCGCACCGCCATGAGCCGCTGCGCCGCCCACATCCGCATCCCTAAGGAAATGGCAGCATTGCAGAAACGCCTGGCCGGCAAGCTGGAAAACTTTTGGGACACCGCCAAAATCTCCGATGTACACCAGCTGCCGGCGCTGCTGCAATACCGGGACATGCTGGTAACCCAGCAGGCGGTTCTGTCTGCTATGGAGCACAGCGCAGCCACCCGGGGCAGCTACGGCGCCGCCCTGGTGCAGCAGGAGGACGGCTCCCTCTGCTTTTCCGCCCTGCCGGCGCTGCAATTTGCCGCCTACCAACCGCCGGCGGAAAACTGCTGCCTGGCAACCTGGCGGCAGGATGGCGGCTTCACCTCCCACTACCGCCCCGTCCGCCCCATCCCCCAGCGGGACTGCTGGTTTGAAACGGTGTGGAACAAGTACGAAGCACAGCGCGCCGCCATGGTGCAGCCCTAACGCCGCCCAAGCCGCCTAAGCCCAAGCCGCCCAGCGGCAACACACAGCTTTCACCTGCGAAAACATATGCACCTTCACCGGGCACACCAAAAACAGCGCCTGCTGTCTTGTGAGACAGCAGGCGCTGTTGGCTTCTATTTTGCTTCCAGGCAGGCAATCAAATCATCGGCGGCGGATAAGCAGACATAGGGCCCGCCGGGATGCCCATCTTGGATCACCCAAGGGATTGTCCAGGGCCGGACATCTCCCGGATCGACCTCCGATTCCTTGGGCAGGGAAAAAATCAAATTCCCGCAGCCTCCGGCAGGATAACGGTAAATCAGATATCGCCCATGCGATAAAAAATCATCATCCAAAATCATTCCCACCATGTTCCGGCGCACAGTACCTAGCTTCAGCGGCGGAAGGCCGTCAGAATCCACCGTATCCCGGGCAGTGTTCAGCACCAGTATCTGCTCAAATCCTGGATCCCCGGCAGAAAACACCCTGGCTTTGCCGTCCACCACGTAAATCAGGGCTTCCGGCCGTTCCAAATCCTGAAGGTAAAGGCCGGACAAATCCTGTGCTTTCGGATTCTGCTGTGTGGGTGGGGTAAAATCCTCTGTGTCAAAAGAGAAGCCGGAAGCCACCGCAAGGGGTTCGCCCCAATTGGGTTCCTCCGTATCCTTTTGGCACCCCGCCAAAACCAGCACCAGCGCCCCGGCGCAAACCAAACAAATCCAATTTTTCCACATGAACACCACACTCCTTCATACTTTTCCTGTACAATTCACATCCCCCCAAAACTCGGATTGCAATTTGTATCCCCCTCTGCTATTGTTGCATCTCTGGCTTTTATCACATCACTAAGTATCGTAGTTTTTCCATGGATCAAATCCCACAAATGGAATGTAAAACGATAAAGAACATCAACTTTTATATTTTTGTTCTTTTTCACCTCCTCTTACCACCAATATAGCATAGCCTCTGATTTCTGTCAACCAAATCGTGCGATTTATCTAAAATAATACTTTAAATTCTAATTATTCAGACACAACATCAGCCTGCTTGTTCTGGAATCGAACAAGCAGGCTAGTGCTTAAAGGGATTCTATTTCCGCCAACAAGGCTCCAATGATGGCATTGGAGACCAAAAAGCCTTTGGGGGTCAGGGCAAAATGGGATTCATCCAGCAGGGCGTAGCCCGCTTTTGCATACCATTCCATGCGCTGCTGCATGTTGCGGTTGGGCACAAATCCGAACTGCTGCTGCAAGCCGGCAAACCGAATTCCTTCCGTCAGCCGCAGCCGAAGCATCACCGTTTCCTCCAGGCCGCCGCCGGCGCCATCCTGCACCGGGGCTGCACCGGCCAGGTAAGCCTCCAGATCCCGGGGATAATAAAACCGCCCCCCGCCAAAGAAGGAATGGGCCGCCGGGCCGAAGCCCAGGTAGTCCGCCCCGGTCCAATATTTGGTGTTATGGCGGCTGGCACAGCCCGGCCGGGCAAAATTGGAGATTTCATACTGTCGAAGTCCTGCGGCCTCCAGAGCCTTCACCGTCTGCAAATACAGGGCAGCGGCCTCATCCTCCCCCGGCAAATCGGAAAACTGCCGCCGGGCAAAGGGAGTGCCCGGCTCTATTTTTAACAGGTAGGCCGAAAGGTGATTGGGATTTTGCGCCAAAAGAAAATGTACACTTTCCGTCAGACTTTTGGGGGTCTGTCCCGGAATCCCCAGCATTAAATCCAGCGAAAGATTGGAAATTCCGGCAGCACGGGCGTCGGCCACCGTACGGACAACATCGGCGTTGGTATGGCGGCGCCCCAAAACGGCCAGCTCAGACGCCACCCCGCTTTGCACCCCCAGGGACAGCCGGTTGACCCCGGCTTCTGCCGCTTGGGTCAACAACTGCGCCAGATCATCCGCAGGATTGGCCTCCAGAGTAATTTCCGCCCCTTCCAGATCGAAGGCCGCCCGGGCCGCCGACAGAATTTGCACCAAACGTGCTCCGCCCAGCAGGGACGGCGTTCCACCGCCGAAATACAACGTATCGGCCTTGCGGCCGAGCCTGGCCCCGGCGGCCGCCAAATCCCGGCAAACAGCCTCCGTATACGCATCCTGTACCGCCTCCTCCGCTGGGAAGGAATAGAAGTCACAGTAGCCGCATTTGGACGCACAAAAGGGCACATGAATGTATAAACCCAATTCTCCCATCTTGAAATCCTCCTCTTGTAATCCGCCGGAAAATAGCGTATAATAGAGTCAATCTAATGCTTGCCGCATTATAAACTACGATATAATCGGGTGATACCATGCGATTCAAATTCATTTTATCCCTGGGGCTTTCGGCATTGCTGGCCTGCAGTATTACCGCCTGCACCGGTACGGAAGAAGCCGATACACCAGTAACCATCCCGTCCTGGAGTCTGCCGAGCGCCGCTTCCACATCTGATGCCGGAGAAGAAAGCGAAGAATCTTCTGCCTCTGCAGAGTCCCGGGAAACCGCAACTGCCACAGACGTGTCCGATACTACTTCTGATTCTACCACAAGTTATGCCGATGTGCCAGATATTTCTCAAATCACTGCATTTTGTAATGCTACTCAATTTACCGGGATTCTCACCACCCTGGATGTTAACGTTTCCAATCAATCCGGGCGGGATATTTCCTATAAGAATACCGTCACTGTGGAAATGAACCAGAACGGTCAATGGGTGGAGCTGCCCTGGGCGACAGACGCCGATATCACCCCCATCGCCTATCTTTTAGGTACCGGAGAAACCGGGTATATACAGCTGGATTTCACCCAACTGGCCAACGGTCCCCTGAAAACGCTGGGCAGATACCGTATCACCATTCCGGTTTTGAGTGACGGATATGCCGATGCGTTCACTGTTTCCACAGAATTCACACTAAAATAAACCAGACAAATACGATCATGGATAAAAAAGCGCCAACCGAAATTTACGGTTGGCGCTTTATGGTTTCCTTCTGCCTCAGGGGATTACGTGGGCTGCTCCAAAATCTTCTTCCGCAGGAGCACCACATCTGTTACGGACAAACTTTCATCCTGATTCATATCTCCTATGTCACTGTACGCATTGGTTAAAATCGTTTTGCGCAGGAGCACCACATCTGTTACCGACAATGCGCCATCCTGATTCATATCACCAGGCAGCAATTCCTCCTGACCGGGGCCCGGTATCTCCGGCGCCAGCAGAGTCAGGGTATAAGATCGCCGGTACCGTCCATTGGGGGAAGTGACGGTAATCTCCATAGCTGTTTCGGCCTCCTGCGTCTGTGTTTCCACTTGGACAGTGCCATTGGCCGTCAAAAGAATCTCCTGGGGGGATACCGCTTCCTCCAACTGAACCGTAACCTGATCCTGGCCGGAAAAATCTGCCAGAACAGTATCTCCTAACTTGGCTGTCTGCAAAGTAGCATCACTGTCAGAGGAGAACACCTGGGCAAAAGCTTCAGCGATGGCACGGTAGCCGTCATCATCTGGATGGATCCCATCCCGCGTGAACCACTCCGGATGGTTTTCCGTTACCGCATTGATGTCCACAAAGGCCAGCCCGTATTCCTCCGCCAGCTGTTCCACCATCTTGGAAATGGTATCATTGATAGCATCAGCGGCATTGGTTTCCAAATAATACCAGGCGGGAGAAGCCAAGACAATGGTGGGTCTGCTGGGCAAACAATCATACTGGGCAATTAGCTCCCTGTAATCCTGTTCCATTCGGCTTTTACAGGTGCCCCAGTCTGCCCCATCGTTGGTTCCCAACATAATCAGTACATAATCTGGCCCAAACGATTTACTGCGGGGGTAAGCAGCTGTGGACCAATAGGGGTAAATACCGTTTTTTGAGGCAGTGGTACCACCTACGCCGGCGTTATACACCCAATAGTCCTCCCCCAAAATTTCCTGCAAATTCACCGGGTAAGATTTTTCGGCAACACCGCCATAGGTAATACTGTCTCCCACACAAGCGATTTTAATTGGATCATCCAGCAGCGCCTGCACCGCTTCTTCGGCCGCAGTCAGCAGGGCATAATTGGATACCGCCAGCTTTTCCCGGCCATCCAATGCAGTGAACAAAGCCCGGGCGGTCAGCACCGCTTGCCGGTCACTCATGGAGGCTGGCTGAGAAATTCGGGCAATGGCTTCTTCGGCCTCCCCGATAGCGGACAGTTCTTCCGCATCCCATTCCCGCTGAACATAAACGGTGACGGTATACGCCGCTGTCTGCCCATCCCGTGCCGTGACAGTATAGGTCACCGGCTGGGTGAAATCCTGGGCTATTCCCGCTGCCGGCGCACAGCTGGAGGTTCCACAAACTGTAAATTCTGGCACCAAAGCGGTCAAATCGGTTCCTTCTGGCAGCAGCACAAATATATTTCTGCCCTCTGTCAGTACCGTTCCGCCCTCTATCGCAAAATCCTCCAGGGACACATCATTGGCATCGCCAATGTCAAACCTGGCATCGCCAAAACAGATATGATCATTCTCACTGCTGATGCCGCAGTCATTCCGAATTGTCAGGGTCTCAGCACCGTAAGGAATGGGAATATCAATGGTTTCACAGTGGCCAAAAGTCAAAGGCTCTGTTTGATATACCTGCAACCCGTCGATGGAAAAGGTCACCACATTTTTCTGGTCATAGATACTGCCTTGTTTATGGTCATTTAACCCCACCACCGTTTGGAACCGCTCCGCCTCCGCGGGAATGGGTATCTCCAGGACAGCAGCGGTTTTGTCACTGGGCTCCAAACCAAATCCTTTGGTATACTCCACACCGTCCAATAAAATAGGTTGTTTCCCGCAGCTGCAGGTATCAAACGACAGCGTGCCACCCGGCTGAAATACCGATACCTGCTGACCCTGCATCACCGATGGCAGATGATCCGGATCGGCAAACTGGGCCAGATCAAAATAGTTCATGTCCGAAACGTACACCACCCGATTGGTATAGCCCACGGTAATACTGTTGGTGGACATGAGCTTGATATAATCCACCGTGATACGGTCTGTTCCCTGGTAGGTGGCATTGTCGGACAAAGCAACCGTCTCCAACCGGAAGGTGTTTTCCCCAACAGGTAATGAAATGTTTTCCGCCTGGAAAACAGCCATATCATTTTCTCCACCGTACAGGCGGTTATTAAAATCCCGGGGCTCTCCCACCGGCGTACCGTTAATGTATAGTTGATTGGTGCCGCTGATCGGATGAACCCGGTAAGCATAAGAAACTGTATAGTTCCCTGCCACTGCAACATCCAGGGTAAACTCCACATAGTTTCCAACCACACCGGCAGTATTTTCTACACGGATATAGCTGCCAGATACCCCATTGCCATACGCATAAAAATCCTGTACCGCGCCGGGATAATAAGAAATGGCTGCCGAATCCAACGCTTCGATTTCAAATATCTGCCGCTCTGCCAGAATTCTGTCCGCCGATGCGGTGAAAGATACCGTACAGACGGAAAGCAAAAAAGATGCAGCAAGGAAAAACGCTATTACTTTTTTCATCATCAACACTCCTTTTCGAAGAGATCCAAAACTGCCCTTCGTAATATTAGGATACAGCCTGCGTCAATATCTGCTTCCGCAGAAGAACCACATCCGTGACCGACTGCACGGCATCCTCATTCAGATCCCCGGCCAAATAATAGGTATCTGACAGAATCGCCTTCCGCAGCAGAACCACATCCGTAACCGACAGGATTCCATCCCCATTCAGATCTCCTAATAGCATTGGGACTGGTTCGGATGTCTGGGGAGCCGACAGAACCAGGGTGTAAAGGCGCTGATACCGGCCGTTCCGGGCGGTTACGGTTATTTCCAGAATCGTTTCCTGGCCCTGTGTCCGGGTCGTCATCCGGACATTACCGTTGGCAGACAACGTAAGCTCTTCCGGATCCAACGGATTCTCCGGAGAAAGAGTGACGCTGTCTCCTTGGGAGAAATCGGTCAGAAGCACGTCCCCCAAACGGATCCCTTGCAAAGTGGTATCCCTGTAAATAGATAAGGTGTCTGCAAAGGCTGCCGCTATGGCCTGATACCCGTTATTATCCGGATGAATCCCATCTGCCGCAAACCAGTCAGCATGGTCGGCAGTCACCCCACTGATATCTACAAAGGAGAATCCGTACTCCCGGGCCAGCCGCTCCACCATTTCACAAATGGTCACGTTAATAGCGGTATAGCGTTCCGAATCCGGATTCAGGTAATACCAGGCAGGAGACGCCAAAACGATAGTTGGATTGGAAGACAGGCCCGTGTACTGGGCGATCAGTTCCCGGTAGTAATCCTCAATTTGATCCTTACAATTGTTCCAGTTGGCCACCTGCGCGTCATTGGTGCCCAGCATAATCAGCACATAATCAGGGGCAAATTCCTTGCTGCGGGTATAGGCGGTGGTAGACCAATAGGGGTAATTGCCGTTCTTGGAAACCGTGGTTCCGCTGACGCCGGCATTGTAAACCCAATAATCCTCTCCCAGCATCCCCTGCAAATATTCCGGATAGGAAACGGTTGCACCAACCCCCTGGGTGATGCTGTCGCCCACACAGGCAATGCGAATGGGCGCCTGTTCCAAGTTCCGGATACATGTTTCCGCCTCCAAAAGAAGTGCATAGTTGGAAATTTCCAGCTTTTCCCGGTCAGATAGGGCTTCAAAGGCGGCCCGGGCAGCCTGTACCTCTTCCCGCTCACTGAGCAATACCGGTTGGGGAAGGTTGGCAATGGCGGCTTTGGCTGCCTCCACTTGGGCTGTTTCCTGCTCTGTCAGTCCGGTGTCGGTGACAACGGTCACCGTATACTGGGCTGTCGCTCCGTTTTGGGCAGTGACCTGGTAAGTAACGGGTTCCGTAAAATCCTGGGTGTTGCCAGACACCTTGTCACAGAGCGCGGCATCCGCCAGCGTGAAGCTGGGTGTAAGTGCAGATAAATCCGTTCCCTCTGGAACCAGCACCAAGACACTGTAACCGTCGATCAGAGTACGGCCCCCCTGGATCGTAAAATCCCTCAGCTGGTTATTGTTGCTGCTTCCGATGGAAAACCGTGCATCCCCAAAGCAAATGTGATCATTCACACTGCTGCCACCGCAGTCGTTCCGGATGGTTAAGGTCCCTGCGCCGTAAGGAATGGGCAAATCAATGGTTTCACAGTGGCCAAAAGCCAAAGGCTCCGTCTGATAAACTTGCACCCCATCCATCAGAATTGTCACCACATTTTTCTGATCATAGGTACTGCCAAGCTTGTGATCATTCAGTCCCACCACCGTTTGAAAGCGATGGGCCCCTTCTGGAATCGCAATATCCAGCACCGCTGTGGTCCCGTTCTTGGGCTCTAAGCCCAAGCCTTTCGTATACTCGACACCGTTCAGCAAAATAGGCTGATTCCCGCAACTGCATTTGTCATATACCAGGGTACCGCCCAGCCCCATATGATCCGATTCCGCCCTCAGGCGCAGATCAAAATAGTCCAATTCAGAAACAAACACCGTCTGGTCATCATAGCCAATCACCGTCCGCTCCGCAGACAGCACTGTGATATAATCCACTGTGATTCGATCTCCACCACTGTCAGACAGAGCCGTGGTCTCCCACCGGAAAGTACTGGTTCCGGCAGGCAGGGATACATTTTCTACCCGGCAGGTAGCCATATCGTTTTCCCCGCCATAGTTGCGGTCATTAAAATTCCGGGGAGTGCCAGCGGCTTTTCCGTTGATATACAACTGATTGATCCCGCTGGTAGGGTGGATTCGGTAAACATACATAACCTGATAGGTTCCTGCCTGCGGAATCTCCAGAGACAGCTCCAGGTAATTTCCCACCACACCGGGTTGGTTTTCCACCCGAATATATGTGCCGGATACACCGTTTCCGTAATCATAAAAATCTTGCTTTGCTCCGGGATAATAGGAAATAGATGACGTCGGCAAAGCTTCGGTTTCAAACAAATACCGTTGCTGCTGCACTACATCAGCAGAAACAGGTAGAGATGCCAGGCCGGCTGATACAAGCACCAGAACAGCCAATAGGGTTGCCACTGTTTTTTTCATATGCCTGCTCCTTTCAGAGTGGATTCTATCCATAATTATAAAAGGTTACGATTTTCAATTCAATTGCGATTATAGCCCTTTTCTTATTGCAAATTAAAACATAATGTGTTAAGCTATATATAAGCTTATAGGTAGGTGATACAGATTGGAGCGGCTTTATGAATACATTGATACCAATTTTGTCTATCATCACAGTATAGACCGGCAGCCTGATCCGACAGATTTTCCCATGCACGCCCATGATACCCACGAATTGTTCTACTTTCTTTCCGGGCATGGCAATTATCTGGTAGAAGGAAATCCCTATCCCCTGCGGCCCGGAGATCTGATCCTTCTGCGAACCGGAGAGGCCCATAAACTGCAAATTCAATCCGACCGCCCTTATGAACGGAAAGCCCTGAGTTTCCATGACACCGCCCTTGCATCTCTGCGTTCCGGCAAACTGTTGCTGGAGCCTTTCTACAATCGGCGCTTGGGAGATGGGAATCTTTATACGGCGGCAGAACTTCACAACACTACCGTTGGCCCCTGTTTTCAAAATCTGGAAGATCTGGCCAGAAAGGGAGAGCCTGCATTGGCCTTTTCCTGTTTCCTGCCGCCCATTCTATATGAAATCCGGACCATATTTCTTTCCCGCGGCACAGCCGTACCGCCTGCCGATCTGACGGCAGAAATTGTGGAATATATCAATCTGCACTTGTGTCAAGACTTATCCTTGGACAGCATCAGCCAGCGGTTTTATATCAGCAAGACCCATCTGAACCGCCTGTTCCGACGGGCCATTGGCGCCTCTGTTTGGGAGTATATTACTGTCAAGCGGCTCATGCTTTGCCGAAGCAAGATTACCGCCGGCGTCCCGGCAGGAAAGGCCAGCGTACAATGCGGCTTTCGGGATTATTCCACCTTTTACCGAAGCTATCAAAAACGGTTTCATGCGGCACCCACCCAAGATGTCCGGGAACAAGGCAACATCGACTTTCCTGCTTATTTTTAGCTGCAAAAAAAGACCCACAACAGTTTAACCAACCGTTGCGGGTCTTTTCTTATCCAAAAGTATATTGCCTTACTCCGCAGATTCCCCGTTGGGGCCAACAGCAAAGTCCACACCGGTATCGGTGGGCTTTTCTACATTCACGGCATAATCCTTGCCGGGGAGAATCGCGTTCAGCACCACACCCACGATGGCCGCAATGGCCAGAGAGGTCAGAGTAATGCTGACATCCCCGATCGTAAAGGTCAGGCCATCGCCAAAGCCCAGGCCGCAAACCAGGATAACAGCGGCAATGATCAGATTCCGGGACTTGGTGAAGTCCACCTTGCTTTCCACCACGTTGCGAACGCCAATGGCAGAAATCATACCGTACAGGATAAAGGAAACACCACCGATAATGGCCGCAGGCATGGTGGAAATCACAGCCGACATTTTGGGAATAAAGCCCAGAATAATAGCGTAGAGTGCAGCCAGCCGGATCACCCGGGGATCATGAACACGGGACAGCTCCAATACACCGGTATTCTCCCCATAGGTGGTATTGGCAGGGCCGCCGAAGACCGCCGACAGAGAAGTTGCCAGACCGTCGCCAATCAGGGTACAATGCAGGCCGGGATCCTCCAGGAAATTCTGCTTACAAGTAGCAGAGATAGCGGAAATATCTCCAATGTGCTCCATCATCGTGGCCAGTGCGATAGGTGCCATAACGAAGATGGAGGTCAGATCGAACCGGCAGATCTGGAACTGGGGCAGCCCCACCCAGGCGGAAGAACCGATGGAAGAGAAATCCACCAGATCGGCCACGCCGCACAGGGTCAAAATGGCGGCCACCACATAAGAAATTACCACACCAAGCAGAATGGGGATAATCTTAAACATGCCTTTCCCCCAGATATTAAAGACCACAATTACAGCCAAAGCCAGCAGCGCCAGGGGCCAGCAGGTTTCAGCGTTAGCAATGGCAGAGGGAGCCAGCGACAAACCAATGCAAATGATAATCGGGCCGGTCACCACAGGAGGCAGAAAACGCATGACCTTATGAATACCCACCAGCTTAATAATCAGAGCCAGCACCAGATACAAAAGGCCGGAAACCACGATACCGCCGCAGGCCAGGGACAGCACCTGTGCCGGCGTTTTACCGTAGTAAACGCCTCCTTCAGCCCCCATGGCAGCAATGGTAGCAAAACCGCCCAGGAAAGCAAAGGAGGAACCCAGAAATGCAGGAACCTTAAACTTGGAGCAAAGGTGGAAAAACAAAGTACCGACACCGGCAAAGAACAAGGTCACCTGCACAGACAGGGTATTGGTGACCTCGGGGCCAAAGGCATCCTTAAAATATCCGTTGACCAGAATGGGAACCAAAATCGTAGCGCCAAACATTGCGAACATATGCTGCAAACCCAGGAGCAGCATTTTCGGAATACCCAGCGATCTGGCGTCTATGATCGGCGCAGAACCGATCGAGGCTTTTTCTTTTGCCATTTTAAACATCCTTCCTAACATAAATTGGCAGAGGAACCATTGTGGTTTTAACGCAACACTCCCCTGCTTTTGACAAAATATGCTACTACTAAATTATAACATTTTAACAGTAATGTCAAGAATTATTTTACCGCTTTTATAAGTTTATGTTGAAATATTGCGCTGATTTTCATTTCCCCTGTATGGATTACACCTCCCTTTTTCATCATGGATTCAACCGTCGAAAAGCAGCTTTGGCATTCTTATTATGAAGATATTTCTCCATTATTGAAACCTGTTTTTCTTTTTCAAAATAATATTGGGAGCAATCAACCAATGATAGATGCATCTCTCCAAATCCTGCGGAGGATTCGATTGTCATTTCTTTTGGTTTTATTATCGAAAAAAGCAACATATGTGTTTTTTGCAATATAGTTATAAATACAAAATAGTGGCTCCGCAGGATGGAATACTCAATAAAAGCCTATTAATTACTTTCGGAGCAGGCGCTTCCACGGTAGATTTCCATTTCAAAAGGGGTTGCCGCTACTATGGGCAAGAGATATTCCACCCTGCAGTATTCTCAAATGATTTTGTTCCTTGTATTTGGGGCGGTTAGTAGTACGCCACATGCTTCGCATTTTAAAGCTATTCTATTTAGAATCTTTCTCTAGCCTGATAGCGTTAAAGTCAATTATCATATTCTATGGTGGGTGCTGGGATCTTTCCCACATGCCGGCAAACTTTACAAAAAAACTTCCCCACCGCAGCCGCAGTGGGGAAGATAAAAAACATTAGTTGGCCAGGCCGGTAAATTCGACGCCTTCCATAAACTGCCGCTGGAAAATAAAATAGATAATAATCAGGGGCAGAATACACAGCATACAGGCGGCCAGGGCAATGGGGTTGATACTGGCCCCAGTGGCGCCGGAAGCATAGGATGCGGTGGAACTGGCCACCGAGCTAATCTTCTGGCTCAGGATCTGCAAATTGCCGCCCAGGAACATACCGGGCTCAAAGTAATCGTTCCAGTGCCATACACAGGACAGAATAAATACCACCAACATAGTAGTCCGGGACAGGGGCAGCATAATGTGGGTAAATACCCGGAAGGACGAGCAACCCTCGATCTTAGCGGCTTCCTCATAGGATACCGGCAGAGATTTAAAGAACTGACGGAACAGGAAGATGTACAGACCGCCCTTCAGACCAAAGCCCAGGAAAGAGGGCAGGATAATGGGCACCATGCTCTTCTGCAAACCCACCACAGAGAACTGAATGTACAGAGGCATGGAAATCAGGGTAGGCGGAACCATCAGACTCAGCATAGCCAGACCGAAGATCAAACCGTTACCCTTAAACTTAAACCGGGCCAGGCCATATCCAACAAAGGAACAGGACAGGATGTGACCAATGGTAGAACCCAGAACCACCACCAGGGTATTCCCCAGACTGCGGACATAAGACATCTTCTGAAATGCGGAAACATAGTTGTTCCAGTTGACCTTTGTAATGATCCACTCTTTGGTGGCATCAATGATCTCATAATTATACTTCAGAGAATTGACAATCATGTAAATAAAGGGATACAGGAACACATAGGCAAATTCAATCAACAAAATATAGATGATAATATTGATGATCCATTTGCCGGAATACTTTTTTGCAGTAGCCAGGCGGCTCTGATTTTTCAGGGACAATTTTGATGTCATCTTAACATTTCCTCCTTATCAATGATTCACAAATTCTGAGATTATTCATCCTGATAGAAGGTGAACTTTCTCAGGATAAGGAAGACCAGCAAAATCAGAATACCGGAAGTCAGGAAGTGGATCCAGGCAGAAGCCGACGCAAAAGCGATACTGGAGGTAGACGTTGCCTTATTTGCGCAGAAGACCACCACTTCGTTATCTGTACTGGACAAAAAGTCGATCATGGTATAAACCGTATTCAGCAGGATATTCGGCATGGTCAAAGGCAGAGTGATTTTCCAGAACTTTTCCCATTCGGAAGCACCGTCCACGTAGGCGGCCTCATAGTAAGAAGAAGGAATGTTCTGCAATGCACCAAGGAAAATGATAATCTGAATACCGGACATCCAGAACACGCCGGTTACCACATCCAAAACCGTTTGCAGTGCCAGGGCAATATCCTTACCCAGGAACATAACCAACATACTGGTTTGCTGGGAGATACCGGCAGAATCACCGGCGCTCTCCTGTGCAGCCGCTTGTGCCGCCATGGTAGCGGCATCACCGGCTGTATCCCCAATGGAACCGTTGATGGTGCTCAGCACCACACCGGTACCCAGCAAAACCGGCAGGAAAAAGGCCACACGGAAGATGCCCTTCCCCTTCAGATTCCGGTTCAGCAAAATGGCGATAAACAGAGAGAAAATTACGATGATGGGGGTTTGATAGCACATACCGCCCAAAGAACTCAGCAAAGCAGGGGTAAACTCCGTATCGGTAAAGAAGGCATCCACGTAGTTTTCCAGCCCAATAAATTCCAGGGAATAATGGGTGATATCCCGGACATAGCTGAAGGACAGCATCAAAGAGTAGATAATTGGGAAGGCAAAGAAGGCCAAAAACCCGATCATCCAGGGAAGGGTGAAAATATAACCCAACCGACCTTCGTTAGAACGAAGTTTCGATTTTTTCAGCTTTTTCGGCTTAGCAACATTTGTCATTTCAATCCCCTCCTTCTTAATTCAATACCAGGTAATCCTGGGCGGGTACCACTTTGCCGGACTCCAGGGTGCAATCCTGATCTGCGTAGTTGATATAAATCCTGGTTCCGTTGCTGTAGGTGACCTCTGACAAATCATCCGTCAGCTTTTCATGATGAACAATATAGGCAGTATTCAGAGGAGCCAGCGTTTCCTTGAATTCCTCATAAGCCTGAATAATTTCATCCCGCAGGGTTTCGGTATACTGAGAAGTGAACTCCGTGTACAGATCTCCCAGATCACTGGTGTCCTCATAAGTCAGCTTATACAGAGGAATACAACCATATTCAATAGAGCGAAGCCGCTCCGTGGTTTTGCTGTAGAAGTTGTTGAAGGGTTTGGCACTGTAAGGAATGCTGCCATGCACTACCATCTGGTAGAAAGGTACGGATGCATCCGAGAAGGTATAACCGGTGGAATCCATGGGAATATCCATGAGCCAGTCCACATTCCCCAGCAAATACTTATTGCCGCCGAAGGCAACGGTCTGGGTTCCCTGTGCCTGAAGCTGTGCATACAAATCGCTCCAGACTTGGGCGCAATCGTCACGGTTGGTATTGTACGCCGTGTTGTAATCGCTGTAGATCAGGGAAGCCATCTGGTTCAACCCCACACCCATATTCCCCAGCTTGGACAGCTTTTGGGTCGTCTTGCTGAACTGGTTCTGGATATAACGGGGAGAGAACAGTCGATCCCAGAAAGTGTTATTCTGGTAAACCGTTAAATCGGTATCATAAGCCAGATTGGACATGCTGATATTATTGCTGTAGGTATCAGCCATAACCAGCTCCACACCCAGGAAGGTGTTACCGCCTCCGGCCTGAACCTTTTCAGTCAGACTTTGGAAGGCTTCAACACCGCCGGTCTTACGGGGGAACTTAATGGTGCTGGGGGCCTCGCTCTTATCCCAAGCTTCCACATACAGGAAAATATCAGAGATGCCGGCATTGTTCATATCATCTACCACGCTGCTCATCTGATCGAAAGTAGACAGCGGCACATACGATTCATAGAACAACATGGACTTCCAGGTACCGGCTACAAAATCCAGCGCCAGAGGCATATCGTCAGACAGCAACTGGCTGGTTTGCAATTCGCCGGTCTCCAGTAGGTACTCCCGATAAGCCGAAGCCATACCGGAATAATCCGCTGAGTAATTGGTTCCGTTCAGGAACTGATACCGAATCGAGGGAGAAATCGGTGTAGCGATTTTCTCATAGATGGTAGACTGAGAACCGGTGGAATACTGGCTGTTAGAAGTAATATTCACGGTATTCCGGTAGGTGAATTTGGCGTTGATCCGGTTCAGGTTAAAAACGTTGCCGGAAGGCTCCAGACAAATGGCAGCGTTGGTATCTCCATCGGTAATCATCGCCACAAAGGCATTGTTATCCTTCTTGGTACCGTAAACCGGAAGCATGGTGCGCTTCAAACCGGTAGCATCCCGGTTGTATTCCCAAGCTACGTTAACAGTACGGTCGGAATAAATATCTGCGGAGTATTCCTCCGAGGCGGAACTGTGCTCCACCTTGTTGTAGGTCAAAGCGCCGGAGCCATCAGGATAAAAAACATATCCGTTCTCGGTATCGGCCGCTGCCCCGAAGTTGGACAACAGCTTGATGGCAACAATACCGCCCATCTGGATGGTATTCATCTTAGCGAAGCTCTGCGCACAGGACAGCAGCTGGGACTGAAGCTTGGTGGCCATCTGCTCATACTTGGAACGATCTGCCTGGCTGACGGTCTTGGTTCGGTAGGCCCGGGGGAAGACTCCCACGCTGTCACCGGTGGTAGCGCCGCCAAACAGGAACTTTTGCAGATAATCCTGCAGAATGATGCTGGCTTCAGACTGGTAAGCCGATACACCGCTGAGAGACTCAATACTGTCCAGGGTGCTTTGCAGATCCTCCAGCCGTTTCCGGGATTTCCGGATATTGCCGCGGTTCTTACTGATATCGGCCTGCTCCACTTCATCAATATCGGCAGTACAGGTATTAATAAATTCCTGCACTTCATCCTTCAATTCCTGAAGCTTGGCATCTGTGTTCTTACCTTCTATGATCTTTTCCTGGGGAATGGTAACCTGCAGGGCGTCGCCGTCCAACACAACCTCCACCACAATTTCCAGGCAAAGATCATCCAGATAATACCGCAGCTCGCAGCCATCTTCAATCTTGGTCACCGTAATTTCGGGATTCAGACTGTTAATGGGCACAGAGGCCAGGTTATTATCATTGGTATTCAGAACCGTATAGTCCAGAACAAACAGAGAATCCAGCGTGTAATTCTGGGAATCGGTAAATCCATCCCGGGCATAGGTATCCCCCGGAACGGAGGAATACCAGATAAACCCACTGGTCAAATCCTTGACACCCAGGATCCCCAGGTTGGGGTTCACATACAATTCCAGGGAATCATTGGAAGCCACCAGCTGGAAGGAAGAAGAAACCTGCGTCGTGGTATAATTGGTTTCCTGGTCAGCAGTGGCATCCACCGTTACCACATCGCCCGTTTTATAGGCGCTGGTACTGGCAGCCACGGCAGCAGTGCTCGCCGTTTCGCTATCCGCTGCAGCCGTGCCGGTAAAGATACTGGCAATTAATGCAAGCAACAGAATGCCAGCTACAATTTTCTTTCTCATTCTATCGCCTCCCATTAATTATACGCAAAATAAATCTTCCAGCTGCTGACGATATCAGCAAAGAAGTCATACACCTGCTCACCCAGCATAAAGATCAGCAGCAGCACCATCCACATAAACACACAGGCAAAGAGGGTGATGAAAATAATGCCGACCGTTTCCAGGAACCCATAAGAGTTCATACTCATGGTGCTGACGAAGAACATCAAACCGACCCAAATCCACATCAAAGCGACCAGAGCATTGTACAAACCTGCGTTAGAGGTAGACATGATATTGGAAACCAAAGACAAGGGAATGGAAACGATAACATAAGGCAGCATGCAATAGGCAGATGCAGCAAATACTTCCTTCATCTTCACTTCACCGCTGCGAATGGTAGTTACCATGTAGTTGGCAATGACCCAGGTCAGCAGGGGGATGAAGATCACCAACAGCTCAGAGGCCAGGTTGATGTTATACACCTCCGCTTTACGGAAGGGATAATGGGTGACAAACAGGGTCATAACCTTAGCCACGATCACCAACAGATAGATGACCAACGGCGTCCAAGGATCAAACTCCGAACGGTTGCGCCGAATTTCCCGGTAACCTTCATTGGGATCGAACAAGGTTCCCAGCAAAATTCGGAGCCGGCCCTTATTATTCCAGATGCGAAAGCGGGACTGACGTTCATAAGTCTGCCGATACCGCCTGCGCAGGTAAGCAACCAGAAGAACTACCGCCAGAATAACGACAATCACCACTACCAGCACGATACCGAAGTACTGACGGACGATTTCCAACTCGTGCTTATCGAAAGCGGAGGAGTAACCGGCCTTATAATCGGCCTTCTTAAACTCGGCCATGGCTTCGGTATACTGCTTATTTTTCAGCAAAGCGTTACCCTTGCCGATATGGGCCATGGGGTAGCTGGGACAAAGATCCAGCACCTCATCCCAATATTCAGCCGCCGTAGAGTAGTTACCGTTGTAGTAATAACCCAATGCCGTGTGCACAGCATTAATAAAGGCGGTAGGTTCCAGCTTATGGATCGTATTCTGCACGCCGTCGATCACATACAGATTACCCTGGCTGTCCTGAGCCATACCGGTTGCACCAGTAAAGTTTCCAACCCATTTACCGGTACCGCCGAAACAGGTCAGCATATTACCTTCACTGTCATACTGATAGATCCGGCCAGTCACTGCGTCGATCATGGTAACCGTTCCAGCCTCATCAGCCGTTACATCCTGGAATTCCTGGTCGGTGAAGGTTTTACCGTAATATTGCAGCACGTAGTCACTGCGATTCTCACCGAATTCACCGGTAAAGGGATAGATACTGGCGCCTACCACCGAGAACCGCTCCATCTGCGCCTTCTCGGTATTGGCTGTCACGGTATAGATACTGTTTTCATCATCGATGAAGAAGTTGGTATGTACCGGGGGGTTGACCTGACCAATCAGATCCAGCTGCTCCTCAGTGGCCACCAGACGCAGAATCTTCAGAGTAAAGCTGTAATCCACCTTGGTGGTAGCGATATAGCCCTTGAAGTCATTGTCGATATCCAGCACGATAAAGCCGTGATAATCTTCCTTGTTCAGCACATAGATCTGATCTGTCAGGTTGACATAGACCTTAATGGGCTTGAAGGGATAGGTGGAATCGTACAGATCCGAATCCGGCTGCACATAGGTCTTGATGATATTGCCATCGGCATCCGAATGGACAATCTTACCGTTATCGGTATCAGCGATCAGCAGGTCGCCATTATCATAAACGTACAGACCCTGAGGATTGTTCAGCGTATAAGTGCTGCCGTCTGCATTGTGGAAGATGTTAACCACCTTGCAGTTCTCATAATTGGAATCCATACTGACAATTCGGTTCTGCCCAGAGTCCACAATATAGATACGATCATCCTTGGTAATAAAAATATCAGAGGGAGTGGATAATTCCCCGATGACATCGCCCAGATAGCTGTCTACACTGACAGGGTTGTAAGTAATAGGGATGGGGATCCGCTGGTTACCGGTACCTACCACATAGTCGCCTTCGTCATAGGCCGAAACCGACAAAGTAAAGGTGGTACACAGCAGGAGAAAGACGAAGAACATGATCCCAATCCGTTTCAGACTTTGTTTGTTCATGTACTTCACCTCATCCCTTAATGCCTGAATAGGCCATGGTCTTCAGAATGTTACTCTGCATAGCCACCGAGATCACAATGGAGGGCATGGTGGTCAATAAAGTAGCAGCAGAGCCGGCGCCGGCACGGGCCACACCGCCAGTACCGATGTTAGACAGAACCAGAGGAACTGTCTTCATGGCCTGCTTGTTAATATAAATCAGGGGAGCGAAGCTGTCGTTCCAGTTAGCAACGAAGGCGAACACGATAATCGTGGAAATAGCCGCCTTGGTCATGGGAACCACAATCTTCAAAAAGATCTTAAAGTTACCGCAGCCATCCAACTTGGCACTTTCCAGCAGAGAATCCGGCACCTGGGAAACAAACTGCTGATACAGGAAGAAATACAGGGGGGTGGCAATCTTGGGGATGATCAGGGACCAATAGGTATTGAGCATGCCCAAACCATTGATGATCATGTAAATGGGGATCTGCGCCGCAGGCACTGAGAACATCAAAGCATAAACTACGATTTGGGAGAACACGCCCATCCCCTTAAGCCGCAGCTTCTCTGACACGAAGGCGCCCATACAACAACAGATCACGGTCAGCACCACGGTAACCACGGTGACCAGAATACTGTTAAACAGGTACCGGGTAAAAGGAACGTCGGAAGAATCCAGCGTTGCCACCAAGTCAGAAAAGTTCTGCAGAGTGGGGTGCTTTACAAAGAACTCAGGCGGGAACAGGAACAACTCATCCAACGGTTTGAATGCGGTACAAACCATATAGATCAGGGGCAGCAGGAAGAAGAAAGCCAGCGCAATCATTATCAAATAGAAAACGACCCGGCCGACGGTGATCTTTTTCCAGCTGAACTTTTTGACCTTGATTTTTTTAATATCAACTGTATTTTGCACTGTCGTCCCTCCTTATTCGCCCTTGGTGGAGAAGATCTTCATAAAGATCCGGCCCAAACCAAAGTTCAGTAAAAACAGGATAAAGGAAATTGCCGAAGCGTAACCCAACTCAAACCGCAGGAAAGCGTAGTCATACATATGGGCCACAATGGTGTGAGCCGCGTAGTCGGGGCTGGGGAATCCGGCAATACCGGTACACAGATCGAACACACCCAAAGCGCCGGTGATAGCCGTAATGGAGTTAAACAGCAACTGGGGCTTCACAGACGGCAGAGTGATGTAAATCAACTCCTGGAATTTGTTTTTGATACCGTCAATCTGCGCTGCCTCATACCGATCATTGGGAATACCGTTCAAACCTGCCAGGTTGGTCAGGAAGCCGGAGCCCATGGAGGACCACAATGCCACAATGATGATAACCGGCATGATATAGGTAGGATCCATAGTCCACAAAATCGGCTCACTGAGGAATCCTAAGGAGATCAGACGGTCATTGATCAAACCGTAACGATCCGAAGAGAACAGATACAGCCAGATAACCGACATGGCCACAGCCGACGTCAAAGACGGGGCATAAAAGGCCATGGCAAAGGCATTCCGGAACTTCAACTGGTTAATGAGCCAGGCGAAGAAGAAGGAAAGCAGGAAACCCGCCGGGCCCACAATGACCGCGTAGGTAAAGGTGTTTTTTACAGCAGTGATGAACAGATCATCGTTGGTCAGCAGATCCTTATAATTCACCAGACCGGCCCAGCGCATGGGCTGCACGATATTGTAGTGGGTCAAACTGAGAATCAAGCTCCAGATAACTGGAATAACAATAAAAATTAAAAATAACAGTAGGAAGGGAGCTGCCATCAGGTAACCAGAAACCTGGTCGCGGGCATATCCGGTCAATCCGTGTGCGCCGCCGTTGGAAGATTTCTTTTTCTTCAGCTTCTTCGGCTTCTTTACTTCGGTGGTAGCTTCCGCATTTGCAGTACTAATCAAACTCATTCACCCTTTTCCTAAAATTACTGTACAGCCACGCTGTTAGGATTCCTCTTCAATCAGACCGTACTCGATTTGCTTGCGCTCCATCTCGTTTTCAATGTCCTCAACAGCCTGCTCCCAAGAAGCACGGGTGTTGACGTCATTGGTGACGGTCCGAGTCCAGGCGTTGCTGACGTTCCGCCCGGTGTAATAACCGCCCAGCGTGTTGGGCATATTCACGAAGTTGTTAAAGACAATGCGGAACACCTTCTTATGATTGGTATTCCAATTCATCCGCAGGAACGCATCGGTATTGGCGGTATTCCAGCGGGCGGTCAGGCCCATAACACCTTCAATATTGGCAGAATAGTTATACTGCACATCCTCGCTCATCCACCATTTGATGAATTCCCAGCCATCCTCCTTGTTGACGGTATCGGAGAACATCATGAGACAGGTCACCACGCCGCCGGCCGAACGGTTCAGTTTACCGGAATCGTCGTAGGTACCGGGAATCGGAGCGATATCCCACTTACCGTAAATTTCAGGCGCCGCATACAGCAGTTTGATATAATCCGAATAGCTACCAACCACCAGAGGAATATCTCCGATCCGGAAGTGGTTGTAGATATCGGCGGTTTCCGGCATATCGTAAACGTTATAGTTGTTGGTCCACTGGACAAACGCCTGATAGGCCACATCGGAATCCAGAGCGGTCTTGGTCTTATCTTCATTATAGTAGCTGCCGCCCAGCTGATACAGATAGGTAGCATAGTCTGAAGTCATGAAGAAATCCATACCGTTCTGGTTCAGCACCGGCAGAACTCTGTTATACAGATCATACCAGGTTTGGGGAATATCTACATTCAAAGAGCTGAGAATATCCGTCCGGTAGAACATGATACGGAAATCCATGGTCTCGGGAATGGCATAGCAGCCATCCTGATACAGCAACGGCTCCAATGCACCGGGGAGAAAACTTTCAGCGAATTCATCATAATCATCAAAATTCGTCAGATCATAGGCAGCATCCCGGATAGCCAGCTCCACAGGGGTCTGAGAGTCAGTACCCAAAGCAATATCGGGAACGGTCCCCGAAATAACTGCCAACATCAGCGGACTGATGCTACCCACAGCGCCCACGGAACCGGTAGGCATGATGTTGACGCTGACGCCGATGCCGGTTTCTTGGGTGAAATCCTCCGTACCCATCTCCTGGATCACCTCGGCCATTTCCTTGGAACGGGCGACCCAGACATTGATGGTGGAATGAACCTCAATGGAATCATCTTCCGCAGCATATTGGATGCTGTCATAGTCCTTGTAGAAGGAGTTCCAGAAGTTTACAGCCGTACCGGCAATTTTCTGGAAAATATTAGATTTTTTCATCTGGACGGTTTCATCCGGGGCTATCATTTGCAGGTAGTCCATCTGCATGGGCTGATCCTGAATGTCATAATACCACTGAGAAACCGAGGATTGGGTATCCTGCATTTCATCCAGCTTGGCCGGGATCTTATTCGGGTGCTTAATCAAATAAGCCAGCTGATCAGCTGCTGTGTTCAAAGAGTTGGCCAGGGTAGGCGTCTTTTGGCAGTAGCTCTGCAGGTAAACGATCTGAGCGCGGTAGCGATCCTCCAGATCCTGCATGGTCTCCAACAACTGGGGATATCTCTTTTCCAGCTGATAGTCGTAGTTCAGGTCGGGATCACTGCCGGTAATGGCGGTAATGGATCGAATCAGGGAGGTAACATCGTCATTGATGGAGTACAGCTCCTTGATAACCTCCGTTGCCTGGCCCATCTTAACCGTAAAGGCAATTTCATGCTCACCAGCCGTCAGGTAGAACTGATAGGGGGTTCCCTCCGCATCCGAAACGGTAACATTCTGCCATTTGGTACCATATTCAAAGGCATAAGCAGACACCTCCCGGAAGGGAACCACACCGTCAATGGTGATCTGCCGGTGCACGCTAAGACCTTCACCATGGTTCTGGAAAATCCGAAGGTTCAAAGCATAAAGTCCGTCGGTGGGAACAGAGATTTTATAGGTTACGGACTGATTACCGGTACGCCAGTCGTAACCACCGATGGTATTCAGTACCACATGCCCGATCGTATAAGGGGTGGTAGCCGGGTCGGAATTAGCGGCCCGCCGCAGGATCTGGCTGGAACGGTATGCGGCATCCTCAGCCTCCACCCGGGTATCTGCGCTGGTGTCCACCGGTTGGATACCGGCAGCCAGGTTTTCTGCATTATATTCTTCATAAGAGGGAAGGTTCTGCCCCGGCAGAATGGTGATATTACCGAAATAACAGGCGCAATTCACATAGCCCACCGTCAGGGTGTGCTGGCCAGGCGTCAGGTAGTAGGCCAAACCGTCGCTGTACATCCCGTCAACATCGGAAACATACTCGCTGTCCCAGGTGTATACCTGGCGCATCTTGGGCTTCAGCTGGTCTCCGTTGCTATCCTTCTTAACGGCACCGATTTCCTCCCACTTCCGCATGAAAGGAACCGTATCACTCTCCGAAAAGGGAGAAACACCGTCAATGAGAACCGAACGCTGCACATCTGCCGTGTCGGTTTCATCAGGAAGGTAGTCCACCAGAATATGATACAGACCGGCCTTTTTCACCTGGAAGGTCCAGATCAGTTCCCCAATATCCTCATTGGAATAGATCTGCGGATTCTTGTAAGCAGCATAGCCATCAGAGACCGTACCGGTCACCAATGGCTGGGCGTTGCCATCTGCATCCACAGCTGTATCGGCGGTCAGTACAATGGCGTCATCCGCAGACAAGCCATAGGAGTCATAATCTATGTAACTGGCTGCCATGGCGCCGGTGGAATCATTGCTGCTATCATAGTCGGACAACAGCTTGTAATGCTCCGTCACATAAGAGCAGTACTCCACATCAGTTGCGTCACTGTACAGCGAGATCACATAGTCATCACCGCCGGTGTCGTAAGTATGCTCCGAAGAAGCAGAGGCGGAAGTCGCATCTGTTTCATCGTCAGCCGCCGCAGATACTGCTCCCACCGGCAGAATGATACATACTGCCAAGAGCAATGCCAACAACCGACCATGCATCTTGCTTGGGTTCATAGTTGCCATACAAAAACCTTCCATCTTTCTCCCTCACGGGGTTTATTCTGTTACGCTATCCGAATCGGATAAATATCCGAATGTATCTAAATAGGCCACACTTTCCAAAAGCGCTGCGCCGCTGGACATGGCCTGCAGCGCACCGGTTCCCTTTACCGGTTTATTCCATTCCGCACCGCAAAGGGGGGCCTCTTCGCTTGGAATGTTTGACCACATTGCTTCCGCGTTTTTTACCAGAAAATCCGCATAGGTTTCCCGGTTTTGTTCGGTGGTTTCAATCAGCTCCACCAAATATCTGCAAAAGATTCCTTTAAATGCACCGGCATCACTGTCAGCCGTACCGTCCGCTTGAAGAACGCCGTCACTGTTAACCAGGTGCTTCAAGGTGTAATTCGCTGTCAGCGTCGCTTTATCCAGATAAGCAGGATCGCCTAAAATCCGGTAAAGCTCCACACAAGCGCCGATATACACCCCTTGGTTATATGTAAATACCCAGCTATAATCGATGCGGTCATTGCCTTCCCGGTTATAGCCATCCCATACCAGACCGTTATTGTGATTAACGAGCTTACCGTCCCACCACGTAAAGATCTGAAGGGCCATATCCAAATATTCCTGATCTCCGTACAGGTCATACATGCGACAGGCCAGAATACAGGCCGGCCCCTGTGCCGGAGAATTTCGATAATAAATCTGTCCTTTTTGCCAGGAAATTCCTCCCTGGTAATACCAACCGTCCATGATCACTTCATAGAGCAGCTTCAGATCCAGCTCATAATCCGGATCCCCGGTAGCCTTGTACAGCTTCGCCATAGCGCAGGCCATCCAGCCCATATCATCATAGAATTCATTGGTCAGGTGATTTCCATTGGCACGTTTTTCCGCCAGCATCAAATCCTTGGCTCGCTGGGCATAGACAGGATCTCCGGTGCGGAGATAGGCATCGGCCAGAGAATCCACAAACTGGGCCTGAATCCAGTAGTTGCCACTGCCATTTTCATAGGCGCCTTTTTCCAGAGAATAATAATTGCAAAGGGTACCGTTTTCTCCCAGCATTTGATTCCAAAGGAAAGATTGCATCTGATCCGCAATGTGGGACCATTCACTCCGATCCGCCGGCTTCACATAAGAAACCGTGGTATCTGTCAAATCAGCCACCAGAAATTCCCCAGTATAGGCCGATGACTGGATCAGAACAGAGCAGACCGTGCCGGTCAGCAGAAGTGCAAGAATGAAACAAGCTGCAAGAATCTGTACTACTACGTCCCTCATCCGACACGCTCCTGACGAAAAAATTTAAATAAATTCTATAATGCTACCCGAAGGGAGGAAACCCTCCGGGTAGCACATGTTAGAAGTCAGCCGTTATGAAACGTCCTTCATGTACCGGTTATACAGCGCATCGCCCTGCTTCTGGGCGTCTTCCAGACCCTCAGTTACCGTAAAGGTTCCATTCATAATCGCAACGCAATCACTCTCAAGCGCCTTTACAAAGTCAGCATTGATGGGGGCGTTAACGGGCTGATCCAGGGTGATCTGATCAAACAGCTCATCCCGCTGCATCAGGTTGTTCTTGACGTCCTCACGGCAGCCATCCAGGTACTTGTCATACAGCTCTTGTCTGGTGTTCTTGTTCACCAGGTAAACAGGGTTCCAGGTCTCAGGATTGGCGATAGCATCCCGCTCCTGCACGCTGGCGGAACCGTTGGTTACAGCCCAGCGAGAGAACAACCAACCGCCGTCAGGATTCTTGGCGCCGGTGGGAATACCATACCACTGCCAAGCATAGCCGGAAACGGTGGTCTCGGTCAGGCCGTACTCAGGGCTATCATCATACGGCATAGCAGCGATACCAACCTCAAAATCCTGCGCCAACTTCTGGCCATAGCCGATATCGGCAATACCCATAGCAACGTTGCCGCTTTCGAAGGAAACGCCTTCTGCGACTTTTTCAGAACCACCGAAGATCTCGGGGAACTTCAGCAGGTAGTTCATCACAGCGGTGAACTTATTGTCGTTCACAGTAACCTTACCGGTGTAACGGTCCTGATAGCTGTCGCCGTAGGTCAGGCGCCAGTGCTCAAACCACCAGGTGTAATCCAGGAAGCCGGCCTGGGTAACCAAACCGGAAGCATCCGTCTTGGTCATAGCCTTGGCCATATCATACATTTCGCTCCAGGTAGCAGGCGGAGTATTCCGATCATACCCATTGGCCTCAAAGAGATCCTTATTCCAGACCAAAGCGCCCACAGACACATCGGTGTAAACACCGTATACATGCTGATCGCCGTTTTCATCCGGGAAGGTCATGAACATGGAGTACCAGCTGGGAAGATCATCCCAGGTGTAGGACTGATCCTTACACAGGGAAGCATCGGCAGGTGCGCCGGTAGCAGGATCCACAGGCAGATAATCATCCAGAGGCATAACCAACTTCTTGGCAACAGCTTCTCCCAGAGGAGCAGCAGCAGCGTTGTTGGTGTAAAACATATCCGGCTGGGTACCGGCCGAGATTGCAGCGGCCAGGGTAGCCAAGCTAAAGTCACTGGAAGTGGAACGATCCAGGTTAATGGTGGGATAGTCTCTCGACCAAGCCTCCCAATAATCTTCACCGAATGCTCCCCAAACAGTAACATTCAAATCCTCCGGCATGAATCCTTCCCCGGAACCATCGTCCAGGTCATCGCCGCCGCAGGAAGTCATTGCACCAAAGCTCAAAACCAGGGCGAGACAAAGCAACAAGCTAATGATTCGTTTTGCCATTCTACATCATTCCTTTCTCAATATTTATCAAAACCGGAAACTCCGGTCAGATACATAGGTTACGGCCGCAGGAAGCAAGCCAATCAATGGGCATTTTGCCACAGCTGTAATAAATACTCCAGCCGGGCATTGCCCGCCTGATCCAATAAAGAGGGGTTGGATGTAATGCCGCTTTCCGTCCAGCCGCTTATCAGGTAGCCACGTACATCATTGGCAATGCTGCAGGCATAGGCAATGGTTTGCAAATAGCCTTCAATATACTTCTGGTCGGTGGAAGCATCCACCTCATAAAGCTTCAGATAACCATGGAGCAAGGAGCCGCCGAACCAGCTGTTGCTGTCTGCAATGTAAAGGGGCTCCTGGCAACGATCCACCGTTTGGGTTTCGCCAAACTGGTCATAAGCGCCTTCGGCGTAAAGCCTGGCATCCTCCAGGTAAGCGATCTGCCCGGTGATTTGATACAAGGTGGCAGCCGCATAGATCATATTGCCGGTATTATACGAATACTTGGCCCGATCTACCCCGCCGGTAGATACATTTATATTATCAAAAAAAGTATAATTTTCCGTGTCAAGTAAGGTGGCCTTGGTCCAGTCATACAGATTCTGCGCCCAGGTAAGATAGGTTTCCTGTTGGGTGATCTGGTACAGCTGCGCGGAAGCCACCGCCAGGGGTGCGTTGATGCAGGTGTTTTTGCTGGCTTTGTCGTCCTCTTTCCAATAGACGCCGCCCCCCAGCTTCTCATCCCAGCCGGAATAGCAAAACTGAATCGTGTTTTCCGCCTGGGTCAGCCAATGGGTATCCCCCAGCAGCTGGTAAGCATGAATAAATTCCAGGACAACCCAAACATCGTCGTCATAAAAACATTCGGCCCGCCCATCACTGGTGACGCACTGATACACCTGCAACTCATCACTGCGCCAAGTGGTGCGGTAATTCTCCACACCCTGCAGAGCCTTTAAATACTCGGTTTTTACCGCTTCATCCTCCGGATGCAGTTGCATCCGCAATCCGGCCGCCTCCATATAGGCGGCATAGCCCCAAAGGGCGGTGGAATCGGTGCTGTTCACCGAATCCTTCATTTCATCCTTGGTCAGGAACCAAAAGGCGTCGCTTAAGGTATCCATCAGTGTATCGGCCGCTTCGCCAAAGGCGTCATAGGCCAGCAGCGCTTCTAAGGTCAGGAAACCCTCTTCATCGGATGTGCCGGTTCCCTGAGAATTGCGATCCGCTGCCGCATCCTTTTCCCCGCCGCAGGCTGCCAGCGACAGCAACAGGCAAAGCATCAAAAGAAAGGATGTAATCCGTTTTATCATGAAATTCTCTCCTTTCTCCGAATACCATGGGGAAGTACAGTCCCGCAAAAAGCGGGACTGTACTGTATTGTAACATTTAGGATTTAGTTCACCTTAAAGCCGGGAACAGTAGACAAGGGGGCAATCCCCTTCTCCGCGTTGCCCTCATAAGCGTCTACCCAGGAACTGGTCATGAACAGTACCCGAACGCTGGCAGACTGATTCATAACACTCTTCTGACTTGCCGTAATCGTTGCGGTACTGGAGTGCCAGTCAGGATGGATCCACTCCTGTCCGTTGGTGTAGGTCCGGTTGCTGTAAGCCAGGAACATGGAGGAACGCACCATTTTCATATACTGGGAAAGCTCCGGATCGGTGGGATCCACATTGTAGAGATTCAAGTAGCCCTCCACCAGATAGGAACTGAACCAGGGATTGCCTTCCCGCCACAGAACAGTCCAGTTGCCCTTGTACTTGGTGCGGCTCAGCCACTTATTGGCAGCAGCAGCAGCAATGTTCTTGGCATCGTCCAGGTAGTCGGCATCGCCAGTACACTGGTACAAACCAACCGCAGCAGACAGCATTTCACCGGTGTTGTAAGTCAACTGCCCGCTGTCCAGCTCAATCACGCCGGCATCGTTTGTTATCCACTTATCATACATGATATAGTTGTCAGCCATGAGCTGAGATTTTGCCCAGGCGTAGGTCTTGGTGGCAGCATCCAGATAATACTGATCCCCAGTCTCCAGATAGAAGTCCGTCAGCAGATCCACAGCCGGGCAATTGATGCAGGAGTTCTTCTGCTGCGCTTCACCGCTCAGATTGAACTGATCCATCCACCAAATACCGCCGCCTTTGTAGGTATCTTCCCAACCGGTGTCGTAAATGTAACGGATCATACGGTCAGACAGGGTCTTATACTTCTGGTCACCCAACACATGGTAGGCATGGAGATATTCTTTCGCAATCCAGACGTCATCATCATAGAAAACCTGGTTAGCCGCGTTATTGGGATAGCAGGAGAGAGACAGATAAGAACCGGAAGCCAACTCACCTTTGCTGTCCTCAATGGCAGTCATATAGGTGCCGTTGCCGCCCTTGATCCGATCCATATCGGACACCACATAATACTTCAGGTTGGTCAAGGCCTTTTCATAATCGGCCTGGTAAGCGGTGGGATCATACTGGCAGGCTGCGCCGGTGGCCTCCAGGAAGGAACCATAGCCCCACAGGGTGATCCAGCCGGAGGGATTCCAGTTGTTGTCCTTGTCCACCAGGGTATCGTAGATGCGGTCCCCATTCCAAATGTGGTTTTCAGAACTGGTGTTATCCGAATGGTCTGTCTTGCCCAGCAACCAATCCAGAACGGTAGCAGCTGCATTGGCAATCTCAGCAGCAGGAGCCACATCAGCCGGCGCGGCGGTCCCGATCTCAGGCGGCTTTTCATCCGGATCGCCGGAACTGCTTCCAGAAATCTCTGCACTCTGCACAAAATAACTCAGCACCCATCCCTCAGGCATGATGGTGCGCTGGGTCAAATTCGGCACAAACACGCTGGAGGTGGCATCCGTCTGGGTCACAGTGGAGTTCTTCACTTTGGAAACCACGGTAGTGGTGGTGGTTTTCTTCTTGCTGGAACTGGCCACTTTGGAAGATGTGGTGGAAGAAGTGGACTTTGGCTTGGTGGAAGTGATCACAGATTCAATCACTTCGTCTTCGGTGCCGCCCGTGGTAACGGTCTTGCACCCCGCAAACAATGACAGCATCATGACTACCGCCATTATTGCAGCTAAGAATCGCTTACGCATAGGGATCTTCCTTTCCTAAATGTATTTTAAGAACATATTTGCACGCCAGAAGGCGATCAAACCATTATTTCTGATACTGCTGCTTCCACAGATGCACTTTGTACATGCAGGTAGCAGTACCGGACTGATCCAGAATATGAGCATCCTCATCCCGAACGGGAGTCTGCCAATTCTGAGGCAGGAACCCGGTGGCATTCTTTTGCTGCAAAGCATAAGCGGTAGCCGATGCAAAGCTCAGAATGTAATCATCCACTGGATCGTGGGGATACAAAACCAAATAACCGTCCAACAGCCAGGAGTTAAACCAGGGGGATGAACCCTTGGTAAAACGATAATACCCGTCGCTCTCCACCTGACCGAAGCCGCCGTTCAAAGCAGACCGGGCGGTACGCTTTGCGTCCTCCAGATAAGCTGCTTCTCCGGTGATCTCATAGAGGTGCACGCCGGCGCCGATCATGCAGCCGGTATTGTAGGTCCACTTATGGGGTTCCACCGTACCGTCCAGCTTTTTATTGTCCCAATAGAGGTTATCGGCAGGATCCATCAGGTTCTCTTTGGTCCAGGCATACAGCTTCTTGGCCATTTCCAGGAACTCCGGTTCCTTGGTTGCCTTATAAAGCTGCGCGGAAACCTTGGCCAGAGGTGCATTGATGCAGGTGTTCTTACTTTCATAATTGTTCACCATCCAGTAAACACCGCCGCCAAGCTTCTCATCCCAACCGGTATAGCAGAAGCGGCAAACCCGCTTAGACAGATCCAGCCATTTGGGATCCTTCAAATTCTGGCTGGCATCCAGGTAAGCAATCACCAGCCAGGCGTTATCATCATAATAAATATCGCCGGAACCGCCGCAGGCAGCAGCATAGGCCAGGTGGTCATCCTCCCGGCAAACCTGATAGGCCCGCAGGCCCTCCAGGGTATCTATGTATAACTGTTTGGCATGGGCACAGTCAGGATATGTCTCAAACTGGGCTGCGATGGCTTCCAGATGGCCGCCGTAGGGCCAAAGGAAAGCCTTCTCTGTGCCGACATATTTTTCCTTCCCGAAATAGCCGGTATCGTTCCAGAATTTCTCCCGAACGGTGGCCAGAAAGGCATGGGCTTCTTCCGCAAAGTTAACATCCGCAAACAAAGCAGCATCTATCATGGGGAAACGCCTCCTTACGCCTTGACGTAGTCGTTTACGTCATCCAGGCAATCCAGAATGAAGTAAGCCAGCAGGGAGTTGGCCCAAGCGAACCATTCCCGCGTATAAACGGTGGGATCATTGGCATCAAAGCCCTCGTGCATCACTTCGGTGCCGCCATCACAAGCCATAATCGTATTCAGGACCTTTGCTTTTTCGGCCGCATCATCGGTGGTCAGCGCCTGCATCACCAGGGCGATGTGCCAGATGTAACCGGCGGGGGTATGGGGGCTGCCAATCCCCTTGGCAAAGGAGCCTTCATAATAATAAGGATTCTTTTTGGAAAGGATCATCCGCCGGGTATTCAGGTAGATCGGATCCTTCTGGTCACAATACCCCAGATAGGGCAGCGACAGCAGGCTGGGCACATTGGCGTCATCCATAAAGACAGCGTTACCCTTTCCGTCCACCTCATAGGCGTATACCTTTCCAAATTCGGGATCATCAAAAACGGCGAACTGCTGAATGCCGGCATCGATCTCTTTCGCCAGCCGCTTGGCCTGGGCGGCCAGCGCTTCATCATGATACACCTGGGTGTAAATCTCTTGCAGATAGCCCAGAATCACAACGGCAAACATTTCAGAAGGTACCAGATAGCCGTAAACACAGGCATCGTCACTGGGACGGAAACCAGACCAGGTCATACCGGTGTAGGCTACTTCCGCGCCCTTCCCCTCCCGAACCAAAGTATCGGTGGCAGGACAGTGGAACCGCTCAAAATAGTAGGGAGACTTTTCCTCATGGTGCTGCTCCGTCTCGAACAAATCCATAATAATCTTGGTGCTTTCCCTGTATTGCTCATTGAAAATGGAGGGATCGCCGGTTTTTTCATAGTATTTATAGGAAATCCAGACCGGATAGCACAGCGAGTCAATCTCGTACTTGCGTTCCCAGATCCAGCCCTTATTTTCATTGTAATTGGTACGATCGTCTACATGATCGCCGCCAACATCACCAAATTCATTGAAGGCGTTGGCATAAGGATCCAAAGCAATGTAGAACATTTGCTTCTGAATCAGGCCCTGGATCATTTCCTTGATGCCGGGGCAGTCACACATCCGGAGATAGTGCATCACCTGGGCGCTGGAGTCCCGCAGCCACATGGCAGGAATATCGCCGGTGAAAACATAAGTGGAACCATCCTCATGATACTTCGTGGTAGTTTCCAGAGTGCTGTAATAGCATTTTTTGAACATATTGCGCAGCTTTTGATTGTTAATCTTGGCTGCAATTTCATCTACGCGCTTGTGAACTTCAGTATAGGTTACGGAACTCATGAATCAATCCTCCACAGGATTTGCAATTTAATGGAGAGAAAACTCTCCAAGTGAACAAAGGAAAAAAGGGGTGCCGTGCCGGCCGACCGAATCACAACCGGCACGGCCTCCTTCCGGCTGGCTTACAGCCGGAAGGATCCAATCTTATCAGAAATTATTCTGCCGTCTCCTCAGCAGGAGCTTCTTCAGCAGCCTCTTCGGCGGGAACTTCCTCGGCGGGGGCCTCTTCCGCACCGGCTTCTGCAGCCTCAGCGCCAGCTGCCAATGCAGCGGCCTTCTTTTTCTTGGAAGAAACTACAACCAAGATGATAATCACAGCAATAATCACCACAACTGCAGCAATGATGCCAATCAGGATTGGCATGGCCTGATCCAGAGGCATACCAAACAGATAGGTGGTAGTGGTAGCAGCAGTGCCGGCAACCCTGGAGGTAACGGTGGAAGTAGTAGCTTCCGCAGTCGGATCGCCGCCTTCGGCCTCGGAAGCGGTATCGGCCTCAGTAGCATCACCTTCTGCGCCATCTTCGCCTTCCACGGTGGTGACAACCGTGTCACCACCACCGTCTTCTTCTTCATCATAGTTATGAATCGTGGTATCCTCCACGCCCATGGTGAAGACAACATCCTCAGGAATGATAACTTCATCCGCGTTAATCAGGGAAGGACCATCAGAGCTCTTTATGGGAGTGTTTGCCGCAACTTCGGGATTGTCAGCAACGCCATTATAAGCGGGAGCAGAATAGCCGGTCTCATAGAAGAAGAAGCCGCTGTAATAGCTGCGGCCATCGGCCAGAATGGCAAACCCTTCATCAAAGTTCTGCACCAGGTAATAACCGGTGTCTGCAGGATATTCCTCAACAAATTGGGCGCCAGCCGCAGAAGAAGCCGTGTTGGTGTCCACCCAGAACTGGTTGGAGGTAGGCATACCCCACATGGAGTTGGTACCGCCGGCTGCGGCATACAGCTGGCCGATATCATCACGAATGGTGTAAGCCTCGCCCTTCTTCAAAGAAGCGGTGGTCACCAGGATGCAGCACCAACCGGAACCCTGGGAGAAAGCCTCAGGACAGCTGGAACCGCCGCCGGAGAAGTCCTGGTTCATGCAGGAGTAGGGGCCGAACACACGGGTACCGGCGCCAACGTCGCCTTCGTGGGCGGAACCGGCCCACTGGTGAACCAACTCGCCGGTTGCATTACCGTAATCAAAATAGATGCTGGCGTTCTGGAAGTTTCTGGTGGCAATGGATCTGTTATACTCTGCACGGATTGCCTTGGAAATGGCAGTCAGATCACCCTCGGAGAAGCCGGGAGCAATCACAAATTCGCCCGCATAAGAACCAACCTTCGTGGGATCCGTGATGTTGGCGCTGGCCGTCATGCTGGCGACCAGGCTGAAAATTAAGATGAATGCAACAAGAAAACTGCATACACGTTTCATTTTTTTTCCTCCTAAATTGAAAATTCACATTTCTATCTTAATAGAGCTGTTCGTCCCCTATTAAAACCATGGTGTGCACTGCACGGCAGCACACCGTGCAGTGCAAAAGCAGACGTCGGAATTATTCGCAAGTCCAATCGGCAGAAAGCCACTTGGAGGCATTCTCCAAATACAGGTTCTTCCAATCGGCCACAGGATCATAGACACCGTCCACAACATGGATCGAAACCCAATTTTCCTCAGACTTGATATTATCCTTGTAGAAGCCCCAGTACTTAGGCCAGTTGGCCGAAGTCATACCGGGATACAGCTGCTCGTTGGGATCTTCATCATAAACCGGCACGCCGTCAACCTCACCGACAACCAGACGGTTGTAGTCATCATAATAAGGCTCAAATACCGGCTCCGGCTCGACATTCCAGAATCCCCATTCCAAGTTGAGGGTGGAATTATCAAACAGCGCTTCTTCCTCCTGGAAGATATAAACCGTATACGCTCTGGTGCCGCCGTCCGCCGCGGTAACAACCACACGGCCGCTTCCGTATTCTTCCAGCGCACAATCCAGCACAGGATAGGTACCATCCTCCGCCTTTTCCGGTGTGGTAATCTCGGCTTCCTCACTGGTGCAAAGGAAGTCCTGGAACTGAATGGCAGTGATATCTACCTTGGCGTCCGCCGGATAGTTCACGTAAATGGCATTACTGGTGAACTTATTAAAGGACGCGGCATAAGCATCCCGGGCAATCTCCAACTCTTCCTGCTTTTCAATTTCGCTACCGGCCTGGGCAAGGGAGATCTGCAGGTTATAATCGGATATCGTAGCATCGTATTCTTCCTTCAGGGAAGGATCATACAGCTCGTCGTCATAAACAACCTTCACTTCGGGGGCGGCAGAACCACCAGCCTGATCCAGAATCACGTCATCCAGGGTAGAATCGGAGGCATACCGGGAGGTGGGATAATAGGTAATGGTGGAGGTGTTGCCGGCTTCCAGATCGGCCACAGGAGCAGCGAAGTAACAAGCCTTGTTGGAAACCTGAGTCACATAATTTTTCACATCAGCGAAGTCCGCAATCTCCGGATTTTCAGCATTCACAGAGCCATTTACCACCGCGGTGCTACCATCCGAATACTCCACAACAGAAGTAATGGTGGTTTCCAAAAACTCCATAATAAGATCGTTGTTCTCATCAATATAGTACTTCGTGGGGGTACCGTAGGTGGTGTTGTAGTTCACGTCAAAGCCGCTTAAATTCAACGCCTGATAGGTACCCTTGGGCAGATTCTCATACATGGTCTTGGTAATGCCGAACAAAGCCAGGCCGGAATTCTGATCCACGCCCATGCTGTTGGCGCCCTTGATGATGATGGTCTTGTCAGAGGAGCTACGGTTGGTGGTCCGCAGTTCACCGGAACCACTGAACACCTGATACAGCACATAGTTGGGCTGTGCGCCGGTGAAATAGCTGGTGATCTTATTACCCTTGCTGTCTGCAGTGGTAACACTGTAGTAGCAATCCTCGTAGGTGCCCAGATACTGGGACTGCAGGTTGCCGTCCAGCGCAATACCGGGGTTATAGCCCAGCTGGTTGGCATACTCATAGGCATACCGCATGCCAGTGGTAACGCCGGTATACAAGGTTGCATTCAGGTTATCGTAATAAATCGTACCCTGCAGGGCATTAATGGCGGCGGTGTAGAAGGTACCGATACCGTTCATGGTCATGCCGCTGCTGTTGCCGTACGCCTTGGTAAACTGCTGATAGGTCTTTCCGTCCATGGTGATTTCATCCATGGCCGGAGCGCCAGCCTTGTTGAACAGGTACGGGGTATAGTTTCCGTCCTCATCGGTGGCGCCGCCCTGCCAGCGGCTCAGCATTTCATTCTTAACAGTATAAGCAAGGCCCTTGGGCACATCCATACAAATCATGGCAGTGTGATTCCACAAGGAGGAAGTATTGCCGTAACCATTGTCGAAGAACTGCCGGTTCAGCACACCGTCCCAACCGGAGAAAGCGGTATCGCTGTCGGTAGGAATGGAACCGGGATCAAAGCCCAAAACTGTTCTCTGGTAGTTATACTCATCCAAAACGGCCTGCTTGGCCAAAGCCTGCACCTTGGTGCCGCCGAAGCCGCCCATTACATCCGAGAAACTCATGTTCAGATCATCCACTGCCGGGAAGGTCTTTTCCGTACTGATACTGACCTTAACGGTGTAGTTTTGAGTCTCGCCGTTTTCAGAGGTAACCGTATATGTTTGATTAGACTGGCTGCGCTTAATGGAGGGATCAGGAGAAACAGTTGCATATTCAGGGAGGGTGAAGGCAATGGGAACCAAAGAGGTTGCACTGTTTCCATAATTATAAGTAAAGGTGATGGTTGTTCCGGTAATGGTTCCGGCCAGATCCTCTCCGGCAACCTGATACTTCAGGGAACCTTCAGGAATCACTACCGCCTGAACGGCAGTATCCTTACTCTTGTTCCGAACCTGCACCTTGTATTCGCTCTTGGCACTGCCAGCGGTAACGGTATAGGTCACCGGGCTGGTCCAGGAAGCAGACAGATCAGTAGCACCGGCAGGGCTGACGGAAGCCGAGCTGCCCTGGGTCGTTACGGTGGGAGCAGCCGTCTTCAAATCGAAGTCGCCGCCGACCACTGCGGTGATGGTCTTAGTGGCATAATCAATATCTGCAGAAACACCGTCGATCACAAAGCTCAGAATGGAGGAATCATCCAGTTCCAATACCGTAACGGTATAGCTGGCGGTATCGCCGGAAGCAGCCGTAACCTTCAAAGTAACAGCATTGCTGTAGTCCTTGGAAGACAAGGTGTAAGAAGCGCCGCTGTCCTCCAGAACAACCGTGTCGGTCAAGCCGGACAGGCTGGTGCCGGTGCTGACAAAAGCGGTGATGGTGCTGGCCTCGTTATCCACAACGGCAGGACGAATCTCACCCGACAGGGAAAAAGACGCAACCTTGGTATTGTTGGTCTTAAATCCGCTGACAGACAGCACACCGTTTTCAAACAGCTGCTTGCCACCTGCTGCATCTGCCACAGGTGCACCGGTAATAGCAAAGCACTCGTCCACTGTAGCAGCCAGACCCTCAAAGGTACGGGCCAGATCGCCAGCAATCACATAAGCGCCGGTCAGCTTGCCATCCTCCAGGTCAGCCGTCTTGGCGGCCACATAAGTGAAACCATCCGTGAAGGTCTTATCCGTACGGCTGTAAGTAGTGCTGGAACCGGCAAACTTCTGATATGTAATGTAGTTGTCAGCAGTGGCAACTGTATAGCTCACCGGAATACCGACGGAGAAGTTACCGTAACTGCCCATATCATCCTGGGTCAGCTTATTATTCTGGTTATAGTTGGCAACCGCATACCGGAACTTGTTGTTGGTCACGTCCGAACCGCCAGAGCTCTTGGCACCGGGGAAGTTCTTGGTGGAGGTTACCTGACCGGCAGAATTCTTGGTGGCATAAGAGTTGAAGTACAACTGATAGGTGGCTGCGGGGCCGCCCAGATAGAACTCATTGCTCAGGGCAGGATCGCCGCCGTTGCTGTCATAGTTGGCAGCCAGCACACCCTTAACACTGAAGGCCATGCCGGGGAAAGGAGCAATGACAGCACTCCAATAGCGCCCCTCCATGCCCCAGGGGTTACCGACATTATCCGTTAAAGAAGCGTCGTGGTTATCCGGCTCAATGACGATCATGCCATTGCCCCAGCCGGACATTGCCCAGGATGTCTCCCCGTTATCGGAAGTACCCATGCGGAAACCCAGGGTATCGTTCTGATAAACCAGTTCCTCTGCCATGGCGGTACGGGTAGCTTCCTTTTCTTCGTCCGTCACGACACCGTTGGCGAACCACGGATAGCTGGCATTCACAGTGCCTGGCCAACCCGTGACTTTTGCTTCATAGCCTTGGGCCGTCAACATGGAAAAGCTAGCCATGATGAGGGTCAGCACAAGGACTAACGCAAAAATGCGCTTCAGGTTCTTGCTCATAATTTTGTTCCTCCAGTCTAAATTTTATATGAGACAAACATATATAAAGCGTAGAAAAAGAAATCTTCCCCCGCCTTATAACTACATCTAGTATGCCGCCGGTATACCGCCGGAACTTTTGTACAGAATACCCAACATAATTTCAAATATATTTCGCTTTCCCCGAAAAAATACGGGAATCCGAGGCAAAATAGGCAGAAACGCCCATTGAGAGAATTGTACAATAAATTATACTCGCTAAACCATCTTTTGTCAATATACACATATTCCTCCATATTCCTCGACAGAACTCGACTAGCAGAGTTTTTTCCTTTTTTATTATATACGATTTTAATAAAAAATCAATACCTAATAAAAAATATTTTATAGATTATATACCGCTTTTTGGGTATTTTTCCAAAATTTGCTTTATTTTTCGAATGACAAAAAAAGTTTACAAAACTGAAATATTTTCTGTATTGCACGAAATCCTTGATTTCCATTGTGCATTTTATACAAAAAGGTAATTATGTAACCCGGATTGAACCCAAAATATAGTGTTTTTTATGCGCTCAGACCACAACGCCGAAGGATTTTTCCACAATTTACCTTGGAAAACTTCCCGGGTTTTCCACATGGAAGCCGGCAAATTTTGGACGAACAGAGCAAAAAATCCCCGTCATCCGGGTTTGCTGGATGACGGGGATTTCATAAAGCTGAAAATCGGATGAGTTGCCGTTGCAATAAACGGAACAGCGGAACGGTTAAAATCAGATCAACTGGAGATCAGATACCACCGAACTTACTTGACGCCCTTCGCATACAGCTCGCCCAGGGCGACCAGATGGTCATACCGGATCTGGGCATTCTGCTCAGCCTTGGTAAACAGAGTCTCTGCACGCTCCGGGAAGGAACGGGTCAGCTGGCTGTAACGGGCTTCATTCATGATGAAGTCACGATAGCCAGGCGCAGGCTCCTTGCTGTCCATGGTGAAGGGGTTCTTGCCTTCTGCCTTGGCAGCGGGATTGAACCGGAACAGGTTCCAGTAACCGCAGGCAACTGCCTTCTTCATTTCCTCCTGGCAGTGAACCATGCCGCCCTTGATGCTGTGCATTTCGCAGGGGGCGTAGCCGATGACCAGAGAGGGACCCGGATAAGCCTCAGCTTCTTTCAAAGCCTTGTAGGTCTGAGCCGGATTGGCGCCCATGGCAATCTGAGCAACATAGATATATCCGTAAGACATGGCAACCTCAGCCAGGCTCTTCTTGGAGATGGCCTTACCGGCAGCTGCGAACTGTGCAACCTGGCCGATCTGAGAAGCCTTGGAAGCCTGACCACCGGTGTTGGAATAAACCTCGGTATCGAAGACCATTACATTGACATTCTCGCCGGAAGCCAGAACGTGATCCAGACCGCCAAAGCCAATGTCATAGGCCCATCCGTCACCGCCGAAGATCCAGACGGACTTCTTGGAGAGGTACTCCTTCTTGTCCAGAATCTCCTGAACGCAGTCGCAATCCACAGTCTCCAGAGCAGCAACCAAAGCCTCGGTGGCAGCGGTGTTCTTCTCACCGTCATCCACGGTATCCAGGTAGCCGGCAATAGCAGCCTTTACTTCCGCGGAAACCTTGTCGGACTCGCCGATGGCCTTGACCTTCTCAATGAGGGTCTCGCGGATGGCCTTCTGGCCAAGATACATACCGTAACCGTGCTCGGCATTATCCTCGAACAGGGAGTTGGCCCAAGCAGGACCGTGGCCCTTGGCGTTAACAGTATAGGGAGAGGTTGCAGCGGGGCCGCCCCAGATAGAAGAACAACCGGTAGCATTGGAAATGTACATTCTGTCGCCGAACATCTGGGTGATCAGGCGAGCATAGGAGGTCTCAGCGCAGCCGGCACAGGAGCCGGAGAACTCCAACAAGGGCTTCTTGTACTGAGAGCCCAGAACGTTGTCCTTCATCATGTCTTCCTTCTCGGTGACCTTGGCAACTGCATAATCAAACACAGCCTGCTGGGCCTCTTCGCTCTCGCGAGGCACCATAGTCAGAGAGTTGGTGGGACATACGCCGACGCAGACGCCGCAGCCCATGCAATCCATGGGAGATACGGCCATGGTATAGGTGTACTTACCCTTGCTCAGCTTCAAAGGAGCGGACTTCATGACGTCGGGAGCGGCAGCAGCCTCCTCCTCCGTCAGGGCAAAGGGACGGATAGTAGCATGGGGGCAAACAAAGGCACACTGGTTACACTGGGCACAGGTGTTAGCGTCCCAAGCGGGAACCATAACGGCTACGCCGCGCTTCTCATAAGCGGAAGCACCCTGCTCGAAGGTACCGTCCACATGATCCACAAAAGCGGATACCGGCAGAGAGTCACCGTCCATCTTGCCAATGGGCTTCATGATGTTATCCACCATCTTGACCAGCTTGGCGGGACCTTCGGATGCGGGATCCTTAGCATCTTCGGCACAGTCAGCCCAAGCGGCGGGAATATCAATCTTGGTGAAAGCAGAGACACCGGCGTCAATGGCGTTCCAGTTCTTCTCTACAACGTCCTTACCTTTCTTCATGTAGGAGGCCTCGGCCTTTTCCTTCATGTACTTAACGGCTTCGTCAATGGGAAGCACCTTGGAAAGGGCAAAGAAGGAAGCCTGCAGAATGGTGTTGGTCCGCTTACCCATACCAACCTTAGCAGCCAGATCAATGGCGTTCACGGTATACAGCTGAATGTTGTTCTTGGCAATATAACGCTTGGCCTCAGCGGGCATGTGCTTCTCCAGTTCCTCGGGGGTCCACTGGCAGTTGATCAGATAAGTACCGCCGGGCTTCACGTCGTTGACCATCTTGTATCCCTTGGTTACATAGGAGGGGTTGTGGCAGGCAACAAAGTCGGCCTTGTTGATATAATAAGGAGACTTAATGGGCTTATCACCAAAGCGCAGATGGGAAATGGTGATACCACCGGTTTTCTTGGAGTCGTACTGGAAGTAAGCCTGAACATACTTATCGGTATGGTCGCCGATGATCTTGATGGAGTTCTTGTTAGCGCCGACAGTACCGTCACCGCCGAGACCCCAGAACTTACATTCAATGGTGCCTTCCGCAGCGGTGTTGGGCGAGGGCTTCTCCTCCAGGGACAGGTGGGTCACATCATCGTTAATACCGATGGTAAAGTGGGCCAGGGGGGCATCCTTGGCCAGCTCCTCATACACAGCAAAGACACTGGCGGGCGGGGTATCCTTGGACCCCAGACCGTAGCGGCCGCCGATAACCCTGGCAGACTTACCGGTAGCAGCCAGTGCAGCTACCACGTCCAGGAACAGGGGCTCGCCGATGGCACCGGGCTCCTTGGTCCGATCCAGAACGGCGATCTTCTTGGCGGTCTCAGGAATGGCAGCGGCAAACTTCTCAGCGGTGAAGGGGCGGTACAGACGGACCTTCACCAGGCCAACCTTCTCGCCCTGGGCGGTCAGATAATCAATAACCTCCTCGGCCACGTCGCAAATGGAACCCATGGCGACGATGACGCGGTCGGCATCGGGAGCGCCATAGTAGTTAAACAGCTGATAGTCAGTACCCAGCTTGGCGTTGACCTTGCCCATGTACTCCTCAACAATGCTGGGGACGGCATCATAGTACTCATTGCAGGCCTCACGATGCTGGAAGAAAACGTCGCCGTTTTCGTGGGAACCGCGCATAACGGGGCGCTCGGGGTTCAGGGCGCGCTTGCGGAAAGCCTCCAC
>CAYZTR010000008.1:0-24821 GCA_964481575.1 uncultured Eubacteriales bacterium
CTTTGTCCGGTGGTCAGCGTCAGCGTGTTGCTTTAGGTCGTGCTATTGTTCGTGAGCCCAAGGTTTTTCTGCTGGATGAGCCTCTTTCCAACTTGGATGCCAAGCTCCGTGCACAGATGCGTACCGAGCTGTCTAAGTTACATAAGAGATTGGGTACCACCTTTATTTATGTTACCCATGACCAGACCGAAGCTATGACCATGGGTACCCGTATTGTGGTTATGAAGGAAGGCGTGCTGCAGCAGGTGGATACTCCCCAGAAGCTGTACAGCCAGCCCTGTAATATTTTCGTTGCCGGCTTTATCGGTTCTCCGCAGATGAACTTTGTGGAGGCTGTAATCCGGGAAGAAAATGGTACTTTCTTTGTGGAGTATGGTACTGAGGATACCAAGAACCGTGCCGGTGTCAAGTACAAGGTTAAGCTGCCCGACTCCAAGAACTATCGTGGTTGCCTGGAACCCTACATTGATAAGGAAGTCATCTTCGGTATTCGTCCCGAGCATGTTCATGATGAGGATGCTTTCCTGGAGAAATATCCTGAAGGAATTGTGGAGGCTACCGTTGATGTGACCGAAATGATGGGCGCTGAGACTTACCTGTATATGACCTCCGAAGGCCAGGGGATCAATGCTCGTGTGGATCCTTCTTCCACTGCCCGCGCCGGTGATGTGATCAAGATTGCTTTGGATCCTAATAAGATTCACATTTTTGATAAGGACACCGAAATGACGATTACCAACTGATAATTCTGTTGTATATGCCGCCTGTATGTTTTGCAGGCGGCATTTTTTATTTCTTGGCGGCTGTGCGGAAGGCCGTTTACCAGATGCTTCCGGATAACGCCCCAATCTGGTTTGGAAGGAACCGAAATCCTTCTGTTGACAAATGTCGAAAAAATTGGTATATTGGAACAGTGAAAGGGGAGGTTGTTATGTCTAAATTCCAACTCGCTTTGAAAAAGGAATCTGTGTTTGGTTCTTTTGGAATTTTGCTGTTATTATTTACTGGTGCAGCCGGCTTAACGGTTCGCATGCTGAATGATGGAGCCGCTTTTCTAAACCAACCACTATGCTGGTTTTTTACGGCGGTTTTATGTGCTGGTTTGGTTGCAATTTTTTTATCCAACGAATCGTTTCTCTCCTGTAAGATCTTGCTGGCAGCCGGATTGTTTTACCAAGCTTTTGATATGGGGTATCGAGTTTACCAGATGATCTGCCAGGATGCAGCAAAGGATTTTATATTGCTCCGGCAGCCTTGGTGGATCTGTGTAACAGCGTTGCGGGTCGTAATTGTTTTACTGTCTTTGTTGGTGATTATTTTTTTGCTTTTTCAGAATCAGGGGCGTTTGATCGCCGGCCGTTGGTTGACTGCAATTATATCTCTTTGCTTTGCCGCCCTGCTGGTTTTGCATCTATATCCGGAACGGATTGCATTTCCTTTTTACAAATACTTGGCTTATTTTGCCTTTACTCTGGCGGTGCTGTTTGTATTTCTGGCCTTGGAAAAAAAGAAGCCGGAATCCAGAAAAGTGGCATCTCCGATTATTCTGCCCAGTTCCTTGGTTGAGCCAGCAGTTTCTCCTGCTCCTGCAGAGGATCAGCCGCCGGAGTCGGAGCCGGAACCTTTACCCGCCGCTAATCTGGTGCTGCTGCAGCAATCCAACAAGGCGGCGTGGGAATTGATTGCGGATCTGTGTGATCTGAAGGAGGCTGGCCTGATGACTGAAGAGGAATATGAAACTAAGGCCAATTTGATTCGTGAGTATAAAATTAACGGCAGTTCAATACAATAGATTATCCCATTGAACCCAGCCGCCAAGGCCTATTGGAAAGAAGGTTGTTTATGAAGTGTGTATACTGCGGCGCAGTAATGACGGGGAAGGGCGGCTTTTGTCCTGCTTGCGGGAAATTTAATTTAGAAGAATCCCAGGTTGAAACTCCCGTTGAAACCGGAAGCGCTGCCGCTTTTTTGGACGATGACCCTACAGCTGTTTTTTCCGGACGGCAGCGTGCTGATATTCCGGACGATTTTCCCGGCGATTCCTTTGCTTCTTCTACCCCGAACGCGGATGTGCCTGTGTGGAAAACGTGCCCGCAATGTGGCGCTCAGGTGGAGACCGATCATACTTTTTGCGGGAAATGCGGATATCATTTTCGCCCTTCGGGTGAGGTGGAGTGGACCAGAGTGATTGCGGAAAGTGAAAGTAAACTGGAGCAGCAATACGGCGGTCCCATTTCTGAAGACGATCTTGTGCCACCTCCCTCGACGTCTGCGCCAATGGATTCTGCTCCCGCTGCCAAACAGCCAGCAGTAAAGCAGTCTCCCAAGAGAAAACCACCGGAGGATCATACTGCCAGAAATGTGGTTCTTGCCGTGTTGATCACGGTGTTGGTGTTGCTCCTGCTGTTCTTTGTGTTTTTTCTCATTTCGGGTGCAGGTTCGGAGGATACGGATGCTTCTTCTATTTCTGTTTCCTCTATAGAGCCGGTGGCAACGCAGTCGGTTCCTTCTGTTTCCTCCCAGACTGTGTCGGTGGCTTCTTCTGCACCGGAAGCTTCTTCTGCTGCATCTGTTAGTTCTGCAGAGCCAGCTTCCCAGGTGCAGCCTGCTTCTTCCAGCAGTGTTGCTTCGGTTGCTTCTCAGCCGGTGGAAAGCGAAGCACCGCCGGTATCATCGGAGAATGTGTCATCAGAGGAACCGTTCTCTTCGGATTCTGTACAGGAAGATCTGGAAGAAGGTGCAGAACAATAATCAAATAAAAAGTCGCGCCGCTGTCTTAGATCGAGAACAGCGGCGCGACTTTTTCTATAATTCCGTGCAACTTTATACAATGCCAGATTGTAATAATTCGATAAACTGTTTGGCACATCTGGCATTTCGCCCACCAGAGCGGATTGCATAAGTTTCGGCTTTCTGACAGATTACATCCTGTGGCAGTTGGATGTTGGCTTTTTCCGCCAGTTTTAATACGATTTCCAGGAAGGTGGTCTTGTCGGGACGCATAAAGGTGACCGTCAATCCAAACCGCTCCGATAGGGACGAAAGCTCCTGAATGGCGTCTGCCACATGCAACTCATCGCCTGTGCGATCACCATTTCGCTCTTTCACCATATGCCGATGATTGGAGGTGGCGTAGATTAAAATATTTTGTCCGCGATTGCTGACCGACCCTTCCAGAATTGCTTTGAATGCGGAGAAATCCTTATCGTCAGATTCAAAACAAAGATCGTCAATAAAGATGATGAATTTCAAAGGGTTAGCCGCCAGGTGATCCATAAGTTCCGGCAATTTATACAGCTGCTTTTTCCCGATTTCGATCAGGCGCAGGCCGTCCCCCTTAAAATGGTTTACCAGGGCCTTGACGGTAGAGCTTTTACCGGTACCTGCATCACCATACAGAAGCACATTGTTTGCAGGTGTTCCGTTTAACAAAGCCTGCGTATTGACAATAACTTTTTTTCGTTCAGTTTCATAGCCGTACAAATCGGAAAGGGATTGCTTGTCCGGATGCTTAACCGGGATCAGTTTCCCGTCGTCGCTCATGGTAAACACGTGGTACTTGGCATAAATGCCAAAACCTCTGGTAGGGATCTCTTCGATTCGTTTTTGATATTTAGCTTTAAGATCCAGATCGCTGGTTTCCCAGGTGGGCAGGGGAGAATAGTCAATTTGAGCCCGTAGGCTTGCACCATCAAAATGCGCCAACTGGGTCAGGAATTCCAGCTCCTGACTTAAAATGCGGTCCAGCGCTGGACGCTCAGTTTTTTGCAGAATATGTTCAATATAGAGATTTTCATCCTCATTGATAAAGGAAAGTAGCCAGTGAGAAAAATTATCTTCTTTGGCAAACAGGGCTGACGCAAAAGCACAGTAGCGATTGACGGCTGTTTCGGTATCACTCAGGTCGGTGTCCAACAGCTTTTGCAGCGCAATGATGGGTTCAGCCTGCAGTAGATTACGAAAAATCACCAGACTGCCAAGTCCGATGGACAGATTGGAATTTACAGTCATAAAGTTGCCTCTCTTTCCGAAGGAAAAAATGTATCATCTTTGGTTCAGGGAATGTCCTTATTCTGTCTCAGGGAGTGCGCTTTCCGAAGCTTCCTCCGAAGTGGCAAATCGGTCCATGGTATCTCCTGCAATTTCATGAATATCTGACAGGCCTTGCTTTAGATTCCGGTACAACGTTCCGGAAACAAAGCTGGCGCTGCCGCTGCCGCTATCGTATGCGTCAAGTGTTTTATGGATATCCAGAAGCCGGTAACGGTCGCTGGTAGAAACGGCGTCATCCTGGCTGTCCATCATATACATAGGGACATAGTCTACCGATTCAATAACGGTACGTCCGCTGTTAATATTTTTCTTAAACTGGAAGTTCAGCAGAGTGGTCAAATTGGTATAATCCGAGTCCTGACAGGAAATAAAGTTTCCCATGCAGTACACCAGATAACCGGTGCGGGTGGAGCCGTCCTCATTGGTAATGGTGCGCAGCTCCATAGGCTCCGGTACATGCGGATGTCCTCCCAGAATTAAATCTGCACCGGCTTCAAACAGCCAGTCTGCCAGTTCCTTTTGCAATTCAGTGGGCTTCAGGCGATATTCTTCTCCCCAGTGAATGGCCACCGCAATCAAGTCTGTATCCAGAGATTTGGCATAATCCATTTTGGTTTGCAGCATATCGTAGTCAATGGTACGCATGGTGGTTTTGTAATCGGAATTAAAAATATTGACGGCGTATTTATAAGAATCGCAGGAAATGCCGTTGGTACCGTAGGTATAGTTCAAAAAGGCAATGGTAATTCCCTTGATATTTGCTACGTAAATCCCCTGATTTTCCTCTGCCTCTTCCTGTGTGCGGTAGGTTCCTACATGAGCAAGACCATATTGATCCAACACGTCCAGTGTGCGAAACACACCGGACTTTCCGGCGTCGCAGGAGTGGTTGCTGGCCGTTGTAACCAGATCAAACCCAATATCTGCCAGGCTTTTTGCCAGCCCATCCGGTGATTTGAAACAGGGGTATCCTGTGTAATCCTTTTCTGCAAAAGTGGTTTCAATATCCACCATGGCATAGTCGGCTGCATCTATGTACGGTTTGGCCGCAGCCATGATGCCGGTATAATCGTAAACATTAGAGGCAGTACGGTAGGCAGTGGTATTTAAACCGGTGTGGCAAACAATGTCCCCGGCGACGCAAAGAGTGGCCGTGGTATATTCCGGTGCGGCCGGTCCTACTTGCTCTGTACTGATTTTATCGCTGATTCCAATGATTTTGGGCGACCGGTCTCTGGTGGCAGCGAACAGAATTATGGACAGTACAAGTATCAGAACCAGAGAGGCGCCTAGAACGCGACCGCGTCGAAGTTTTCGCTTCACTTTGCGTTGTGGCATGGAAAAACCTCCTTAGATGTTTGGGCACAGCAATGCTAGAATGCCCAACAGAGTCAGGTGAATTGGATAGAACAGATAGAAAAACCACTTGCTGCTTTTGCGATGGCCACCTCCAAGTTGGCCATTGTAGCGCAGCAGCAAGGGGATGGCTAACAAAACACCGCAATGATATAGCATATATGGCAGGAGGTCTGGTTGAACATGGTACCAATACAGGAGACGACTCAGAATTTCTACCAGGCATAGTCCCAGATAAATGAGCCATTTTATGATAGGCTTGTCCCGAAACAGGGAAAAATTCAGCGCCCACAAAATCGCCCACCACTGCCAGTCTCCCCAATAGGAAGCCACCAACAGCCCACAGATCAGTACCGTTTTCCAAATGGGCTGTATAGTATCGCAATGCCAGACAATCAGCGTCAGCAGCGCCAGGAACAAGGTGTAAATGACGCCAAAATCATAGAATCTGCAGGTTCCGGTATAGGCGATGCAGAAGAAGTTATAGGGGAGCAAAGAGATGGCGGCAAAAATGCCCAACCTGGCAGCATATCGGTTGACATTACCAGTGTAATAAAACCCCTCCGCCAAAAAGAAGCACATGATGGGCGCCGTTAGTCGGCCAATAGTATGTATGATGACGCCGGTTGGCGTCGTAACAGAAAAATAAACGTTTGCCAGATGATCGCCGAACATGGCGACAATTGCGATCCACTTTAGTTGATAGGAGGACAAACCACGGTGCGGACCAGGTTGCATGGTTTTTCTCCTCCTCTTATTTCAAATCATGTCGATGTTTGAGTTCTGTATTATGTATGCAATTGGAAAATGGTGTTGTTTGTCATGGCGGCTGATCCGCCCTGAGAATACTATCTGTCAGATGCATGGCTTCTGTCAGAATCATGATTTGTGAAATATTATATCATACTATTTGCAAAAATACTATCTTTTCCCACGGTTTTTGCAGAATCTTTTTCTTTTAAGCGTTTTTTTGTAAAATTTTTGTTTCGGGTGATATTCAGACTATAATTTTAAAGGATTCTATGCTATAATAAATGCATCATTTTACATAGACTACGGAAAGGATGTTCTGCTATGGATTGTTTTAGTGAACAGATCGTCAAGGTGCGTAAATCTCCCAAGGAGCTAATGATTCAAATTGGCGTTGTGATATTGGGTCTTTTGCTGTTTGTGGTGTTGATTCTTGGTTCGTTGATGTTATCTATGGCGACCGGTTACGGCTTTTTCGGAATGCTCGCGGTTTTGCTTTGCGCCGGAGATGTTTACGGAATGTACTGGGTTGCTTCACAATTGAATGTGGAATATGAGTATATCATCACCAATGGGGATCTGGATGTGGATAAAATTATTGCCAAAAAAGCACGCAAGCGAATCATGTCCATCCGAATTCGAGATATGATCGAATATGGCCAATATGATCCGGAGCGTTTCCGGAATCGCAACTTTGACTATCGTATTGTAGCTGCAACGGTGGATGAAACTGCCATGTATGCCGTGTTTGAGGATAATGACGGCACTTTGATGTTGATCTTTTCCCCCAATGAAAAGACGCTGCAGAACCTGAAGAAGTATGCGCCCCGGGTAATGCAGCATGCTTAAAACGGGAATTGATATGGTGCAGATCCGTCGCATGGAATCCTCCTTGCAGCATCCGGGATTTGTAGCAAGAGTGTTTGGTGCGGAGGAGCGAGCTGAGAGACAAAATGCAAAGCCGGAGTGTTATGCAGCGGCATATGCTGCTAAAGAGGCTTTCTATAAGGCTATGGGGGTTGGGATTACACCTGGTCGGTTACCGTTGTGTCAGTTGCTCCACGATGCAGCCGGTGCACCCTATTTGTCTTTGTCCGGCGAGGCGGCGGTTTTGGCTGCAGGGATGGAGCTTGCTGTTAGCGTCACTCATGAAGGGGAATATGCCATTGCAGTTGTCGTGGCACTTTCTAACCAAACAAAGGAGTCGGTAGTATGAAAATTTTTACCGCGGCAGATACTAGGGCCGCCGAGCAGGCAACGGTGGAACGGGGACTTTCCTGGCTTCGACTGATGGAAAACGCCGGTTCTGCAGTCAGTGCTGCCATTCGCAATCATTTTGAACTGCAGGATAAAACGGTGATGATTCTTTGCGGCCAGGGCGGAAACGGCGGTGACGGCTTTGTCGTGGCCAGGAAATTACGGGAAACCGGCGCCAGGGTTTTTGTGATACTGACAGCGGGGGAGCCGCGACATGAAAATGCACATGAAAACTACATTCGAGCGTTGGAACTGCATATTCCCATCTTGGATTTTGTCAGGGATCCTGCTTCCTGCATGGCCAGAATGAAGGAAAGTGCGCTGCTGGTGGATGGCATTTTTGGGTTCGGTTTTCACGGCTCTGCGGAAGGTGTGCAGCGCTCGGTGATTATGGCGGTAAATCAGCTGCGTAAGCCGGTGGTAGCCATTGATTTGCCCAGCGGTGTTTTGTGCGACACCGGTGGGGTAGAGGGAGAGGCGATACGTGCTGCTTTAACGGTGACCTTTTCTACTTTGAAACCCTGCCATGTGCTGTCACCTGCGTCGGATTACTGTGGACGTGTGGAGGTTGCCTCCATCGGAATGCCTGATCGGGTTTTAGAGGAAATCCCCGGCTTTTTGGAAACAGTAGAGTCTAAGCAGGTGGATATTGTCTGCCGTAAGCGTCCGGGTAATGCCCATAAAGGGGATTTCGGAAAACCGTTGCTGATTTGCGGTTCTTATGGTATGGCCGGAGCGGCTGCCATGGCAACCAAGGCGGCTCTGCGCTCCGGTGCCGGTGTGGTGACAACTGCATTGCCGGACGGGATATATCCCATTGTCGCCGGTAAGATTGATGAAGCGGTATTTTGTCCACTGCCCATGGGATCCGATGGCACGTTAGCGCTGGAGGCCTGGGATCGGCTGGAGGGCCGTCTCCTTGGCGCAACTTCCATTTTGATTGGTCCCGGCTTGGGACGAAGCAATTCTGTGACACGGTTGGTAGCTCGTGCTTTGGCACGGGCAACCTGTCCGGTAATTTTGGATGCAGATGGCATAAATGCTATGGAGGGTCGCATAGAGTTAATAAGAGCCTGTAAGGCGCCGGTGATCCTGACGCCCCATTCCGGTGAAATGGCGCGTCTTTTGGGCTGTTCTGTTGGAGAGGTGGAGGGAGATCGCCTGGCGGCGGTGCACCGCGCTGCTCGTATGACAGACGCGGTTGTGATTTTAAAGGGACACCGCACTCTGATTGCCCAGGGGGAAAAGGTCTGGATGAATACCACCGGAAACCCTGGAATGGCCACCGGAGGCAGCGGAGATGTGTTGGCCGGCATGCTGGCTGCTTTTGCCGGACGTGGGATCTTACCTGCAACTTCTGCTTGCGCCGCTGTGTATTATCATGGTTTGGCCGGGGATTTTGCTGCCGCAGCTTTGACAGAAACGGCAATGTTGCCAGGGGATCTCCTGCAATTTCTTCCAAAAGCTTTTGGCGCAAAATAACGGATGGTAAAATAAAGATAGTGTATCAAGGATGTTCAATGATGGAATCACATTTGGAGGTGGCATCCTTGCGTCGTGTGACGGCAGCTTTTTTGTGTGTTGTGTTGTGCAGCGTCCTCTGTGGTTGTGGAAATGACCCGGAGGACGTTTATCTTTGTCTGTCGGATTACCGGGGAACCTGTCAAGTGAATATGGGGGACAATGCATACACCCTGGAATTGGAGATCGGCCAGGCTAGTCAGTTTTCCGCCCGATTTACGCAGCCTGCTTCAATGGCGGGGCTGGAGGTGCACGCTACCGGAGAGGCTTTCGTGATGGTGTATCAGGGGATGGAGTGGAAAGCTACTGAATCCGAATTTCCTGATACGTCGGTAGTGATGGCGCTGCGAAATGTATTTTTTGTGGCAGCACAAGCAGGGAATCTGCCAAAACGAAATGGAGACGGTTATTTGCTGGAAGGGGGATCTGATTCTGGTGATTATACGCTTTCCTTTACATCGGACGGTGCGCCAGCAACCCTTTCCATACCCGCACTGTCTTTTTCTGCAGTATTTACCAAAACATTGTAAAATTTTCGTAAATCTCACAAATTTATTCTTGCTTTCCCTTGCTTTTTTGAGAGTTATTTTGTATAATAACAAATAACATCACAAGAAATTGTGCTGATTTTTTGAAAGCAGGTGTTTGTATGAAACGGTATTATTCCATTTTGTTGGTTCTTTTGTTGCTTTTGTCCTGTTTGGCCCTGCCTATGAGTGCCTCTGCAGAAGTAGTCGACGATTCAAATGAATACAATACGAATGACAGTGATAATGAATTTACGGCTGATCCCACGGAGTCTACGGTTTTGGCGGAATTTGTGTATGCAGAATCTGCGTTGACGGTTGTTGACGGTTCGGATTTGGTAACGCCTTATGCCAAAGCAGATGATGGGGATGACAGCTATCTCTATCTTGCCACCGGCGGCGTATTCCAGAGCGGCTCTCTTTTAACTGCCTCTACCAATGGAATCAATTATAAACATTTGTCTTGGGCTTTCACGGAAATCGAAGATACCACTGTCCTGGAATTTGCTGCTTCGGAAAAAAATAACTGGACAGCAGATGCTGGTCTCACCATTACTACTTCCACAAAAGGATATGACAATGTTCGGCTTTCTATTGATCTGGCCGCTAGTAAGAAGGGCGCTAGAAACTACCAAGCCTATGTCATTTCTGACGGGGAAAAGACGCCGGTTGGTTCTGTATTATCGCTAAGCACCAATAAATCCATCCAGACTCTCGAGGTGGATTTGTCTGACTATAGTGATTTGGATACTTTGACGATTTTTATCGGTTTTGCTGATACCATTAATATTAACGGTGTGGATTTAACGTTACCGGAAAATGCAGCTTCTGGTTCGACCTTTTTCAATAATATTGTTTTGACCTCGGGTGCAGCGGATTCGACAGTGCCGGAAGAACCGGTGGGTCCCGGCGCACCTGTTGAGCCGACGGAATACGGTGATATTTTAGCCGGTTTCGGTTATGTTGCTCCGGAGGGTGCTCTGCACAAGGACGAGCTGACCGAATATGCAGATGCGGATAATGACTATATCTATCTTGCCACTAGCGGTGTGTTTGCTGATGATGCGGCTTTGACCGGAACGGTCAACGGCCAGGATTTGAAGCATGTGGAATGGAACTCTGACCTGGGCGCATCTTTGGTTCCTTCCTTGCGTGCTACCAGTAAGAATCTTTGGGGCGCGGGTGCCGGTCTTTCTGTAACCACGGCTACCACTGGCTATGAAACGGTTTATTTTGTATTTACCATTGCAGCCAGTGCAAAGGCCCCCTGCAATTATCAGGTGATTGCAACGTTTGGCGAAAGTTCTCAGGTGGTGGATACTTTCACATTGGCGGAGTCCAAGGTTCTGGAAACCCATGCTGTTGCTATGACTGATTTTGAAGATTTGGAATCGGTTACTTTTTCTGTGCGGATCAGCGATACGCTGAATTTCTCTGACGCTGATGCCGCCGGTACCGATTCTGGAAGCATTTATTTTAATGGCGTCTATGTATGCGGCACGAAGATAGTGGATATGTCTTCTACCACCACCTATACCTTCCGGTTTGTAGATGGGTCTGAAACCACCGTGGCGGTTGCCGAAGGGGAAGAACTGGTAAAGCCGGAGAATACGCAGGGCTATGTTTGGGCGGCGTCTGCGGATAATCCGCTGGTTTATGAAGAAGTGGAGGACGGTGAGACGCCTCCCGATACCACCACCTATACCTTCCGGTTTGTAGATGGATCTGAAACCACCGTGGCGGTTGCCGAAGGGGAAGAACTGGTAAAGCCAGAGAATACGCAGGGCTATATTTGGGCGGTGTCTGAGGACAGCGACCTGGTCTTTGTGGAAAAGGCAGAGTTTCTTCTGGGCGATATGAACCTGGACGGAACCCTTTCCGTGACAGATGTGGTATTGCTGCGGAAGGATATTTTGAACAGTCAGTTTGATCCTGTTGGGGATATGAGCAAGGATGGGGCGCTTTCTGTGACAGATGTTGTGCTGCTGCGGAAGGCAATCCTGGCCAATAAACAGTAAGACAGAATTCAGCTGGATCATGTCCTTTCCATAGGTGCTGCTGTTTCAGGGGTGAATCTCTTCCTGATGTTTTGCAGCACCGTGGGAAGGCGTTTCACATCCTTGCCATTTATGTAATTCTTAGCCATTCTTCCTAAAAGGGCTTGCAATTTTTGAAATTTTTGGTATAATAAAGTTACCATTTATAAGGAGGTATTTTTATGCAAACAAAACGTATACTCGCAGTTCTGCTGGCTTTGTGCCTGCTGGTTTCTACCGTACCGGCTATGACATTATTTGCCAGCGCAGATTCTAGTTTGGTTGCGTCCTTCGACTTTACCACCGGTTCCCTTACTGATACAGTGGGTAAATCCGCAACCATTACTATCAACGATTCGGAAAATTGCTACCTTACTGAGGAAGGCTTGTATTTGAATCGTTACACCCGCGGCTGGTGGAGTGATGCCAATCGCCTGTCCCAGAGTGATTTGGATTTGTTCCAGCTTATGGGCGAAAACGCAACGATGAATATTGCGTTCCATTTGGACTCCCTTCCGGAAAGCCGTTGCTATATCTTTGGGTATGACGGCGGTTGGGGTGGCAGCCGCATCAGAAGCGATGCGCTCATTCGTGCTTATTCTGACGGTTCTGTACAATTGTTTACAGAATATGATAATGGCACTGGCTATACCAGCAACACGCTTTCTTCCGGGGCCAATGAGATCGCGGCCGGCGATAACGTACTTACCTTGACCCAATCTGTTGTAGACGGTGTTACTACAACAATGATCTATCTAAATGGCAAGCTGATCGCTTCCAGCACCTCTGCTATTTCCTTGTCTTATCTAGCTTCGGTCGGTAGTTCCGGTTATTCCTTCGGTTCTGCGAACTGGGATGATAACAAGCCGGAATTGGGTGGTACATTCTATAAGGCTGATTTCTATCGCTTCACTATGACGGAACAGCAGGTTGCTGGCTTAATGACCGATGCAACTGGCAACTTTGAAGTTGCTTATGCCAACTGGAAGAACAATGCGTCCATGCAGAATCTGGAGACAGCGCTGAATGCTTATGATGCCTTGCTGCCGGATGATGCTGCTACGTATACTGATCAGTATGCTGAATTGGCTGTTGCTGCTCCTTCCTTGTACCGCGATAAGGCGGAGGCTGCTGTGAATGCACTGCAGGCAGTGGAGCCTTCTACTGCACCTTCTTATAAGGTGCTGCTGGATGCTGCTGCTGCAGCGATAGTTGCCGCTGAAACTGCAGGTGCAGAGGTAACCGATTTGGCTGCAACTGTTACCCAAGCTAGTGAAACCTATACGGCTGCTGTCGCAGCGCTGGTGAAGCTGGATAATAGCGCCGTTGTAACATCTGTCAGCGGTGATGGCAGCCCCTGGGGAGACGGCCCGTTTGCAAATGCCTTTGATTCCAGTGATGAAACCAAGCTGGGCGGTTCTCCGATTACTTCCATTTCCTGGAGTGTGGATGCCCCCTATATGGTAGTTGGCTATTCTCTGACCACAGGCTATGATGCCAGCTCTTCCGGGCGCGGCCGTTGCCCCGGCAGCTGGACGCTGGAAGCTTCCGCTGATGGCGCAAACTATGAAGTGATTGATACGGTCGCGCGTTCCGGTATGGAAGATATTGATAGCAAGGAATATCAATACCTGCTGGAGAACCCCGGATTGTACCAGCATTTTAAGATTACCTTTGGTTCTTCCTCTACGGTTGCGCTCAATGAGATTTCTCTGTACACTGTGCCGGCTCCCGTTGCGCCGATTGATGCGACCTTTACCAGTAGCACGCCTACTTCTGGAGAAAACGGGATTGATCTGACCTGGAACGTATCTTTGGTGGACGGGTTTGACGATGCTTTTGCCACCTTCAATGCTACGTATGACATCGTGGATGCCGGTGTGATTGTTGCCGCTACTACCGATGATCTGGATCGCTATAGCAGAACCTTGGCTGAATCGGAGAATCTTGCAGCCAAAGAACCTGGTCTGGCTTACAAAGAGTCCTTTGGCACTACGGTATACAGCAACTTCAGCTATCGCCGTACCAACGTCCAGGAGGGACGCAGCCGTTATATTGCGGTCTACATCACCTATACGGACGGTGTGGATACCCAGACCCTTTTGGTTCAGGGAGACGGTTTGATTGCACAAAGCGAATAAGTTTTCCGTAAACGAATCGTAAAAGGAGCATAGGCTCCTATCGTTGGCCTGGCCACGCTTTGCGTGCGTGGCCGGGCTTTTCGGTTTTTCAGCGGTAAAATGGCGGCCAATCCGTTTGATTAAAACGTTTTATCAAAAATTATCACTATTTTACTAAAAAATACAACAAAAAAATTACTTTACAACGGACTTTTTTTGGATTATAATTTCATTGGCGATATCCAAATTAATCAAAGGAGGATCTTTTATGAAAGCAAGAAAAATGCTGGCTGTATTGCTGGTGCTGTGTATGGTATTGTCCGCAATGCCTGTTTCACTTTTGTCTTCTGTAGCGGCTGATAATCTGTCCGATCGTGCTACCGGATTGAATCAGCTTACGGAAAAAATTGACAAAGTGAATGTAACCTATGTTACTTCCCAAGGTTCTAAGAAATCCGGAGATGGCGAAGGAACAGATCAATTATTTGATGGGGATCTGGGAACCAAGGTAGGATGCAGTATTGGAGATAATAAGGTTGCTACTTTGACTATTCCTATGACGGAAGCGGTGACCTTGACCTGCTATACCTTTGGTACGGCCAACGATGAACCCGGCCGGGATCCAAAGTCCTGGACTGTTGCAGGTTCCAATGACGGTAGCACTTGGACTACCATTGATACGGTGTCTGACTATGTTTTCACGGACGCAAGATCCAGTTATTTGGAAGATGATTTTGTGGTGGATCAGCCTGCTGCGTATTCCTGGTATCGTGTCACCATTACAGATTGGCGCAGTATCGGAAGCGGCGGTTATTCACAGTTTTCCGAGTTTGTCATGTCCTCGCAGAATGTGTCTTCGCCTGATAATCCGGAGGATGTGCAGGCCTGTATTGATGCCATAGCTGCTATTGGTACTGTGGAATTCACCGATGATTGCCTGGCGAAGATTAACGCTGCTGCTGGGAAGTATGATGCTTTGTCCGGTAGTTTGGATCGTGCTTTTGTAACCAATTATGAAACTTTACTTGCTGCACAGGCCTCTTATGCAGCTCTGAAGGTGGCTTATCAAAAGAATTATGCGGAAACTACCGGGAATCTGCTGTCTGTAGATTTTGCCGTTAGCACTTCTGATATTGTGGATCGTGCTACCTTTACGATAGCAGATAATGATTATGTTACGCGAAAGAATACGGTGGATAAGGATGGCAACACCTCGGATCTCCCGTATTATACCGCCCAAAACATCGGCTGGTGGAAGCATTATGCGTCCTTTACCTCTTCGGATGCCAACACCGGCGCGTACAATCCTTTGTATTTAGCAGAAAACGGCAGCACGATTTCCATGTGGGTGTATCCGGATCAGGCCTTCAAGAGTACAGAGGTGCTGTTCGATGCGTTCTCTTGCTGGGGCAGTTCCGATATGTGTACCTATCGTGTGAAGATCTATCTGAACAACGATGGCACGCTTGCCATCGATTGCGGATCCGGCGGGAATGCGAATGTTACCAATTACTCCACCAGCGGCAGTGGCGTGGCCTTGACCCAAAACACCTGGAATATGGTAACTGCGACCCAGGAGATTGCCCAGGACGGTACCGTTACCACGGAACTGTATGTCAATGCGGTCTTGGCAGGGTCTACCACCAATCTGAAGTCCTTCCGAGATTCCACTTATAAGTGTGAGGAATATTCCGTTGGTTCGCCTATTTCCGGCGGCGGTAACGATGACAAGTGTTTCGGCGGCTATATTCAGACCCTTTCCATCATCAATTCCCATTCTTCTGCTGCGGATGTATATGAGGCCTATACCGGTTTGGACTTCTCTGACGGCGCGGCAAACGCCTTGGTGGCGAAGATTGAGGCGCTAGCAACTGCAGATGCTGCAGATTTGGCTGCTGCTGTTGCCTCTGCTGCTGCGGATTATGCAGCTCTGTCTACTGCGGAACGGGAGTTGGTCAGCAACTATGCTGCTCTGCAATATTATCAGGCGGTTGTTGCAGTGGATATGTTGCAGGCGGCAACACCTTCCACCAAGCCTTCTTATTTGGCGTTGCTGGATGCCGCGGAGGCAGCAATTGCTGTAGCTTCTGCTGCTAACCAGAACGTTGAGGAACTGACGGTTGTTGTTACTGGCGCTCGTTCTGTTTATGAAAATTATATCAACTCTTTGGTCAAGTTAGATAACGCATCTGTCGTGACGCCTATTTCCGGTGTAGCCACCGGTGAATCGGAAGGATTTGAAAAGTTGTTTGATTCTGATTTGGCCACCAAGATGTGTAAGAGCGATGTTGGTACAATTGTTTGGAAAACAGATGCTGCCTATCTCATTGCCGGTTATTCTCTGACTACCGGCGGCGACTCTGCTACATATGGCGGTCGTTCTCCTGCTTCCTGGACACTGGAGGCTTCAGTGGATGGTGAAACCTATACGGTCATTGATAGCACGTCAAATTCCGGTATGGGTAACTACAATGATAAGGAATATCAGTATCTGCTGGAAACCCCTGACAAGTATCAGTATTTTAAGATCACATTTAATGAGACGAAGATGATCCAGCTGGATGAGATTTCTCTCTATGTGGTTGGTGATATGATTGATGCAGAAGTCAAACCTGGCGTTGCTGTTGCCACAGAGAATGCATTTGATTTGACTTGGAATGTTGCGTTGATTGATGTTCTGGAAGATTCGTTTGAAACCTTCAATCGGTCTTATGATATTGTTGATGCCGGTTTCATTGTAACTGCAACTTCTGATGATATGAGTGCTTATGGATTGCGCTTGGCCGAATCTTCTGATCCTGCGGCTAGTGAGCCCGGCAGAGCCTATAAGGAATCCATTGGTACCACAATTTACAGCAACTTTAGTTATCGCCGTACCGGTGTACAAAATGGTTGCACACGTTATGTCGCTGTCTATATTACCTATGTGGATGAAAGCGGTAATACCTTTACTGTGCTTTCTCAGGAGAACAGCGCAATTGCGGTTAGCGGTGAGTAAGGCGTAGTTCTGACATTGGGCTGATCGTAAAATTTTGTGCGGTCAGCCCTTTTTATTGCAATTCTACAAGCCAGCGTGATACGCAAATCTTCCAATGTCATGATTCCTGTGGCACGTTAGTACAATCCTCAGATATTTGTACAATTTTTTGTAGGATTCAGACTTTGCTTCTACAAAAGTCTGTAAAATATCTGTAGAAAGAGGAGTTGTTTCATGAAAAAATTAATTTGCATTATATTATCCATAATGCTATTGTGTGGCGTTTGTCCTGCTTTTGCACTGGAAACGGATACGGTGTTGTATCTGACCGATTTGGAATATACTTCGGCATCCAGGACGGACTGGGGCGAGATATGCAACAATACCAGTGTGGCCGGCAATCCCATTTCTTTGCGGAATGAGGATGGCAGTGTTCAGATTTATGAAAATGGCATTGGTGTGAATGCTACCGCCCATGTTTATTATGATTTGTCTGATTATACCAGTCGGGGGTATAATTATTTTGAATGCACCATCGGGGTCGACCATGACGTGGCTGGCCAGTATGGCGGCACCGTTGCTTTTTACTTTTTGCTGGATGGGACTGTGGTATATGAATCCGGCACGATGACCGAATCTATGCCAGCCAAGCTGGTGCGGTTGGATATCACCGATGTCTCCATGTTGGAGCTTTATGCGGAAAGCGTGGATGGTACCACCTGCGACCACGCGGATTTTGCAGGGGCAAGAATTGAAAGGAACAATATGGTGCTCCAGTCAATGGCAAATGCCAATTTTGCTGTGGATTCTGTGGCCCTGCTTGTTGGAGATGTGCAGACTACTACGGTTTCTGCAACTCTGGTCAATGGTGCTGTTGCAACACCGAATGCCACCTATACTTCCAGCGATCCGAGTGTGTTGCAGGTGTCCGCCGATGGTAGGGTAACGGCAAAGTCTGCTGGTTCAGCTGTTGTGACCGCAACGATTACCTACCATGGAACATCGATAGATCGGTCTTTGTCTTTTGCTGTTTTGCGGCCGGAGGATATACAAACAGTTTCTTCTCCGGATGGCTCGATTACCGGTAAGTTTTTTCTGGTGGATGGGACGCTGCATTATACAGTCGCTAAAAACGGGAAAGATGTAGTATTACTGTCTGATCTGGGAATTACCACCAGTATTGCTGATTTTACATCCGATTTAACGCTGACAGATATTTCTACGAATTCTATTACCCAGTCGTATCCAATGATTGGCGCCAAGGCCACAACGTATACGGATGATTCTAACGAAATGACCCTGACCTTGGAAAAGGAGGGGCAGATTCTGCGGTTGGTGGTGCGCGCGGCCAATGATGCACTTTCTTATCGGTATGAAATTGAAGAGGATGCCGCATTTTCCATTTCCGGGGAGTCCAGCACTTATCAATTGCCGGGTGGATCCGCCGTTTATGGAGAGGCCTACAACAATCACTATGAGACCTCTTATACCGCATCGACCAGTGAAAATATCTTCGGGAATTATTGCATGGCCTTGACCTATACCACGCCTTCCGGTACCCATGTGCTTCTGAATGAGGCCAATATGGGGGTGGACTATTGTGGCACGATGTTGACTGCCAAGAATGGTATTTTATCCCTGAACTTTACGCCGGATCAAAAGTCCGATGTTGTGACGACCAGCGGCACATTCCGTTCGCCCTGGAGAGTTGCTGTCATTGGCGATCTGGCTGCAATTACAGAAACACAGGTGTTTGAAAATCTGTCGGAACCTTGCGCGGTGGAGGATACCTCTTGGATCCAGCCCGGTATTACCACCTGGACCTGGTTGACCGGGTATATTACAGATAATCCGGAGCTTTATAAGCAATATATTGATCTTTCCGCAGAAATGGGCTGGCAGTATGTGCTGCTGGATGAAGGCTGGTCCACCACCGGCCGTAGTGAGATCGGCTTTCCCGTCTGGTTTGATGAGGTAGTATCCTACGGGAAAGAAAAGAATGTTGGTATTTTAGTGTGGATGCACAAATCTGCGGTTGATACACCCGATGAGCAAGAAACCTATTTTGCACAGTTGGAAGAACGGGGCGTCGCAGGTGTAAAAATCGACTTCTTTGATGATGAAAGTCAAGCCACCATGCAGTTGTATGATGCCCTGGAAAAAGCAACTATGAAATATCACCTGGCGGTGAATTTCCACGGTGCGGATAAAACCACCGGTGAGGCCCGAACCTATCCTCATGTTTTAGCCAGGGAAGGTGTGCTGGGAAATGAATCCACGGTGTCCGCCATACAGAACAACCTGCATGCCTATACCCGTGCCGCTGTAGGAAATACAGACTTTACACCTAAGCTGCTGTGGGGGAGTGTTACAACCAACCATATGGCTGCCTTGACGATTATTTATCAATGCGGTTTGGCTACCTTTGCTGATTCGCCGGATAATTATAGAAATTCCAACCTCTACAACTGGTTCCAGAATTTTCCGGCGCAATTTGATGAAACAAGGTTCCTGGATGGCAGCATTGGCCAATATACCCAGATTGCACGCCGGTCCGGTTCCACCTGGTATGCTTCGGCAATTACTGTTTCTGCCCGTGATGCTGTCTTTGATCTATCCTTTTTGGAAACGGGAAAAAACTATGTGGCTACTGTATATGCTGATACCGGGAATAGTACCGAATCCTCTTATTCTGCGCAAATCGTCACATCCGCAGATGTTCTGACGATTCCTATGGAGGCCAATGGCGGCGCCAATGTGAAATTGCAGGAGATTGACAGTTTGAGCGGTACGCTACTTCCTTCCGCAGAAGAATTAACGGTCTTTGTGGGGAAAAAGGGGAGTGTGTCGGTGGAGACCACCGGAAACCTTAGGGAGTATCCTGTCTTATGGTCGTCTTCGGATGAAGCAGTAGCCAGCGTTTCCGGGTCTGGTACTGCTATTGTTTCCGGTAATGCTGTTGGAACCGCCACCCTGACCGCTGTGGTTGGTATCGGGGAAAATGCAGTTTCAGCAACGGTGTTGGTACATGTGGTGGATCTGCCATTTCTCGTTGAGGAGGGCTGGTCTATTCGCGGTGAGGATGCTGAGCACTATTTTGTTAATGCAGAGGATTCTCTAACACTGGAAGCCGGCATGGCGGATTTGTATGATTATCCCAATAAGGTTATGTCCAATTTGTTTTTGCGGGATGCCGGTAAGAATGATCTGACGCTGACCGTCAAGTTGGAGTTTGCCCCTGATACAGATTATCAATCCGCTGGTTTGATTGTCTATTTAGATGACGAAAACTACTATTCCTTCCAACGGCGTTATCATTCCGGATACGGCGGTAGCTGTGTTTGTGCTGTCAGCCATATTGACGGCGCCGCATCGGAAAATGCAGTCTCCTGGTGGGACGATATTACCTACTTGAAGATTGTCAAATCCGGTGATTCGTTGACTGCTTGGTATTCTGCGGACGGCGAAGAATGGCAGACCGATGCTGTTTTTAACCGTACGATTGCTGCTTTGGACACCGATTCTGTGAAAATAGGTGTATATGCAGGTCGGGGTGTGAACCAACCAGCTGCCGGATATCTGGCCGCCACCTTTACCGGACTGACTTTGGACAAAGAGACCGTCCCATTTGGTGTTGAAAATATTCAGCCTTCTGTATTGCTTGGGGATATGAACGGAGATGGTGTGCTGTCTGTCACGGACGTCGTACTGCTCCGGAAGGCAATCCTGAACGACACTTTTTCGAATGTTGGCGATATGAATCAGGATGCCAGCCTGTCTGTAACAGATGTAGTTCTGCTGCGGAAAGCGATTCTTTCATAGAGGCTTTTGCTCACATCGAATTCAACCTTGAAACGACCGATTTCAGTGAAGAGAATCGGTCGTTTTAAAATTTCAAACTAATGTGGTGGAACATGTAATATTTTACCATCCGGTTACCATCAGGCCGACACCGTTTGGCAGCATTTGGGACAACCATTATCAGTTCGAATTTAACAGTATTGAGAATGCGAAATGGGGCTGCCGCAAGATGCTTTTGCACCGATGCGATCAGCCCCATTTAAGTTTTATTAGCCTTTGTGATTATTTTTATCTCCAGACTTTGCTAATCGGTTGATTTGACTGGCCAAATAGCCGGCACCGAAACCGTTGTCAATATTGACAACAGCGATTCCATTGGCACAGGAGTTAATCATAGTAAGCAGTGCTGATAACCCTTCAAAACTGGCGCCGTATCCTACAGAGGTGGGGACAGCGATCACAGGTTTGTCCACCAGACCACCAATGACGCTGGCCAAGGCTCCCTCCATACCGGCAACCGCTATGATGCAATTGGCATTCTGGATGGTCTCCAAATGGGATAGCAACCGGTGTATTCCACTTATCCCCACATCATAGATCCGTTCTGTCTTGCTGCCCAAATATTCTGCTACTTGTGCTGCTTCCTCCGCAACAGAGATGTCAGCCGTTCCTGCCGTGCAGACCACTATTTTACCGGCCAGGGGTTTCTCGGCGGATTGAATTTTCAAAATACGGGAAAGGGGATCATAACTTGCTTGCGGTAATGCCTGCTGAATCAGTTGAGCCTGTTCCAAAGTGGCTCTGGTACCCAGTACTTCTCCTTCCCGTTCAAAGATGGTTTGGAAGATTTTCAGTAAATGGCTGTCGGATTTTCCACTGCAAAAAATCACTTCCGGAAATCCTGCGCGTATTTTGCGATGGGTATCCAATTTTGCAAAGCCCAAGTCTTCAAAGGGCTGCCTGCGCAGCAATCCCTCTGCTTTCTGAACAGAGAGTCTACCGGTTTTGACCTGCTCCAAAATTTCGCGCGTGTCCATATTCTATGTCTCCTATCTGTGAGCGATCAGACCCTGTTTTATTAGGGTATTTTATACAATTATAGCATGCTCAAAGGGGGATTGCATGAATATAATTTAAATTTGCATGGGTGTAAAAACAAAAGACTACCACTTTTCAAAAAATTCTGCAATAAAGAGCAAAATTTTCAAGTGGTAGCCTTTATGGATGGATCAAATCTGTACCGATTTGTCAGTTATACTTTAGGCCTGAGAACCGATGATTCTGCGGAACGGTTTTGCCAGCGCGTTATACAGAATTTCAGCCAGCACAAGACCTACGCCAGTTTGCAGCAGATTGCCGGGGATTTCCACGGCTGCGCCGATGCCATAACCAAGGAACAGCGCCTCAAATACGAAGTAACCGCCGGCTACTACAGCAACACTTGCAATACCGCCGATGAGAATAGCAAGGAAATTGTTCAGCTTTGCCTTTTTCAATGCCAGGAAAATCAGGGCCACAGCCAGTGCAGCGAGTCCCTTGATAATGAAAGTGCCAGGTACATAGGAGGCGTACCCGGAAAGCAGGTCTGCCAGCCCGGAGCCGATGGCTGCCGCTAAAGAACCGTATACTGGCCCCAGGAACAACCCGCTCAACAGTACGAAGCAATCACCCAAATTCAGATAGCCGCCGGTTAAGGTGGGAACTTTAATCACCATAGTGGCTACACAGCAAAGGGCTGCAAATAAAGCGCTGAATACTAATTTTTTTACTTGTTCGGATTTCATTGGAAATTCCTCCTGTTTAAATTTATGATTGCCTGTTTCCGGCGAACCGAAAGCAGGAAAACATCTTGCAGAAATGTGGCAATTGGTCTATAATGGGAACAATGAAATTGCGGGAGATTGCAACATGGAAAAGAATGAGATAGTAACGCTGGAAATTACGGCAACTGCAACAGACGGTGCCGGGATTGGGCGAGTAGATGGGCTGGCTGTATTTGTACCGGGTGCAGCAGTGGGAGATCTGGTAAGTGTCAGAATTGTAAAAATGATGAAGAATCGTGCCTATGGCCGATTGGAATCTGTGCTGCAGCCATCACCGAATCGGATTGACAGCGACTGTGTTTCTTATGGGCAATGTGGTGGTTGCTGTTTTCGACATATTTCTTATCCTGCGGAACTGCGGGAAAAGTATCGCCGTGTACAGGAAACCATGCGTCGGATTGGTGGTGTGGATTTGGCGCCGGCGCCAATTTTGTCAGGTCCTCGGTCGCACTATCGGAATAAAGCGCAGTATCCGGTGGGACGTGATAAAGATGGTCACATTTTTGCCGGCTTTTATGCGCCGCGCAGTCATCGGATTGTTGAAGCATCAGATTGCAGATTGCAACCGGAGGAGTTCCGCGCCGCAGTTCAAATTATTCTGGACTGGGCTGCGGAGACTGGACTGCCTGTTTATGAGGAAACAACCGGACAAGGCCTTCTGCGTCACATTTATTTGCGGAAAGGTTTTGTTTCCGGTGCCTTGATGGTTGTGTTGGTGGTGCAAAATTGGAATGTGCCGCAAACCGCATTGCTGTGCGAACGTTTGCGGGAAAGATTTGGCTCTGCCTTGCAGAGCGTCCAGTTGAATGAGCAACCGGATCCCACCAATGTGGTACTGGGCGCCAACTGTCGTACGCTTTACGGAAAAGGAACCGTTAGTGATTGCCTTTGCGGCATCTGGGTGGAAATCTCGCCCTTATCATTTTACCAGGTCAACCATGATATGGCTGAAATGCTATATCAGCAGGCGGCGCGTTATGCGGAGCCGGAAGGAAAAACAATTTTGGATTTATACTGCGGCGCGGGAACCATCGGGCTTTCCCTTGCGAAGCAGGCCAAGACAATCATCGGTGTAGAAGTCATTGAAGCAGCCGTGAATGATGCAAAGGAAAATGCAAAACGAAATGGTATCTGCAACGCCCAATTTATTTGTGGGGACGCCGCTTTTGCCGCATCTCAGTTGGCTGGAGAGGGGATTGCGCCGGATGTGGTGATTTTGGATCCGCCGCGGAAGGGATGTGCCCCCGAAGTACTGGAAATTGTGGCCCATCGGTTTACCCCGGAACGAATTGTGTATGTTTCCTGCGACCCGGCCACCCTGGCACGGGATGTGAAACTGCTGGCCGCTATGGGATATGCGTTACAGGCGTATCAGCCAGTGGATTTATTTCCGGCTACGGCACATGTGGAAACGGTAGCATTGTTGACTATGGTACGAAACTGAATACCAAAAAGGCTAGCAATCCGTTGAATGGAATGTTCCACTGCCTACTGAAAAGGCCAAGTGAATTATCCGTGAAATATACAGATGAGAACTTTGTCCCGCCTGCGTAATGAGAGAAAAAGCTGAATTGGATGAGGTGATTTGACAATGAATCCCTGGGAAGAAATAAGTTTATCTGATTACGAAAATCATATGAGCCTTGATTCTGTAAAACAGCTTCAGGCAATGAATGAAATTATGCAAAAACAGTTTGCGGCTTATCCTGTATCCACTGCCATTGTATTGGGGATTGCTGGTGGAAACGGTCTGGAACACGTCACTCCCTCAAAATATAAGAAAGTTTATGGGATTGATATTAACGAAGCGTATCTTTCTGCAGTGAGAGAACGATATTCGGGGCTTGGGGATATACTCGAATGTCGCAGAATCGACCTTATCGGTGAAACCGATAAACTGCCACAGGCAGAGTTGGTTGTAGCAAACCTATTTGTTGAATATGTCGGGTATGAGGTATTCAAGAGAGGTATTTTGAAATCAGAGGCTAAGTATGTGTCCTGTGTCATCCAGATAAATACAGATGAAGAAATGTGGGTTTCGGATTCTCCATATCTTCACGCCTTTGACGGTTTGGATACAATACATCATCAGATGGAACAAAATTCACTTGTCTCGGCAATGGGCGAGATTGGATACAGGCTGTTAAAAACAGATGAGTACCCGTTGCCGAATGGGAAAAAACTAATGATGCTTGATTTTGAACGCTAAATTTCAGCTTTTGGATATGTTCCCACGAACGGCAAAGGCACGGAAAAGGCGCTGGATATGTTCCCTCGATTATAAAATCGGCAAAGACATTCAACCTATCTATCGTGCCATGTGGAAACGGTAGCATTGTTGGCAAAAGAATAGACAAATCAGAATTTGAATATATCAAAATCTTAGACTTTCACCACCCGTTACAGGGTGGTAATAAAATCTGTAAAAAGATTTGAAAGCAAAGAGTGTATTGCAGTTTGCTCATTTTATCCTTTTATACGGTTTCGCACAAGCTTGCCTTTGTTCTCGCGTTTTATAAGGGCAACAACGAGGGAAGTAAAAACTGGCAGTAAGATAAAATAGAGTATTGGCAGACATATGAAACCGTTTGGAGATGTTA
>CAYZTR010000008.1:24921-66067 GCA_964481575.1 uncultured Eubacteriales bacterium
AATAAAAATGAACAGAAATGAAATATTAAAAACAAATAAACATTACTGGGATACATACGCTGATCTGTGGTTTGGCACTACGGCGCTTCCTACATATGGCGTACACTTTGTAACTGAGAATGAATTACACCTGTTCGGCGATGTTTCGGGAAAGAAAATGCTTGAAATTTGCTGCGGCAGCGGCCATTCTCTAAAGTATCATGCAGATAGAAATGCTGGAGAATTATGGGGCGTTGATTTTTCTCATAAGCAGCTTGAAAACGCCAAACGATATTTAAGTGAAAACGGCTATACGGCTAATCTCATCTGTTCTCCGATGGAAGCCGACATGGACATTCCGAAAGCTTATTTTGATTTCGTATACTCGATTTATGGTATCGGATGGACAACTGATTTGGACGGTACTTTCCGAAAAATCGCCTCGTATCTGAAAAAAGATGGTATTTTCATTTTCAGCTGGCATCATACACTCAACTATTGCATCGCATGGTCCTGTGATGAACGGAAAGATGTGATCGAAAACAATATTCTGGTAATGAACAAGAGCTATTTTGATGAGTCCTACTTTAGCATGCCGGTGGACGGAAGTGAGATTCTGCTGTGCAACCGAAAAATATCTACCTACGTCAACGCTTTAGCGAAAGCGGGATTTGTAATTGAGCAAATGGTTGAACAGACCGATGAGGCGACAATTCAGGCTGAGGGAGATATCAGCGACAAAGCTAAAAAAGCAAAAATGCTACCCATTTCAGTTGTGTTTAAGGCGAGAAAGTTATAAATGAGAAAAAATAAATCATGCTCAACGTATATTCAGCAAGCTGATTGTTTTTCGCAAAATGCTTCTGTATACGGCGGTATAGCAATTTGCAGCAATGACGAAATACGATAAGTACAAACATAAACCATAGGTTTGAGCGAAAGGTGTATTTCGCTCTCAAGCACCGAGAGCCTATTACCCGCCGAAAAGCAGTTTTGCGTTCAGGTAAAAATTTCTCTCGTTTTGGCTCGTAAGGGCAAAAACAAGGGAAAATACATAAGGTTTGTGCATTTAACAGGCGAACCGCCTTGAAAATACAGGGTTCTCAGAGGGTAACTAAGATAAATTGGAATTTATAGAGGAGGAGCATCATGGAAAAGGAAATTTGCCCTTGTAAAAAGAAAAAGTGCCCGAGATATGGGGATTGCGTAGCTTGCAGAGCCTTCCATGCGGATTCCGGGCGGCCATGCCCATGTGAGCGTAAAACTCAAAGAAAGCGATAAGTCACAGTTTGTTGATTTATTTCCGGGGCGGGTGAGGATTATCCGGTGTTCATCCGCTTTTTCGTCCTATGTGGAGACGGCGTCGTAGTTTACCCGTGTATAAGTATGGAAAAGAGGGATTTTATGGAACAGATTCCAATGAAAATCATCGCTAGGATTCAAACGGACTTTCCAACAAAATTTGGCGTCCCCCGGCAAAGCGGCTTAGTCAAGAGCTTGCAGGCTAAAATCGTGTTTGAACCGGAATATCGGAATGCTGATGCGTTGCGGGGATTAGAAGGTTTTTCCCACATTTGGCTGATCTGGCAATTTTCAGAAGCAGTGCGGGATAACTGGTCTCCTACGGTTCGCCCGCCGCGTTTGGGCGGAAATCAACGAATGGGAGTGTTTGCTACCCGATCTCCTTTTCGGCCTAATGCCATTGGGCTTTCTTCGGTAAAGTTAGAAGGGGTGGAGCAGGATCCGGTTCTTGGGCCCGTTTTGCGTGTTTCCGGAGCAGACCTGATGGATCAGACCCCCATTTTTGATATTAAACCCTACCTGGCCTATGCGGACGCACATCCGGATGCTACTGGTGGATTTACCGATCAAACGGCCCGTACCTTGCTTCAGGTCCATTTTCCGGAGTCATTACTGAAAATGGTACCGGTGGAACAACGGGAAGCGCTGACAGGCATTCTGGCCAATGATCCACGCCCGTCTTATCAACGGGATTCCAACCGTGTTTATGGGATGCCGTTTGGAAAAATGGATATCCGGTTTCGTGTGGATGGTAATCAGCTAATTGTGGTACAGGTGGAACCGTTTCGCAAATAACCAAATGACCAGAGGTTTGGTAGGCTTTCCATGTCCCTTATTATACACAAAACTGGACTTGCGAAAATAACCAAAATAAAAAAATTACATATAACCAGATCTTGACAGCCTTTCTGTGTTCCTTTATACTGTTCTTTGTAGAAGTCGGAATAATGGGATCGTGTTTGATGTAAGCTGGTGATCCGCAGAGAGGGGACCTGTTCTATATGCTAACTTATTCTATGGAAAAAACCGGTGGTCTTCCCATGTATCAATATTTATATCGTTGTATCCGGGAGGATATTTTGTCCGGTAAGCTGAAAGAAGGGGAGCGGCTGCCTTCCAAGCGGTCTCTGGCAAAAAATTTAAATATTTCTGTGATTACAGTGGAAAACGCTTATGCACAGCTGGCGGTGGAGGGGTATATTAATCCACAGGAAAAACGAGGCTATTTTGTCGCAGCTGTGGAGCAGGTCATAACGCCGGCTCGTCGCTTATCTGCGGAGCCTGTATCTATACAGGAAAAGGCTACCCCATTTATGGATTTTTCCTCCGGTACGGTGCCAAGCGAAACCTTTCCTTTTACTACCTGGGGACGGCTGCTGCGTGAGGTAATTTCCCGGGAAAATAATCAAAAGCTTTTGGGTGCTGCAGATGGCTGCGGTGTTTTGGAATTGCGGCAGGCCATTGCAGATCATTTGTATGCGTTTCGGGGCATGGCTGTTTCTCCTGCACAAATTGTGGTGGGTGCTGGAACAGAATATTTGTATCAGCTGTTAATTCAGTTGTTGGGCAGGGAACATCGTTATGCTGTCGAAGACCCCGGTTATGCCAAGATTCGAGATATTTATGCAGTCGGGGATGTGCAATGCCATGCCATCCCCTTGGATGATTCTGGTATGCGGGTGGATCTTCTGCGGAACAGCGGCGCCAGTGTCGCCCATATTACTCCTGCGCACCATTTTCCCACAGGCATTGTTATGCCGGTTGGTCGTCGGCAGCATTTATTGCAGTGGGTGGAGGAAGGCGACCGATTCATTGTTGAGGATGATTATGACTGTGAATTTCGGATTGGTAGTCGGCCTGTTCCCACACTGCAGTCTGTAGATACTGCTGGCAGAGTCATCTATATGAACACATTTACCAAAAGTCTGGCTCCTTCTTTCCGTATCAGTTATATGATTCTTCCGCCGGCGCTGATGGAGCGATTTCAGGAAAAGTTGGGGTTTTACGCCAATACCGTTTCCAATTTTGAGCAATATACTCTGGCTGCATTCATTGGAAAGGGCTATTTTGAAAAACATATCAACCGAATGCGGGTCTATTATAGGGAGAAGCGAAATCGGGTATTTGCTGCTATGCGGGAAAGCCCCTTGGCAGATCGAATGCTGATTCGTCCCGATAAGGCCGGAATGCATTTTCTGGTAGAATTTGCTACCGATCGGGATGATCTTTCGGTGGTTGCTGCGGCGGAAGCTCAGGGGATCCGGATCTTCCCGCTTTCCCATTATTATGCGGATCCTTCTGCCGCACCTGCACATATCTTTGTGATGAATTATTCCAATATTTCCGTAGAGCGATTGCCTGAGGCTTTATGCCGTCTGGCCAGAGTCTTATGATTCTAGAGGTGTTATCGTGAGATTTTTCATTCGATATTTTCATGCTCTGGGCAAACGCCGCCTGGTAATTTGCTCTATTGGGGAAGTGGTGATGTCTCTGGGCATTGCTGTCTTTTCGATTGCCGCTATGGGTGTAGATCCTTATAACGGTATGGGTATGTCTGTGGCTGTCTTGATCCCTTTTCTTTCCTATTCCTTATTTATGGTGATTTTGAATCTGCTGCTGCTATGCTTTCAAATCTGGAAAAAAAGAAATACCATTGGATACGGAACGGTGATCAATGCGTTTTTGACTGGGTATTTGGTGACCTTTTTCAGCAAGGTTATTGAAACTTGCTTCGGTGTACCCACGGGCTTTCCTGTTCGTTTGGTTCTGGTGCTTTTCAGCGTAATATTGACAAGCTTGGGTGTTGCAATGTATATGGGGCCGGAATGCGGTGTTGCTCCTTATGATTTTTTGGCTATATATTTGGAACAGCGCTTTTCTCTCCCGTATTTTCCTTGCCGAATGCTGACGGACGGTTTTTGCGTGTTGGTTTCCTTGCTTTGCGGCGGCTTAATTGGTTTGGGGACTTTATTGTGCGCTTTGGGTTTGGGCCCGTTTATTCAGTTTTTTCGCAACCGTTTTGTACTCCCTTTACTGAGCGCTGAATAGACATCACCCTTTTGATTTCCAACATAATACTTTTTGTGCTGTTGTTGACTTTTTACGACATTTGTATTATTATAATGTTAGTTTCATTAAGCTAGTTTAATTGGTGAGAGTTTACGATTGTTTGGAGTGTTAGATGTGCCGGAGAATCACAAAGGATCTGTCAGTACTGCGAAACTGCTTCGTGTGATATTTTTGGCTGTTTGCGATGCAGTTATTGTAAATATTGCTTCCTTTTTATCCGTTTTCTTTCGTTATAACTGTAGTCTTTCGGATATGATGCAAGTGGGAATGGTGGAAAATTTTATCTCTTTTATTCCTGCCCTTTCCATTCTTACGCTTTTGGTGTATGCACTGCTTGGTTTGTATAACAGCCTTTGGATCTATGCTGGCACTCGGGAAGCTGTTCAGATTGTTTTAGCAGCGATTGCCGTCTCTGTTCTTTTTTTTGTAACCAGTCAAGCCTTCAATCGTGAGATTCCCAGGGGTTCCTATTTCATCTTTCTGTCATTATTGTTGCTTTTCACTTTGTTATCCCGATTTTCGTATCGCACCCTTCGCAGCTTTAAATCCAGGAATTTTATGTGGCGTCGGGCGCATTCCAATGCCGTCCGAGTGATGATTATCGGAGCCGGATATGCCGGCAGTGCCTTGATCCAGGATATTAACAACAGTATGGGATTGACGGACAGCAGACCTGTCTGCGTGATTGACGATGATCCTGAAAAGATTGGCAAGATGATTCACGGTGTCCGGATTTACGGAGACCGGTATTCTATTCCTAAGGCTGTAGAAAAATTCCAAGTGGATGAAATCATTTTTGCTATTCCATCCATCTCCAATGAGGAAAAGGCAAAAATTCTTTCTATCTGCCGTGATACCAATTGTCAGTTGAAAACCCTGCCTGATATTTATCAACTGTTGAACGGTGAAGTCAATATGACTGCTGTTCGTTCTGTTGAAATTGATGATTTGCTTTCTCGTGAATCCATTAAGGTAGATCTGGATAGTATTATCGGTTACATTTCCGGTAAAGTTGTGATGGTGACTGGCGGCGGCGGTTCCATTGGTTCCGAGCTGTGCCGGCAGATTGCAAAAGCTGCGCCGAAACTGCTCATCATTTTGGATATTTATGAGAATAACGCTTATTCCATTCAAATGGAACTTCAGAGGAATTATCCGGAAGTGGAGATGGTTACTTTAATTGCTTCGGTTCGGGACAGCAAACGCATGAATCAGATTTTTGCCAAGTACCGTCCCGAAATTGTTTATCATGCTGCCGCCCATAAGCATGTGCCTCTCATGGAGGACAGTCCCAATGAGGCGGTCAAGAATAATGTATTTGGTACCTTGAAAACCTGTGCAGCCGCAGATCAGTATGGGACAAAACGCTTTGTTTTGATTTCTTCTGATAAAGCTGTGAACCCTGTCAATGTTATGGGATGCACCAAGCGGATCTGTGAAATGATTATTCAGTCTTATGACCGTCGTTCTTCCTGCGATTTCGTTGCAGTTCGCTTCGGTAATGTGCTAGGCTCCAGTGGCAGTGTGCTTCCGCTATTTAAGCAGCAAATTGCCAGCGGCGGTCCGGTTACTGTAACCCATCCGGATATTATTCGGTATTTTATGACCATCCCTGAAGCTGTTTCTCTGGTTCTGCAAGCTGGCGCCTATGCAAAAGGAGGAGAGATCTTCGTTTTGGATATGGGAAAACCGGTCAAAATACTAGATTTAGCCAAAAATTTAATTCGGTTGTCCGGCTTTACACCGGATGTGGATATGCCCATTGTGTTTACCGGTTTACGACCCGGTGAAAAACTTTATGAAGAAATGCTGATGGAAGAAGAAGGTCTTTTAGAAACAGAGAATAAATTGATCCATATCGGAAAACCCATCGAATTTAATGAATCCGTTTTTTATGAACAGCTGGATCATCTATATCAGGTAATGATGGATGATTATGTTGACATTCGGGCTCTGTTGTCCGAAATCGTATCTACATACATGCCGCAATATCCTTCTGCATCGAAGCTGGTTCATAATACGAAAAAAACTAATTGAAATTTCTCACAATAGTGCTTGACAATTTCATCTACCCATGCTATAATACTTTCTGTTGTGGAGGATTAGCTCAGCTGGTTAGAGCGCCTGCTTCACACGCAGGAGGTCACTGGTTCGAGTCCAGCATTCTCCACCAAAAACCCGCTTTAGGCTTGGCCTAGAGCGGGTTTTTTGTATAACGAAAACCACGCGATAGTCGCGTGGCTCAAAAGAGGTTAACCGATGAGCAAAATCCTCTGTATGTGTTAGAATAGTAAAGACCTACCAGTCAAACTAAAACACAAACGGAGGATTTATAAACGAAAATAGAAGAAATTGATGATGTTTTCTACATAAAATTATACTGATAATTTCTAAATCATACTTTTCCTTTTCGGGTAAAATATAAGAGAAAAATTACCCGGAGGTAAATACAATGGAAAGAGTCTTAACACAAAGCAAAATTCAAAACTTTTACACTTGGCTGAAATTCGAAGAAAAGAGCAAAAACACCATAGAAAAGTATATTCGAGATGTATCGGCATTTATGAAATATCTCGGCGATGCCGGTGTTACAAAGGAAACTGTTGTCAGTTACAAGGATAAGCTCATTGCCGAAGACTACGCCGTGAGAAGCATCAATTCAAAGCTTGCTTCACTGAACAGTCTGTTTGTCTTTCTCGATTGGGCGGACTTAAAAGTAAAGTCTATTAAACTCCAACGTCAGATATACTGTCCGGAAGAAAAGGAACTGACTAAGGCAGAGTATATACGCCTTATAAACGCCGCAAAACAAAAAAACAATGAGCGCTTAAATCTTCTGATGCAAACCATTTGCAGCACAGGTATCCGGGTAAGTGAACTTCAATTTATTACGGTCGAAGCAGTAAAGTGCGGGCAAGCGGTTGTTTCACTCAAGGGCAAAACAAGAACGGTGTTTATTGTCAAAAAACTGAGACAAAAACTGCTACGCTATGCAGCAGAGCAGAAAATAACATCGGGAGCGATATTTATAACTCGTAATGGAAAGCCAGTAAATCGCACGAACATTTGGCGAGAGATGAAAAATCTCTGTAAGCAGGCAGAGGTAAACCCCAACAAGGTGTTTCCGCACAATCTTCGTCACCTGTTCGCCCGTACCTTTTACAGTATTGAGAAGGACATCGCCAAACTCGCAGATATTCTCGGTCACAGCAGTATCAATACCACGCGCATTTATATTATTACCACTGCCGATGAGCACCGCCGCCGTATGGAAAAGATGCAGTTAATAATTTAAAGCCGCCAAATGACAGGCGGCTACAACATAATTGTAATTATGTTTTTAAAAACAGATACAAATAAACATAATACATATCATCTATTTATTGTAGTATATCATAAATTTCTGGAACAGTCAATCATTTTAAGAAAGAAAAAAAGTGATTTGAGTTAGAATTTGTAAAATAAGTACAACAATTAAGCCTTTTCGTAGATTCAAAAGTTACGAGATCGAAAAGGCTGTGCTTTTTTTTGATTATCGCCTTGTTGGTGAAGACGATTTTTAATGAATACAACATAATTACAATTATGTTGTATTCAGAGAAAGCCGGGTCATTACAATGGAGGTTTAAATGAAGAAAGATTTATTTGAAATATTAAAAAACAGCGTTGGATGTACATATATTTCAGATCTGAAGTTTGGCTTTACAGATCATAAGTACCGATAGTCTTACAATCATTGGAATTTACGGATTTCTTTCTTAAGGAGTTTTCGGATTTGTAATATGAATCGAGACTATTTGGAGATATTAGCCGATGTAGAACAAAAGTGGATCTGAACTGACAGAGAATACAGTGTTCCATATTATCCCCATGTTTCAATTGGCTGGGATAATAACCCTCGTTTTCATAATTACCAGAATTATATTTGCAAGAACAATTCTCCGGAAAATTTTGAAAAGGGACTTCGTATGGCAAAAGCTTATTTGGAAGCCCATCCAGTCCTGCAACCTTTGGTGACTATTAATAGTTGGAATGAATGGACTGAGACCAGTTATCTTGAGCCTGATAATATTTATGGATATGGTTATCTGGATGCAATAAAACGCGTTTTTGTAGATGAGCCATGAGATGACGATTTACAGGTTATTAACTCTTGTTATTTTAGTGTTGCTAATTGCCATGAAAGTGCGTTTTAAATATCGCGTACAGGTGTGTTGCCGGAATGACTATTATTAAAAAAAATTGTTGAAAAAGGCAGTATTTGGTTGCGAAGCTAGTGAATAATAACAATAATACTACTCCAAATTAAGCGCATTTTTACTTTGAAGATGCTTGAATTATATTGACTAATTTTTTGTTATGTTGTAGAATATAAGGGAAAATTATAGTTGGTATACTCTGTCTCTGCTGCTTTATTGCGTTATCAGTAAAAAGTGAACATCTTTTTATATGTGATTCCTCAAGATTCTTAGAAATGGGGTAGCCAAATGAATCAAAAATATGATGTTGCAGCATATATTTGGCCTGCTTATTCCGGACAGGATTCCAGAAATCATATCTTTTGGCCCGAAAAAATGGGTGAGTGGCAAACTGTTAAGAATTCACATCCGAAATCATCGGAATATTTTTGGAATCGGAAACCTTTATGGGGATATGTAGACGAGGCGGATCCCAAAGAAATGGAGCGACAGATTCGGGTGGCCACCCATTATGGTGTGAATGTTTTTATTTATGATTGGTATTGGTATGATCACCGCCCTTTTCAGGAGAATTGTTTGAACGATGGATTTTTGAAGGCTTCGAATTGCCAGGATATGCGCTTCTATTTGATGTGGGCGAATCATAATGCAAATCAGTATTGGGATATCCGTCTGTCTGATGATCCTGAGACGGTTGTTTGGGATGGTAAGGTTGACAGAGCACAGTTTGACGTGATTACGAACCGAATCATTCGTTGTTATTTTTCCCAGGCAAACTATTATAAAATCGCCGGAAAACCTGTATTCATGATTTATGATATTAATAATTTGATACAGGGGTTAGGAGGCTTGGCGGAGACTCTGGAGGCGTTGGAAGATTTCCGTGCTAGAACGATTGCAGCCGGATTTCCTGATTTAGAATTACAAATGACGGTGTGGCATGAAAATTGCCTGAATTTTAGTGGCTTTGACGGCAATCGCACAGGCAGTACTAAGGATTTTGTCAACTTTCTGCGTTTTAACAGTATTACGCACTATCAGTTTGTCCATTTTTGTAATATGAATCGAGACTATTTGGAGATATTAGCCGATGTAGAACAAGAGTGGATCCGAATTGACAGAGAATACAGTGTTCCATATTATCCCCATGTTTCAATTGGCTGGGATAATAACCCTCGTTTTCATAATTACCAGAATTATATTTGCAAGAACAATTCTCCGGAAAATTTTGAAAAGGGACTTCGTATGGCAAAAGCTTATTTGGAAGCCCATCCAGTCCTGCAACCTTTGGTGACTATTAATAGTTGGAATGAATGGACTGAGACCAGTTATCTTGAGCCTGATAATATTTATGGATATGGTTATCTGGATGCAATAAAACGCGTTTTTGTAGATGAGCCATGAGATGACGATTTACAGGTTATTAACTCTTGTTATTTTAGTGTTGCTAATTGCCATGAAAGTACGTTTTAAATATCGCGTACAGGTGTGTTGCCGGAATGACTATTATTGAAAAAGGCAGTATTTGGTTGTGAAGCTAGTGAATAACAACAATAATTTTACTCTAAATTAAGCGCATTTTTGTTTTGAAGATGTTTGAAATTGTATTGACTAATTTTTTGTTATGTTGTAGAATATAAGGAAAATTATAGTTGGTATACTCTGGCTCTGCTGCTTTATTACGTTATCCCTAAAAAGATTGTCTTCTTTTGTATGTGATTTATCAAGATTCTTAGAAATGAGGGAAGGATATGTATCGAAAAGGTCTGCATGGATGGATGAAACACATCGATTTTTTCCTTTTGGATAATTTATGTCTCCAAATTGCGTTTTGTATCGCCTATATGTTACGCCACGGTTTTGAAAATCCTTATTTAATGTCTGAATACCGTAACTTATCTGTAGTTCTCTTTTTAATCAATTTAGTTATCTTGTTTTTTACAGATGCTTTTAAGCATATTTTGAAGCGTGGTCTTTATAAAGATTTTGTTCAGTTGTTGAAGCAGACCTTCTTATTGATTGTGCTTGTGAGCTTTTATAATTTTGCAATCCACGAAGGAGAAGTGTACTCGAGGATTGCTATTTGTTTAACTGGGGCTTTTTTCTTTATATTGAGTTATATTTGCCGATTTCTTTGGAAACTGCTGCTAAAGAAAAAGAATTTAAATAGTGATACCCGCTCCTTACTGATCGTTACGAATGCTGATATTGCCGAACAGGTCATCGATAATGTGGAAGATCGGAATTTTGCTACCTTCCGCTTGGCCGGTGTCGCTTTACTTGATCAGGATCGAGTCGGTGAAACTGTTCGGAATTTGCCCGTTGTGGCTTGTGGCGAGAATATTGATACTTTTGTTTGCCATGAATGGGTGGATGAGGTATTGATTTGTTTGCCGGATGATGTAGCCTACCCTTCAATTTTAATAGAGCATCTCAAGATCATGGGTGTTACTGTACATATTAAACTGGCTGATTCTTTCGCGCTTGCTGAAAAAGGTCAAATCGTGGAGCGTTTAGGTAATTTTACAGTTTTGACTTCCAATATTCGGTATGCTACCCCCGGTAGTCTGTTTGTAAAGCGGCTCATGGATATTTTGGGTGGTTTAGTCGGCTGTATTATGACTGGCATACTAACTGTTTTTGTCGCTCCTTTTATCTTGATTCAGTCTCCCGGGCCTCTGTTTTTTTCACAGATTCGTGTTGGCAAAAACGGAAAGCCTTTTAAGATTTATAAATTTCGTACTATGTATTTAGATGCGGAAGAACGAAAAAAAGAACTGATGGCTGAGAACCGCGTAAAGGACGGCATGATGTTTAAGGTGGAATTTGATAATCGTATTATCGGGTGCAGACGCCTGGAAAACGGCAAGGTCAAAAAAGGCGTTGGTGGTTGGTTACGTACCCTAAGTATTGACGAATTCCCCCAGTTCTTTAATGTCTTGAAAGGGAATATGAGCCTGGTAGGTACACGTCCTCCTACAATGGATGAATGGGAAAAGTATTCTTTCCATCACCGGGCCAGACTGGCTATGAAACCCGGTATTACCGGTATGTGGCAGGTTAGCGGACGCAGCAATATCACTGATTTTGAAGAAGTTGTGAAACTGGACTTGCAGTATATCAGTGAATGGAATATTGGACTTGACATTAAGATCCTGTTTAAAACAGTTATGGTGGTGTTTAAAAAAGAAGGCTCCATGTAATACATTTTCATTTTTAGCTTCTGATTTATAAAGTTCCTGATTTGCGTCAGGAAAGAGTACAAAATAGATAAATTAATTTAGATTGCCGTTGCAGGCACAGGTGATGGAGATATAATAGGGATAACCGAGAAAAAGCCCGGTAAATCACGACTTTTGGTGGCTTGATTCCTATCTCTTTCCTGATTTTTATGCAGACGAGGACATATAGACACCAAAAGAAGAACCGGAATAATGGCTTCTTGGCTGCTCTATTTGACCCAATCTTACAGAGCATCAAAAATCAGAATAAGGAGGGATGGAGCAAGTCTACATCCGAACGCAGATGCGGTTGGGGGTAGGCTTGTTGTCGTGCTTTAAAGCTAATTTACTCAAAGGTCAAAAATGGACTTAACTATTTAATAAGTTATGAGGAATTTTGGTGGGCGTTTTGAGTGGCAATGTGGAATGAGCTGATAAATAAATTATGAAATATTTGCCACTGTGAACATACTAACAATATTTGCAAAGAAGTATGAAATTTTACTATGGGGTATGGAGTGAAGAGGTATATGGATGAAAGACCTTTGAATGTGGCTATGTTAGGACACAAACGCATCCCGTCTCGAGAAGGGGGAGTCGAGATTGTTGTAGAGGAACTTAGCACACGGATGGTGCAGTTAGGGCACAAAGTGACTTGCTTTAATCGCAGCGGACACCATGTCAGCGGAAAAGAGTTTGATGGTAAAGATCTCAAAGAGTATAAAGGCGTTCGACTGATATCCGTTATAACAATAAATCGAAAAGGGCTTGCTGCAATGACCTCGTCAGTATTTGCTGCTTTTAGGGCTGCTTTCGGAAAATACGATGTTGTCCATTTCCACGCAGAAGGACCTTGCGCTATGCTTTGGCTTCCAAAACTGTTTGGCAAGCGATGTGTAGCTACGATACATGGACTGGATTGGCAGCGTGAAAAATGGAAAAACGGTTTTGGCTCCAAGTACATAAAGTTTGGCGAAAAAATAGCGGTCAAGTATGCCGATGAAATCATTGTCCTCAGTAAAGGGGTACAGGATTATTTTCAGGAAGCATACGGCAGAAAAACGGTGTTCATTCCAAATGGGGTAAACAGACCGGAGATATATGAGCCAGAGCAAATCAAAGAGAAATATGGTTTAGATAAGGATGGCTATATCCTTTACCTGGGACGATTAGTTCCAGAAAAGGGAGAGCATTATCTGATTGAGGCTTTTAAGAGCGTTAATACCAACAAGAAACTAGTTATCGCCGGCGGCGCCTCCGATACGGATGACTATATGGAAAGGCTAAAGAAACTGGCTGACGGAAATGAAAGAATCCTCTTTACAGGATTTGTTCAGGGAAGGCTGCTTGAAGAACTGTACAGCAACGCTTATGTGTATGTCCTGCCAAGCGATCTGGAAGGAATGCCTCTGAGTCTTTTGGAAGCTATGAGTTATGGAAACTGCTGTTTCGTCAGTGATATCGCCGAGTGTGCCGAGGTTGTTGAAGATAAGGCGGTTACCTTTAAGAAGAGTGATGTTGAGGATTTGAGAGAGAAACTCCAGATGCTCTGTGATGATGAGCAGCTGGTTAAGAAATATAAAGCAACTGCCACTGAGTTCATTTGTAAGAAATATGATTGGGACGATGTGGTTGATAAGACGATTGAGTTGTATAGAGAAAAATCATCAGAGTGCAGAGGGTAAGAGATTATGCGAGTTTTAATGATCAATAAATTCCTGTATCCGAATGGTGGATCAGAGACATATATTTTCAAACTTGGAGATTATCTGAAGAGTAAAGGACATGAGATTCAGTATTTCGGAATGGAGCATGAAGGTCGTTGCGTTGGTAATGCTGTCGATGCCTATACATCAGACATGGACTTTCATGGTGGTAGCAAACTCGCTAAGTTGACATATCCGATTAAGACTATTTACAGTAAAGAAGCACGTTTACAGATTAGAAAGGTGCTGGATGACTTTAAACCGCAGATTTTACATATCAACAACTTTAATTATCAGCTGACTCCTTCTATCATTCTGGAAATCCAGAAATGGAGAAAAGAGGGCAATAAGTGCAGAATCATTTTCACGGCACATGATTATCAGCTGGTATGTCCGAATCACATGTGCAATAACCCGAACACCGGAGAAAACTGTGAGAAGTGTCTGGGTGGTCATTTCATCAATTGTACAAAGGGTAAGTGTATCCACGGTAGCACAGCGAAGAGTGCTGTAGGTACCGCTGAAGCTATGTTCTGGAAGATGAATGGTGCTTATAAATACATCGACAGAATGATCTGCTGCTCAGAGTTTTTAAAGACGAAGATGGACAGCAATACTCTGTTTGCTAAAAAGACTATCGCTCTCCACAACTTCGTGGACAAGGTCGAGTGGAAAGATACTGAGAAGAAGGACTATGTCCTCTATTTTGGACGGTTCAGTACCGAAAAGGGTATCGGAACGCTTATTAAAGTCTGTAAAGAACTGCCGGATGTGCAGTTTATCTTTGCCGGCACAGGTCCTTTAGAGAATGAGATTAATGGAATAGAAAATATCAAAAATGTTGGTTTCCAGACCGGTGCTGCTTTAGAGCAGCTTATCAGAGAGGCACGATTCTCTATCTATCCATCTGAATGGTATGAAAACTGTCCATTCTCTGTAATGGAGAGTCAGATGTACGGAACTCCTGTGCTTGGAGCAAACATCGGTGGCATTCCAGAGCTCATTGAAGTCGGTATGACTGGTGAACTGTTCGAAAGCGGCAATGCGGCAGAACTGAAGGCTAAGATCCAGAAGCTTTGGGCAGACAAAGAATTAACCGATCAGTATAGCCAGAACTGCAGAGATATCAGCTTTGATGATATTGAAGAGTATGGCGAAAAGCTGATGGAGATTTATAGAGGAAAGGAAAAATCAACAGAAACAGCTGCTGTTAAAGGAGAAAAGAAAATGGCTAAAAAGAACGAAGGCGAGAAGAAGTTAAACGGTACAGTCATTGTTACTTATCGCTGCAATGCTCGTTGTTCTATGTGTAATAGATATAAAGCTCCTTCCAAGCCGGAAGAAGAGATTAGCATTGAGACAATCAAGAAGCTGCCGAAGATGTACTTCACTAACATTACGGGTGGTGAGCCTTTCATTCGTACCGATTTGAAGGATATTGTACGTGAACTCTACAAGAAGTCTGATCGTGTCGTTATTTCTACGAACGGTTTCTTCACAGATCGTATCATCGATCTTGCTAAAGAGTTCCCGAATATCGGTATTCGTATTTCCATCGAGGGACTTGAGCAGACCAACAATGACATCCGTGGTTTGCAGAACGGTTATCAGCGTGGATACCAGACTCTGAAGAAGCTCCGTGAGATGGGCATGAAGGACGTTGGATTCGGTATGACTGTCCAGGACAAGAACGCTCCTGATCTTGTGCCTCTCTACAAGATTTCTGATGAAATGGGTATGGAGTTTGCAACAGCGTCTCTCCATAACTCCTTCTACTTCGTAGAGGCTAAGAACATCATTCACGATCGTCCGATGGTTGCTAAGAATTTTGAGAACCTGGTTAACGAGCTGCTGAAATCTAACAGTCCAAAGAAGTGGTTCCGTGCGTACTTCAACCACGGTTTGATTAACTACATCTATGGACAGAAGAGACTGCTTCCTTGTGACATGAGCTTTGATACATTCTTCATCGATCCTTACGGTGATGTAATGCCTTGTAATGGAACGAAGGATAAGGAAGTTATGGGTAACCTGAATACGCAGTCCTGGGATGAGCTTTGGAACAGTCCTGAGGCAGAAGCTGTTCGCAAGAAGGTTCGTCATTGTGATCGTGACTGCTGGATGATTGGATCCGTTTCTCCTGCAATGCATAAGTACATTTGGAAGCCAGCTACTTGGGTTGTTATTCACAAGGTAAAGAGCTTGCTCGGTATGAAGTACAGCATGTATGAGAACAAGATCGTTCGTGATCTGCGTGACGGTAAGGTCACCAAAGAAGAGTTAGATAAATGCAGCACCTGTGATATGTGTGCTGTTGTCAATAATGGTTTGAGTGAGGCAAGTAAAGCACAGCTGGTCGGCAAGACCGGTGAAGAGATTGTTGATGCTGATATTGCTGCACAGATGAAAGGATAAAACAAAGGAGAGCCATAAGCTATGCAGAAGAAGTATAAAATTGGATATACTACAGGCGTTTTTGATTTATTTCATATCGGGCATTTAAATATTTTACGGCGTGCAAAAGAACAGTGTGATTACTTAATTGTAGGCGTTAGTACAGATGAATTGGTAGCAACATATAAGCATAAACACCCTGTTGTTCCATTTGAAGAACGAAAAGCAATTGTCGAAGCAATTCGTTACGTTGATGAAGTTGTTCCGCAGCTCTCTATGGATAAATTTGAAGCTTGGAAAAATCTTCACTATAATGCTCTTTTCCATGGAGACGACTGGAAAAATTCGGATATGTATAATAAATACATAGAAGAGTTTAAAGATACTGGTGTAGATTTTGTGTTTCTTCCTCACACAGCAGGAACATCATCTACTCTTTTAACGGAAGTGTTACAGGAAATTCGTGATAAAGATGAAAACTTTGGAAAAAAATAACGTTACATATTTAGATAATAGTCAAACACATCTTTGTTGTGGATGCACTGCGTGTATGCAAATTTGCTCTCGTTCGGCGATTCGTATGGAAGAAAAGGAAGATGGTGCTCGGTATCCGACTATAGATAACGAAAGATGTGTATCGTGTGGCCTTTGCAGAACGGTGTGCCCGATGAGACTACCCTCGCCGCGAACAATTCTGAGTTTACCAAGAAAAGCGTATGCAGCTGTTCTAAAAAGTGAGGACGCCCGTTTAGATAGTGCAAGCGGTGGTGCATTTGAAGGTATTTCAGAAGGATTGGAAGAGATCTATCCAGGAATTATGATCGCTGGGGCAGCATGGAGTAGTAAATGTAGTGTTTCACACAAATTACTTCCTGCGTCACAAAGATCGCAATTTAAAAAGTCGAAATATGTGCAAAGCGATACAAGTACTATTTTTTCTGATGTGAAAAAAGCATTGGATGAAAACATTACTGTTTTTTTTACCGGAACTCCATGTCAGGTGGCAGCATTAAATAGTTACCTGGGAAAGTCTTATAATCATTTGTTTACAGCTGATTTGGTTTGCCATGGTGTTGGAGGTCAATCGATATTAGATAAATATCTATGTGATATGAGTCATTCGTTGGGAAGTAATATTGTTCAGGTGCAGTTCAGAACCAAAAAGCCGGATTTGTATGGAGAAGTTCATTCTAGAAATCTGAAGTTAACACTTGAAAACGGAAAAGAGCTGATTCGAAGTAGCGAAGAAGATCCTTACTTACGTGCATTTCACAAGGGTGTGTTTTACCGGGAGAGTTGCTATTGCTGTCCCTTTGCAAATCCAGATCGACCAGCTGATATAACAATAGGTGACTACTGGCATATCCAATCATTAAGATCTGATATGGTTGACTATACAGGTGTCTCTTGCATTATGGTAAATACAGAAAAAGGAAATAGGATGCTTGAACAGGCCAAAGGACTGTTAGTTTTTGAAACTCCATTAGATGTATTGCTTAGTCATAATGAGCAACTCATAAAGCCAAGCAAAAAGCATTCTGTTCGTGAAGCTTTTTTTCAAGATGTTAAGAACATAGAGTTTGGGGATTTGGTTGAAAAATTGCTAGGAAAGCCTAATCGGATGAAACAGATGCTGTCATCTATGCTTCCAGGGCAATTAAAGCGGAAAGTGAAAGGTTGGATTAGATAATGCAACAAGATACATTAAATGAGATTCATAAAATTCAGTTAGATATGCTCAGAGAATTGCATCATTTTTGTAAAACACAAGACATTAGATACACTGTCTTATGTGGTTCCTTGCTTGGTGCTATCCGTCATAAAGGTTTTATTCCGTGGGATGATGATGTTGATATCGCTCTAGTTAGAGAAGATTATGAGAAATTGATTTCGATGCTTCAAGAACACCCAATTCCTGGATGTCATGTTCAGGAGCATCGTACAGATGAACATTATTATCAGCCATACGCCAAACTTATCAAAGATGGGACAACGTTTATTGAAGGCTATCGGAAAGATTGCAAGGCTCTGAGTGGTATTTTTATTGATATTTTTCCGTTGGACCACATCCCGAAACCCGGCGATGGAATGACACAGTTTAGACGTACAATTGCTCGTATGATTACTTTTGCAGTATGGCAGAAAGAGAATTGTCATATGCATCGCGAAGGTGGGAAGAAGCTGATAAATGTTGTGGCGGCACTAATTAGTATATTACCTAAAAAACTATTGATTGGACTGCAGCAGCATTTAGTTGTCCGAAATAATACAAATTGGGAATATGTTGCTAGTATGTTCTCAAGCAATTATGAAACCAATCGGTTGTATTTTGAAGTAAAGGACTTTGATAGCTTAATAGAGATTCCATTTGAGAGTATTTTAGTTAATGCTCCTAGAAATTGGGAAGAAAATCTTAAACGACTTTATAAGAATTATATGCAACTTCCACCCGAGAATAAACGCAATTCTGGTCATGATGTTTATTGCATAGATTTAGGGGAAAGAAAATGATGAAAGGAATTATTCTTGCTGGCGGATCTGGAACTAGGCTTTATCCATTAACTAAAATTACGTCTAAACAGTTACTTCCGATTTATGATAAGCCGATGATTTATTATCCAATGTCTGTTCTGATGAACGCTGGAATTAGAGACATCCTGATAATTTCTACTCCCCAGGACACTCCAAGATTCCAGGATCTTCTGGGAGATGGCTATCAGTTTGGTGTGAACCTTCAGTATGCAGTTCAGCCTTCACCGGATGGATTGGCACAGGCTTTTATCATTGGAGCAGATTTTATTGGTGATGACACTGTGGCTATGGTGCTTGAAGATAATATCTTTGCAGGCCATGGTTTGAAGAAAGGACTTCGTGCAGCTGTTGAGAGTGGAAAGGGTGCTACGGTATCGGCTATTATGTAGATGATTCAGAGAGATTCGGTATCGTTGAGTTCGATAAAGACGGAAAGGCTATTTCTATAGAAGAAAAGCCTGCAAAACCAAAGAGCAATTATTGTGTAACTGGTCTGTATTTCTATGACAATATGGAACTCTTAACGTTGAATTTCTCGGTCAGGGCTTTACCTGGCTTGATACCGGAACACATGAGAGTCTTGTTGATGCGACCAATTTTGTGAAGACTGTAGAGACACATCAGCATTGTAAGATTGCCTGACTTGAGGAGATTGCATATTTGAATGGTTGGATTAGCAGCGAGGCAGGTCTTGAAGTCTATGAGATTCTCAAAGAGAATCAGTATGGCCAGTATCTGAAAGATGTTCTGGATGGAAAGTACTTAGAACATCTGTATTAATTGTTACAAGAGGGCAGAACATTGAAAAAATATTTAATTACCGGCTGCGCCGGATTTATTGGTTCAAATTTTGTTTATTACATGTTGAAAAAGTACGAGGATATTCTCCTCGTTAACCTTGATAAATTGACCTATGCAGGTAACCTTGAAAAACTGAAGGGAGTAGAAGGTGATCCTCGCCACGTTTTTGTTCAGGGAGACATTTGCGATAGAGAGCTTGTAGCCAGTCTGTTTGAGAAATATGACATGGCTAGTTTGGTCATGACGTCATGAATGAATTGAATAAGCGTGGTCATGAAGGTGTTGGTTCTGATATTGTTCCTGCATATGCAGGAATTGCTGATGGATCTGCTGTGAAAAGTATACCTTATGTTGGCCTTGATATTACCGATAAAGCAGTGGGCGAGAAGGTTATTTCTGAGATCAAGCCTGATGCTGTCGTACATTGTTCTGCTTGGACTGCTGTAGATATGGCTGAAGATGATGACAAGGTTGAGGCTGTTAGAAGAGTTAATGCAGGAGGCACACAGAACATTGCAGATGTCTGCAAAAAGCTAAACTGCAAGATGCTGTATCTCTCCACGGACTATGTCTTTGATGGTCAGGGTACAGAACCTTGACAATCGGACTGCAAGGACTACAAGCCTTTGAATGTTTACGGTCAGACCAAACCGGAAGGTGAGCTTGCGGTTTCTAATACTTTAGAAAAGTATTTCATTGTTCGTATCGCATAGGTTTTCAGGCTGAATAGTAAAAACTTCATCAAGACCATGATCAATATAGGTAAGACTCATGATGAGTTAAAAGTAGTAAACGATCAGATTGGAACACCTACATATACATTAGACAAAACTCGTAAGAGTTATCAAAGGTTCTGTATTTGATGTCGCTGTTGATCTAAGAAGTGGCAGCGAGACTTATGGAAAATGGTATGGCATCGAGCTTACTGAAGAAAACAAAAAGCAGTTTCTAATACCTAGAGGATTCGCTCATGGATTTCTCGTTCTTACTGATACTGCGGAATTCTGTTATAAGTGCGATGACTTCTATTATCCTAACGATGAAGGTGGTATGGCATGGAACGATCCAGAAATCAGAATTGAATGGCCGAAGTTGACTGGTGAGTATAAAGGTTCAGCCAGTGCTGAAGGTTATAGTGTAGATGGTGTTGCTTTAAATCTTAGTGATAAAGATCAGAAGTGGCTCGGTTTAAGAGATTATAAAAAGGTGATGGAATGAAAGTATTGAATTTGCTTTCTACAGGAAATGCAGGTGGGATTGAGGTCCTTTGTAGAGATACAGGGATGATATCGAATAATGATAACATATTTGTTTTCATGTTTTCTCAAGGGGTTATATTTGACCAAATGAGGGAGCTTGGATTAAATGTTACCTTTGTGCCTGGAAATAAAAGACTATCTAGTGGTAAAGTTCGAAAATTGATTACTATTGCGCACGATTGCGATGTAGTTGTAGTACACCACAGCGATCCATTCCTTCAATTATATTATTTTCTTTTGAAAATAAAGTATCCGGAAAAGAAATATATTTCGATAAGACATTCCTGCTTTGATGAAGGAATTTATTATAAGAATTACTCTTTCCCTAAAAATAAATTAAGAAAATGGGCATTGGAAACCTGCTTAAAAAAATCGGATCATTTAGTGTTTGTTTCAAAGGCAGGATTTGATAGTTTTAAATCTTATTATGACTTAGATGTTAAAAAGTGCAGTGTTATCTACAACGGAATCGGCATCGACAAGCTAGAGGGTGGGAAAAACAACACTCCAAATAGTAATGGTGCGCATATCTTATTCGTAGGTCGTTTATATGAAGGAAAAGGTGTGGATCTGTTGATCAATGCTGCTGCCGAGCTGAAAGATGTGTTCGATTTTGATATTACTATTGTTGGTGATGGTGTATCTAGAGAACAGTTAGAGACTCTGACAGAAAAGAACAATCTCGAACAGAGGGTAAAGTTTGAAGGGCAGCAGACTGACGTTGGAAAATATCTTGGGAAAGCTAATATTTTTGTGTATCCATCGAGAGTTGAAGAGGTATTTGGGATTTCTATAGTTGAGGCTATGTCATATGGTCTGATCAGTATCGCCAATCCTGTTGGAGGAATATCAGAGATTATTACAAATGGTGAAAATGGTTTCCTTACAGAAGAAGTATCGGTTGAGGCGTTGGTTAAAACTCTCAGAAAAGTGCTTACACTAGATGCTTATCAAAAAGAAACAGTAATGAAAAATGCAAAAATGACAGCTAATGGTTTTTCAGTAGTTAACACTGTGAAGCAACTGGAGGATTTGTATAAAAGCTTGCTGACTGGAGAGAAGTAAATGTCTTTGAAAATAAAAAAAATAGATCTATTGGTTATCATAATGCTTCTTCTGCCGGACCAATTCTTCTATCTGATTAATAAGGGGACTTTTAAAAGCATAGCTAGAATAAACTATGACGATTTCGTTTTAGTGGCGCTTGTTTGCTTTTTTTTATATGTGATTTGTAAATATGGAGTTAGATTCCCTTCACGCTATTTTAGGTCAAAAAAATTACTCTATTTATGTTTTCCTTTAGCGTTGATGGCAGCATACGTTCCATCTAAAATGTTCGGACAAAGCTTTATGGCAGGTTTTTTGGTTCAGAGAACATTCTTTATTCTTCCTCTTATCTATCTGTCATTTAGACTGCTTCTTTATACAGGAGCAATAAGTAAGGAAAGACTACTTCAACTTATATATGTTATAGGTATAATCACAACATTGTTGTGTGTTATACAGTATTTTTCATATAATCTGGGTATTGTCTTTTTGAGCGCCACGTTCCGCACAAGAAATGGACTTAGAATTCGTAGTAATTTCGCGTATCCGGTAATAACGATTATTATTGCTTTTAATACTATTCTTAATGCTACTAGCAAGAATAAGAGAATTAAGGCATTTTTGGTGTTAGTGCTACAGCTCTTTTTTGAAGTATTTGTAATGCAAACCCGATTAGAAATTATCGGTATTGCTGCAGTGCTTATAGTAATGATTTTCTTGCAACGAGAAAAGATGTCAAGAAAATTAACCTGGATAATTATTATTGGTATTGCTGGTACAACATTTTTATTTTCAAGATACGGTGAACTGCTTCTACAGGGTTTGGTTGATTTTAGTGAATCAACAGATTTGAGATCGTTAGGAAGAACGTATTATTTGGAAAAACTAGCAACAAATCCTGTTGTAGGTTTTGGGTATCCTCATGAAACTAGTGTAGCAGCTGAGACGGCGGCGGGATACTATGTATATAACTCTTGGGGATATATATTAAATGATAACGGTATTTTTGGATTCGCTTACATTTATGGTGCATTAGGTGTGTTGTGGTGTGGATGGCTATATATCAAGAATCTTTTCATATCTTTTAAAGCAAGAAAGCAACTGTGTTATGAGTACTATCCATATTTTATATATCTCTGTTTGATAATAGTAAATCTATTGAACTGGTACTGGCATATTACATGTTCTATTGTGCTGTGCATAATGCTGAGTTTGTTGGAACACGATTTATATGATAATCATATGTCCTGATGATTATTATCATAAGCGCGATTTTATGTTTTGAAGAATAGGGAAAATAGCTTTAACCCACCTTGATGATATTAGGAGAATTTATGAGTAAAAAAAAGAGTTTAGGGGTCAATTATCTATTTAATGTGTCATATCAAATATTGGTAATTGTATTGCCTGTTATCACAACTCCTTATATAGCTAGAGTGCTGGGAGCCGAAGGTGTAGGTACATATAATTACTTATATTCATTTGCACATATAGCAGCAATTATAGCCGCATTGGGAACAAATAAATATGCAACCCGAGAAGTGGCGTACCATCAAGACAATCGGGCGGCAAATACAAAACTATTTTCAGAAATTATAGTCTTAAGATGCATATGTTTTTTGATTGTTTTTTTAGGATACATTTTTGGTGTGTTCTTTATCAAAGAACATAAATATCTGTATCTAATTATGTCCTTAGATGTAATTACTGTATTATTTGATATAAGTTGGTTTTTTCAGGGATTAGAAGAATTCAGAATAACGGTTGTACGTAACTTTGCGATAAAAATGATAAGCGTTATCTTAATGTTTGCGTTTGTAAAGAATCCAGGAGATGTCTGGAAATATACGCTTATCATGTCCGGTGCCATGGCATTAGGACAGCTTACGATGTGGCCGTATCTGAAACGCTATATTGACAAACCAACACTTCATGGTATTAATGTTTTTCAGCATTTATCGCCGAGTTTAGCATTCTTTATACCTACTATATCAATCCAAGTGTATACATATTTGGATAAAATCTTAATAGGAATGATTTGTACGGAGGCAGATGTTGGATATTATTCACAGGCAGAAAAAATAGTTAAGTTAGTTCTGACAATTATTAGCTCGTTCGGAACAGTGTTGATGCCTAGAATGGCAATTCTGTTGAAGAATAAGCAAACGGAATTGGTGGATCAAAATATAAGACGAAGTTTTACGTTTGTATCGATTTTAGGATTTCCGATGATGTTTGGTTTGATAGCAATTGCTCCACAATTTGTTCCATGGTTTTTGGGCGATGGATACGAACCAAGTATTTTGGTATTAAGAGTTTTGGCTCCGCTAATTTTAGTAATGGGAATCGCGAGTACCACAGGTGCTTCTATTTTAATTCCTTTAGGGAGACAAAAATTCTACAATGCAAGTATCATAAGCGGTACAGTTGTAAATCTGGTTTTAAATTTACTGCTGATTCCCCGATATGCATCTATCGGTGCAGCAATCGCAACGATTTTTGCAGAAACAACGGTTACAGGTTTGGAATTATTTTTTATGAGAGACTATTTACAAGCAAAGAATGTAATTCTGGATAATTCTAGATATGTCATTGGTGGCATGGTTATGTTTTTTGCAATCATAGTACTCAAGACTTTCCTACCAACCGGAGCGCTAGGCCTTTTAATTATGGTTTCAACCGGTTGTATCTTGTATTTCAGCTTTTTGTTATTGACTAAGGATCAGTTCCTATTCTCTATGATAGCGAAGGTAAGAAAAAGAATAGAGAGGTGATGGATTTGAGTTCGAATATTGCAGCGATAGTATTAAATTATAACGATTATGTAGAAACAATGAAGTGTGTTGATAATATGATATCTTTGAGGGTTGATGCTAGCATTATTATTGTAGACAATAATTCTAGTAATGATTCCTTTCAGCGTTTATCGGATCAGTATATCAATGTCTCGGATGTTTATGTTATCCCTTCGGGTGAGAATAGGGGATACTCTGCTGGTAATAATGTGGGTTTTAAATATGCATTTGAGAACTTGACAGGTATTGAATTTGTTATGATTATGAATCCGGATACGTTGTTTGATGACCCTGATTTGTTGAACAAATTGGCTAATAAACTACTATTGCACGAAGATGCAGCGGTGATAGCTCCGGTCATGGTTCAACATGGTGTGTGGGATATCAAACATACATATTGGGACACCCTAACCACGTGGGATATATTTAGAAGACAGTTTGTGTTATGCAAAAAGAGGAATCAGTCAAAGCTAGTGCTGAATGAAGATAAGACAGCATATGTTGGAGCAGTATCGGGGAGTTTCCTGATGCTGAAACGGAAAGCCCTAGAAGATATAGGATTTTTAGACGAGGGTACATTCTTGTACGGCGAAGAGAACCTTCTTTCAAAAGATTTAGAACAGGCAGGCTATAGAGAGCTACTTGATGTAACTGCTACTTTTTTTCACAATCACAAAAAAAGTGCAGGAAGGATACCTCTGTCTAAAAAATTGTGGAGCGCAAAGATTACCAGTAATTCAAGAATATATGTTGTATCAAAACATTATAACCATAATTTGGTTCCTGTACTGAAAGTTATATATTATATTAATATCGCTATTATTACTGTGAAACACGTACTGGGAAGTTTGAAATCATCGTAATGGGGGAAAGTAAATGAAAATTGCAGTATTGACTTGGTATTCAGATACCATGAATTACGGGTCAATTTTACAAGCGTATGCGATGCAGTCATATTTTCGAATTCTGGGATATGAACCCGAGTTTATTAGGTATAAAAGTGTGTCCAGAGATGCTGAGTATCCCCCTCAAATTGTCCTTTTGGTAGAGAAAGTTCGAAATAGAATCAAGCGGCTCAATTCCACGAAAGATGATGCTTTGATTGTTAATACTAAAAGAGTCTGCTCACAATTTGTCGAGGAAAATATTCATTCCACGAGTAAAGCGGTTGGTCGCGAAGAACTTGAAAAATTAGCCGATAAATATGATGTGTTTGTTTGTGGAAGCGATCAGATATGGAGTTTAAACAAGAAATGTAATCCGGCCTATTTCCTGGATTGGGTTGATGATCATAAAATCAAGATTGCATATGCTCCAAGCATTCCTTTAAATAAGGTAGATAAAAAGAAAAGCGCTTTTTTGCGCAAAGTTATCCACGGATTTGATGCTATATCTGTTAGGGAGAAAGAGTGTGCTCAAAAACTTTCTGAAATATTAGATCAAAAAGTTGAAAATGTTTTGGATCCGACTCTTCTTATTGATGAAAGCATTTGGGAAAAAATGAGCGAGACCATTTCGCATAAGCCATACATTCTCTGCTATTTTTTGGGAAATAGACGTTATTACGACGCATATGTGAAAGAAATCAAAGCAAAGACAGGATATGGTGTTCTGCTAATTCCGACCGAGACAAATAGTTCTATCCCCTGTGATGAGGTATTAAGTGGAATTGGCCCCAAAGAGTTTGTTTCATATATTAAATCGGCAGAATTGGTTCTTACCGATTCATATCATGCATCTATTTTTTCTCTGATTTTTAAAAGAAGATTTTTTATATTTGAACGCTTCCCATCTGATTCATTGGTATCTCAGAATAATCGCATATATGATCTGGTCGATAAATTTAATTTAAAATCGGTCTTAGTAACAGAAAATGAAAAACCTGATTTGGTTAATGAGATTAACTTGCAAAATATAGAGCAAGACCTAAGCAGATTGAGAAAGCTTTCTGAAGTGTTTTTAGTTAACGCATTGAAGGGAAATTGATAATGAATCTTTATATTGAAAAAAAGGATTGTTGTGGATGTGGAGCATGTAGTAATGCATGTCCTAAAGCCGCAATATCTATGCAAGATGATGAATGGGGATTTTTATATCCATTAATAGACAAAGATAAATGCATTGATTGCGGAAAATGCCTGAAGGTTTGCCCATTAAAAAATCAGTGCCCTAATAAGCAGGAAAAAGAGTGTTATGCCGCTTCTTCAAAAAATGAGCAGTACTTGAGAGCATCTTCTTCAGGTGCAATATTTCCGGAAATAGCGCATTACTTTTATCAGAATATGGGTGTTGTTTACGGGGCGGCGTATAAGCGTGATAGTAGTCATAAGCTGTATGTTACTCATATTAGGACAGAAGATGAGAAAGAGTTAGCAACTATTCAGAACTCGAAATATGTTCAAAGTCAGATGAGGTCTGTATTTAAAGATGTAAAAAATGACTTGATGAACAATAGAAAAGTGCTGTTCTCGGGGACCCCGTGTCAAGTGGCTGCTTTATATAGCTATTTAGGACATAAACATGATAATTTGTATACAATCGAAACTATTTGCCACGGAACACCTTCAAGAAAACTATTTCAAGATTATCTAGACTTAATGGAAAAGAAGCTAAACGGTACTATAGAAACTATTTCGTTTAGAGATAAAAAAAGAGGATGGGGAAAAACACCGAAAATAGTATATCGCGATAGGGACGGTCATAAAAAAGAGAGAGTTATGCAATTCTATGGCTCATCATATTTTTTGTTGTTTCTTAGGGGAGATATCTTACGGGAAAGTTGCTACGATTGCATATTTGCCAATGAAGATAGAGTCGCAGATATAACTCTGGGCGATTTCTGGGGAATTGAAAGAGAGCATCCTAGCTATTTGACTAATGGCGGAGGGAAAATTGATCGAAATAAAGGAGTATCTTGTATAATCGTAAATAGTGAAAAAGGCAAGAAGCTTGTTGGAGATATTTCTGATCGCATTTATATATTTGATTCAGCATTTTCAAAGATTACTCCACATAATCTTCAGCTGATCCAAAAGTTTCCGATCAGCATTAACCGGGATAAGTTGCAGAAGATATATAAAGAACAGGGATTTGATGCTTTAGAAAATGCTGCTTTTGACATATATAGGAAGAAGGCCATTATTTCCTATTATAGAACAAGTATTACAACTTCAATTAGACAGACTCCATTGATAAGAAAAGTTTATCAATTTGTTGTACGTATTAAAAAGTCTATTCGTTAATAGAGCAAAACGTAATACTGTTAAGGAGAAAAATAGAAAGAAATGCTAAATTCGATATTGTCCAATGTTCTTATATCGTTGTACCAGCCATTTGGGTTTGCTCTATTGCTAGCAGTGCTGTTTATGTTTGTATGGAAGAATTATCATTCCGTGAAAGAGGCTGTAGTTCAGTGGGTAGGATGGTTTAAAACGGAGAGAAAATTTCGAAAAATGTTTTTGTTGAGTTTTTACACTGTTATGATATTGTGTAAAACTTTAATTAATCGAACAATGTGGCTTAATCCCCTGTCAAATGTAATTGGCTTCTGGGGATTGCATAAGCTAAATGCTGCCGGTGAAGTAGTATTTACCACAGAAGTACTGGAGAACCTTGCCCTTTTCATTCCATTTACTATCTTGCTGCTGTGGACATACCGTGATAAAATATTAAGCAGGGGAAAGAAAGATAATGAGAATGAATCCTCAAAAGGTGAGATAAAACTCGGAAAGGTGCTTTTCCAAAGTACCAAAATAGTCTTCCTATTTTCCTTCACTATCGAGTTTTTACAGTTGTTACTACGACTCGGAACTTGGCAATTATCGGATCTCTTTTATAACACATTAGGCGGATTCATTGGTGGTTTACTTTATTATATAGGTTGGAGAGTAGCCTCGAAGCGGAAGTGAAGAACTATAATAATAAAGAAGAAATCCTTACCCAGATTCATTGGTGGTTTACTTTATCATCATCGCCCAAAAAGGAATAAAGAAATAGAAGGTAGATGAAGCATAGAAAGTGAAGAACGGAAACAGGAATAAAGCGTAGAAAAGCGGGCCAAATGAAGGAGTAAATTTTCGGTTTTTGATTTGCCGGGTGATATGAGGTATTGAGAGCAGCTGTGGTCAGATTGACATCATTAACACAGATCCACACAGTAGCAACAATAAAATTAGCAATAAGAATTAGACCTCTCACAGTAAAATCAAGCTCAGGCTTGAAACGCTGTGGGAGGTAATCTGGTTTTATGGGGAAATTTTGATTTGAAAATATTGATCTGGCGGCTGATCGGCAACTGGTCGGCAGCAGATCTTCACAGTTCCGGCAATGATCGGTACAGCTTCGGGCGACATAGCTCTGGGCGATTAACCGATTTTAAAGTACGACTAGCGAAAGTGTATTTCTTTATAGCAAATTTGCGTATTGCATTTAAAGGAATGAAACAAAATCTGTCTTGGGAAAAGATTGGATTTAATACAGTTTGTTTTTATTCTTTGGCGGGTTACTTCCTTATTTTTTACTGCATCAATGCAAGCAGATGAACGTTTTTTCTAAATTATAATTGGATTATTACTGATATATAATCTGAAGATTAAAAAGTTTGTAGAGGGGGCATAGACATGGAACAGATAAAGATAGGTTTATGCGGTTTGAATTTTAGTTCAAAAAACCTGGGATGTTCAGCATTAACTTATTCTTTTCTAAGCATCCTTTTTGATATAGCAGAACAAACGGGAAAGAAGCTGGATCTTACATTTTATGGAAGTGTTCATTCTAACTTAAAAGGAGTCCCGGTAATTACTCATCTAAACGTAACGATGAAGACTTATCGCTTCGACAAGTGTATCATACACTTGGTGGACGGATTGGCGGTATGATTGATTGGTGCGGATACAGAATAAAGCATAAAGAGAATAGAGATGATGCGCAAAAAGAATGAGGAGTATGCTCAATAAGTGATTTTGATGTATAATCATTGTTGCTTTGGTAATACTCATGTTTGGAAAGGAACTTGGGTTGCAATCACAAGCCATTTCTTTTGTACTTACATAAAATGTATTAATCCTCAAAAGGATAAGTATGATGGAGGTGCAAGCCGTGAAGTGGTTTATGATGGCTGGTTTTCTTGTTTTGTTTGCTGCTATGTTTTGCTTATATTGCTGTATTAAAGTTGGAGCTAAAGCTGATAAGGATTTGCATATAATTATGGAAAAACGGAACCGCAACTAAGATTTTTTCGATGAAAACATTTTATAAGAAACCGAAGGAGATGCAAGTCTCCTTCGGCTTTTCATGTGTGCGCCCGGCAAATTTATCATAGAAACCGCCCACAGCTTTCATAATCTGTGGGCGGTTTGCATCCAGAAAATATTACCTTGACGATTGTTATTCTTTGTGTATCAATGATCAAAGGCCGGGTTAATGGCATAGAAGTTTTTACTGTTGAGCCGGTCCGTTGTAAGGCGAAGCCCTTCGCCAAAACGTTGATAATGAACGATTTCTCTTTGGCGTAAAAATTTAATGGGATCTTTGACATCTGGGTCATCACAGAACCGAAGAATATTGTCATAGGTAGTGCGTGCTTTTTGCTCAGCTGCCAAATCTTCGTGCAAGTCCGTAATGGGATCTCCCTTTACTGCTAATACAGAAGCGCTAAACGGAGTACCCGATGCTCCCAAAGGATAGATACCGGTGGTATGGTCCACAAAGTAATCGGAGAATCCTTGCTTCTGGATCTCCTCCATAGACAGGTTTCGGGTCAATTGATAGACAATGGCGCCGATCATTTCCAAATGCCCCAATTCTTCTGTTCCGATATCTGTCAAGAGACCTTTCAGTTCGGGGTAGGGCATGCTGAACCGTTGGGAGAGGTAGCGCAAGCTTGCGCCTAACTCGCCATCCGGACCACCATACTGGGTGATGATGATTTTGGCCAGCGCGGGATTGGGATTTTTGATATTTACTGGATACTGTAGCTTTTTTTCATATTGCCACATTTATTTCATCTCCTTATCTGATTCCCAAGGCCAGGGAGCATTTGTCCAGTCCCAATAGCCGCCGTCAAAATTATCAGCAATCAACGGGCCATACTTTTCTTCAAACGCGGCTTTCCATTTTCGGTATTCCGCAACTGCTTCCTGATATCTCTTTTTTGCAGCAGTATCCTTCGGATGCGTATCTAAATAAAGATTCAGCTCCACGACGACGAACTGCGCTTCTGATACCTTTCTCAGCAACGCTGCACGATCATTCATTTGAGACTCCTCCCTAAAAAGGGTTTATTTAAGTCAGGGAAAATGGTGCCGGTATCCAATCCCTTTTCAGAATTATACATTCCTTGAATACCTTGCTGAAAGGGGATGTAGGCCATTCCAATGGGTGTTTCCGCAGGGAATGGCGACATCATTTTGGAGCTGTTCCACTGTTCTGTGGCAGAAGCATCACCGAATGGATGAAACATTCTATATTCTTGCATGATCTTGCTCCTTCTTTTGCGTATTCACCTCTAAAATCAATGAGGTTGTTACAGTATATGAAATCTTTTGCCAGAGTGCTAATCGGACTGGTACAAGCATATAGTTTCATGAGGTGATTGTATGGATGTTTTAAAATTATTGTTTTTGGTTGGCGGGTGTATTTATGGAATTTGCTATCTTGTGTTTCTTTTTCAAACAAGAAAACCGATTCGGAATCTGATTCTGCAGGGTGTCATTGGAATCTTTTTCCTTTTTCTTGTGGAAATAACATCCAACTGGACAGGCGTCCAAATCGGCGTAAATCCCTGGTCTGCGTTGACCGCTGGAATAACCGGGATTCCCGGTGTCCTATTGTTGCTGTTTATGCGCTTTTTATGGGTTATATAAATTTGTATCATTTTTGCAAAACAAGATAAATTTTGCTCAATGTACTATTCTTTTCCCATGATTCTATGGTATAATGATTGCAAAGCAATCACTATACCCACAAATCGCCCCCACGCCGGGGGACCGGCGGGATGGCTTATTATACCATTCGCTACGCTCATGGTATAATGGCCATAAAGGAAATGACAGGATACAAATATTTATAAATTCAGGGGATTAGAATGTTACAACTGATTTTTGGTCGCGCAAACAGTGGAAAATCTAATGAAATTTACCGGCGCGTTTGTGCTGCTGTGGAGGCTGGCGAGCAGGCTGTTCTGCTGGTTCCGGAGCAAAGCTCTTTTGAAAGCGAACGGGGCTTATTGCATGCAATGGGCGGCGTATACACAGACCGGGTGGAAGTGCTTAGTTTTACTCGTTTAGCATCCATTTTGAATCGGGAAACCTGTGGGCCTGTTGGCATTACTTTGGATGAATGCGGTCGTTTCCTTCTCATGGGACAGGTGCTGGCGCGGGTGGCCAAGAAATTGCAGGTGTATCATCGCGGCAACACTGCGGAATTTATTCACACGATTCTACAAACCATGAATGAACTGCAGCAGGCCGCAGTCACCCCCGAATGGTTGCTTACTATAGCCGGTTCATTAGATAAGCATCCGCTTTTAAAAGGGAAATTGCAGGATCTTGCATTGATTCAAGGGGAATATGATGCATTATTGCAAGCGCGCAATTTATCGCTGTCTGATGATCTGACAAAATTGTACGACCAGTTGGGGGAGAAGGATTGGTTTCAAGGGAAAACGGTCTTCTTTGATGAATTTGACGGTTTTACCGGGCAGCAAATGCAAATTATGCACCGGATTTTCGAACAGGCCAAAAACATTACCTTTGCTTTGCCGGCAGATGGTTTGGATGGTCGCATGGGAGATCGCTCTCCTTTTGTCAATGTGCGTAAAACAGCGCAAAAACTAGTCCGAATGGCTGGCGATTATTATGTATCTGTTGCAACTCCGCTGATTTTGTCTACTTCATATTTTGCTTCTCCGGCGTTAACTGCGGCAGAGTTGTGCTTTTCCGGATTATCCGAAGAAGTGTTTGAAGAAGCAACTGAAGATATTACTTTGGTATCCACAGCCAGCGTGTTCGATGAAGTGGAATATACCGCCGCAGCGATTCATCGAAAGGTGCGAGAAGAGGGCGGCCGTTACGGTGATTTTGTAGTCATTGCGCGGGATATGAATGTTTATGCCGGCCCATTGCAAATCCTGTTTCGGCGATACAAGATTCCTCTGTTTCTGGATTTAAGAAGGCCTGCGTCCTCTTTGCCGTTATATGTGTTGGTACAATCGGCAGTGACCGCGGCTCTGAAATTCTCTACAGAAGCGATTCTGCGCCTATTAAAGTCAGGATTGGCTGGTTTGTGCATAGAAGAGATATCCAAGCTGGAAAATTACACCTATGTTTGGAATATAACCGGATCCGGTTGGTTGCAACCTTGGGAGAAACGTCCCGATGGGTTCCAGAATGATCTGTCTCAAGAAGTGTGCAAGGAACGGTTGGAACAATTGAATACGCTGCGTGAGCAGGTGGTCAAACCTCTGTTCGCTTTGCAGGAGGCACTGCAATCTGGCAATGCAAAGCGGATGGCCGGCGGTATTTATCAGTATTTACAGCAGATTCACGCTGATGAAAATCTCAAGAAATCTGCAGATGCATTTGAATTGCAGGGGGAGGCGGAAACTGCAAACTTACAGCGGCAAAGCTATGATTCCCTAATCAATCTTTTGGATCAAATGGCTGTTTCCTTTCCGGAAGAACATGTCTCTGCCACGCAGTTTCGCAAAATGCTGGAGTCGGTTATTGGATGTGTTTCTCTCGGCTCCATTCCCCAAAAGCTGGATAGTGTGGTAGCTGGTGCCGCAGGTAGAATTCGCCCGGGGCGTCCTTCCCATACCTTTTTATTGGGATTTCAGCAAGGTGCTTTTCCCCAGGCGCCTAATGCCGGGCTTTTAAATCCTTCTGAGCGTCGTTTGCTGGAGGAGGCCGGCGTGGAAATTCGAGACTGCCGTTTGGAATCTGCTCTGGAGGAAAGCTTTCTGCTATACCGTACCCTTTTCTCCTGCTTCCGGACGCTGACCATTACATACCCCAGGGAGGATTTGAACGGCAATCCCATTGCGCCGTCTGTGTATTTGAATCGTATTTTAGAGTATGTGCCCCATTTAAAAAAGCGGAATCTTTCCGTGGATAATGCGACCGGCTGCACGCTTCCGGAGACGCAGGATTCCGGAATATCCATGTTGGCCAGGAACTGGCACGCGCAGACGCCAGAAATTGAACTTTTGCGCCAATACTATTGTGCAGAAGCGCCGGCGCGTTATTTCCGTCTGGCCAGATTGGCAGAACCAGGTGGTCACGCCCTTTCTGCTGAAACGGCCCGGCGTCTATTTGGTACCAATATTGTCATGAGTGCCTCCCAGTTGGATACCTTTTACAGATGCCGCTTTTCATATTTTTGTCATTATGGCATGCGCTTACGTTCCATTCGACCCGCCGTGTTGGATCAGCTCCAGCGCGGAACAGCTGCACATTATGTGCTGGAAGGTATGATTCGACGGCACCATAAAAAAATTGCAGAATTATCTGAGGAGCAACGGAATGCTGAGGTATCACAGTTACTGCGGGATTATGCAGTAACACTGGCCGGTGATTTGGCAGATAGCGACCTGCAATTTCGCTATTTATTGGCCAGCATGGAGGCCATGCTTCAGGAAGTTTTGGGGCGCATTGCTGATGAATTCCGGATTAGCGCCTTTGCACCGGCGTATTGTGAGTTGAAGATCGGTTTCGATCAGGATTGTTCTGTCAAGGCACTGCGGGTCTCTCTGCAGGATGGCAGTGTATCCATCATTGGTTTGGTGGACCGGGTAGATACCATGGAATTTCAGAATCAGTTGGTATTCCGGGTTGTTGATTATAAAACCGGTACCAGAGAATTTGCCCTGTCCGATGTTTTCTACGGACTGAATATGCAAATGTTGATTTATCTTTTGGCGTTGCGTAAAAATGGAATTGATGGTGTGGACAAGCCTCTTATTGAGGGCGGTGTTGTGTACCAGCCTGTGAAGCGCGTGGAACTTCGTCCGGGAGAGAACTGCTCTCTGGCCACTTCCAGCCGTGTCAGACTCAACGGTTTGTTGAATAATAGCCGGGAAATTCTGGAAGGAATGAATCCTAGCCTTTCCAGCGGTATTATGAAAACTCCTGTTGACAAAGACAACAACCCCACAGAATATCAATCACCGTTTGCCTTATTGGGAACCGAGGACTTCTCTCTTTTAGAAGCACATATTTCTCATCTGATTGCCGAAGCCGGTAATCAGTTGCATCAAGGAAACATTAGCATTTCCCCGCGAGATGGCCTGGATTCCGACGCTTGCCACTACTGCGAATTTTCCAGTGTCTGCAATCGGGAGCCGGGTGCAAGTAACGAAACCGTAACCAAACGGAAAACCCCGGAAATCTTGGAGCTCTGGAGGGAGGCGTATCAACATGGCAATTAAATTTACGGATGCGCAAAAACAGGCGATCAAGGCGCAGGGGACAAATCTGGTTTCGGCCGCTGCCGGCTCCGGAAAAACTGCCGTTTTGGTGGAGCGGGTTGTGCAAATGCTTTTAAATGAGACTGCCCCCATAGATGCAGATCAACTATTGATCGTTACTTTTACCAATGCGGCTGCCGCAGAGATGCGGGACCGCATTGACAAGCGATTGACTGAGGAGGCCAAAGCACATCCCGAAAATCAGCGTATCCATACCCAGCTCCTGCTGCTGAATAATGCGCAGATCACTACCATCGATGCTTTTTGTATTCAGCTTTGCCGGGAATATTTTACAGAGTTGGGGATCACGCCGGATTTCCAGATTGCTGCAGAGGATACATTAACACCTGTATCGGAAACGGTGCTAAAGAGTGTACTGACTGCCGAGTATCAGAAAAATGAACCGGTATTTTATGCGCTGTTGCATGCACTTGGCGCAGAATATGATGACCGTCCTTTGTCCGAAGCTATTTTGAAAATTCAGGAATATAGCGCATCTATGCCGTTCCCGGCCCAATGGCGCCGCTCCTGGCTGGAGAATTATCATTTCCAGGGCGCATACAGCGAGAACCCTTGGGTGCAGGTATTGCTCCGGAAAGCGCAAAGTGACTTCGATTATTTGCGCGGATTATGCTGTCGCTTGCTGCAGAAAGCGGATGCGTCGGATTATTTGCAGGATAAGTATCGTACGCCGTTGCAGACTGTCTATCAGTCGCTGACTCAGTGCTTTGAATTGGCGGTACAGCAGGATTGGGATGCACTGGCAGCTCAGATTCCCACAGTGATTATACCTGCTTTGCCACGCACGAAAAACTCGCCGGAAACTGCTGATTTCAAAATAGCGCTGGATAACTTCAAGAATGTTTTAAAGGGCAGCGTGGAAAAGTTAGTTATGTATTTTTCCGGAGAGGCCGAAGTGACACGTGCCGGCGTTACCAGACTTTTCCCACTGTTTGAAAAGCTGTTAGAGCTGGTTGATCTCTATGAGCAGGAACGTTTTACTGCGCTGCTGGAACGGAACACTTTAGCCTTTCCGGACTGCGAGCGATTGGCACTTAGCTTATTGGCCAATGAAGATGGCACGCCGAAAACTACGCAGGCTGCTTCTGCCATTCGCAGTACCTTTGCTGAAGTTCTGGTGGACGAATATCAGGATACGAACCAGTTGCAGGATACACTGTTTCGGCATCTGGCAGGGGAGAGCTATCTTTTTATGGTGGGGGATGTGAAGCAAAGCATTTATCGCTTCCGTCACGCCGATCCTACCGGCTTTATTTCCAAAATGGAGCAATATGCTTCGGGGGAAGATCCGGAGGGCCATATCATTTACTTAAGCCAGAACTTTCGGAGCAGAGCCGGAATATGTGAATTTGTTAACCACTGCTTTTCTCACCTGATGTCCAAAGAAAGCGCAGAAATGGTGTATGATGAAATGGACAATTTGCAACCCGGCGCTATATTTCCGCCAAATGACGGGGAGGATGTGCGGCTTGTCTTTTTAGAAGCCAAACGAGAGGATAAAAAAGATGCGCTGGATGCTGCCTATGTAGTGCAGTATATTCAGGAATGGATGGCTGCCGGTCCCTTTTTGCGGGACGCTCAACACCCTGGGACTTTGCGTCCAGCCTCTTATTCGGATTTTACGGTGTTGCTGCGTTCTTTTTCTTCTCACGTGGGTGCTTATGTGGAAGCCCTGCAAAATGCCGGTATTCCTGTCACGGCCGGAGCAGATGCCCTCTTGGAGGCCCGGGAATGCGTCACTTTTTTTTCTTTATTGGATGTAATATCTAATCCGGATTCTGATGTTCCGCTGATGAGTTATATGCTTTCTTCCTTGGGTGGCTTTACTACAGAAGAAGCGGCAAATTTGCATTTGCTGGATCAAAAATCCTCTTTATACGCAAACTTGCTGCTGGCTCAAAGCCAGGGGGATAAAAAAGTTGATACGTTTTTGAACAATTTGTCCCGGTACCGGCAGGAAGCTATTACGCGCCCCCTTTCGGATTTTATGCTCTGGCTGCTGGAGGATACCGGTTATCTGGATGCGGTGATGGTGTTATCGGATGGAGTTCGCCGTCGTTCTAATTTGCTGTTGCTGGTGGATTATGCTGTTGGGATGGAGACGAATGAAGCTGTCAGTATTTCTGGGTATCTATATCGGATGCGCCGTGCCAATGCGAAAAAAGCCTTTGTAGGTGCACCGCCTACCAGTGATGGCAGCGATGCGGTAAAAATTATGACGGTGCATGCTTCAAAGGGGCTGCAGTTTCCCATTTGTATTATTGCGGGCTGTGGAACCAGTTTTAACCGGGCAAACTCTATAGAATCCATGCTGGTAAACGATACTGTAGGTTTTGGTGCAAGGATCTGGAGCCAGGAGGAACACCGCAAGCTTTCTAATTTGGCACGAGATGCTATTTCTGTGCAAAACCATGATGTGGAGATTGCAGAGTCTATCCGTCTGCTCTATGTTGCCATGACACGGGCTGAAGAAAAGCTGCTGCTGGTAACAACCACCGGGAAGCCAGAAGCAAAATACCAGGCTGAGATGTTTTATGCCGCTGATTTGGCCTCGGAGGCTTTTCCGGGCAGTAAAGTATTAGCGGCTGGTAGTGTGGGAGATTGGCTGTTTTCCTGCGCTGCGACACATCCTGCACCCCTTTGGAATACAGAGTCTGCTGATGCGATACGCTGTGTGGACGGTGTATCTTTGCGGTTGGTTTCCAGAGTACCGGAGGAAGAATTTCAGCACGCAGAGACAAGGCTGGAAGCATCACAATGGGGGCAACTGGATCTGACCCCATTGCAGGAGATATTCTCTTATCGTTATCCCTATGCACCGCTCCATGATATCATTGCAAAATCCGGTGTCTCCCGGCTTGCGGAGGATATCAGCGACGTAGACTATAGTTGTACCGCTGTGCCGGCTTTTCTCTCCGGGCAAACCATGACGCCCGCGCAGCGCGGCACTCTAAGCCATCGTTTTCTGGAACTGGCGGATTTTCAGGTAAGCGACTTCAATTTTGAACGACAGCTTATGCTTTTGCAAGCTGCCGGCGCTTTTACGGAGGCAGAAGGAAACGCGCTGTTCCGGCAGGGAATCGTGTCATTCTTCGAAAGCAGTATATATCAACGAATACAGCAGGCCAAGTGGTTTCGCCGGGAACTTCGCTTTTTACATGAAGTGCCGGCCAGCGCTTTCGATCCCACGTTGCCTTCGGCTGTTGCGGAAGAACCGGTTATCTTGCAAGGTGTTGCTGACTGTATTTTTGCGGAAGGGGATGGCCTGGTTATTCTGGATTACAAAACGGACCGTGTCTCTGAGATGGGGGAACTACAGCAGCGGTATGCGCCCCAATTACGAATTTATGCCAAAGCTGCGGAAAAAATGTTTCAGATCCCGGTCAAGTCCTGTGTCATCTACTCGCTGCGACTTTGCGAATTTTTGGAATTTTCTGCCGATTCACCATTGACAGAGTTTCATTGAAGTTGTAATATGTCTCTTAGCAGGCCCAGTTTGGTTCTGCATGATAAAAAAGAAGGTTGTTGAGAATTATGTTTTTCAAAGAAAATGATATTGTTTTATTTCAAGGGGACAGTGTAACCGATTGCGGCCGCAATCGTTCAGATTACTATGACTTGGGTGTTGGCTATCCCTTGATTATATCCTCCCTGTTGTATCACAAGCACTGTGACAAGAATATTACCTTTCTGAACCGTGCGGTTTCCGGTGATGTGTCCAAACAGATGCTTGCCCGTTGGGAGGATGATTTCGTAGCACTGAAGCCTACTGTGGTTTCTATTCTCATCGGAATTAACGATACTTGGCGCCGTTATGACGGTACCAATGTAACCACAAGTGCAGAGCAGTTTGAAGCCAATTATCGTGCCTGCCTGGATAAGGCAAAAGAACTAGGTTGCCGTATTGTCATGCTGGAGCCCTTTAGCCTGCCCATCATTCAGGAACGCGTAGATTGGCGTATTGATCTGGATCCCAAGATTGCTGTTGTCCGCAAGCTGGCCAAGGAGTACGGCGCCGTTCTGGTGCCCACTGACGGTTTGATGAATGCCGGTTTTGTTGCCGCTCCCAATCCCGAATATTATTCAAAAGACGGTGTTCATCCTACCTATGCCGGGCATGGTCTAATTGCTGAAGCTTGGCTGAAGGCTGTGGGGATCGAGTAAAGCAGATGCTATTGATTTGCCCGCATTTATTCTTCCAAGGTTACTCCCCCAAATAGGGGAGTAACCTTTCCAGTGAGCCTAACAGGTTGAAGGAATTGTGATCCAGATCTATAGGAAATTTGTGGATTTATAAAAAACTTAATTTCCTCTCTTGACAAACATACTTCTTGTGAGTATAATATTAATGTTGCTTTTGTGCAATATATGGTGGCATTAGCTCAGTTGGTTAGAGTGCCAGGTTGTGGCCCTGGAGGTCATCGGTTCAAATCCGATATGCCACCCCATAGATTTTACGCCGCATAAAACCTTTATGCGGCTTTTATATACTGGGGCGTCGCCAAGCGGTAAGGCACAGGACTTTGACTCCTGCACTCGCTGGTTCGAATCCAGCCGTCCCAGCCATCAAAGGGCTACAAAATAGATATAGCCACAGAAAACCTTGATTTTATCAAGGTTTTTTCTGTTTTATGGACAAAATTTAAGTTATTGAGTTTGCTGTACAAAAATGACATTTATCTTAAATAGGGCTTGAACTCTGGCAGGAAACAGAGTATTTTCCTCGTAATAGAAATTGTAACATGCTAGTTTATACGAAATCGAAAGACAAAATATGATATAATGTGAAAAAGCAAAATCAATTTTGAATTCAAATAATTTTTTCAAAAAGTTCCAACCTTTTCAGATTCGCGTGTCTATATGGGTGAAAGCTTTCAAGAGGAGAAAACAAGTGAACAGACAAGATGTAGAGAAAACCATAACTGAATACCTAAAGCCCATATTTGGATTTGCTCTGAAGAGGTGTAAAAGCATCCAAGATGCAGAGGATCTGTCACAGGAAATTGCGATAAGAGCGTTCCGTGCGCTCCTTGTCAAGGATGACGTTGCGGACACGGGAAAGTTCATCTGAACCGTTGCCCATAACACGCTGAGCAACTATTATCGTGATACAGCTAAAAGTATGGTCGGTGTTTCTATTGATGAGGTTGTGGAGCTGATCGCAGATCCCTACTCAGAGTCCGACACCGATTGCGAACGATCTGTATGATAAGCTCGTCTCCTCCAGCGTTATTGATGATCCGGATATTATGTGCGGTTAGACAGATAAGACTATCTCCTTGACTGAGTCTCCTAAAGCGGACCGTAACTGCATACTATGGTCGTTGATTCCTTATATTGCCGCTTATTCCGGTGAGATTCTGATGGATAAGAGTATTCCTTTTGGAGAGGCGGCGACAATGCGCCCTGACGGAGGCCATTACATTTTTCACGCATCGGTTGTGCCGGATAATATGGTTTTACCTGATGACTATGTGTATATGAAGAACTGGTGTGGTCCTATGTCTCACGGCAATGACAGACAAATAATGTTTCAGATTGATTCACAGTGGTCTGACAGGCCCCCTGTTAAGGAAAGAAACTTTCCGAATGAGTGTGAAAAGGTCATTACTTTCCATAATTTTGAACACGATAATGCCTTATCAAAATACGATTACGCTTGGCTGTGTGCGTGTGGTTATATTAAAACTAACGGAGATTATGACGGACACTTCAAGTCTGCGTGGCAGATCGTTGTGCTTGCCAGCAAAGAGATTCAGAATAAACTCCTTGCTATCGGTGAGCGTATTAAAGAAAAGTACCGGACTAACTTTGAGGCGCTGAAGGAACCCTACGCTAAGGCGGTACTCGCATCAGTTCCCACACATCTTAGAAAGGTAGAAGTGTATGAGTTACAGTTTGTATTTCACTCTGACGGCTGGTTCCTCTTGCACTGCATTATAGCGCTCCTGAAGAACGGCAAACTGAATGAGCCTACCGAAGGCCAAAGAAAATCCCTGACCACACTTATTTTCAATGTATAAGCAAAGCGTTTGGCGAAAGATTTTGATGACTTAAAATTCCTATACCAAATTGCTAATTATATCTTTTTTGTAGTCCATCGACAAAAATGAAAAGTTTAGACTTGTCATTTTTTATTTAATATCCTGTAGATGGCAACGATATTGAATGCCGTATAATTGAAGATCGCATTAGCAAATACAAGCTCTAAATTTCAGTCTCGCCTTGCACGGACGCCACGTTACGCTCAACTATTGATTGTATTTGAAACAACTATTTGATCATTGTTTTTTTGAATTTATGTGATACACTATAATCACACCGGTGATAAAATTATTGGAGGTGCGATTATGCAA
>CAYZTR010000009.1:0-62534 GCA_964481575.1 uncultured Eubacteriales bacterium
TGGTTGGCAATCTTGCCCTTGCTTACAGCCTTATATGCGGTTTCTGTCCGTCAGGCCAGAGGTTTGTCCAGTGGGAGACCTTTCGTCTCCCACATTCCGGCTTTCTTCAGATTCCGCCTCACGACGGACACCCTTGCCTTTGACTTACCCTTCCCGCTGCCGGGCCGATTCGGGTCTTTCACCCGTTACAACGTGCGCTCTCCGGGCGCACCAGCCCAAAGCACCCCTGCACCAGGGCATTCACCCTGATGCAGGGGCTTTTTTTGCAGTAATGTATTACACACGTTATGTTGTCTGCGTCAAAATCGCTTTCCGCAGCAGCACCACATCGGTAACGGTCAGTTTGCCGTCACCGTTCAGATCCCCGGCCAGCAGGGTGCTTTCCCGCTGGAACCCGCAAACCGTACAGACATCATATCTGACCCCGTCCGTTTCGGTCTGCATAAAAGTATGAGCTTCCACATTGGTGCGGTCGCCGCAGGTGCACTCCTGCCAATGAGCCATATCGTCAAAGCTCCAGGTCTGGCTATAATCATGGACATGGGGAGTACCATCCAGCACAGTGGCTGCAAAGATGGCCACACTCTGCCAATCGGCATAAATATCGTTGGGATCCACCCGGAAGTGAACGGTAAATTCCCGGGAAGTATCGCATGTAAACTGCAAAGTCAGCTTCTGGAAAATACGGGAATCCCGCATGCTATTCCACAGCTTATGCTCCAGAAGCAGTGTCCCCTCTGCATCCAGAACCTCCAGAATGGCGCCGGCCCGGATTCCGGACAAATACAGTTCGGTTTGATACTGCCCGGGCTGGAAGCTGAGCTGGAAATACATGCCGCTGCCGCTCCAGACAATATCCCGGACATCCTTCCCTGCTTCCACAGGCGTGCCGCCTGTCCAGGAAAAGCAGGGAGAATCCGGTGTGGTTTGATTCATATCCTCATCCGTCAGGGTGCCGCTATCCGCTGTTACTGCACCGGTAAAAACACTGCTTTCTGTATCTGCCTTCTGAATCATACCGTCGGAGCGTCCCAAATAGGCCCAGTCCAAATGGCTGGCATCGCTGAGATCCACAGATGTCAGGCTGGGAACAGACTCCTGCGACCGGATTGACACCAAATGCTCTGTAAAAGTGGCCTTCAAAACCACATTGCCTGACGGCATAGTAAAGGTGCAGGGGTTTTCCAGCGGCAGATCCAAAGTCATGCCGCCCCGCAGCACCTGCCAACCGGCAAACTGATACCCCGGATCCGGCAACGCCGTCACGGTCACCGGCTCCCCCACCTGATGGGTGCTGCCACCACGGACAACGGTCTGGCCATGGGCCCCGGCCTGGGTCGTCACCTGATAGTTTGACTGCCGCAAGGTTGCAGCTGCAATGGCCATACTGTAATTGTCCGGCTGCGTATCAGTAAGATCCACCAGCAGACGAATGGTATAGGTTTCTTCCGTTTCATGATGAAAACGAAGGGTAACCACCCGGTATTGACGTTCCTCCCCGGTATTGTCCCACAGTTCCTGCTGGCTTATTGCCGCGGTTCCATCGGCATGGAGAATCTCAATGGTACCCCGGGACCGGATTCCGGACAGATACAGCGTACATTCCTGCTGGCCGGCCGGCACGGTAACCGGCAATTCCATGCCATCCCTTGTCCAGGAAAAATAGGAATCGGCTTCCTGCATTACCGCATTGGGAGAACCGTCGCTCCAAACAAATGAGAATGGCTGGTTGGTATTCCTTTCATTATCCTGCCGCTGGCTGTCAATATTCCGGAAATCGCCAAACGCCATTTTTTCCTGGCTGAGGTTTTTACGGTCATAGGAAACGGTGCCCTGGGTTTGGTTCCCAAAGTGAATCCAATCCGCATATTCGGTCAGATCAATTACCGTATTCTCCGTAGGAGATAGAATACTTTCCAGGTACACCCCCGGCAGCGCTGTCCATTTGGCATACAGAGTCATGGAGGACTGCACGGTATCCTTTGCAAAATCCCAAGGCTGGGTCAGCGCCTCATCCGCATACCAACCCTGGAAAGAATAACCGATCCGCTGCACATTTGCCGGTTCCCGAATGGAATCCCCCTGGTACAAAATCTGATTGGGCAAAGCGCCACCGCCCAACAAATCGAAGGAAACGGTGCAAGATTCCAGATACTGCAATGTCGCAGCCGCAACGCCCACCCTGCCATTGGTATTCCGATCCGCCGGATCCAGCTGCAAACAGACGGTAAAGGTTTCCGGAGCGCCACTGGAAAGCTGTAAGGTCACCAGTTGATACTGTCCGGCAGTTCCCGTATTGGGACAGATCTCCGTTTCCGTCAGCTTCTCAGCGTCGCTGTCATAGACCTGTAGAACGGCTCGCCCATGGATGCCGGTCACATAAAAACCCACCCGGACATTGCCCCCGGACGTAGTGACGGGAATCTCGATTTTATCACTGCTCCAGACATACGATCGTTCCTGAAGGGCTTGGGCTGTTGGCTTCCCGCGGCACCAGGTAAAGCCGCTGTATTGGCCGAAAAGCAACCCGGTTCCCTGGCTGTCTCCGTTCACCAACAGTCCTTCCGGTGCAAGGCCGAAATCAAACACATCCACCTTTCGGTCAATCTGCGTCAGAGAGGAAAAATGCGCCCATTCATCACAGGCTATATGGTCCAGATCAACGGCTTCCTGCGAAACCGCCGCAACCGATGTTACTTCTGCGGTAGACTTCTCCGCGTAATTCACAGGCGTACTGCCCATTTCAAAGACAATCTCCCCGCCGTTGGTAATCACATCATGGGGAAACATGGTGCTCTTATAAGGCTCGCCGTTAATGGTGATGGACTGAATATAACAATTGGTTTCCGAAAGATGATTGGCAATGAGGGTTAAAGTGGTGCCGTCTGCCAAGGTAATGGTGGTTTTAGGATAGCGGGGACTGGTAAAGAAGTACAAATTCTGACCGGCATTGGGGAAAATGCCAATGGTAGAGAAGATGTACCAGGAGCTCATGGCACCCGAATCATCATTTCCGGGGACGCCGTTTGTATTGAAACGGGTTAACAACTTGGTTACCACATCTGTGGTCAGATAAGGTTTACTGGTATACGCATACAGGTACGGCGTCAGAAAGGCCGGTTCGTTCCCGATATTAATACAGCCCCAATCAATGCCATCCTGCAGACGCTGACAGAAGGTATCCTCGCCGCCCATTTTCTCCATGAGCGTTTCCACATCCTGGGGAACGAAGAAGGAGTAATCATAGGACGATGCCTCATAAAAATAGGGAGACCACGAAGATTGTCCTGCGCCAGGGCTATTCATAACCGAGTCGGACAGGAAGGTGCCGTCCTGCGCCTTCGGCCAGATAAACCCGGAATAGCCATTATACAGAATATTGGGATTCCACAGGTTCTGCCAGTTCTGACTGCGCGCCAGGTAGGTTTGATAGTCGGCCGTTTTTCCCAACAGTTGGGCAGCCATGGCTGTACAATAGTCATTATAGGCATACTCCAGCGTGTATGAGCAGGTGGAAACGTGTACATTTTCCGGGCTGGTGTCCTGATAGCCGTTCCCGATGTCGCCGGGAATGTAACCCAGCGCGCGGTAATAGGATTCCTCGGCAGTGCCGTTTGCATCCGGGCGAATCTCATTCCACCCCTGCCAGTTGAGACGGTAATGATCCGCATCGTCCTTGAGAACCGCGTAAGCCTTCTCGGCTGTTTCACCGGTAACAATCCCCTTCAGAATGGCTTCCGCAAGGATGTTATCAATATTATCGCCGCCCTGCTGGGCAATCATGTTATGACCGCCCACAAAAGAATCCCGGACAGCGCCATCCTTTTCCTTCCGTTCAATAAAGCTGTTGACAGTTTTTTCAATCAAGTCCGGATTTGTAATGGAATACAACGGATACAGCGTTCGCCAGGTATCCCATACGGCAAAATGATCGTCGATCATATCGGCGTCATCATCATACTGGCTGTAATCGCCTGTGCGGTCCCGAGGCATCAAATGAGCATGGTAGATGGCGGTATAAAACATCTCCTTATCCGTTTGCGAGATATCCCCGTCAATAACGATCTTGTTCAGTTCTTCATTCCACTGGCGCTCGGTTTCCGCTTTCACCGCGTCGTAATCCCACTGGGGAATCTCCTGGTTCAGCCATTCCCTGGCCTGTGCAACACTTTTGAAAGAAACGCCAATCTTCATCATCACCGTTTCGTCCTGATGGGTGTCAAAAGTCATGTATGCACCCAGGCTATTTACAAAATCTTTTACTTCGCTGTTCGACAGCTGCGTTTGACCGCCATGAACGCCGTCCGCATCAAAAACGCCATAGGTATCTGCCGGTTTATCCACCACCGCATAAAAATACAGCTCATGCCCTGCACCCCAGCCGCCGTCGCTAAAGGACCAGCCTTTGCCTCCGTCATAATAGCCGGAACCGGTAAACACCGTTTGCCCATTGACCACCTGGACACTGACATTTACATTGGTGGCCTTGACTCCATTTGCCAGGTTGTGTGCCAAGTCCACCACCAGGCTGGCGCCGGGGCTATCCCCAGACCCAGCGGTTTCTGGATATGTAAACTTGTAAATCGTGGAGTGCTCCGCCGGTGTGAATGCACAATCAATATCATATCTGGAAAGCCGGACTTTATACTCGGAACAGGTTGCTTCCTCACTGTCCCATTGGGAGTTATGGTTGCTGGAACCGCTCAACTGGGTTGTCAATCCGGTCTGCGGGGAGACCAGGAACTGCCCATATTTTCCTACACCGGTACCGCTTACATGAATTTGCGAAAAGCCCTGGATGTCCCCATCTGAATAGCCGGTAAGGCCAGCGCCATCCATGTCAGGCGCCGGATTCACCGAAGCATTGGGCCGTTGCGGCCCAATGATGGTATTGCTTTCGCCGTGCACACCGATATTCATGTTAATATACTGGGTCAAATCCCGCCCATCGGGCTCCTGGGGCTCTGTGGACGCAGAAGCACCCATCGGCAACCCAAAACAGGAAACCGGCATCAACAACGCCAACAATAAAGAAATATAACGCTTCATTCCAATACACCTACCAATACACCTACTTTAATCATATATGACAATGGAAACCCGCCAACAAAAACTGACTTTTCCTTTCATCCTGTACCTAAAACTGCAACCAGTGAACCCCTGGGCGAATGATTGCCGCGCAAAATTGCTTCCCGCAACAGCACCACATCGGTCACCGACAAACTGCCATCCCCGTTCAAGTCACCGATCTGTTCATAGCGGCCAGCAAATCTGCTACTGATAATTTTCACAAAATTCCGGAAAAGCGCTGTTCTTTATTGACATTATAGTACAAATATGCTGGAATGAAAAGCACAAAACGATCCAATTATAAGCCAAAAAATGCACTTTGCAGAAAGGAGGAACTGTGCATGGACGCTTTCTTTGAGCTATCCCGGGATCAAGATCAACTGTTTCCTTGTCTGGACCGTACCAACAGTTGGTGCGCCCCGCATTTTCACTCCAGTATTCAATCATTTATGTAATAGAAGACAGTATTGAAATTACCATCTGTGGAAAAACCCGGAATCTGCAAGGCCGGGAGTAATCCGTTGCCAACAGTTACGAGCTTCACACCTACAAAACAGCGGTATACAGCCGCTGCAATGATATTATAAAACCACCCCGGTCTGGAATGAAATCCAGACCGGGGTGGTTTGTTGCAGTTCATAGAATCAGCCGCTCTAAGGGCGGAAATTTGTCATCGGTCATATGCAGGTTACCCCGGCCGGTCAGCAGGTCAATGTCCGGCTTGTTGCTGCCGTGAAAGTCACTGCCACCCGTGGTATAAAGCCCAAACCGAGCCGCCAGGGATTCTGCAAAGGCGGTTTCTTCCTCTGTATAGGTAGAATAGTAAGTTTCGATTCCCTCCAGCCCTTCCCTTTTCAGATACGCCACCAGATCGGTCAGCTCCTGCCGGGTCAGATAGGTATACAGCATAGGATGGGCCAGCACCGGCAGACCCCCGGCCTGCAAAATCAGCCGGATGGAACGGTCAGGTGGAAATTTCTCCCGGGGAATGTAACAGGGCCGCCCCGGATCCAGATAGGTGGTAAAGGCCTCCCCCATAGTTTGCACATAGCCGTGATCCAACAGCCATCGGGCAAAATGGGCCCGGGTAATGGAATCTTCCTGCCCCTGGGACAGCTGCTCCACCGTCACCGGGATACCCATGGCCTGGAATTTCCCGGCCACGGCAGCATTGCGGGCGCGGCGGGTTGCCTGCCAGGCATCCATTTGGGCGAGAAGCCCAGGGTGTTCGTAATCTATCCCCAGCCCGAGAATATGCAGGTCATGCCCCTTCCAGGTGGAGGAAATCTCCAGGCCGGGGACAATCCGGATCCCCAGGCGGTTTCCCGCTGCCAATGCCTCCGGCAGACCGGCAACGGTATCGTGATCGGTCAAAGCCATGGCATAAGCGCCTTTTTCTCTGGCATAAGCCACCAACTCCGCCGGGGACATCCGCCCGTCGGAACAGTTGGAATGGACATGCAAATCAATGGGACGGTGCATGGATCGTCTCTCCTCCTAAGCTGCCTGGATCCCTGGGAAAAAGTGATTCACCAGAATCATGGCAATTCCCAGAATCACCAGCATCACGCCGGTGACCCGGTTGACAGTGACGGCATTGGTTCGATTGGCAAACCGGGCGGCAAACAAAGCACCCAGCGCGGTAAATACCACACAGACCAACAGCGCCTCCAGCTGGCCCTTGGTCAAACCGCCGACGGTGACAAAATGGGTGCCGGAACCAACCAACGCATTGAAAGTCATAATAAAGGTGCTGGTACCAACGGCAGTTTTCAGATCATACCCCAACAGCAGCGTCAGGGCCATCAGCAGCATCATGCCGCCGCCAGCCCCCATAATCCCGCAGACCAGCCCGATGTAAATCCCGCTGCCAAAAGCAAACAGGGCCTTGACTTTTGGGGAACGGCTCCGGTTCCGCAGGGAAGGCTCGGTCACCGGACGAACAATGAATTTCAACCCCAACAGCGCCGTCATGTACAGGGACAGGTTCCCCATGGCTGTCTGGGGCAGGAACTGGGCTGCCCAACTGCCGATCAGGGTACAAAGAAGCGTGGAGCACATCATAAAGACACTGTTATGAAGGTCAATATGTTTATTTTTATAATATGTAACGGCTGAAAGCGCCGAAGCCAGCACATCCGAGGCCAGGGATATTCCCACCGCCATATACTGGTCATAATGCAGAAAGGCAATGAGCATGGGCGCAATAACCACAGCAGCCGAAAGCCCTGCCAGCCCGGTGGAAATACCGGCACCCAGTCCGGCAATCACACAAACTACAAATTTCCAAATTGAAACTGCCATATCTTGAACTTCCTTTAGAATGTCAACTGCAGCGGCACAGCATCCGCCCCGGTATCTGCCGCCCCATCTATACCGGCCATGCGACAGAATTCTGCCTCATCCAGCACAGGAATTCCCAAAGCCTGGGCCTTATCCAGCTTGGAGCCGGCGGCTTCCCCGGCCAGGACGTACCCCGTCTTTTTGGATACAGAGGAGGAAACCTTGCCGCCCAAGGATTCGATCATGGCGGTGGCTTGCTCCCGGGTGTAGGTTGGCAGGGTGCCGGTCAAGACAAACGTTTTTCCCTGAAAGATTCCGTCAGCCTCCTGTAATTCCGACTGGAACCGAAGCCCCAAAACCCGGAACCGCTCCAGCAGCGCACGAGTCTCCGGATGGGCGAAGAATTCCACAGCAGACCGAGCCATAACATCCCCGAAGCCGTCAATGGCGGTCAGGGTCTGCATATCAGCAGCCAGCAGCCCCTCCAAAGTGGGAATGGCAGTCACCAGCAGCTTGGCTGCCTTCAGCCCTATATGTCGAATCCCCAGGGCGTACACCAGCCGATACAGATCGTTGCCTTTGGATTTCTCCACCTGAGCCACAATATTTTCCCCGGACTTCTGCCCCATACGCTCCAGGGCAGCAATCTGGGGGACGGTAAGCCGGTACAGATCCGACGGATCCTGCACCAACCCGGCCTCCACCAGCTGTGTCAGCACGGCGGGGCCCAGGCCCTCAATGTCCATGGCGTCCCGAGAGGTAAAATGGATCAGATGCCGCAGCAGCTGGGCCGGACAGGCGGCATTGGTACACCGCAGGGCTGCCTCCCCTTTCTCCCGAACCACCGAAGCCCCACAGGAGGGGCAGAAGGTGGGCATTTGGTAAGGAGCGGCGGCCGTATGGGCGGCCACCCGCACCACCTGGGGAATAATTTCCCCTGCTTTACGCACCACAATGGTGTCTCCCACACCTACTCCCAGTTCAGCGATGAAGTCCGTATTGTTCAGGGTAGCTCGGGTGACAGTGGTTCCCGCCAGGGTGATGGGATCAAAAACAGCGGTAGGCGTCAGGACACCGGTGCGCCCCACCCCGATTTCCACCTGACGCAGAACCGTCTCCTTTTCCTCCGGCGGGTATTTATAGGCCATGGCCCACTTGGGGTATTTAGCGGTGGATCCCAGCTGGGTGCGAATCTCCAGGTCGTCCACCTTCACCACGGCGCCGTCCATATCAAAATCCAGCTGTCCCCGGCTTTCCCCGATGCGGCGAATTTCCTGTAGCACCGCTTCCCCGCTATCACAGCGGCAATAGCTGGGGAGCACGGCAAAGCCCAGGGATTTCAGATAATCCAAAGTCTCAATGTGAGAGGTAAAGCTGCGGCCCTCCACCCGCTGGATGTTAAAGACAAAAATATCCAGGGTGCGCTGGGCAGTGATTTTGGGATCCTTCTGCCGCAGAGAGCCGGCGGCGGCATTCCGGGGATTCTTGGCTGGGGCCTTGCCCTCGTTTTCCTGCTGGGCCACCAGCTTCCGAAAGCTGGAATGAGACATATAGACCTCTCCCCGCACCTCCAAAAAGGCCGGCGCGTTTTCCAGCCGCAGCGGAATGGAACGAACTGTTTTCAAATTGGCGGTCACATCCTCACCGATGGCGCCGTTCCCCCGGGTGGAACCCCGAACCAACAGTCCGTTTTCGTACTCCAAAGATACGGAAAGCCCGTCAATTTTTGGCTCCACTGAGTAAATTACCGGGCCGGCAGCCTCGCTGACCCGCTCCAGAAAAGCGGACATTTCCTCCTCTGAAAAGGCGTCCGCCAGGGACTCCATAACCACCGTATGCTCCACCGGTGCAAAGGTATTCAGGGCCGCGCCGCCCACCCGCTGGGTGGGGGAATCCGGCAGAATTAGGGCAGGAAATGCTTCCTCCAGCCGAATCAACCGGGTCATCAGGGCGTCATATTCAAAATCATCGATCTCCGGGTCATCCTCCACATAATACTTGCGGTTATGATAATTCAGCTGGGCCGTTAAATCGGCAATCTCCCGCCGGGCTGCTTCCGTGTCCATCAGATACCAACGCCTCCGTTTTCCATGGGTCGCAATTTGCTAATCAAAAAAGTCTACAAGCAAATTCATCTGTATAAAATAGTATACCAAATTTTCCGGATAAAATCAATGGCTTACTCTCCACACAGCGCAAAAAGCAAAACATGCGCACAGTGCAGACACACGTCGCTCTGCGCGCATGGTAAGGGTACATGTTAGATGGCATGCTGCTGCAAAAATCTGCAAATCAAATCTGTGTTTTTTCATTCCCATGGAGTATCCAGACACAAAACATCGTGAATTGCCAAAAGAAAGCGTAGAATCTCATCAGAAATTCTACGCTCCCGCGGTTCAACCCAAGGATTATAAAACAAAAAACTATCTATTTTTCAACATTGATGCTCCGCAAAAATATGTGTGAATAGACATCAATTTACACTTCCCCCGGATTGGATCGGATTCCCCAGCAGATTTTCCATACCGTCGCTATCCACATCGGCGTAGGTATAGGGCACCGTACCCACAATGACGGTCTGGGCCACCAACAGCTTGGTTTCGTAAGAAAAGGGTACTGTGCGGTAGGGAAGCAGCACGACCCCGGAACCGGTGGCCACCAGATAAATGGAATGGCAGGTCTGATTGATCCCCGCCGCCGTAAACTCGCTGACAATGTCTGCCGAAACATTTCCTGTGACCTTGACCTTGTATGTAATATTGGGCCCCCGCCCCATGAGATAGGTACTGCCGGTAAAATTCCCCAACGGTACCCGTACCGGCACGCTGACACCGTTGAGCTTTGACTGGGCCGCCAGCATAAACTGGGATTTCAGCAGATCAATGGTCACGGCATTGGCAGAAACCGACGTCACTGTCCCCTCACTGTTGCGGGAAATAACGGCCAGGGTATCATACGTATAGGCCCCGGTGGACAGCAGTTCCACCGCCGTTTCATGCAACGCTCCATTGGCATAGGTGGTAATATCCGCATCGTGCGTACTAACCACCAAAGGCAGAATCTTCCGGTCAGCATATACCATAAAGACCGCCAAAAAGGACAGAAGCAGGCACAGCCACAAAATACAGCTGTTTCGACGTCTGATACTCCGGCGACTGCGATATTGCCGCCTCCGCATAGGGCACCACCTCCCACATTCCCCTATTCTACAAAATACGCGAAGACGGGAAAAAGGTGCGCATGGAATGGGTATAGAATCCAAATTCCCCGGTAAAACTATCCGGGAATGAATCCGAAAACCATCCTTGGAAAGGGGCGGGGGCCTTGTTTGTGACCCTGGTACGCACTGCGTTCTTATACATTTTCGCCATTCTGGCCCTGCGGCTCATGGGGAAACGACAAATTGGGGACATGCAGCCGGGCGAGCTGGTGATCACCATTCTGATTTCCGAACTGGCCGCCATGCCCATCGAGGATCCCTCCCAACCGGTAGCCACAGGGCTATGCGCTATTTTTCTTCTGGTAGTGCTGGAAATCTTCTCGGCCACCCTGGAGTTGAAATGGCAGGGCTTTCACCGGTTGGTCAACGGCCGGGCTGCCATTCTGATTCGGGACGGCAAAATTGACCAGAAGCTACTGCGGCAGATGCGTATTACCCTGGAGGATCTGGACGAGGTACTGCGGCAACAGGGAATTTTCGATATTGGTACAGTATTTTTCGCCGTATTGGAAACCAACGGCAGCCTGTCGGTATTGCTGAAGCCCGGTGCCAGTCCGGCCACCGCCGCTGACGTGGGAGTAGTACCCGAAACCTCCGGCATGCGCACCGTGGTCATCAGCGACGGAAAGCTCTGCAAACAGCGGCTGGCCGACCTGGGGCTGACACGGGAGCAGGTAGAGCGGCATTTGCAAAAGCAGCACCTTACAGTGGGGCAGGTCTTTCTCATGACCAGCGATGAAACCGGAGACTTTGCCGTAGTACCCAAGGAGGAGCTATGAAACGATTTGCGCTGGCCTGCGGACTGCTGGCTGCCATCCTCCTGCTGGCCACGGTGGGCATCCGGACCGTGGAAAACGCCTGCCGGGAAATGAACAACCTGCTGGAGCAGGCGGCAGCGGACCCCTCCCCCGAAACCGCCGCTCTGGTGGAAAACAGATGGGTGGAATTGGAACCAAGACTCGGCTATTTTCTGGATAACAGTACGGTGGAATCCATCGGAGAAGCCATCACCAGACTGGAGCCGTTTATTTTAGCCGGCGATGTGGCCGCTTTCCAAGGGGAATGTCGCTGGGCCCAGGTGAAGCTGCTCCATGTGGCGGAGGACACCAAGCCGGACTTTTCCAATGTGTTTTAGTGGCTGCCGCCCGGTTTCCGAATCACATAAAAAGTGCCTCCTATGAAATTTTTAGCATTTTTTATGGAATTCTTAGCATTTTTTTAAGATTGCATAAATCCCCTTGACAAACCCCGGGATTCCATGTATGATATAACTGTACTAAATGGAATAGTACAGTTAGTACACTGTGCTGTGAAACCATACACGGAGGTATTGATATGCTTGAAACCAAAAATCTAACCAAGATTTACAAACCAAAAAAGGGCGTACCTGTCACCGCCATTGACAGGATTTCCCTCACCTTCCCGGACACCGGCATGGTGTTCCTCCTGGGGAAATCGGGAAGCGGAAAGTCCACCCTGCTCAATTTGCTGGGGGGGCTGGATCAATACGATAACGGTGAAATCATGATCAAGGGGGTCTCCTCCAAGCACTTTTCCCAAACCTATTTTGACTCTTACCGCAACACCTACGTTGGCTTTATCTTCCAGGAATATAATGTGCTGGAGGAATTTTCGGTGGGTGCAAATATTGCCCTGGCGCTGGAGCTCCAGGGGCGCAAGGCCACGGATGAAGAAATCAACCGCATCCTGACCGAGGTGGATCTGGCCGGCTACGGCAACCGCAAGCCCAACGAGCTGTCCGGCGGACAGAAGCAACGGGTCGCCATTGCCAGAGCGCTGGTGAAAAGCCCAGAAATCATTATGGCGGACGAACCTACCGGCGCTCTGGATTCCGCCACCGGGAAGCAGGTGTTTGACACACTGAAAAAGCTGTCCAAATCCAAACTGATCATCATCGTCTCCCATGACCGGGATTTTGCCATGCAGTACGCCGACCGGATCATTGAGCTGGCCGACGGGCATGTCATCAGCGATTTGGAGCTGTCCGAAGGGGAAGAAACCCAGGCAGAAGAACCGGCCGGCATCGAATTCCGCGGCACCACAGCGCACATCCCCCAGGGATATCACCTAACAGAGGAAGATCGGATAGCAATCAACGCCTACATAGACCGGCTGAGCAGCGGCGCCGATTTGAATCTTTCCGCCAACGCAGCCAAGCAAAAGAGCTATGTCCCCACCGACATTTCCAAAATCCGGAAACGGGACGGCTCGGATTTCAAGCTGATCAAATCCAAGCTGCCCCTGAAAAACGCCTTCAAGATTGGAAGCAACGGCCTGAAGTACAAAAAGTTCCGCCTGGTGATCACCATTTTGCTGTCCTGCATCGCCTTTACCCTCTTCGGACTGGCGGACACCTTCGGCGCCTATGACCACATTAAAACCTGCACCAATTCTATTGCGGATACTGGCGTGACCTACGCCGCCATCAACAAGGAATACCAGGTTGGCTCGGGGCTGAACACCTATTGGCACAGCTGGGGACACCGGCTGACCCAGGAGGAAATCCAAAAAATCAGCGCAGAAAGCGGCATCGAATTTCACGCTGTCTATGCGCCGGGGGAAAGCCTGGAATTTGACCAGCAGCTTGATCCGGAAGCCGTCCTCACCGAAAGCGATTACAAAGTCTATTCCACCGGCTTTAATGGCTTTGTGGAGCTGGAGCAAAAGGATCTGGACACCATGGGCTATACCCTGATTGCAGGGCGGCTTCCGGAAGGGGGCAAGCAGGAGATCGCCATTAGCAAGTACACCTGCGAAACCTTCCGCAAGGCGGGTTACCTGCCCATGCCCACCGAGGAAAACCAAAAGCCGGCCGTAGTGAAAATCAATGACTACGGCGACATGGTGGGCAAAACCCTGACCCTGGGGAAAACCCAATACACCGTCACCGGCGTGGTGGACACCCTGGTGGATTTGGACCGCTATCTTCCTCTGACCAAAAAGCAGGAGAATCTTTCCAAGGCAGATGAGCTGATCAACATGGTGCTCTTCTCCGAATATGTGAATGCCATGGACGCCCATCCGGCCAAAATGATTCTGGTGGGGCCGGGGGATTTGGATCGCCTCACCACATCCATTCCCCACACCGCCACCCTTTCCCTGTACAACCTCTGGCTGAACAACAGCGACTATAGCCTGTATATCGGCCCAGACAATATTGCCCGGCTGTCGGATATGGACAGCAGCCTGATTCAGTGGGTGGACGGTGCAAAAACCACCCTGGGGGAAAAGGAGATCATTATCACTTCCGACATGGTGCAGTATGAGGACACGGGAAACGGCTATCAGGGAGGCGTCTACACATACATCGATCAAGAGATGGTGACCCAGCCAGTGGACCTCCAGAAGCTGGCCAAGGAAAACCTGTCCCTGCGGAGCTGGTATATCAATTCCTCGGAGGATATAGAGGAAACAGACGGATACAAAATCGTCGGCGTGATCGATGTGGAAAATGAAAAAGCTAATCTGTACTCCACCATTATTACAGCGGACAGTCTCTATGCAACGTATTCCAAGGGCGGCGAGGGAATGTATACCACCGCTGTGGGCGCCATGCCCCGAGAAAAAAGCCAGATTCGGGATCTGGTTAGCTACTGCTATGAATACAGCCCGGAGCAGCGGTACGCCATGTGCAACGCCGCAACCTATGAGCTGGACTCAGTGGATGAAACCCTCCATGTGCTATCCAAGGTGTTCCTTTACATCGGTCTGGGCTTCGCCCTCTTTGCGGCCATCATGCTGGCCAACTTCATCGCCACCAGCATTTCCTATAAAAAGCAGGAAATCGGCATTCTCCGCGCCATTGGTTCCCGGAGCAACGATGTGTTCCGCATCTTCTTTGCCGAAAGCTTCATTATTGCCATGATCAATTTTGTCTTCTCTTGCCTGGGGGTGTTTGCCGCAACCGCACTGATCAACTACATGATCCGCACCCACACCGGCATCCTGATCACCGTGCTGAGCTTCGGAGTCCGCCAGATCGCCCTGCTCTTTGTAGTAAGCCTGGCGGTAGCGGCCTTGGCCAGCTTCTTCCCGGTGAAGAAGATCGCTTCCAAGCGCCCCATTGATGCCATCCGCAATAGATAAAATCACCTGCGCGCTGGCGCACCCCTGCATACACGCACAAAACGCCCCTGGCCGGGAAGCCGGCCAGGGGCGTCGTTTCGTATAAAAACCTAGTTCACATATTGCACATCGGCCTTGGAAAGCAGATCTTCCTGCACCTGCTCCAAATAAGCACGGTATTCCTGCTGCAATTCCTCCGTTTCATTGACTGCCTGGGCGTTATGCTCCTGCAAAAATTGCTGCTGCACCCAGTTCTGCGCAGCCATCCCTTTCAAATTGGGCACCCAGATTTCCCGGACAAAGGTTTCCCTGTCCATGCCAAGGCCCTGGACAAAAGCGGTCATAAAATCCCCTTCTTCCCCCGTGATGGTTACGGCATTGACAACCCCCTCGGCATTGGCGTTGGCGAGAAACGCCTCGTCCGAGGGCATGGTGCCCAAGGCGTAGGCCTGCTGAATCAAGGCCAGTTTTTTCACTTGTTCCCGCAGCAGATCATCCTCTGTCTTGTTCCAGGTTTTCTGCATTTCCGCCTGCTGTTCGGGGGTATACAGGGACAAATCGGTGATTTGCCGGGTATACTCCAATTGCAGCCGGGCAATTTGCACCTGGGCGTCATAAATGGGTTCCCCATTCACGGTGGCTACTACCTTTTTTTGCTTCCAATCCACCGTTTTCTCCAATTGCGTCTGAAACTCCTTGACTGCTGCGATTTCCCGGTCAGAGTAAGTTCTGCCGGAGGTTCCGGCAACCGCTGAATTCAACTCGGTACCGTCAGGCCATCCAATGGTGAAGCTAGTTGTTGCGTCCACATTGGGAACCACACCTTCCGACTGGACAGACGAGGCAGAATCATCCCCTTGCTCCTCTGTGCCCTGGCCACAGGCCCCAAGGCTTGCCGCCAGCAACAGGCAAAGCAAACCCGCCATTCCTTTGCGCAATAAATTATCTTTCATATCATTAAGCTCCTTTCTTCACTATCAAATCTACTCTACTACAATTGAAATTTTAAATATTGACGGAACCCAAGGAACAGTTGGCGAGGATGCTTCACCCTGAATTACAATTGTAGCATTTGTATTTATCTGGTAGTTACATGTTGCTTCATAAGTTTCGGTTTGTGTTGACACATATGGTGAACTTGAACTAGTAACTTTTCCCGAAATTCCATCTTGACGTCCATCAATTGTTATAAATTGATGATGAGCTTTCGCAGCTTCATTTAAAAGGCTAGGAGTATTGTAAACAGTAAATCTTGATACCACCTTGGTTATTGTCTTCACATTGTTAGATATGGACATGTGTAATGTGTTGTAGTAGTAGACAGGAATTAAAGCAGTGTTTACTCCATCACCTTGCCAAACATTTATTTGCCCTGATCCTGACACAGTATAATCAACTTCAAAAATCCATTTTTCATGTTCTGTGTGTTCATAATTCCAAAGTATTACTCGACTCTGATCTTTTCCCCCTGCAAAATCAACTCCCATTGATTTAGTACTGGAAGTCATGGGGAAAAGCCGAAACGTTCCGTCATTATTATTCACAATTCTCCAATTATAAGCCGTAGTAGTCAGGCATAAAGCTAGACCATTGCTATCACTGGTGCTAGTTACGCCCAAGTACCATCCATCGTTTAACGAACTTTTAATTCGATAACGATTATTAGATAGCTTTTCAACTGACCACAATTGTGCTGACTGACTTCCCCGGAGAGAAGTCGTAACCTCTGTACCAGATGTTGCAGTGTTAGGAACAGATAGGACTTTAGACGTTTGTTTGTTTCTAATATAATACACTCCAACTGGAGATTCTTCTAGCGGCGCTTCATCGTTATAATAAACCATCATCTGTGGCCTTGTGGAAACAGCAGCATTCTCAAAAGAAGCAAAGGTTCGTTTTCCGGTTTCTGCCTGAAGAACAAAACCTATTTCATAGCTGTAGCCACCTTCCCCCAAAGCATACTGCAACCAATTTTTAAATACACCAGTTAAATCAAAAGCATAGGTGGCAGATGTTCCAGTTGTGCAAGCGGGAAGGGTTCTAGAGCCATAGCTGTGATGGAAATTACTGAGCAACGTGCTATAGGACACAGTATTGATATTATGCGAACTCCACGGAATTTGTACAGTGATTTTACTGCTGGGTGCAGTTTGAGCAGGAGCATTTATTGAATAGTTCACGCTGGTGATTAAATTGGGATTAATATGCTTGCAGGAAGTAACAAGCCCTGGATTTTTCACATAAATCAATTTACTTCCGGCTTCTGCTGTCATGGTTTGACCGCTGCTATCGTTATTGGATAACTGGGGTGTGGCAACGGTAGCATCTGAAAAGCCGGAAATGTATTGAGAAGCGGCAATATAAGTTGGATCAATGGTAACAGGATAAACCGTATTCGGGCTTTCCAAAAATGAAGCGTCCACTGAAACGCAAAGTTGGTAAATACCTTCCTCTAACCTTTCCAACATGTAATAATTATCATATGTAATATGCTCTATCTCATCATATGGACCATCATAAGAATCCTGTGCATATATTTCCGCAATTGTAAAAGCAGTTTCTTCAGTTTCTGGATTCATAAAGGTAATACTTTTTCCTTCCATTGTAGCAGGCATGAAATCTCCTGTTTCCAACCGAAAACGAAATGTATTTTCCCCCTTGTATGCATCCAAAACAATATTTTCTTTTAATCCTGTATGAATTGCAGAATATTGCAAATGGACACCCTCTCCAAAAGCGTCAGGATATTCCACCAAAGTATCTTTTTCGTTCACCACATCTGAATTGACTGCAATAGCTTTTGCATCGTTCTGAATCTCCGGATATACAGAAAGAGCATAATTTTCCGTAACCATTTGAACGCCTTTGCTTATTTTTTTAGGAAAATAGGTTTTGATAGAATTTTCAGCATTTTCAAAAGCAATACCATCCACTAACCCTTTCCAAAAACCAATTTTTTTCAAAGAATTATCAACGAATTTGATTGCTCCACTTTCCTCATCCACATATTTTACCGGGTAACCGTAAATACAAAGGGTTTTGGAACCATCTGCATTGATTGTGGTAATAGTATTCAAGTCATCACAATCTGCTTCATCCAATGCAGTCACTTCTACTCCCTTTTCCGCAAGCTGCAATTGAATATTTTCCAACATTTCATTTGGAAGTTCCTCTAAAGTTAAAGCTGAACTTTGTTCCACTTGTTCTTCTGAATCCTTTGCTTCAGAAGCACTCACAGAAAGGGACGTTAGAACTAGTGCAAAAGAAAGACAGACACTTAAGATTACACTTAACCTTTTTTTCATTTGAATACCTCCATTCATTTACCCATCTCTTTGATTAATTCATTTTGCCATGATAAAAAGCAAACAATGCATTGTTTTTCAATACTAGTATATCATGCCGTTTGTAAGTTGTCAACAGTTTTACAAAAAAAATGATTGATATTTTGTACTATAATTCCACTTTCACCGGCGTGGACAGCATGAGAGTGTCGGGAGTCACGCGGCAGGAATAGGCGGCGATTTGTACGCCGTGGCCAGCGGCATGGCGGAGGGCGGCGCCAAATTCCGGATGGGTAGCATCATTGGGGGTAAAATAATCGGCCTGCTCCATTTGGATGACAAAAACAGCGCAGGCATATTTCCCCAAGGCCACTGCCCGTTCCAGCTCCCCCAAATGACGCACCCCGCGCTCGGTAGGGGCGTCCGGAAAGCGCACCACCCCGTTTTCCTCCAGGGTGACCCCTTTCACCTCGATATAACCGGACAGGCCGGGGGTCTCCAAATAGCCGTCCAGCCGGGAATCCCCAAACCGCACCTCCGGCTTGTACAACCGGGCGGGGGCGTCCATGCCCGGCAGCAGCAGGCCGCCCCGGATGGCTTCAGCCACCACCACATTGGGGGCCGCAGAATCCATATTGATGAGCCGCTCCCCTTTTTCCACTGCAACGAGGGAATAAGGGGTTTTACGTGCCGGGTTCTCTGCCGGTTCCAGGTAGACCCGGCAGCCGGGCACCAGCAGTTCCCGGCACCGGCCGGTATTCTTCACATGCACCGCCAGTTCGGTTCCGTCCACCCGCACCCGAGCAATAAACCGGTTGGGCCGGGCCAAAAACACGGCCGGCTTAATGTTATGATATTGCATAGATTTCCTCCGATCTTAAGCGATATTAATCACAGAGAGACCTTTCCTTTTCACATATGCAACTGTATATGCAGTTCCACCCCGGTTCTCAGACAAATCACAGATACATAAGCTGCTGTCATCCACCAGATGACGGTTTCTCTTGCACATACATCCTTGTGTATAGTCCCGCGAAGTATAAACCACTTTATCCGCCAGATACTTGATACGTTCCTATTCCCGCAGGTCTGATTCTTTCCAGCCCTTTGTTTGGGAAAGACAGGGAAGCACCAGAATTAGTTTGATATCAGGATACACTGTTTTGAGCCGCAATACAGTTTATGCCGCAAGTGTATCGAACCCCAGCGCACCTCCCACACCGAAAAAAAGGTAGCCTTTTTCAATACTATCTATCACAGTATCTTCCAAACGCTGTGCAAGTTCCTTCCTTTTTCTGGGCGGTATTTTTCTATGCCATGTAAAACAGCAGGCTTGATTCTTCATTCTCATCACATCTAAATAAATAAAATACTATTTATAGTATATCTAGTTTAGTTAGATATGCCAACGAGAGTGGATGAATTCACAAGCCATAAACAGCATATGTATATCGTACAATTATATATAAGGTTGTGTAACCGTGGACAAGAAAGATTTCATCAAGTGATTAGTCGAGTTGCAAATAAACAAAGGGGGTTCCGCCCGTAATAGGAGTTTATCCATTGGACAGAGCGTCGGCTATATCCACAACATTGAAACCGGTGTAAATTTTCCGTCCATGACAGTTTTCTTCTATATCTGCGACCATCTTAACATTACACCGAAAGAATTCTTCGATACCGAAACAAATAATCCCACAAAATATCAGGAGCTTCTGGACGCGGCAAAAGGGCTAACCCAGGAACAACTGAAACATCTCATTGCATTGACAAAAGGACTTCATCCGTGATTTATCCAAGCTGCCGCCCAAAAGGGCGGCAGCTTTTGATACAACGAACGTCGGGGACAACGTTCCCGACGGTGTGTGCCGATCTTCCTGCATTGATGGCAAAACGGGATGGAGCGTTGACCCCATCCCGTTTTTTCTTACTTAGACAAAACCTTCTTGATGCGTTCCATGGCTTCGGCGGTATTTTCCCGGTTACCAAAAGCGGTAAGCCGGAAGAAGCCTTCGCCATTGGCGCCGAACCCGGCACCGGGGGTTCCCACCACGTTGGCCTGGGTCAGCAACAAATCAAAGAAATCCCAGGATTTCATGCCGTTGGGGCATTTCAGCCATACATAGGGGGAATTCTGGCCGCCGGTATACCAGATGCCCAACTCATCCAAAGTGGCAGTGATGATTCTGGCATTTTCCCGATAATAGTTGAGATTAGCGGTGATCTGAGCCATGCCAGCTTCCGTAAAGACCTCAGCAGCCCCCTTCTGCACCACATAGCAGACCCCATTGAACTTGGTGGTCTGGCGGCGAAGCCACAGTTTATTCAGGGATACGCCATCCCGCACCAAAGCATTGGGCACTACAGTATAGCCGCAGCGGGTGCCGGTAAAGCCGGCGGTCTTGGAGAAGGAACAAAACTCGATGGCGCAGGTCTTGGCACCATCAATCTCAAAAATGCTCCGGGGCAGCTCCGGCTCCACCACAAAGGATTCATAAGCGGCGTCAAAGAGAATCACCGCGCCGGTAGAATTGGCATAGTCCACCCACTCCTGCAACTGGGCCCGGTTATACACCGCGCCGGTGGGGTTATTGGGGGAACAGAGATAGATCAAATCAGCCTGGACATTGGGGTCAGGCATAGGAAGGAAGCCGTTTTCCTCATTGGCGTTGGCGTAGACGATCTTGCGCCCGGCCATAATGTTGGTATCCACATACACCGGGTAGACCGGATCAGGCACCAGCACCACATTGTCATTGGAGATAATATCCAGGATATTACCTACGTCGCTTTTGGCACCGTCAGAAATAAAAATTTCATTGTTCTCCAAAGAAACACCATGGCCGGCATAGTACTTCTGCAAGGAGGTTTTCAAAAACTCATAGCCCTGCTCTGGACCGTAGCCCTTGAAGGTCTCAGCCGACTTCATCTCCTCCACGGCGGCGGACATGGCGTCAGTCACAGCGTCGCACAGGGGCAGGGTCACATCTCCGATGCCCAGCTTAATGACTTTCTTGTCGGGATGTGCGGCGGTGTAATCCGCCACCTTATGGGCAATATTGGCAAAGAGATAGCTTTCCTGCAAATTCTGATAATTGGTATTGATTTTTGCCATGATGCAAACTCCTTTCTATCAGCACTGCCTTACAGCAGCTCGCCGTCAAATACGAAGGTAGCCCGGCCGGTCATAAGCACGGTACCGTCCTCCAGATACTTGATCTTCAGGTTGCCGCCCAGCAGCTGGACGGTGATCTCCTGGCCCCGCTGGCAGTAACCGTTTTCACAGGCAGCCACCACGGTGGCGCAGGCGCCGGTACCGCAGGCCATGGTCTCACCGGTACCCCGCTCCCAGACCCGCATATTCAGGGTGTGATCATTCACGACCTCCACAAACTCGGTGTTGACCCGGTCAGGGAAGATGGTGTGCTTTTCAAATTTAGGGCCGATTTCCGGCAGGTTCATGTTGGCGATGCCCTCGGTAAAAATAACGCAATGGGGATTCCCCATGGACACACAGGTGATGTTCCAATCCTTGTCTGCCACATGGAGGGTGCCGCCGATGAGGGTCTCGGTATCGGCGGTGACAGGTATCTTGTCGCAGTGCAGCTCGGCCTTGCCCATATCCACCGTCACCGACTCTACCTTGCCATTCTTCACATCCAGATTCAGCACTTTTATACCGGACAGGGTTTCCAGAGTGACCGAGGTCTTGTGGGTCAGGCCCCGCTCGTAAACATATTTGCCCACGCAGCGGGAGGCGTTGCCGCACATTTTGCCCTCCGACCCGTCGGAATTGAACATCCGCATCCGGAAGTCGGCCACCTTGGAGGACAGGATCAGGACAATACCGTCGCCGCCCACGCCGAAGTGCCGGTCAGACAGGGTCAAGGCCAGCTGGCTGGGATTGGAAATCTCCTCCTTGGTACAGTCAAAATAAATATAGTCGTTGCCAATACCGTGCATCTTGGTGAAGCGCATGGGCTTCCCGCCCCGCACCACGCTGGGCATGGGCAGGCCGGAGCGACAGTCCGTCCCCTCCTCTGCGCTGCGCTGATTCAGGGTGGCAATGTTAATCATTTCCAGCTCATGGGTCTCGTGAACATTTTCCAGGCTGTCGCACAAGGCCCGGGCGGTATCCAGCGCTGTCAGGCAGGGCACGTGGCATTCAATGGCCCGGCGGCGAATCCGCACGCTGTCGGCCTCAGGTGCCCGGTTGCCTTCCGAAGTGGAGATCACATAATCCACCGTTCCCGATTCAATGAGCTGCAGAATGGAGCCGCCCTCGTGAATCTTGCCCACGAACTCGGCCTCCACATGGTGATTGGCCAGGAAATCCCTGGTACCGCCGGTGGCGTAAATCTTGAAGCCCATGGCGGCAAACCGACGGGCGATGGGCAGAATCTCATCCTTATCCCGATTCCGCACACTGATCAGCACCTTGCCGGATTTCTTCATGGAAAAGCCGGCGGCGGTGAGGCCCTTCTGGATGGCATCCCGGAAGGAACGGGCGATGCCCAGGGCCTCGCCTGTGGACTTCATTTCCGGCCCCAGGTGGACATCCACATTATGAAGCTTCTCAAAGGAGAAAACCGGCACCTTAACAGCCACATAGCCGTTATTGGGATAAAGTCCGGTGCCGTAACCCATGTTCCGCAGCTTCTCTCCCAGCATACACCGGGTAGCCAGTTTAATGGAAGGAATGCCGGTGACCTTAGAGATATAAGGCACAGTACGGGAAGAACGGGGGTTCACCTCAATAACGTAAACCTGACCGTCCATGAGGATGTACTGAATATTAATCATACCCACGGCTTTCAGAGCCTTGGCCAGCCGTTTGGTATATTCGATGATAACCTCCTTATCCCGATCACAGATATTCTGGCAGGGATAAATGGAGATGGAGTCACCCGAATGGATGCCGGCACGCTCAATGTGCTCCATGATACCGGGAATCAGAATATCCTCCCCGTCGCAGATGGCGTCCACTTCGATTTCCTTCCCCATCATGTACTTATCAATAAGGACAGGATTGTCAATACCGGTTCGGGTGATGATGCCCATATATTCAATGACGTCGTTATCATTGTAGGCAATAATCATATTCTGGCCGCCCAGCACATAGGAAGGACGAAGCAGAACGGGATAGCCGATGGCGTTGGCCGCCTGCACCGCCTGGACAGCGGTAAAGACGCTGGAACCCTTGGGTCTGGGAATATTGCACTGCTCCAGCATCGCATCGAACAGCTCCCGGTCCTCGGCCGCATCAATCATTTCAAAAGAGGTGCCCAGGATGTTGACTCCGGTATCGTGCAGGTGCTTGGCCAGCTTAATGGCCGTCTGACCGCCAAACTGAACGATAACGCCGTCGGGCTGCTCAGCTGCAATCACATTGTCGATATCCTCAGGGGTCAGGGGGTCAAAGTACAGCCGATCGGAGGTATCAAAGTCGGTGGAAACCGTTTCAGGGTTATTGTTGGCAATGATGGCCTCATACCCGGCCTCCTTCAAAGCCCAGACCGAGTGAACGGTACAGTAGTCGAACTCAATGCCCTGACCGATACGGATGGGGCCGGAGCCGATGACCAGAATCTTTTTCTTATCAGACTGGACGGCCTCGGTGTCCTTATCGTAGGTGGAATAGTAATAGGGGGTGAAGGCCTCAAACTCGGCGGCACAGGTATCCACCGTCTTATAAGAAGCGGGACGGCGCTCCACCTTTTCCCCGGAGATACGCTCAATGGCCGTATAGGTATACCCCAGATTCAGGGCCTTGTCCACCGTCTCGGGATCCAGGCCGCCTTCAGCCAGACGGTATTCCATTTGCAGCAGGTTCATGAGCTTATACAGGAAGAATTTATCAATCTTGGTAATATCGTGAATCTCGTCCACGGTAGCACCCTGCTTAAAGGCCATGTAGATTTCAAAGAGCCGATCGTCATCCATGCCCTTAATCAGTTCAATCAGGACGTCCTTCCCCAGCTTGGAATAAATCTGGAGGTTCATGGTATCGGTCTTTTTCTCAATGGAGCGGGCAGCCTTCATAAGGGCCTGCTCAAAGCTGGTACCGATGGACATGATCTCACCGGTGGCCTGCATCTGGGTACCCAGATTCTTCTTGGCGTAGACGAACTTATCAAAGGGGAACCGGGGGAACTTTACCACGCAATAGTCGATGGCCGGCTCAAAGCAAGCCACCGTCTTTTTGGTAACGGCGTTCATGATCTCATCCAGGGTATAGCCTACGGCAATTTTGGCAGCCACCTTGGCGATGGGGTAACCAGTGGCCTTGGAGGCCAGTGCGGAGGAACGGGATACACGGGGATTCACTTCGATGACGGCGTATTCAAAGCTGTCAGGATGCAGTGCCAGCTGGACGTTACAGCCGCCCTCAATTCCCAGAGCGGAAACAATGTTCAACGATGCCGTCCGCAGCATCTGGAATTCCTGATCGGCCAGGGTCTGGCAGGGTGCCACCACCACCGAGTCACCGGTGTGAATACCCACGGGATCCACGTTTTCCATGGAGCAGACAACGATCTTGTTATCCAGCTTGTCCCGCATAACCTCAAATTCAATTTCCTTCCAGCCGGAAATGCACTTTTCAATGAGGGTCTGCCCCACCCGGGACAGTTTCAAAGCGGTGTCGCAGGTAACCTGCAATTCTTCTTCATTATAGACGATACCGCCGCCGGAGCCGCCCAGGGTATAGGCCGGGCGAACCACGACCGGATAACCCACCTTTTCTGCAAAGGCAAGGGCGGAAGGAGTATCCGTGACTACCACTGAGGGAATCAAGGGCTGGCTGATGGACTCCATGGTCTCCTTGAAAGCTCCCCGATCCTCGGCCTTTTTGATGGTTTCGGGACGGGCGCCCAGCAGCTTCACATTGTATTTTTCAAAAACGCCCCGCTCGTACAGCTCCATGGCGATGTTCAAACCGGTCTGCCCACCCAGGGTAGGAAGAACGCTGTCAGGCCGCTCGATGGCGATGATCTGCTCAATACACTCCACCGTAATGGGCTCAATATACACCCGGTCGGCAATGTGGCTGTCTGTCATAATGGTGGCCGGGTTGGAATTCACCAGAACGGTTTCAATGCCGTCCTCCTTCAGAGCCAGGCAGGCCTGGGTGCCGGAATAGTCAAACTCAGCGGCCTGTCCGATGATGATGGGGCCGGAGCCGATGACCATACACTTTTTGATCTCGGGATTTCTAGGCATAATTGCACCTCCTAAAGCTATCAGCAGGCCGCCTGCATCCGGTCAATAAACCGGTCAAAGAGGAAGGCCGTATCCCGGGGGCCGGGGCCGGCCTCCGGATGGAACTGCACTGAGAAGGCATTGATCTTGTGATACGAGATGCCCTCCACAGTACCGTCATTCATATTGATGTGGCTGACCTGCGCATCCAGCGCCTCCACCGAGTCGGCCAGAATGGCGTAGCCGTGGTTCTGGCTGGACATAAAGGTGCGGCCGGTTTCCAGATCCTTCACCGGATGGTTGCCGCCCCGGTGACCGAATTTCAGACGGCCAGACTTAGCCCCCTGAGACAGAGCCAAAAGCTGATGCCCCAGACAGATGCCGAAGATGGGCAGGCCGTCGGCGGTCAGCTCCCGCAGCTGGGCGATGATCTCCACGTTATCCGCCGGATCCCCGGGGCCGTTGGACAGCATGATACCGTCAAAGCCCATGGCCAGGGCCTCCTTGGCGGGGGTATGAGCAGGCAGGACGGTAACCTGGCAGCCCCGCTTTGTCAGGCTCTCCAGGATGGATTTCTTAAAGCCAAAATCATAAAGCCCCACCTTGTATTGCACCGTTTCAGGGGAAACGGTGTAGGCCTCCTGGCAGGTGACCTCCTCTACGGCCTTTTCCACCCGGTAGGCGTTGATCTGTTCCAAAAGGGCTTCCTTATCAAAATCTCCCGAAACAATGGCGCCGTTCATGACGCCGTGGGTGCGGACCTTCCGGGTCAGATACCGGGTATCCACCCCATAGATCCCCACGATGTTCCGGGCCTTCAGGTAATCGTCCAGGGTACCGCCGCAGCGAAAGTTGGAGGGATGGTCGCAAACCTCACGCACCACAAACCCCCGGACATAAGAAGCGCTGGCCTCATCATCAAAATCATTGGTACCGTAGTTCCCAATGAGTGGATAGGTCAGCGTCACGATTTGCCCGCAATAGGACGGGTCGGTCAAAATTTCCTGATAGCCGGTCATGGACGTGTTGAACACAACCTCACCGATACTGGTACCGACAGCGCCGAAGGCTTGTCCCTCCAGCATATCTCCATCTGCGAACACCAAATATGCTTTCATATCGTTACCCCATTTCCATCGAGATTGCAGCGAGCGGCAGCGAATTGCACCTCGGATTGCTTTTCATATAATAATATAATAAAACGACCCTTTTTGTCAATGGGTTTCGCAGAATTTTGACCCCCTTTCTCCTATAAAAAAAGAGCCGGGAATCCCGACTCTTTTTGTGAATAATGATTTTGCCCCTTGGAAGGTTCCGATATAAGCCGAACCATCCCGGCGGCAACACCCACCCGCAGCAATCCCCGCCGACCCTGAAAACGCCGGCCTTACGAACCAGTATTTAGGATCGCTTTGCGTAACAAAACCACATCGGTGACCGTCAGACTGCCATCGGCATTCCCATCTCCCATGGCATCATAGGAACCGTTGAGAATGGCCTTACGCAGGAGCACCACATCTGTCACCGTCAGGCTGCCATCCCCGTTGAGGTCCCCAACTACACCGGGCTGACAGTCGGCCAGAGCTGCAAGCAATCGGGCTGCAGCCAAATCCACCTGGGCTTGCAGCAAAACAGGATCCTCCAAGGTCTCCTTTGCTGTTTCCAGTGCAGAAGCAAGCCGCTGACCGGCTTCGGTAGAATCTTTCTCCGGCTGGGCCTGTTCCGCCCGGATCATCAAAGATTTCAGGGAAGCGGTATCCGGCGGACTTTGCATGGTCAGCGCGGGGAAAAGACGGCACATAGCGTACAGCTGCCAGGAGGCATGTTCCTGATTCCCCGGATCACTGTAAGAAATGACGCCGGGCTGTCGCTGGGTCCAGTTTTCCGTATACAGATTGCTGTCGGCCTGATAAGCCAGGGAAAAGCCAAGCAGCTGCTCTACCATTCCCGTATTCCCCTGCTCTGCGGCAAACATCAGCAGCCAGGACCATCCCTTCCCAATTACATGTGCAGATGTACCGTTGACTCCTTTAGTAAGATCCAGTCCGGTTCCTTCTTCATTGAGAAACACACAGGCATCCAGCATGGCGTAATCACCGTAGTCCACCGATCCGAATTTCTGATATTTCTCCAGGGTGTTTTGCAGAATTTCCGTATCTGCGGCATACCAATCGGCGGCAATGGGGGCAAGATTCACCCATGAAAACCCGGGGATAAAATAATCATCGCAGTTTTCATCCACCATTTTCCCCAGCATCTCAGCATAAATAGTGGAGCCGTCAAACTGGCAAACCAGGGTTTCCTGGATTCCCTGAACCAGGCGGGCATCCACCTGCGCCCAATATGCCGCATTGGTTTCGTCCCCCATTTCTGCGGCAATCTGACACATCTCATGGAGACTTTGGGAAGCAAATACATTAGTAATCAGATCATACCCCTGATGATACTGCGTATTCCGGGTATGCTCAAAATGAGGATTATGCAGCAAATTGAGACTATCACTCAGCTGATTGTCCACTTGCAAATAGTAATTGCACAGATCCCGTACCAGCGGGTAGGTATCCTTCAGCCACTGGCTGTATGTAGCATGATCAACAGCTGCCCGGTAAAACTGCACCCAGGCATACGCCACCATATAGGTGCAATCCACCTGCCTGGCCGCATCGCAGGTGGGCGTAAGATAGGACCGGTAAGCCGTGAAACTGAGATCCCCGGAGATTTCCCGCCTTTGCCCATCCTCATAAGCGGAAGAAAACCGGTCGGAGCTGGGTGTGCCATACCAGATCACGCTGCTTTTCGGCGCACTTTCCGCCGACAGACGCAGCACATAATTTCCCGCTTCATTGGCACGCTTGTCAATGGGCAGGCCGAAATAAAAGGTCAATTCGGTATCTTGGCCAACGGTATCCAACGGCAAGGTGCAGGCGTCCACATACAGTAAGGTATCCTCCACTTTCTTCAGAAGGGTTGCCTGCACGGTACCGGAGGCAGCCTGTGTTTTCCCGATCCGCACCGTAACTGCGGTAACTGTTTCCCCCTGATAGCTGGGGATCTCCTGTTCCGCAAAAGTGGCCCCGCCAATTTGCGCCAGACCCACCATGCGCTGCAAAGGCGTAATGGCAAACGTCATGGGCACAGACTGCCAGATTCCTGCCTGACGGATATAGCTGTTGCCATAAACCTGGCCCCCCTGGCAGGTTAAAAGAACCGTTTCTTCCGCAGTATCTGTCACCTGCAGGGTCAGATAACAGATCTGATCAGCGGGAATTGTCACCGCCTGATTAAAGGACAGCAGATAGGTGTTCTCCCCGGCCAGATTCAACACCGTTTCGGCCGTGGCCAGAACCGGGCCGTCAGGGGCGCGTCGCAGTTCCCCATGCAGTGTTCCGCCGGTTCCGGCTGTCCGCAGGGACACCTGCACCCCGGTCAAATCACCGGAAACCGTAAAATAGAATTGCTGCGCCACCGGCTGCTGATTCAAAGAAAAATAAGGAAGAATTTCAAAAGCTGTGGTTTTGTTGTCGGTCACATAGCCGTTGTCATAAGCCTCCGAATCAAAATTGATGGCCTGGTAGCCATCCGTGGCATCGCCGCCCTTCCAGATGACCTGTCCGCAGTCCTCCGGTGCGGAAAGCGCCAGATAATACCGTTCATTGGCACACACCTCTACCGGTTGGTCAAAAACCAGATGCTGCCAGCCATCCTTGCTGCTGCCAATAACAAATTCCTGCTGTGTCAGCACCGTCGTATCATCGGCAATGTCCTTCCGGATCTGAACCAGCACCCGATCGGTATCCTCCGTACAGGTGAGATAGACATTGACGGCATCAATCTGGGAAAATGGCACCGTAAAGGGCTGCATCGCCTTATGGATCGGTGCATTCAGCAGATACAGATACCGGTCAGCAGTATCGGCGGCATAGACGCAAGTATTGCCCGCCGCCCCTTCCGGTGACAGGATTTCAAAAGCGGTAATGTCGCCTGTACCGGTGCGCCAACCGCCGTCAGCCGTAAGGTCGTAATTGATCGACTGAAATTCTCCGGAGCCGCTGATGCCTCTCCAAACTACTTTTCCGGAGTTTTCAGATGAAACCTCCAGGTAATACAGATAGTTGGGCAGAATCTGCACCGGCTGTTCCCATACAACCGTCTGCCAGCCGCCGGGATTGCCGCCAAAGGTGTAATTAGCCGTTGCCACCACAGTGGAAGCATCCCGGTAATCGGTCAGAATCCTGACGGTTACCTGGTCAGTATCATAGGTTTTGGTCAAATTTAGCCGCACCCCGCTGATGCTGGAGAAGGGTACGACAAAGGGCTGTATGGCTTTATTGTTGGGAGCATTCAGCAAATACAGATCACGGTTAACCGTTGTCTGGGCATAAAACGCAGTGGCGCCGGCGTAATGTGCCGGATCACTGAGATAATCGTTGCCGTAGGCCTCGTCCTGCAAATTATCCAGAATATGCGCCATAAAGCCGCATCCATACCACTGATTATAAGTTAGCAAATAATGGAGCAGCTTCTGTGCGTGGGCAAGATCCCCGAATTCCAGCATGGCCAGGGAATCAATGGAGCTGTCCCGGGGGAACATGCCGGAATAGGTGCCGGTAACTGAGGTATCCGAATATCCTCGCTCAGTAATCCTTCCCGCCAGGTTCAAATAAGTATTTTTATGTATTGAAAGAAATGCTTCCTCCATGGTCACAGATGATTCCTCCTTTTCCCCGGTCTTCGCCACCACCGGCATAGCTGCACTCACAAAAACCAGCAGCAGTACAAGGAAAAGGCACCCTGCTTTGACTCTTGCAGTCCTGCAAAACCACATCCTTCTCATCCTTTCCAACGCCGTATCTGGCTTGCATTTTGGATGGTTTTATTATACAATAAGTTACACAAAAACAAAGGATGTATCTTGCTTTAGATTAACACAATCTTGCCATACGGTGATACACCCAAGGGAGGAGCAACACCCATGCCGTTTTCAGAACAATATGAATCCCATACAGGAATGCAGGAGGATTTTCCCTTCATTATGCACCCGGATTATTTGAACCGATCCGACAAATTCCTGATGCACTGGCACGAAAACATTGAGCTGCTGCTGTTCACCAGCGGCCGGGCCAATATCCTCTGCAATGCGGTGCAGCTCCATGCGGAACAGGATGACCTGGTTATCATCCAGCCCTATGCGCTACACAGTATCGAATCGGTCACCAACCAATGTGAATACTACTGTCTGATCATTGATCGGAAATTCTGCCACCAGTTCGGGCTGCCGGTGGATCTTTGGCCGGTGCAGAATCTGATACAGGATCACCACATACGGCAGCTTTATGAAAATATTATCTCAGAAAATCAAAAGCAGCCGCCCTATTATAAGGCGGCTGTCAGAGCCTATGCAATCCAGCTGCTTACCCAACTGCTTCGGATGGGGAAATCCGCCGATCCGGCGGAAAGCAAGCACAACTCGCAACAGCTGGAAATGGTTCGTAAGGCCATGTCCTATATTACACTGCATTATGCCCAATCCGTATCGGTGGAGGACATCGCCCGGGCTGCTGGATACAGCAAATATTATTTTTGCAGAATTTTCAAGGAAATCACCAACCGAACCGTGGTGGCCTATCTCAAGGAACTGCGCTGTGACAGAGCCAGACAGCTGATTTGCACAGGCGCATGCAATGTCAGCGAAAGCGCAGAGAAATGCGGATACCACAATTTGTCCTATTTTACCCGATCCTATAAACAGGTCTTTGGCATCTTGCCCTCCGAAGCCAGGAACGATGCGGAACAAAAAGCCTTACATAGCCCCCATTATATCAATCCCTGCGTCATACGGGATCAAAACAAATAGCTTTTAAAAGCGGAGAAAATCTTCAGCCGGACGGACCGAACACCGGGAAAGTAATTCCTGTAATGGCGGCATTCCCCGTCCCGGGGTGCAAGAACCATTAACATTCCGGAACTTCCCCTACCACTTCCACCACGCCGCTGCGCATAAACAGGGAGGGCGTCACCCGCAGCCGATAGCCGCAGCCGGGATCACAGCGCCAGAGAGCCGCCTGTTGTTGGGGCAGGCCACAAGCAGCCAGCAACTGCATCATCACCCCGCCATGGGTGATGATCACCGCCTTCTGCTCCCCGGTGGACATCATATGCCGCACAATGGCGGCAAAGCCGTTGGTAATCCGGGCAATGAGATCACCGGTACTTTCTCCCTCCGGTGGAGCCGGCGCCTTTCCGGATGTCCAGGCCTGAAAATCCGGATCGTCCTGCAGTTCCAGGGCAGTCTTGCCCTCAAAGGCACCAAAATCCAGTTCCTGCAGCTCCTCCACTGCAATGGCTTGCTTCCCGGGATACAGAATGCGCAGCGTCTGGATGCAGCGGGTCAAGGGGCTGACATAAAACAGATCCGCCTGCGGATACCGATAGGTCTCCGCCATATAGTGCAGCTGATTTATACTAGATGTAGTTAACGGAACATCTGTCCGGCCAATATATTTGCCTTTTTCGTTGGCTTCGGTCAATCCGTGGCGAAAAACAAAGAGTTCGTAGGTTTTCAAGCAAAATCCCCCAAAATACAATTTACAATTTGTATATTCAGCTACTTTACAAATCGGAGAAAAAGTCGTATAATGTGGACACTATATTGTCTGTGTATCGTGTCATGTTTCTGCGTGCCGGCACAATTTGGCGTCGAAATTCAGGGAAGAGGTCAGCTGCGTCCTTGAATTCCAAGCAATCTCACGGATTTGGAAGGAATGTCGCAATATGAACGCATCATTTCATGTAACCCTCAGCGCACTCCGGAAGGAGCGTAAAATTACCCAAAAGCAAGCGGCGGCAGATTTGGGCATTTCCCAGGCTCTGCTCTCTCATTACGAAAAGGGCATCCGGGAATGTGGGCTGGATTTTCTGGTTCGGGCAGCGGATTATTACAAGGTCACCACGGACTATCTTCTGGGGCGGCAGGTCACCTACACGCAAAAAGAAAATTCCCTCCCCCCGGTGGAAAACCTGTCTCCCTTTGAGCAGCAGCAGCGGCAGTACATCTGCAGCGCCAAACTCCTGCTGAAAATTTTGCACCGCTGCGAAAAGACCCCGGTTGCCAAAACATCCTTAAACATTATGTGCTGCTGGCTGTATTTCGGCATCCGTTACCTGTTTGCAACGCTGCCGGGGGACAGCGCCATGCGGACACCCAGCGGCACCGACATGATCCAAAATGTGAACATGACCCTGGCACAGTTTTCCTTGCTGAGTCAAGCCATCGCAGAAACGGATCCAAAGCAATTGCCGGATGTTTCTGACGAAAAGATCCTGTCCCAGTTCCCGGAATTATACGACGGCTTCCGGGAATTCATTGCCAATATGGAAAAGCTGGAAAAAGCACATCGTACAGCGCAGATCTCAGCCCTGGCAGATCTGTAATAACAGAAAGCGAAAGTAGTAACAGGGTACGAAACCGGTCCAGGCGGCGCAAAAAGCCGGCAAAAAAGCCACCCCCGCCTGCTGTCCTGGCATTTCCCCACTGCAGCAAAGGAAACTGTAACACGAAACGGAAACCAAACCTGTCAGATCCAAACCTGTCAGATCGCCCCCGGCTGGCTTCCTGCCAGCCGGGGGCGTTTTTACTCATTCAAGCAGGAAAAGGAAACCCGCTTTCCCTTTCCTTATCTTCTGCCATTGCGGAAACCGGGACGGTTGCCACTGCGGCGGGGACGGGAGTTGGACTCCTGCTCACTGTCGTTCTCCGGAACCAACCCCTTCACTTCGATCAGCGCATCCCGGCGGGACAGGTTCAAACGGCCCTGGTCGTCAATCTCGGTAACCTTGACCAGCACTTCGTCGCCTACATTGACCACATCCTCCACCTTTTCGGTGCGCTTGACATCCAGCTTGCTGATGTGAACCAGGCCTTCCTTACCGGGCACAATTTCTACAAAAGCGCCGAAGGTCATAAGCCGGGTCACCTTACCGGTATAAACAGCGCCAATCTCGGGGCCTTTGTCAATGGTCTCCACGATCTTCAGGGCACGCTCAGCATCCTGCTGATCAATGGCGGAAATAAACACATGCCCGTCATCCTCAATGTCGATCTTGCAGTTGCAGTCTGCCTGGATCTTCTGAATGACCTTGCCGCCGGAACCGATAACCTCCCGGATCTTATCGGGATCAATGTTGGTGGTGAGCATCTTGGGTGCATACTTGGACAGATGATCCCGGGGTGCGGGAATGGCCTTGAGCATAACCTCATCCAAAATATAATTCCGGGCCTTGTGGGTCTTTTCCAACGCCTCTTTGATGATGGCAGGGGTCAAACCGTGGATCTTCAGATCCATCTGAATGGCGGTGATACCGTCCTTGGTACCGGCCACTTTAAAGTCCATATCGCCGAAGAAATCTTCCACGCCCTGGATATCTACCATGGTCATGAAACGGTCGCCCTCGGTAATCAGGCCGCAGGAAATACCGGCAACCGGCTTCTTAATAGGAACACCGGCGTCCATCAGCGCCAGGGTAGAACCACAAATGGAGCCCTGGGAGGTGGAACCGTTGGAGGACAGCACCTCGGACACCAGACGGAACGCATAGGGAAATTCTTCCACAGAGGGGATCACCGGCAGCAAAGCCCGCTCAGCCAGGGCGCCGTGCCCCACTTCCCGACGGCCGGGACCACGGCTGGGCCGGGTCTCGCCTACGGAGTAAGAAGGCATATTATACTGATGCATATACCGCTTTTCGGTCTCGCCGTCGATGCCGTCCAGCAGCTGGGCGTCCCGGATGGGGCCCAAGGTGGCGATGGTCAGCACCTGGGTCTGTCCACGGGCAAAAAGTCCGGAACCGTGAACACGAGGAATAACGCCGGCCTCCGCCCACAGGGGACGAATCTCATCAATGCCGCGGCCGTCCACCCGCTTGCCTTCATCCAGCAACCAGCGGCGCACCACGAACTTCTGCAACTTGTAAAGGCACTCGTCCAGCTTGGCGGTCTCCTCGGGGTAAACTTCGTCCAGCTTTTCGTGCACTTCTTCATAAATGGGCTGCAAAGCAGCATCCCGGATCCGCTTGTCATCGGTATCCATGGCCACCCGCACCTTATCCAGGGCAATGGCCTCCACGGCCTCGTACATCTCGTGGGAAGGATCGCTGGACTGGAAAACGATCTTCTCCTTGCCGATCTCGGCCTGGATCCCCTTGATGAACTCGACCACCTGCTGGTTGGCTTCGTGGCCCTTCATGATGCCGTCGAACATGACCTCGTCGGACACTTCCTTGGCGCCGGCCTCAATCATAGCCACCAGGTCAGCTGTAGAAGCCACCGTCACCTCCATGAGGGAGCGGGCAGCCTGCTGGGCGGTGGGGTTGATGACGATCTCTCCGTCCACATAGCCCACGGACACACCGGAAATGGGGCCGTCCCAGGGAATGGGAGAAATGGACAGGGCAATGGAAGTGGCGATCATACCGGTAATTTCCGGGGAGCAATCGGGATCCACGGACATAACGGTGCAGACCACCGAAACATCATTGCGCATATCCTTGGGGAACAGGGGGCGGATAGGCCGGTCGATCACCCGGGAATGCAGGATGGCCTTATCGGTGGGGCGGCCCTCCCGCCGGTTAAAGGAACCGGGGATCTTCCCCACAGAATACAGTTTTTCCTCAAAATCCACCGAGAGAGGGAAGAAATCAATCCCGTCCCGGGGCTTAGCGGCCATGGTAGCGGCGCAGAACACTGTGGTCTCGCCATAGCGAACCAGGCAGGAACCGCTGGCCAACTGGGCCATTTTTCCGGTCTCTACCACCAGGGGACGCCCGGCCAGTTCGGTTTCAAATACTTTAAACTCTTCGTACATGAATAACATCCTCCGTTTTTCAAATTTTTATTGAAACGGAAGGACTGCGGTTTAGCAATAAATCCAATCGCCTGTTACCGGAAACAGGAAACTCGATTTACCGCTAAATGCCGTGCCTTCCGTTGCAAACAGAATAGCGGGCAGACCGGATGAAACCATCCAGTCTGCCCACAAAAAGACTTATTTCCGAAGCCCCAGCTTCTTGACAATGGCACGATACCGCTCAATGTCAACCTTCTGCAGATAGGCCAGCAGGTTGCGGCGATGACCAACCATCTTTAACAGGCCGCGGCGAGAATGATGATCCTTGGCATGAATCTTCAGATGCTCGGTCAGGTCATTGATCCGCTTGGTCAGAACAGCGATCTGTACTTCGGGAGAACCGGTGTCACCCTCATGGGTAGCATAGGCTTGCATGATTTGTGTCTTTTCTTCTTTGGTCATTTATATTCACCTCATTTTAGATTTCCGGCCATCCAAGCAAAGGGTCCAGGTGAACTCCCAAACAGGGCAGCCACCCCAAGCATAGACGGCGGACAACCGTGTTGACCCACGGTAACGCGGTTATTATACCACAATGCGCTGCAAATGTAAAGTATTTTTTTAGATTTCTTTTGGGCGAAACTCACCCCTCCTGCAACCGGCGCAGGATCCCGGCATCAGCAGGACAGAAATCGTAATCGGTCAATTGCGCTTTGGTGACCCAGTGCAGATCCCGGTGTTCCAGAAGCCGGGGCGTCCCTGACGCAATGGTGGCCAGGAAAAAGGTCAGATGCACTGTAATATCCGGATAAGCATGGGTCGCTTCCCCAAACCTCTCCCCTACCGCCAGGGTCACATCCAATTCCTCCCGGCATTCCCGGATCAGGGCCTGCTCCAGAGTCTCCCCCGGCTCCAGCTTACCGCCGGGGAACTCCCAACGCAAGGCGTTGCCCTTATTGGCAGGGCGCTGGCATATGAGAATGTTGTCCCCCTGCCCAATGATGGCAGCAACCACTTCTACCATATTCATTTCCTTCTTCCGATACAGCTTATTTGTTCCCGTAATACCCCGCCAGCACAGCAAAAATCTGGGCGGCCGCAGCCTGATCCATCACATCCTTGGCGGTGTCCTTACTGTTGGAGGTGTCCCAGCCGCCCAGGGCGTTCCGGGGCAGAAAACCGTTTTTATTATAATGCTCGTAAGCATAACAGAAGGTGTTGGCAATGCCATCAATATAGGTTTCGCAGGCAGCATCAAAAGGCACCAGTTCCAGATACCCCTCCAGCAGGATTAGCTGGAACCAAACAGTTGTCTCATTCAGGGCATACTGGCTACAGCCTGCCACCAGACTGTTGTCCGCCAATACGGTGTAGGCCCCGTTGGCCGCAATTTTGGCATCCGTCAGGTAGCTGCGGTCTCCGGTGACCCGGTACAGGGCAGCGCCGCCGGAAATCATGGCGCCGGTGTTATAGGTCCAGGCGGTGTGGTCAAAATCATTCTCATTGGCATCGGTGGATTGGTAGGTGGTTTCGTAATGGGCTTCGGCCCCTTCGCCCACCAGCTGCCGGTCACTGCCCAGCAGGTCACCATAGGTGCCGTTGTCATTCTGTAGGTTCTCCTTGACAAAGGCGTAGATTTTCTTGGCCCAGGCCAGATAGGTTTCCGCCGCTTCCAGATCCCCGGCTGCCGCCTTGATCTCATACAGCTCCACCAGAGCCACCACCAGCGGCGCGTTGGAGCAGGTATGCTTGGTCTGATACCCAGGGCCCCAGGGGATGCCGCCGTACTCGGTACCGTCCTCCCGCAGCGTGGTGTCCCAGCCCTCCAAGCAGACCTGGGTCAGATCCTCCGCCTCGGCCAGCAGGGAATCATCCCCTGTCAGTTGATAGGCATACAGGAATTCCCGGATAATCCACATCTGATCGTCATACACGGCGTTAACGCCGCTGATATCCGCAATATTGGCTTTGTTGGCCCGGTTCACCCCATACATGGTTTTGGCGGCCGTATTTTGGTAGGTGGTCACATCTCCGGTCCCCTTGTAGAACTGCATCCCGGCCACCGCTTCCGGGTACAGGGAGGCATACAGTTCCTCCCCCGTCAAGCCGTACATATGGGAAACCATAGCCAAAAAGGCGGTGTAATGCCAGACCGAAGCCGTACCGTTGGCGGTTTGATCCTCCGGATTACAGGACTCCCGCAGCAGGAACTGCAAGCCGGAAGAACCCACCTGCCGGTAGGAATAGGCCTGAATGGCAGTGGAAGCCATGATCTTGGCCCGGTTGGTACACTGCTGGGCCAGGGTCTGCGTATTCTGGGAGCCGGTCAAAATTTTCTTTCGCAACAACACCACGTCGGTCACCGATAATGATTCATCTTCATTCAAATCCATTTGATACAGCTCCATTTGCCGTACAGGAGGTTTCCCATTCAAAATGGCCTTTCGCAGCAGCACCACATCGGTGACCGATAAAGCGCCGTCTCCGTTGACATCCCCTTGCCGTACCTGAGAAAATTTCTGCAGTGTCAAACTGCTGCCGCAATCGGCGGGATCCTGCGTGGAATACCAGACAAACAAATCCTCCAGGATCAGCATGGAAAACAATCCCTGTTCCCAGGCCTCCGTCAGGTCATACAGCGTTTCCTCCTCCGGCACATAAAACCAGAGACGGCCGCCGTTTTCGGCCAACAGATCATAGTCACCCAGGACACAATCCTGAAATTCTGCGCCGCCGTTGGCAGGCAGCCAGTGCTTCTCATGGATGGCCAGCAGGAAATATCCCTGCGTATTGCCGGTCAAGCGGTAAAACGTATAATCCGCCGTGCCGTCCTCCTGATCCCCATCGTGGGGCGCAGCGATTTGCACCGCCCGGAAAAGGGTCTCCTTCTCCGCCCCGGTCAGGACAAACGGTATTTCAATTGTTTCCTCCGCCGCAAGGGCGACGGCCCCCTGGCCGGTCAATAACAATACAGCCGCCAACACAAAAGCCAGAAGTTTCTGTTGCCATTTCATTCTCATTCTTGTGCCTCCATTATTATGTAAGTCGGTCGATTATTCGCCGGCATAATATCCGGCCAACAGCGCCAGCATTTGGGCAGCTGCCGCCTGATCCATAATGTCCTTAGCCGTGTCCTTGTCATTCTCCGGATCCCAACCGGTCAGACCGTTCCGGGGAAGAAAACCATATTGATTGAAATGCCCGTAAGTATAGAGCCAATATCCGGCCATATCATCCAGATAGGTGTCACAGTCGGCATCGTAAGGAGCCAGCTCCAGATACCCCTCCAGCAACACCAACTGGAACCAGACGGTGGTATCCTGCAGGGTATACAGGCTGCACCCCTCCACCTGGTCATTATCCGCCAGGACGGTGTAAGCCGCCTTGGCCGACGCCTTGGCATCCTCCAGATAAGCGGCTTCCCCGGTAACCCGGTAGAGTGCGGCGCCGCCGGAAATCATGGCACCGGTATTGTAAGTATAAGCCGTATGATCAATGTCCCCGGCTGCCGACTGACCGGTAGTCACATAATGGGCGTCGGCGCCCTCCCCTACCAGTTCCCGGTCACTGCCCAGCAAGTCGCCATAGGTGCCGTCCTCATTTTGCAGATTGTCCTTGACAAAGGCATAGATTTTTTTTGCCCAATCCAGATATTCCCCCGCCGCTTGGCTGTTGCCAGCAGCAGACTCGATCTCATACAACTGTACCAACGCCGAAACAATGGGGGCATTGGAACAGGTATGCTTGGTCTGGTAAGTGGGGCCCCATGGAATCCCGCCGTACGCCGTACCATCCTCCCGCAGGGTGGAATCCCACCCTTCCAGACACAGCTGCGTCAGGGTTTTGGCATCCTCCAGATAAGCGACTTCCCCGGTCTGCAAGTACGCATATAAAAATTCCCGGATAATCCACATCTGATCATCATACACGGCCCCTTCTTCGGTCACATTGGCCGAGGCCGGTGACTGGGCCCGATTCACCACATACATATCCTTGGTGGCAGTATCTGCATAGGTGGTCACCTGTCCGCTGCCCTTGTAATACTCCAGGCCGCCCCGCAAATGCGCATATAACTCTGCATATTGCTCCTCCCCCGTCAGGGTCTCCATCCGGGACACCATGGCCATGAAGGCGGTATAATGCCAAACGGAGGCAACCCCTTGGGAAATTCCCTTTTCCGGATCAGCGGTATCCCGCAGCAACACGCTGGCCCCTGCGTCATTGGAGGTGTCAATACAGTATGTCTCAATGACAGCGTCGGCAATCTCTTTGGCCGCCTCGGCACAAAGCGACTGTCGATCGGCAGTCTCCTCCGGCACATCCGGCTGGGACTCCACCTGGCCGCAGCCGGCACAGCACCCCAGCAACAAACATACCGTTACAATTATCCCAATGGGTTTACGCAAGTTCATAGCTTCCCTCCGGTTTTTCTTTCTATTGTACCCTTCTCACCCCCTAATTGTCAAGGAACGTTTTAAAACACCATTTAAATACAGAATTCCAACACCGCACCATTTAAACCGGAAGGGCCTTGCCAAAGAAGCACTAACACGGATCATCAGGCTGGCACTCAAAAAGCAGCTGCTCCTAAACTTTTCCCTTAAGAGCAGCTGCTTTTAATATTACCATATGATTACCATATGGTTGATTGGATTTCACAATGACTGTTTGGTTTACTGAACCTGTACCTCTCCGGCCAGTACCCGCTTGTAATCCTCCAGATTCTTTTGCAGCAGCGCCGGCGTATCCAGGCCATAGGGACAGCGGCTACTGCACCGGCCGCAATGGAGACAGTTCTCAATCCGCAGCATCTTTTCCTGCACCTGGGGCGTCAGCTGCAGGGCCGAGGGGGAACGCCGCAGCAACAGGGACATACGGGCGCAGTTGTTGATCTCAATCCCCGCCGGACAGGGCATACAATAGCCGCAGCCCCGGCAGAATTCCCCGGTCAGACTTTCCCGATCCCGCCGGATTTCCTCTTGCAGCACGGGGGTCATGGCAGGCGGGACCTGTACAAAGGACAAAAACTCCGCCAACTCCGACTCCCGCTGAATGCCGAAAATCGGCAGCACATGGTCAAACTGTGCCAAAAAGGCGTAAGCCGCCCGGGCGTTGGTAATCAATCCGCCAGACAGAGCCTTCATGGCGATAAAGCCCATACCGGCCCGGTGGCAATCCTCCACCAACCGGAGATCCTCCTCCGACGCCAGATAGCAAAAGGGAAACTGCAAGGTCTCATATAGCCCGGATGCAATGGCTTCCCGGGCCACCGCCAGCCGATGGTTGGTAATGCCGATATGCAGCACCTTTCCCTGGGCCTTGGCTTCTGCCATGGCCTCATACAGCCCGGTACCGTCCCCCGGCTTAGGACAAAAGGCCGGATTGTGAAACTGATAGATGTCCAAGTAGTCGGTTTTCAGATTCCGCAGGGTGGTATCCAGCTGCTGCCGCAATTCCGCCCCGGTGGCCGCCATGGATTTGGAAGCAAGAAACACCTTCTCCCGTATTCCCTGAAAGGCCGCCCCCAGCTTTTCTTCACTGTCGGTATAGAAGCGGGCGGTATCATAAAAAGTAACGCCTCCGTCATAGGCCTGCCGCAACATTTTCACAGCCTCCGGCATTCCCACCCGCTGAATGGGCAGGGCGCCAAGCCCGATTTTATTGGTAGTAATGCCGGTGGTTCCCAGCGTCACATACTGCATTGTTACACCTCATTCCTGCGTTACCGGCAGGGAAAGACCGGTCAGATCCACCCCTTCCAGCCGAAGCAAAAACTCCTTGCGTTCCAGTCCCCCGGCGTAACCGGTGAGACTGCCGTCTGCGCCCACCACCCGATGGCAGGGAATAAAAAGGGCCAACGGATTATGTCCCACAGCGCCGCCTACTGCCTGGGCGGACATGGCGGGCCGCCCCAGCTGTGTCGCCAACTGCCGGGCCAATTGCCCGTAGGTGGTCACCTGGCCGTAAGGGATTTTTTCCAGCAGTGCCCAAACCGCCTGCCGGAAAGGACTTCCGACCGGGGCCAAGGGGGGCGGCGTACCAGGATCTTTCCCGGCAAAATAAGCATCCAGCCAGTGGATAGCCGCCTGCAGCGCCGGCGTTTGCCCCACCGGCTGGGCCAACACTTCCGCCGGGAAATACTTCTGTCCCCGGAACCAGGCACCCATCAGAGTCTGCGCCTCGCCGGCCAGTATCAATTCCCCCAGCGGAGAATCATAATGGATTCGCACCATTTTGATCCACCATTGAAGCCTGTGTGATCATGACAGATTCCGACCAGGTTGCAAAATCTTCCAGATACAAATTCGCTTCTGTCGCCGGGCAATAGCACTCGGTCATCAAATAGCCCTCCTGCGTAAGACGGAGGGTATCCAGATAATAATAGGAGAGGCCATCCCATTCTATTGTAAAAGCCGCATAAGGAGTACCGTCTGACAAAAGGCCGTACTGCATATCAGAGACCCCTTCCATATTCTCCGTAAGCAGGTACAATGCTTGGGAAGCGGAGTCAAATGGGCCATAATACTCTTCCAGTTCCTCCTGGGAATAATACATGGCCCAGACGCAAGTATCCATGCCGGCATACGCCTCAAAGGCATAGTAAGAGTCATAGGTCTGCTGAAACTGCCTTGGAATGGTAACGGTAAATCCGTCACCATAATAGGTGCACGGCAAAAAGCCAAAGGAATAGCCGGCCACGGCAACCACCAGAGCGGCTAAAACACCCCCAACGCACAGTAAAATATTACCCCGCTTTCGATGCGCCACCCGGACAGAACGAATGGTCAGCCCGGTTTTTTGCTGCAACAACTGACGAAAAGGCTCCAGCAGCGCCGGCGAAATGGCCTGCTTGTCCAGAATATAGGCCCTGTTTCTACCGGTATAAAGGAGGAGAACCTGTTCGCTCTCCATCAGATCCGTCACCGCTGAATAGGCAAGGGTAACGTTTTGCAGCGAGGATTGCTGGGAAAAGAAATCCTCCGAAAAACGGTAGATTAGCGACGCGTCCTCGGTGGCCTTGGACGCATTTTTGTAACAGGATCTTCCCACAAACCACTCCATCCACAGATAATAAAACAACCAAAAAAGCCCAAGAGATACCAGTCCCAAAAAAGACCCACTGCCCCTGCCCAGATAAGCAGCAACCAATGCCGCAGCAAAAAGCACGAAGGAAAGGATGGAAAACAGCAAGCGCATTTTCCGTCTGGCCAAATGGAGCTTTGCAAACGCCTGACAAAGGGGTTTCCCAAAAACAAAAGAAAATTCAAACAGATACATAGAATCAAACACCTCCCATAAAAATCGAATGACAAAAAAGTCCAACGTCAGTGGGTACAGCCGGGCTGTTTGGCCGGGAGGACCATCCGCTGTTCCACAAGATACAATCCCAATCCGCCGCACAGAGGAACATAACTGCACCAAATGCCCTGAACGCCAAACCACTGGTAAGCAAAATAGGCCGCGGCCACACCCAGATGGAAACAAAGCAGTACCAAGCCGTAAAAGATCGCCTTATGACGTTGGGAGGCCTGCCGTTCACACAAGTATTCCGTCAGAGCCATGACTGCCTGGCGCAGGTTATTGGTGGAAAAGATAGAGGCGCTGATATAGCCGTCCGCACCGGGGAAGGCGTTCCACTGCACCGCCATCATAAAAAACAAGGGACACAGCCCCAGCACATAATTCAGATCCGCCGGCAAGAACCCCAACAGTAACACCAGGGGAAAATCAATCATCAGACTGAACAGCCGCAGATCCCATTTGGTACGTTTGGGAATCAACACAGTCAAAGCAATGGCCGCTGCATACAGCACCATGGCCAGCACCCGGAACAACCCAATCTGAATATTTCCGCCCAGGAAGGCTTCCACCATACTGATCAAATTGGAAGTCTGCGCCGAACCCAACAAATTATTCCTGGCCAACACGGCATAACCGCCCATAAAACCGCCGAAACCGCACATCACAAAATGCAAATATCTCTCTAACTTTTCCTGTGCCACGCTTGCACCGATCTCCTTTGTACCGATCTCCTTTTTCCCATGATGGACTAGACAAATTTTAGCATTTTTTGCAGATAAAGTCAACCTGGGCGGCCCATAAAACCACCCGCAGATGTCTGATGAAAAGCGCCGCGGCAGTTTGTCCGTTCCGTCCGGCAGTTTGTCCGTTCCGTCCGGCAGTTTGTCCTGCTCCGTCCGGCAGACAATCATACACTTTTTACATGCCGCCCCGCTTTTGCCGCTGGGCAGCCAAAGCCGCCAGCTCCCGCAAACGGGGATAGGCATACTCAAAAAAGCTGCGATAGGCTTCACACAACTGATTCCGGCCCGGCCTCCCCTCCACAAACGGCTCCCGATTCCGACGACAGCCACCCCGGCAAAGCTGCAGCCAGCGGCAATTCCGGCAGGCCGGATCTACCGGCAGGGATTCCTCCACAAACCGGCGTGCGGGTTCAGTATGCAGCAGTTCCTCCAGGGACTGCTGCCGGATGTTTCCCATGCGGTACTGATCCAGGACATAAAAATCACAGGGATACACCGATCCGTCACTTTCCACCACCAGATTGCAGGAACAGGTTCCCCGCATACCGCAGGCTTCCGGCGGCTGCCCCAGCAGCATCATAATATAATTATCAAAGGTGCGGACGCTCAGATAGCTGCCCCGTTTGAAATCCGCATAATACTGGTCAAAGACGGTTTTTAAAAACTCGCCGTACCGCCGGGCCGTCAAAGAATAGGGCGGCGGCTCCTCCCCCTGAAAGCCGTCCAGGCAGGGAATAAACTGGATATACCGCAGCCCCTTCTGTTTGAAAAAGTTATACACCTTCCGACCGTTTCGCGCAACCGTATGATGCACCACACAAAGCACATTGCACTCCACCTGGAACTGCCGAAGCAGCGCCACAGCCTGCATCAGCCGGGTATGGGTACCCGCGCCGGCCTCATCCATCCGGAAGGCATCGTGAATCTCCGCCGGGCCGTCCACCGAAAGGCCCACCAAAAAATGATGCCGGGCAAAAAAGGCCGCCCAGCTTTCGTCCAACAAATACCCGTTGGTCTGAATAGAATTGAAGATCTGCACCCGGTGAACATTATACTGGTTCTGCAGATCCACCAGCCGCCGATAAAAATCCAACCCCACCAGAGTGGGTTCTCCGCCTTGAAAGGCAAAGCTGCAGCTGTCCCGGGCAACCTCCAACGCCTGCCGCACCAGTGTTTCCAGGGTATCGGCCTCCATAAAACCGTAATTGGCCACTGCCCGGTGGCTGGCCACATCGGCATAAAAGCAATAGCGGCACCGCATGTTGCACATGCTGGACGCGGGTTTCATCAATAAGCTGATGGGCGGCATAACATTCCAACCTTTCCGAATGCTGCAAATTGCAGACAAACGCTGCTGCCTTCATTATACTCCTGTCGTTTCCGGAAGTAAATCCTGTTTTTTTCGGAAAAAACGCCACCTTTTTTCCTGTACAATCAGCTGAAACTGTGGTACAATACTTGCAAAGAACCATCCAATAAGGAGGGCGCCCATGCAATACCGGAAGGACAAAGCCGGTCAGGATCTTTCCATTCTCGGCTATGGCTGTATGCGTTTCACCAAAAACGGAAATAAAATTGACCTGGAAAAGGCAGAGCGGGAAATTATGGCCGCCATTGACGCCGGTGTCAATTACTTCGACACCGCCTACATTTACGGCGGAAGCGAGGTAGCTCTGGGGGAAATCCTGGTCCGGAACCACTGCCGGGAACAGGTGCATATTGCCACCAAGCTCCCCCATTTTATGATTAAGTCCATCGCCGGTGTGGAACGGCTTTTTCAGGAACAGCTGGATCGGCTGCAAACCGATTATGTGGATTATTATCTGATGCACCTGTTGTCCGATGTGGGAACCTGGCAAAAGATGCTGGATCTGGGCATGGGTGAATGGCTGGCAGAGAAAAAAGCCCAGGGCAAAATCCGGCAGATTGGCTTCTCCTATCACGGACACACCGAGATGTTTCAGCAGCTGGTGGACGCCTGGGATTGGGATTTCTGCCAAATTCAATACAATTACATGGACGAGCATACCCAGGCCGGACGCAAAGGGTTGGAATATGCCGCGAAAAAGGGACTGCCGGTTATCATCATGGAACCGCTGCGGGGCGGGCGGCTGGTGAACCTTCTGCCGGAGGAGGCCAAGGCCCAAATGGCGCAGCATCCATCCGGCTGGTCTCCGGCGGAATGGGCTCTGCGCTGGCTTTGGGATCAGCCCCAGGTCACGGTGATCCTCTCAGGCATGAATTCCCTGGAAATGCTGGAGGAAAACTGCCGCATTGCTTCCCAGGTGCAAGCCGGCGGCTTTACCGAGGAGGAATTCAAGTTCCTGGAACAAGTGAAGGGATATATCAACCAAAAGGTCAAGGTGGACTGCACCGGTTGCGGATATTGTATGCCTTGCCCCAAAGGGGTGGATATTCCCGGCACCTTCCGGTATTACAACGAAGTGTACACTGAGAGCCGCCATGTGGGCCGCCAGGAATACCTGAAAAACACCGCCCTGCGTCAGCGTACCAGCGGCGCAGGCGCCTGTGTGCAGTGCGGACGCTGCGAACAGCACTGTCCCCAGGGAATCCCCATCCGGCAGACCTTAAAGGAAGCCCGGAAGGAGCTGGAAACCCCGGTTTACAAGGGCGCCCGGCTGCTTGTCCGGCTGTTCAAGGTCTGGAAATAACAAAACGCCGCGCTTCCCACACTACAGCAGAAATTTGCCGGAGCGGCCCACTTTCCCCTTGCAATACAGGTAGGAATTGTGGTATGATAAATTTATCAATGAAAAATCATAGAAAAGCGGTGAGGCAATGCAAATTCATGAATCTGCGGAAAACTATCTGGAAACCATCCTGATTCTGCACCATCGAATGGGGCAGGTGCGTTCCATTGATATTGCAAATGAACTGGAGTATTCCAAGCCAAGTGTCAGTGTGGCCATGAAAAATCTTCGGGAAAACGGGTATATTGAAATGGACTCGGACGGCTACATCACCTTGTTGGACAAGGGGCTGGAAATTGCGGAAAAAATGTATGAACGGCACACCATTCTATCTGATTGGCTGACTAGCATCGGCGTGGATCCGGGCATCGCCGCCAAGGATGCCTGCCGCATTGAGCATGTCATCAGCGTGGAAAGTTTCCAGGCCATCAAGGCACTGGCCAACGGTATCTCCCAGTAACGTTGTCTGATTGGGCCCGCATTTTTGTACGAGCGGCAGAACCGCCCGGGGACGGCATTCCCTTCCTCTGCTTCGGCAGAACGCATCTTTACACGCTGCGGAGCGTTTCCTCCGGCAAAGCGCCTGCGGGGCAAGCATTCCACAATTGCCTACGGCAGCAGTCTTGTTCCAAAGGGGCTCATGCATTTCACAACTTCTGCAAAATTACGAGGCTGTCTCACATTTCAGGTGAGACAGCCTCGTTTTTCTTTGTGCGCCTTGCCAAAACAATCTGCGGGTCTATTCCATCAATCGTCCCATTCTCTGTCGTGATCCAAGATCTGGCCGGTGGTGGCGTCAATATCAAAGCTGTATTCATAATTGCCGCTGTGAAATTCCACTTCGTAAACCATCATGCCATTTTCCCGATCCAGTTCGATTTGGTAACGGCTGATGGCATCTGCTGAAACGCCGGCCCTGCTCAGGGCGATTTCCTTGGCTTTGGCTTCGCCGATATAGGAGCCGGAGGTGTTGGCTGCATTGTCGGTTTGGCTGGTGTTGCCAACGCTGGAAGCCGTCTGCGCATCTCCACCGGCACCGGACGAAGCCTGCTGTTTGTCTGCACCGTCCTCCACCTTTTTTTTCTGCTTCATGATCTCCCCGGTGGCCGCATTGATATCATAGTCATATTCATAAACGCCGGCCCGGAATTCAATTTCATAAACCATGGTGCCATACTCATAATCCAGCTCGCAGCTGTATTGACTGATGTCTCCCTCCGCAACACCGGCATGCGTCAACGCCGCGGCCTTGGCGGCGGCTTCCCCAATATAGGCCTTCTGGCTGGCATCACCCACCGACTCCACACCGGTCAGCTGCTCCCCTTTTGCACTCAGCAGATTCAGCTCATTAATAGACAGGCCAGCCAGTTCTTCAAAGCTATACAAAGGATTCCCAGCAATCAGCTGCTGGATCAGCTGTGCTTTTCCTGTGGTCACACCGTAGGTATCGGCCACCGTCTGCAAATCGGCGGTAGCAGAAACCGTTTGACTCAGCACGGCACCGCCAAATGAGCTGCTTTGAAACAAGGTCTCGATTTCCTGTGTCAACCGCTCCTGCAACGCCGCACCCTTGGCCGCATCCTGATCCTCTACGCTGATCAAAATGGAATTGGCCAGATCACTTAAATAGCCATTACGCAGCATGGAACCCACCAGTGCATTGACTGTCACTTCCAGACTGCTGCCCTTGAAATCCATTTCCCCCACAACGATCCGGCCGTCCTCGTTCAGCGGGGTAACGGCCAATACCCGTTCCTTTCGGTTGATCTGAATCTCCAAACTGGGATTCACATCCAGAGAAACAATGGAGGCTGTATTGTAATTTTCCGCATAATACGGAAAGCCAAAACCACCGGCACAAAGCAAAATCAAAACGGCAGCTGCTCCTGCAATCCATTGAACCCAATGGCTGGTTTTTCTCTTTTCTTCCAATACAATCACTTTCCTTTCTTTTTCACAGTCCGCGAGGATGTCAGGCAGAATGTCAGGAACCGTATGGGAAAAGGCTTCTCTAACTCTTGCATCCATGTCCTTATGACGCATCTTTTTCACCCTCCGTCGGTAAAAATTTCCGGAGCTTTTTCAAAGCCCGGTTGTATTTGGAAAGAACCGTAGACAGCGGCAGCGACAGCAACCCTGCAATTTCCCGGTGCTTACACCCGACTACTGCGTGGAGCACCACAATCTGCCGCTCCTCATCGCTTAGCTGCACCATACACTCTGCCACCAACAGTTTATCCTCCGCTGTCATGTGCGGATTGGTGTGCCATTGGTTTTCCCAATCCTCCTGGGGAATATCCGCCGTTCTCTTGCGTTCCCTCTGTTTTCGGAAGCATAGATTTTTGGTAATGGTCAGGATCCAGGCCATGGGTTTTCCGGCTGGGCGATACTGCATAGCAGAATCATAAATGCTGATGTAGCAGTCATGTAAGACGTCCTCTGCATCGTCTGGGTTCTTCAAAAGAGAAAGGGCAAAGCTATAAACCGAAACATGTGTGCTAAGATAAAGCGCCGCCAGCGCCTCCGTGCAGCCCTGGCCGATCTCCGCAATCTGCCGCTCCATAGATAATGCACTTTCCTCGGTAATGGGTTGGTTCATTTTCAACATAGCGTTGCTCCTTTCACTAAGATAATCCAGAAGGCCCCGGTTTTATTGCATTCTTTTTGAAAAAATCCATTTTTATTTTGACAGTTTGCGATAGCAGCAAAAGCATAAGGTATCATCCATATCTTTTGCGGTTGTGGCGCAAGCGACCGGCAAAAGGCGCCTTTGATCCATGGATTCAGTGCCCCTTTTGGTTATTATAGCACAGATCCCGTCTATAGGGGAAGAAGAAAAGCGTAGATTCCATACGCTTTGCGCCCAAACCAATGAAAAATAGAGCGAACCGAATCCTCAAACTCTGTTCGCTCTTTTCCTCTTTTCTTCATAACCGGAACCAGGCTGCCCAGCAGAATCCGGGGCAAGGTCTGCCCTGGATTCGCCGCGGTTATTGCATCAATTCATCCGTCAGCTTCCGGATGGCCGGCGCCAGCTTTTCCCGCTGGTTCTTCGTAATGTATGTGTACAGCGGATAGGCTGCAATAATACCCATAACACCGATCAGACCAATGACAATACCTGGAACAAACATCCTTTCAGCCCACAGCATAGTGCAGCACATACCAACACCCAAAACCAGTGCGCCGGCAACACCCACAAGAAGGGCAACCACGGCGCCGGGTTTTGTAGCGCTTTTGTCTAATTTACGCAGCTGTTCCATTTTGTCTTCCTCTTTGAGAATATACTTATCCCGGATCCTTTTAATTTCGTCCTGCTGTTTGGCGGAATAGGTATAATGAAATGTTTCTTTATTTTCTTCCATGTTATGACCTCCAATAAGATTTGTGTAATTGGAATTTCTATGATTGCTGTAATGTATCATGGATGGGGGTAACAGCCGTTTCCAGTTCTTTCAGCTTTCTGGTGGAACGGACAATCATCACAACGGCCATTACCAGTACAATGGCACAGACGCCGGCGCCGGTGGCTACGATCATAATTTGCCGGAACAGCACCTCTTTGCTATCGCCGAACTGTGACAACATGGCTGTTTCCAGGGAAAGAATGGAAACCAACGCTGTAGCCAGACTGATGACCTTGGCGGCCGACATAACAGGGCTTTGGTACTTCCTGTATTTCACCAAATTGATAACAGCGGTAATTGCAGTGTAAAAAGCATACATTGCCATGACATAGACAAGGTACCCTGCATATACAAAGCCCTCTCTTTTCTCGATCATAAGAATGACTGCGCCGGACAAAGCAATATTCATAGGAATCAAAATCACACCGCACAGCCGATACCGCTTCCATTCAGAAACAAGGGCCATTCCAAAGGTATTCTGCCTGGCATGCCGCAGCAGCAAAAACCGCATGAACGTCAGGAGCGTATAATAAACGCCAAACGTACCAAACCATACGGAACGATAGTACACGCCAAAGCAAAGCTTCATAACCGCATACAGCAGATTGATGCCCAGAGACAGGCACAGGGAAACGTGCATCCGAAAAGGAATATCCGTCAAGTAGCGGTGAATATAAGAATTGCGATGCAGAAGCGCAGACCCGCCCTTTACAAATTTGGGGATTTGCACGCACACAATGGCCATGGCGTACGCGGATATGACATAGGAAATATAGGCTATGGGAGAATCTTCGTGGGAAAATAGAAAAGTGTAAATCAGCAGCGCGGCAGAAACCGGTATGCTCAGGAGGATGACGCCCACGCCCGGAAACAGCAGTTTAATTAAGATTTGTTTCCACTTTTCCATCGGTGCGCCTCCTTAGTCGAACTGTAAATGTGGTGCCCTTTCCGACCTCACTTTCCACGGAAATATCTCCGCCGATAATATCTATGACCCGCTTCACCAGCGCCAGCCCCAGCCCATTGCCTTGGGTGGCATGGGAAGTATCGCCCTGATAGAATTTTTCAAAAATATGGCGGCCGATTTCCGGACTGATGCCGCAGCCAGTGTCCGATACCCGGACGATGGCAAAATCCCCCGCCGTTTTCAGGCTAAGCGAAATGCTGCCCCTGGCCTCCGTGAATTTTACTGCATTGGAAAAAAGATTGTTCCAGACAAGGGTCAGCAGCTCCGCATCCGTCTCCACATAGACCTCATCTTCCAGCTGGGTTTCGATTTCCAGGTTCTTGTCCTCCCAGGCCTTTTCAAATCCCAGCAGGCACTGGCAAAGCTGCTCCCCCAGATTATAAGTCTGCTGCACCGGGAAAATCTGCTGATTCTCCAGTTTGTTCAGCTTTAAAATATTGGAAATCAGATTGGCCAGTTTGCGGGAAGCCTCGGTCACGGCCTTTGCATATTCCAATCGCTTTTCCTCCGGCAAATCAGGCTGCTGAAGCATAATACCATAATTTTGAATGACCGCCAGGGGCGTTTTCAGTTCATGGGACACATTGGAAATGAAGTCTGTACGCAGGGTTTCCGTGCCGGACAGTTCCTGTGCCATCTGATTGAAATAGTCAATAATGGTATCAAACCCATCCATACTGTTGGCGGTGTGGTTCGGCTGAATCCGGACAGAAAAATCGCCCTGCATGATTTTTTCGGCAGCCCTGATAATCTGGTTCACTGGCCGCTCCACAGTAAACTTGCGCCAAATCCCATCCATGACGACACACAGGAAACTCAGCAGCATAACATTGGCAAAGGTGAATTTTGCCCCCTGCTCAATCATTTCCCTGGACAAATTCTCCAACCCCATGGCAGCCTTCATCTGGCTGAGAAACAGCAGCATACAACAGGTGATGACGAAGGACATCAGCAGGAAATAGGCGAAGTATCGCCGCACGGAAACCAGAATTTGCCGGATCCGCCGTTCTTTGCGCGCCGCCTTCATTTTAATACCGCCTTATAGCCCAAACCGTGGACCGTAACGATGGAAAATTCCTGGCAGCCGGAAAATTTATCCCGCAATTTCGTCATATAAACATCTACGGTACGCAGGCCGGAAGAAGAATCCGCATTCCAGAATTCATCCATAAGCTGAGACCGGGTGAAGGTCTTTTTCGGATAAGAGAGCAGCTTATATAACAGATTGAACTCCCGCACAGTCAGTGGAATTTCCTCCTGGCCCAAATATGCGGTGTGCTCGTCTGCATCCAGTGTCAGCGTTCCGATTTCCAGCTTGCGGCTGCTTGCGATTTTGGCCCTGCGCAATAATGCACCAATACGAAGCAGCAGTTCATCCAGATCAATGGGCTTAATCATATAGTCGTCAATCCCGATGCGGAACCCCTGCTGTTTTGCGGCAAAATCATCCCTGGCCGTCATAAACAGAATGGGAATTTCCTGATTCAGTTCCCGAACAGTTCTTGCAAATTCAAAGCCATCTATGTTCGGCATCATAATATCCGAAATAATCAGATCAAAGACGGAGCCGCCGTACATGGCATCATAAGCCTCGCTTGCAGAAAGACAGCCAAGGGCTTGGTACCCATTCTGCCCCAGATATGCACAAACAGTACGATTCAGCTCTTTGTCATCCTCCACAACCAGTATTTGAAACATCCTTCTTACCACCTCGCACGGTATTATTGCGATTATAGTAATAGTATAGCACACAAATGTTAAAATTTTGTTTGCATTTTGGAAGGATGGAAAAGAAAGCGAGGGGTTTTGCCTCGCTTTCCCATGGCTTTCTAGTATTTACTCTTATTTTTCAGTTATTTTTCAGTCCGAGCAGCCCGCATGCGTACTTGAGCCGCAGCGGTGCGGGCCTCGGCTTCGGCAATTTGTTCTTCCCGCTTTTTTGCTCTACGGCCTTGCCCGTTTCGGGATGGTGCATAAGCCCGGGGTTCTTCCCACCGTGCCTTGGATTCCGCTGTGACGGCTGCAAAATTAGCTTTATCCTCCGCATGCTGGACCTTTGCACTTTCCTTCATATCCTCAAAAGCGTTTTGAAACATTCTCCGACTTTATTTATGACAATTCCCCTTTCATAATTTTATCACTGATGGCCATAATTTGATTTGCGTATCTCTTCCGGCGAGAAGAAAGAATATGCTTGTAAATGGGGTAGTTCAGGAGTGCCATAAACATCCCCACCACACCGATTATAACGCCGGGGAGCATAACATTTTCCATTCCAACCGCCGCTCCGATCTCTGTCATTACAAGACTCATCCCGCTGCCCATAATAATTGCACCCATGCCGCCGAATACATAGGCAAAGATATTTGCAGGCGTTTTCACCTTGTGATCCAAATTTTTTAATTCATCCAGTTGCGTGTGCTCTTTTTCTGTGTACTGGGTGCGGATTTTCTGCACCAGAAAAGCTTGATCGTTTTGATTCACAAATAAAACCTCATTTCTTTCATTTGATGTCTGTATTCTACGGTTCTGATATTTTTAAAAGGTTTTCTTTTTGTTAAAGAAATATGAAAACGAAAGTTTTGCAAAAAAAGCAGGACACGGCACCCTTTCGTCCCGTCTCCCACTTCTTTTGTCAAGTATAATATAATGCCCGCCGGAACGCGAATGCATCTTTGGCATTCCGCAAATTCCATTTTCCAACTTCCGACTTTTTTCATCCATCCATTTTCACCGTATTCACAGACAAGAAGATAGTTTTCATCGGCTGTGAGTCCATAACATCTGTTAGAATTCTTTTTCGGGAGCTGGTTGCCCAGATAAATTCTGTCATCCTCCCAAAACTGAATGCTCTGGCCACTGGGGAGTATATATTTGAAATTTACAAACGAACCCACAAGCGCATGCAGATCGGTAACTGTTTCCATATCTTCAATGGGAAGGGCATTGAACTGGGCAATCAACTGTTTTTTCAGCTGGCATATGGCGCCGCCCTATTGGCGGCAAGCAGCCAGCATACATTCCCCGCCGAAGGGTCTGCCTTCTGTTTCCACAAATACCTTTTGTTTTGCAGGCTTTGCAACTGTATTTTCCAACTTTCCGCTTTTAAGCAACATTACCATTCCTGCAAACATCTGTCCGAGATTTTTTAATACCTATCTCATCACCCAAATCTACCTTTCATTGATAAGCAGGTCTTTTCGCTTTTTCAAAAGCCTTTGCTTCAATAATGGTTCCACCTCTTACGTCCAATTTCAGAAAATCATCAAATGTAGCCATAATTATTCTCCTTTAATGGTACAGTAGAAAAATATGTCCTTCTTATTCTCCTGCGCAGTTCCGTTATAAACATGGGTATTAAGTCCGCCAATTTCAAAGCCGTTTTTAAGATAAAAACGGCACGCACCGAGATTGTTATCCTGACCTTGTGTGTAAACACCAATATAGCCGTTATCCTTAGCAACCTTTTTGCATTCCTCAACCAGCATTGCGCCGACACCTTTGCCACGATATTTGGCGTTGACCTTCAAATCGTAAAGGTACATATATTTGAACATATCCTGACGCATAATGGCAAGACCTACACAGTTATCACCGTCGTATGCGCCGATGAAAATGTGCTTTTCAATCATCGCATCGTAATCATAATTTTCGTCGGGGAAGCACATTTCGGTGTGGTTTTCGGGTGGAAAAACGATTTCGGTATAATCCCATTTTCCGTTGTTATAGGACGGTAGCATCAGTCCGAACAGTTTGAAAGGGTGATTTTTGATGTTGATGTCGTTTTTTCTTTCTCGATCTATCAGTTTTATCGTTATCATTGCGTTCTCCTTCAAATTCATTTTTTCGCAAGTCTGCAGCTCTCGTCGATCCGAGCGCAAATTTCTTCGGTCGGCACGCGCCCATCCAAAATAATCGTGTACCAATTCTTTTTATTCATGTGCCATCCGGGGAAGAAACAGATGTTGTCAACCGTCTGCTTCATAAGCTCCTTTTCAAACCGCAGGTCGATCATTTCAAGAATTTCATCGGTCGGGAGTCCCAGTTTTCGTCCCGATACCGTCAAAATCGCACCGTACCATTTTTGATTGTCCTTTCTTCTCCACACGGCGTTATCGGGAAACTTTTTCCACAGATATTCAAGTTCATCACCGTATGTATCACGAACATAATCAATGACCTCAAGCGCTTGTTCGGTTTTGAAAACAGAAAAGTCAAAGCATTGATCGGCAATCTCTGAAAGAACACCCTCAATCTCTGTTCTTACTTCGCCAACAAAAGAGCCTGCCGCATTGGTCTTATACAAAACATACGGCTCATCGGTTTCTTTTTCTACCAATCGGGTATCGACATTGCCATTTTTCATTACCAAAACAGTAAGCAAGAAAGTTTCGTTCATAATAGGCGCAGTATATTCCCAATGGCCATCCCGCACTTCAAAACCGAAACTCTGCAGCTTTTCAATATTAAATTTTCTTCTATGGAAAATATCTTCAAACATAACTGTGCCTGCTTTTGTTTTCAAAATTAAAAGTTCAGTTTTTAATGTATTATATCATAGAAATATGACTCTTTCTACCTGTTTTACAAAGCAAAACGGCGGCAAGGAGATTTTACGCTCCCTTCCGCCGTTGACGTCATACGAATATCAATTCCTTATTTACGATTTCCGTGGCTCTGTTTCGGATGTTGTTCATCCGACCAATCCACTCCATTTGGTTTTCCGCTTTGAGCCCTTCTGTCACGCTCTCACGCTCTGCCATTTCTTTTACGAACCGAAGAAACATTTCCTCAGTCCGCATATCCATAATAATAAAAATAAACGCACCGAACATACTATGGATCATACAAACAATGGCGAACCGTAAAAACTACTGTCCGCCATTCTAAATATAATGTGTTAAATTGGTATTATTCCCACTGGCTCCCGAAAACTGTGACTTAAATAATTTTGTTGGGTATTTTAACTCACATTATCGGGAGTGTTCAGATTATCCAGATGGCATTGGCTACACAGATAAATGTTGTCATCGTGTAGTCACGATTACGGTAATATTACAACCTATATTGAGAATCATTGCAAGTGGTTATGGTTTTACATAATCACAAATCAGCTCAGCGCACTTTTCTACCCCTACTGAACTATTGATAAGCAGATCATAGTTATGTGCATTTCCCCAATCCAAACCGGAAATATTGTTGTAATATGCAGCTCTTGCTTCATCGGAACGACGGACATTTTTCTGCGCTTCTTCAGCAGTATCACCGTAAATCTCCATTACACGTTTCATCTTGTAATCTTTCGGTGCGTAAATGAACAGTCGGGTAACATTCTCATAATCACGCAGAACATAATCCGCCGCTCTGCCTACAATTACACAGCTTCCGTTATCTGCAATCTTGCGGATAATCTTGTCCTGTGCAACAACAGCCTGCTGAACTACATTGGTGCTCAAATACAGATTGCGGAGAACTTCAGGGGAATTAGCGTTAATATCGGAAATAAATTCCTTATCCAAGCCGCTTTCCTGTGCGGCAAGAGCGGTCATTTCTTTGTAGTAGAAAGGAATGCCGAGCTTTTCTGCAACCAACTTGCCGATCTGTTTGCCGGAAGAACCGTGCTCACGAGCAATGGTAATGATAACACCAGTCTTAGAAGGCTTTAACACCACTTCTTCCACAGTTTCAGCGGCATCCGTCTTGAGTGTTTTCATAAATGTAATTGTTAATGTGGTCGCAACAATCATTGCAAGGAAGTCCGCAGAAGGAGCTGCAAACAAAATAGCTTCCACGCCGCCAAATACAGCGGGATAGATAATAATCAGCGGAATGAAACAAACAATATCACGAATCATCGAAGCGATAACCGCACGGATAGGCTTACCAACTGCTTGGAAGAAGATCGAGGTCATCTTGATAATGCAGGTAAAGGTAACAAGGCAGAGGAAGATGCGGAAGCACTTTTCGCCAAACACCCAATAATCTTCCGGATTGGGGATGTTGGTAGGCTGACCGAACATACCAACAACAGCGCGGGGAGCAAGCTCAAACAACGCTGTTGAAGCAAGGCCTATTATAACAGTACAGAAGAGTATTTTTCTGTATAACGCTTTTACTCGATCATACTTCTTCGCACCCATATTATAGCTGATAATAGGCTGACATCCAAGAACTATACCCACAACAAGGTTGATTACAACGGTAAACACCTTACTTTCAATGCCGATAATAGCGATCGGAATATCAACGCCGTACTGGGACATTGCACCATACTTAGCGAGCAGAATGTTACAAGCCAAAGAAATGATAACGATGGTCATCTGTGTAATAAATGAAGATGCACCAAGTTGTAAAGCACCGCTGAATGCTTTGAAATTAGGGATAAAGCTCTTAAAGTTCAGCTTAAAGGTTTTCGTGCGGAAGTAATATACAAGGGTAATAACAAAGGAAACTGTCTGCCCGATTACCGTTGCCAGAGCTGCGCCGGTCATTCCCCACTGGAACCCAAAGATGAATACAGGGTCAAGAATAATATTTGTTAAGGCTCCGGCAACCATAGAAGCCATTGACCAAGCGGGACTGCCGTCAGCTCTAATCACGGCGTTCATCATATTGGACAGCATATAAACCGGGAAGAAAGCAAGAATCCAGTTGAAATACTCTACTGCATATCCAATGCTGTTTTCGGATGCACCAAACAGAGAAAGGAGCTGTGTTTTAAGAGAATAAAAAATCGCCATCAAAACAAGAGCGCAAACCAGAGTGATAGTAATACCGGTTCCAATAGCGTTTGTCGCATTTTTGGTATCTTTCTTACCTTGACAGATATTTAGGTAGGCAGCACATCCGTCACCAAAGCACCAAGCAAATGCCTGTGCAATGATAAAAATAGGGAATACAACACCCGTTGCAGCGTTACCAAGAGCAGAAAGTTCGCTGTTGCCAATAAAGATTTGGTCAACAATGTTGTAGAGTGCGCTGACAAGCAGAGACAGCACACAGGGAATGGAAAATTTCAACATAAGCTTAGAAATTTTCTCTTCGCCAAGGAGCTTTTGTGTTTGTTCGTGATCCATAGAAAAACCTCCGATAAAATATTATTGGGGAGTCTTTATCGGAGAAAAGCTTCCTGAAAACTGCGCCGAAAGCGCAAAAAAAATACAGCACTTGGAATCGGTCGTGATTCTACGCACTGCAGCTGTTCGACTTACATATTATAACACACAGTTTCAAAAATTGCAAAGGTAAAATTCCAAAGAAAACTCAAAATTTTTGCGTGATTTTTTGCTATAATTATATTGTAGCTAAGCTACCAAGAGAGTGCATTTCAGCCGATGCCTTGACGGCAGTTAAAGTATCAACCGTTATGTTTTCGCTTGGATCCCCTCTCTGCATGATAGGTCAACTCAATTCTGCCGTAATGTAGTGTACCAAAAAGGAGGTGTTACTGTGAAGCGTGTTAAAGCTGCGTGTATTCTTCAAACATTGGTTTTTGCACAGAAGCCCGAAATGGGTTACAGCCAAGAACAGTCTTTGAAGATTAATCACGATGAAATCGAGCATTACAAAGCTACTCTCGAACATGCAAAGGCCAGACCAGATGATTGATACCGTTGAGCAGGAGGACAACTCTATCATTGTCCACGTAAGAAAACAGTACAACGATAAGACTGATATTTCTGAATACTTTGGATCATACAAACAATAGGCGAACAGAAAAACTACTGTTCGCCATTTTAATATAATGTGTTAAGTTGGTATTATTCCCACTCGCTCTCGATTTTTGTGACTTAAACAATATTGTATGGGTGATTTAGCTCGTGGTATTTGTCACATCTGTATTATCCATAAAATATGGACTATCAGATTTTTTGTTACCACAGACAGAAGCAATCGTTTCATTTGGCTTCTAAATTATACACGATTTTCTTAATTTCGGCAATACCTGATTATATTTCTTCAAGGATTCTGTCAAGGGTTGCTTGGATTTCAGCTGTGTTTGACGAATCTCCTAATACGCAGAGAGTGTAAAAGACATTATCTTTTACCCAATAGGCGGTAGGATCATAATAGTCGCCGCTGTAGTACCCGGTGTTATTCGTTCCATCGGTAATCACAATCAACACGGGAATGCCGGAACCTGTTGTCGCGGTATCCTGTTCATATGTGGCATATCCATTGTAGGCACAGCCTGTAGTATACGTTCCTGCACTTGATGAAAGTGTTGCTGTCAATGTGATCCGGGTACTCTCGGTATTGTATCCGGAAGCAGCACTTATTTCGCTTAGCTTCCTCTCCGCATTTGCAGTATTGGCTGTAACTTCAATGTGTTTTTTCGGTGTGCTTGGATCAGCGCTCTCCATCCCAATATACCCGGTTTTTTTAAGCCAGCTGAGTGCTTCAAGAGGATTATTTACAGAAAAACCGATTGTATCTTCAAATTCTTTCCACGTGTCGGTTTCGAAATAAACGATTCCCCAAAGATGACTTGATAGCATTTTTGCCTCTTTGGTCATGCCGTCATAAGTTTTCCATTCCTGTGCAATTTTGTCCTCAAGCATCTGACCGATAGAAGAAAAAGCTGTGCCGGGTAAAGTTGCTCCGACTTGATAGGAAGAATCCGTTGTATCAGAATTCTTCGCTATTATTTGCACGTCGGTATTGGTTGATTGCGACTTATTATCGTTCGCCCCGGATACCGTATTCATTGCGCACCCGACAAAAGAAAATGTAATCATAAAGCAAAGTGCCAGCGCAACCGCTGTCCTAATATTGGAAAATGTCCTCTTCATCATATCACTCTTCCTTTTGGGCGTGCTTGCTACCATTCAGGATGGCAAATATCAAAGCTGTAATGCAAGCAGATGCCAGAATTACCAGTAAATCTATTGGAGCAAACACAATTCCGGGTATACTGTCAAATAGAAATCCAGCGCCAAAACTATATAAATGTCTGTTGAGCAGGATCATTTCGCCGATGTACATAAGGAATGTCATCACAGCGGCAACAATCGACGGAATCCAAACCGAAACAAATTTGCTCTTTCCTAAAAGGAACGAACCGATAAACACGCCCACCGTTACGCCCAAAAGAATAAAGAACACTGTCATCAGCGTTGCCGATAAAGGCGAGACCTGAATATTTCCGTCTCTCCAGAATGCCGTAAAGCAGGCAAGAATACACAACCCGAGAAAAGAGAGCGAACAAACGGATTGTAAAATCAAAGATTTTAAGCGTTTCTTTTCACCGGTTTTTATCATCTTACCAAATCCATACAGACAGTTAAGGATGGAGAAAATCAAAACTACGGATATGATATAAAAGTGCATTTTGAAAGCGGGATTATAGTTTCCGATGAGGATATCGACAGCCGTTTGCGTTTTGTAGGTGGTCGTCAGCGATTCCGGCGGGATATAGCACATATACATCTGCCAGTCCTCAAGCTTTGAGACGGTTTCTGCCGTTGTTACAACAATCTTCTGCTCAAAAAGCCATTCCAAACCGAAGAAAACCCCTGTCGCCGAAAGGGCGCCGCCGGCAAACGCAAACCTCTTGAAGAATCTGATAAACAAAGGCATCAAGAGTACGCCGATAATTATAGCAACGCTTATCGGTGTGTACGGAATAATGTATTTGGGATAATTCTCCTTCATAACAGTTCCGTTAGCAATCATATCGGTGACAACACGAATACCCATTGATAACGGATAATACGATGCGATCAGTACACCGAAGCAAGAAAACAGATAATATCTGCTAAATGATTTGCTTTTCATATTCTCTCTCCTTTCACCCTGCATTTGTGAGCAGCACATAGAAGATGATACCGATCAGTGCTACAAACGCCGCAAGAGAAATCCAAGTCAGTTTTCTAAACGATAATATATTCTCGATTCGAGTCCTTATTTTTGCACCGCCAAAAGCAGAAGCAAATACAGTTGCTCCTTGTCTGCTTTCTAACAAAGAAGATGCATAATCCTTTGCACGGTCAGCTCCAATTTTTGTTAGAACACGTTCATCACAAGACAGTTCAAGATCTGTGAGAAAGCATTTTAAGAAAAGCCAGCAAAGCGGATTGAACCAATGCACCGCCGCAATTGCGAACGCAATCATTCGCCATAGATTATCGAGACTGTGAATATGCGTTTTCTCGTGAAGAATAACAAGGTCAATATCTCTGTCTTTATAGGACAACGGCAAGATAATTTTGGGGTTCACAATTCCATATACCGCAGGAGATACGATTTTCTTTGAGAGATAGATGTTATCTCTCAGATGTGTTGAATCTTTGATTTCATAAATCGTAGTAAAATATACAACAATCAACATTAGAAGAATAGCCAGCGAAACAATAATCCATATAACCGAAGCCACTCCGAATATATCTTCGAGTACATTGACTTTATATGTTATCGGGAAATAAGTGTCCGCCGCCATAATGCTATTCATCATTGAAAAAGCTATATCATCAGTAGGCTGATACACAATGATAGTTTTTGTAGTGATCTTGGATAACAACGACATCAGACCATAAGGACTGTTTAATCCAAAAGGAAACATCATTCGAAGAAAAGGTATTATCCAAAGAAACACTGTCATCCTTCTCGGAATCTTTTTTATCAGTCTGACAAGCATAATAAGCGCACCGGTTATAGCGGCAGTTATGCTCATATTGAATATCCAATAAAATATTTCTTGTAGCATACCGTCACCTATCATCAATCAGTTTACGCAACTCATTGATTTCTTCTTCGGACAAAGGCTCATCCTCAAGCAAAGCGGAAAACAAAGCCTTGCGAGAGCCGCCAAACACTTTCTTCACGAGAGACGCAGCTTCCACCTTTTGCATTTGATTTTGTGATACAAGAGGAGTGCAAATAAAGCCGGGATCTTCACGCTGAATGAAACCCTTTGCTTCAAGTTTTTTAAGTACTGTATAGGTGGTATTTTTATTCCATCCAATTGTATCAGTAGCGATTAAACTAATTTCTTTTGCGGAGATCGGACTTTTCTCCCATATAATTTTCATCACTTTGGCTTCACTGTCAAAAAGCTTATCTTTCACAAGAACCCCTCCTTGGACTATCTCTATAGTCTATACTATCACAATAGTCTGAAATTGTCAATAGATTTACAACAAATAGAAAAAGCGGCAGAGATTTCTCCCTGCCGCCGTTCCCGGTTAGTTATAGATTATATCGTGATTTACGATTTCTGTGGCTCTGCGACGGATGTTATTCATTCGACCAACCCACTCCATTTGGTTTTCCGCTTTGAGCCCTTCTGTCACGCCCTCACGCTCAGCCATCTCTTTTACGAGCTGAAAAAAACATATCCTCAGCCTGCATATCCATAATAATAAAAATAAACGCACCGAACATACTATGCATCATACAAACAATGGTGAACAAAAAAACTACTGTCCGCCATTCTAAATATAATGTGTTAAATTGGTATTATTCGAACTCCACGGTTCCGGGGGCTTTCGAGAAAATATTAAACTTTTTTGCTTTATTTTTTTGACAATCCTAAACTTATATGCTATACTGGGTGCATAATGAAATTGCACCCAGTACAAGGTTCTGTCAAGCTGGAAAGGGTGGAGATTTTCGCAGAAAATACTACCCGTGGCTTGACAGGTTCTTATACTACTTGCAAATACATAAGACAAGGACGCCGTCGAGCTGCTGAAAATGCTCTGTGCTTGGAAAGAACAGGCGGACAAGTTATCTTCCGAAGAAATCAGCAAGGAGCAATACGACCAGTGGAGATATAACTATCCGAAATATGACACCACGCAGCTTTGGGCGAAAGTTCCTTCGCAGGAGTTTAGTGACGCTATGGTTGAAGCCTTCAAAGACAAACTCAAAACCGATGATTGAAAGCAGGTGTATTATGGCGTCAAGTAAAGATTATTTAACCTTTGTTTTAGAACAGCTATCCGATTTAGACGGTATTTCCTATCGGGCAATGATGGGCGAATACATTCTCTACTACCGTGACAAAATTGTTGGCGGTATTTACGATGACCGCTTACTTGTAAAACCCGTACCCTCTGCCATCTCCCTTATGCCGACAGCAACTTACGAATTACCCTATGAGGGAGCAAAGGAAATGCTTTTAGTCGATGATGTTGACAACAGGGAATTTCTCTGCAACCTGTTTCTGTCTATGTATAATGAACTTCCTACACCAAAGAAAAAGAAAACCACCTCCAAAAAATAGCGACAAAAACGCCCTTAGCCATGAGTTTCTACCCACAGCTAAGGGCGTTAATAATATGGATTTATTTCAGTCACAAAAGCCACTTTTCAATCATTCCGCTACCCGTAAACCACTGGACAGCAAGAATAATCACACCTGATATGACTGTTATCAAATTGTTATCAAAAGACCTGTTGGAAGTCCGCAAACCCGC
>CAYZTR010000010.1:0-61324 GCA_964481575.1 uncultured Eubacteriales bacterium
CGCTTTTCCTTGGAAGCATTGCTTTCTTGTTTCATATCATTTCCTCCTCTTTTCAATTGCCATTTTTCGCGGTTCATACGGCAAAACGCTTTCTCAAGCCCAAGTTAACCCTGAAAATGTGAAAAACAATCCATCTGCCTCTGAATTTGTATTCATTATACGGTGCATTCTAAGCGAAAGCAATTGCAAAAGAAAAGTTGTATTATTGTATAAAACAAAAGAAAAACATAAAAAATAAAAAATAATATTGTAAAAAAATAATCTATATGTTATAATTACCGCAACAAAAAGAAATTGTTTGGGCAATCTGCCAGAGGAGGTAACCTGCTATGTCTGTCATCTTTCGCCATGTGGAGGAAGACTTTTACGCACATCACAAACGGGATCTGCATCCCAGCGACCGGGATTTCCCACTGCATGTGCACGATTCTCATGAACTAGGGTATTTTATTGCAGGCAGCGGCCGTTTGTTGGTGGAGGGCAGTTCCTATGACCTTTATCCCGGTTGTATTTTATTGATGAAGGCTGGGGAAGCACATCAGCTGCGTATTGATCCGAAGCTGCCCTATGAACGGATTACCATTGAATTCTCGCCCAATATATTTCAGCACATCGATCCCCAGCGGTTATTAACCGCCGCCTTTAGCGAGCGTCCTGTCGGCCAGCGTAATGTTTACACCCCAGATCAGCTAAACACTGAGTTGATTCATTCCTGCATGAACACCATGTCCACCCAATTCCAGACGGTTACCAACAGTCAAAAGCATTTGGCACTGGTTACCTGTCTGGCACCGGTGCTCCTGGACATACACAAAGTATTCACCATGGAAATCAATCGCCAGCCCCTGCAAAAGGCGGCCACCGTAACCCTGACCACCAAACTGTTGGACTACATCAACACCCACTTGTGCGAAGATTTCAACCTGGACACCCTGGCCGCCACCTTTTTCACCAGCAAAACCCATCTCAACAATCAGTTTAAACAGGCCACCGGATATACCATTTGGGAATACACTGTAACCAAGCGGTTGATCCAGGCCCGGGAGTATATCCGGGACGGCATGCCGGTAGGGATGGCTGCCATCTCCTGCGGTTGGAAGGATTACTCCTCCTTCTACCGCAGTTATAAATCCCACTTTGGTGTTTCTCCACTGGCTGACAAGCGCACTCGCACAGCCAAGCTCAGCCCCTCTTACGACCTGCATTCGGAAAATGCCGGCCAGTAATTACCGGCATTCGTCTCTCCAAGGTTGTTTCGGCAGTAGGCTGCATAACTTCCCCCAACCTGTGCACACAAAAAGGCCCAGCTTTGCCATCAGGCAAAGCTGGGCCTTTTCAAACCATTATAATTTGCTGTTTATTATAATTTATTATCCATTAAATTTGTTGTAGAACACGTTGCGGTATCCATACAAAAAGGTCTGCTGCTCCGGAAGCGCCAAACCCAGCATTTGATATACCGCAGAACAGGAGAGCCGGAAGCAGCGGCATTATGATTCCTTCCCGGTATCGGCATCCGCTGCCGGAACCAGTTTGATATGAAAGGCAGAAATACAGGCAATCAGCAAACCTACACAGATGTAAACAGCCTTGGCAGCAGCGGCACCTGCAATCTTACCGCCCCGAATCCCCGCTTCAATGATTCCGTTGTAGGCATCGCCGCCCACATACTCGTGAATGGAGCTGAAAGAAAAGGTATCAGCGGGAACCCGATAACACAGTCCCACAAGAAACAAAATCAACCCCAAAACCAGAAAGATCATGGGAAGCAAATTCGGCATAGCCCTCCACTGATTTTGCAGTTTCTTACCGGAAATCTGCCAGGTAGCCGATGGGATCTGCACCGGCGGGGTCTGTACCTGTGGCCCTGGCGTGGGCTGGGCGGGTGAAACAAACGCAACAGAGCCGTAAGGCGCGCCGCATATACCGCAGAATCTGCCACCCGGCGTCCGGACGTTACCGCAAACCGGGCAAATCCCCCCATTGGGAGCCGCCGGAGGACGGGTGTTGGCAGCCGGCTGCTCCGGCGGAATAGGCGGAACCCCCGCGGCATCCTGATAACCCGTCACCGCAGCTGCCGGGTTGCTCTGCGGGGCAGTTGTCCCTTCCACCCGAGAACAACCTGTCTCCGGTGGGTTCGCGGCTGGCTGCGCCGTGACCACCTTTTGCATCTCGGAGATCCCATTTTGATATTCTTCCATATTTATCCTTCCTTTCAGATATGATCTGCCGCTCCATTTTCCGTCATACAGTGAAACGCCCTCTGCCATAAATGCAGCAGAGGGCGTTATTCTTGATACTAGGACGTAGCGGTGAGGGAAGCTTCCTCCCAGCCGGCGTACAGGGTGAAACTGTCCGTCACCACATCGGTTTCCGGATTCCAGGGCTGTGTACAGTCCGCATCCAGATACCAGCCGGTAAAGACGTAACCTTCCCGGGTGGGCGGGGCAATATCGGGAATGGTTTCCCCGTGTAACACCCTACAGTTTTCCACGGCAGTGCCGCCGTTGGTTTCAAACTTCACCGTAAAGCCGTTATGCGAAATCAGAAACAGGGTCACCAGCACCAGGGCTGCCAGCAACACCAGCACCAATACGTTGGCTGTCCGCACCGACATTTTCACATTGCGATACAAACCGCCGAGCTTGTGCGTCTGGGCCGCCTCAGCAGCTTGGCCCGGCTCCGACCGGATAATTTCTTTGCTTTCCTCTTGCATAACGTCTCTCCCAAACGATTACTTCCGAGCCAGATACTTCCGCATGTCGATGGAGCAAGCCACCAGGATGATCAAACCCTTAATGATATAGAGCATATTGGCATCCACAGACAGGAAGTTCAAACCCACGAAAATGATTTGCAGCAGCAGCACGCCGATGACGATACCACTGATTTTACCAATACCGCCGACGAAGGAAACGCCGCCGATAACACAGGCTGCGATGGCGTCACTTTCATAGTTCAAACCGGTATTGGCCGAGCAGGAAGCAATTCGGGCGCCTTCGATAAAACCGGTCAGGCCGTACATAACACCGGCCAGGATGAACACCAAAACGATGGTGCGAAACACGTTGACGCCAGACACATTAGCGGCCTCTTCATTGGAACCCACGGCAAACATATTTTTGCCGAACTTGGTCTTGTTCCAAATGAACCACATGATAATGGTCAGGATCACGGCGTACAGCACATAGTTGGGAACGGCCACGCCGCCTATGGTAAACAGAGTTCCACGGACAAACTGCAAATAGGAGTTGTCCAGATTGGAAAGGGTTTGGCCATTGTTGGTACCCAACATCAAATACATCAGGATGGCACCGTAAGTAATAAGCTGGGTGGACAGGGTCACAATGAAGGGATGCAGCTTAAACTTAGCCACAAAAAACCCGTTAACCAGGCCCACGATGGCGCCGATAACAATGGTGGAAAACAGCACCAGAATCAGAGGCTGCACCCCCAGGTTAGGAAACAGCTTACTGGTAGTCTGCACCAGTGAGGCGGCCACACAGGCGGTCAGGCCCACCACACGGCCGGCGGAAATATCCGTACCGGTCAGGACGATGGCACCGGCAATACCCAATGCAATAGGCAACTTGGCGGCCGTCAAAGAAACAATATTGATAATAGAAGACAAGGATAAAAACGCCGGAACACGAATCGCGATATAAATAATCGCGATCACAATGATGATGTACATGGCGTTATTGAACAGCAAATCGGTAATCTTACGCCGTTTGTCTGCACCCGACAGCTCCTTGAAGGCATTGATTCTGCCGGAAAGATTATTTTTTTGTGTCACATTGATTTCTGACATAGTCTTTACCCCTTATGCGTATTTTGCGGCGAGCGCCATAATTTCTTCCTGTGTTGTATCGGCAGCCTGCACCTCGCCAGCCAGACGCCCGCCGGACATGACCAGAATCCGGTCACAAACACCCAGCAGCTCCGGCATCTCCGAGGAAACCATAATCACCGTTTTCCCCTTGTTGGCCAGATCCAAAATCAGCTGATAAATCTCATATTTTGCGCCCACGTCGATACCCCGGGTGGGTTCATCCAACAGAAGCACGGTGGGATCGGTCAGCAGCCAGCGGCCGATGATGACCTTTTGCTGGTTACCGCCCGAAAGGGAGCGGATCTTGGTTTCCTGATCCGGGGTCTTGACCCGCATAGACTGGATACACCAGTTGGTGCTTTCCTTCATTTTGCGCTTGCTCAGGAAGGGGCCGATCCTGTATTTTGACAGACTGGATACCACGGCATTTTCCCGAATATTCAGGATGCCAAAGATTCCGGTAGCCCGCCGCTCTTCGGTAAGGAGGGCAAAACCGTTTTTAATGGAACGTCTGGCATTTTTATTTTGAATGACTTGGCCGTTGAGCTTGATGGTACCACTGCGGCGGGTAGCGATGCCGAAAATGTTTTCCAGCAGTTCGGTACGTCCGGAGCCGTCCAGTCCGGCCACGCCGATGATCTCCCCCTTGTGGGCGGCAAAGGAAACATCCTGCAGCTTGGAATACTCGGCCGTCAGATGCTCTACCTCCAGCAGCACATCGCCGATGTGGCTGTCCTTGGGGGGATAACGGTTGGTCAGTTCCCGTCCCACCATGAGACGGATAATATCGTCTGTTGTCAGACTCTTGGCGGATTCGGTGGCAATCCATTTGCCGTCCCGCATGATGGTGACTTCATCCGAAATCCGCAGAATTTCCTCCATTTTATGAGAAATATATATGATACCGCAGCCCCGGGCCTTGAGCATATTAATAATGCGGAACAAATGCTCCACCTCGGTCTCGGTCAGAGACGAGGTAGGCTCGTCAAACACGATGACCTTGGAATTATAAGAAACGGCTTTGGCGATTTCCACCATCTGCCGCTGGGATACCGGCATCTTGCTCATCACCGTTTTGGGGTTGATATTGATCTCCAGCTCCTGGAAGATGGCCTTGGTAGCCTGGTACATCTTCCGTTCACTGGTCAGGGGCAGCCATTTGGCCACTGTGGGGAACCGCCCCAGCCACATATTGTCCATCACATTACGCTTTAAGGCCTGATTCAGCTCCTGATGCACCATGGCGACCCCATTCTCCAGAGCCTCTTTGGAACTTTTGAAGTTGATTTCCTTGCCTTCCAGGTAAATATGACCGCTGTCCTTGCTATACACGCCAAACAGGCATTTCATCAAGGTGGATTTCCCGGCGCCGTTTTCCCCCATAAGGGCGTGCACCGTTCCTGCCTTGACCGTCAAAGAAACCTGATCCAGGGCCTTGACGCCGGGAAAGGATTTGTTGATTCCTTCCATCCGGAGAAGCACCGGCGCCTGATCCGACTGAACTGCGGTTTCATGGGTTTGCATTTTATTTTCCATCGAACCAATCTCCTGTATGCTTGCCGGAAGATCCAGCCGCAGCTAGCTGCGGCTGGATCTTCAAAAATTTAGTTGGTTATTCCCCAGTATAAGCAGAGTAGGGAATGTTGACTCTCCAGGTACCCACCTGCTCATCTGTATCAATACCGGTAAACATATCCTTACCATCCAGCAGGTTGATCGCCATAGTAGTGATGGCGGTAGCCATACCCTCAGCATCCTGTTTAATGGTACCGACCATGTAGTCGTTAGCGATGGCTTCCCGGGCTGCGTCGGTAGCGTCTACACCGAAGACGGGAATCTTGGTGGTATCGCCACCCTTGTTGTAGCCGGCGGTCTGGAGGGCGGAGATAGCGCCCAAAGCCATTTCGTCGTTATTGGCGATTACCAGCTCGACCATGTTATTGTTGGACTCATTGTACTGGGCCAACAGGGTGTTCATGTAGTCGGTGGCAGCGGCAGAAGACCACTGGCCGGTCTGGTCAACCAGGTACTTGTTGCTGTTGGAAGCATCATAGAACTCCAGGGCGGGCTTGCCGGCCTCGGTCAGAACTGCGTCGCAATCTTCCACGCCGTACTGGGTACGGGCGATGGCTTCCATGTTGCCTTCCTGGCCTTTCAGCATCACATAGCTGATCTTGCCGTCGCCGTTAAGATCCACGGCTTCAAAGTTGGATACCAGGAATTCCCCGATCATCTTGCCCTGCATATGGCCGGCCATTTCATAATCGGTTCCGATAAAGGCGCACTTTTCGTAGCTGGATACAACTTCCTCCTCCACAGAGCGGTTGAAGAACAGCACCGGAATGTCCGCAGCCTTGGCCAGATCAACGATATTCTGTGCGGCGTCGTTAGAGCCGGTGTCCACTACGTTGACGATCAGCAGGGAAGAGCCCTTGGCGATAGCGGTTTGAACCTGCTCGGTCTGGGTGGTTTGGTTGCTGTTGCCGTCGTAATCGTTGAAGGTACGGCCGGAATCCTTCAGAATTTGATCCATGGCGGAACGTACACTGGAGATATAGGTGTCACCGAAAGTGTAGTAGAACACAGAAATCTCTCCCTCGCCGCCGGCGGATTGACTGCTGCCGGAGGATTGACTGCCGCCGGAACAAGCTGCAAAGCTGAAAAGCATTGCAGCAACTAAGACAATTGCGATTAGTTTTTTCATGGTGAATACTCCTCTCATTTTTTTGAAAGCTCCCCGCTTTCGTCTTTTTTATTTTATACCGCAGCACCGCATTTTAAAATAGAATTTTTTATTTAGAATGTTCAAATTTCAACTGTACTGTGGTGTAAAACTGTAGTATTCCAATAAATGGCAGCGTTATTCAAACTGGAATAAAATTTTTTGATTTTTCTCCTCAAACATGTCATCCCTAGTAACAGCAGTAACGGCGGTGACGGTATCGGCGGCCGACTTACCGGACAGCAGCAGCGCTGCCGCCTGGACGCCAAGATACCCCATAGAAAAGGGATTTTGTACCAGAAGGGTATCCATTTCCCCGGTCTCTAGCATACCGATGGAAACCACATTGCTGTCAAACCCCACCGCCTGCACAGTATCTCCCAGCTCTCGCTGCCGGATAGCATTACCCACCCCCAGGGTGCTCCATTCATTCAACCCGATAAGCAAGTTGATTTCCGGATGGGCATACAGCAGGGAAAGGGCCCCGGCGGTGGCGCTGTTAACATTAGAATCCACATGCACTACTGCAGTAATCTCGGCATTTTCCACCTGTTCCAGGTAATCCCGCAAACCGGCCTCCCGATTCTGAGCATTCTCGGAATTTTCATCGTGGGTTACCAGGCCGATCCGCAAAGGCGTCTGCCGGGACCACAGGGCCACTGCTGCCTCTCCGGCCTCCCGGCCTGCTTCATAGTTATTGGTGCCGATAATCACATCCGTCTTATCGGTATTTACTGCGCTGTCGATGGTGATGATGCGAATCCCCGCATCTGCGGCAGCCGTAACTGCTGGCACACACTGATTATAATCAATGGCCGACAGAACAATGGCATCCACTCCGTCCTCCACGGCCTTTGCAATCATTTCATTTTGTTTCAGATAATCCTCTTCCCGTTCCGGGCCTTCAAAGGTCACCGCCACATTATATTCAATGGCAGCCGAATTCACGCCGCTGCGGACATTATTCCAGAAATCAGAACCGGTGGCCTTGACAATCACCGCAACGGTTTTCTTCTGGCCTTCGGCAGCGCCGCAGCTACTGCAGCACAGCAGCAGCAACGCCAGCAGTCCGGCCGCCAACCGTCTAAATTTCATTTCCCGGCTCCTTTCTCAACTGGGGGATCCGCACCGTAACCGTTGTGCCCACATCCAGCTCGCTTTGTATACGGATCCCATATTTTTCTCCAAAATATATTTTCAGCCGGTCATCGACATTTTTCACACCGATGCCGCCCGAATCACTTCGGTTCTTCTCCAGAATTTTCCGGGTCTGCTCCGGGGTCATGCCCACACCGTCATCCGAAACCGCCAGAAGGATATCCCCATCCGGTGCCAGCCGAACAGACACGGTGATATTCCCCGGATCCACCATTTGCTGGATGCCGTGGTAAATGGCATTTTCAATCAAAGGCTGAATGGTGATTTTATTGCAAAGACAGTCAGCCACACTGTCCTCCACCTGGAAAAAATAGGAAAACTGGTTCTTATATCGGAAGCTCTGGATAATCAGATAACTTTCAGCATGCAGCAACTCATCCCGGATGGGAATCAGCTCATGGCCGTGGCTGATACTGATCCGAAACAGGCGAGCCAGGGCATTGACCATTCTGGCAGCATCTTCATTTTTCCCCTGTTCGCACATCCACTGGATAGAATCCAGGGTATTATACAGGAAATGGGGATTAATCTGGGCCTGCAGCGCCTTCAACTCGGTTTTCCGCAGGGTAATCTCTTCCGCCCGCACCCGTTCCATCAGTTCCTGGATCATGCCCACCATATGGCCAAAGGAATCCGAAAGGGTTTTCAGCTCGGTCACCCGTTCAGGCTCCGGCACATACCGGTAGCTGCCGGCGTTTTTCTCAAAGGTCTGCATGGCGGTTACCAGCCGGCTTACCGGCTTGTTAACAATCCGGAAAAACAGCTGCATAATCAGAACAGCAATAACGGCACAGCAAAAAAAGGCCAGGAAAACACCCCACACCACCTTTTGGGTTCTGGCCGCTATCATTTCATCAGTATAGCTAACACCGACAATTCGCCAGGTATGCTGGGTCAGATCCTGCAGTGCATACAGAATGCCGTCTCCCGGGTGCACACCGTTTTCCAGCTGAGAAAAAGCATCCAGATTTTCCTCCTTCAAGCCGGAAAAGATCACCTGCTGCTGGGGATGATACACCAGCTTACCCGCCGCGTCGATGATATAACAATAGCCGTGCTGTCCAATACCCACATTGTCGATATATTTAGCAATGTCGGAAAACCGGTAATCCACCGCCACGTACACCGGCTCGGCGTACAAATTCACCGTTTCCTTTCGGGCTACGGTCACCACCCAGGGATACCGCTCCTGAAACAGGGTCTGCACATGAGGGGACAAGATAGCATACTCCTCCGCTTGGGCGAACCGCTCTTCATCAAAGGAAAGATCCGGATGATCCCCCGTCTTCAATAGCCCACTGTCAGAGCCGCAAGCCAGAAGATGGCCCTCTGTATCATATACCATAATGGCGTCGATATCGCTTTGCAGCCGGGCAGCCACGGTGATTTGCTCCTGCAGCTGCTCCGGGCTTTCCACATTGGCAATCTCCTGGCAGATCAGAGACAGCTTATCCTTCAAGTCGGTCAAATAATTGTCCACTGCCACAGTGGCCTGCTGCACCGCCTGCTCCGAATTGGTGGAAGCGTCCTGCAGCAGCGCCCGGTTATACACCCCGGTAATAAACATGACGCAGACGGCCACGGCAGCCACTACCGTAACCCCAATGGATAACATGGTCAGCGAAGTCAGGCGCAGGCCGTTGTGATGGGTCAGTCTCATCCGGACACCTCCCGGGCGGTTTCCCTGGCTTTGTTGGGAGAAATCCCGTAAAATTTCTTGAAGCAATAGCTAAAATAATGCTGATCGGCGTAGCCGCATTTCTGGGCAACTTCAAAAATTTTCAAAGAGGAACAAAGCAGCAAATCCCGAGCAGCCTGCATGCGCTGTTCGGTCAACAGGGTACTGAAGTTTTTCTTAACCGTCTTTTTCATCAGGGTGCTCAAATAGTTTGGACTGACACCGAGTCGGGCGCTGACGCCCGACAGGGAAAGCGCCTCGTCTCCGTATTCCTGCCGGATAATTTCCAGCACCCGGTCGCAAAGCAGCTCAGAATCCCGCCGCTGATATCGGGAAATAATCTCCCGGGCGTCCAGACAAAGGTGTGTCAGATCGGTATGGATATTGGCATCACTGTCATAAAGCGCCGTTTTGGAATAAATAGGATTGGAATGCAGCAGCTCAGCCAGAGCCGTCTGATCCGATACGGCGCTGACCGTACGGTAAATCGTGGCCAGAATCTGGATCATCAGAAAATCCAAATGCCCCCCGCTTTCTGCACGGTACAGCTCAGTCAAAAAGCTCTCCAGCTGCTCACGAGGCCCCACCTTCAACAGCTGCTCCAAGGTAAAGACCGATTTTTCCACATATTCAAATTCACTTTCGCTGCTGCCGCCGTGCTCCCGGTCCTCAATAAAGCAAATGGGGCCAACATCGCCGCCGGTATACCGGCGGGCAGTAATGGCCTGAAAGCAGGCGCTACCGCATCGGGACAAACTGTCCACCGCCCGGCTAACCCCCACAGTACACTGTTGATTCAGCATCCGCTCGGCCCGCTGCACCAGTTCCCGCAAAGGGAGCTGCAGCATTTCCGACACCCGATCGCCATCCAGAATCAGCAGGGTTACAATCCGGCCGCCTGCTAAAAAGCTCACCGTTTTCATATAGTTCCGGAATACAGCATCCACAAAACGGACATGCTTCTCTCCGGTACACTGCCTTCCCTGGGCGTCCTTAAACTTGCAGACAATCACCACAAACTGCTGGACCGAATCAGGCTGAATCAGCTGCAGCTCCACCGCCTTTTGCCGTAAATCGGACTCCTCCGCGGTATCCTCCCCACTGCCCAACAGCAGCGGCAACAAAAAAACTCCGTAACGCCCAGCCGCTGGGCTAGGCCTTTTTCGTCTCTAGGGGCCGCCCACCCGGCCTCCCCAAACTGTTCATCCATACGTGCCCGGATATTGTAAAGCTCTGCCGACAACTCCGTTGAGGAAATGGGCTTCAGCAAATAACGGATTATGTTGTGCTGAATGGCTGCCTGGGCATATTCAAAACTGTCATAACCGCTAAGGATCATTACCTGGGTCATAGGACGGATTTGCCGTACCCTGGCAGCTAACTCCAGCCCGGTCATTAACGGCATTTTAATATCCGTCAGAATCAGATCCGGCTTCAGCCGCTCTACCTGTTCCAGAGCCTCCACACCGTTTTCGGCCTCTCCAATGAGAAAAAAGCCGGCTGCTTCCCAGTCAATTTTTTCCATCATGGCATGGCGCTGTTCTTCTTCGTCATCCACGACAAGTACAGAATACTGCATCATTTCCTCCTTCCATGCTGCGGTTCCACAGAGGCGCCCTGATCCGTTCCGCATGGCTTCAGCGCCGTTCCTTCCCACTGCAGCCGCCACTGAATTTCAACCAGCATTTAACTGCCAGTTGGAAAAGTCGTACAAACAACAAATAAAAAATAAACACAAAGGCAGCAAGGCACGATGTTTGCTTTTTTGACATTTGCAGTGGCTCTCTTTGTATTTTTTATTCTTGTTTATTGTACCATAATTCAAAAACATTGTAAACGATTTTTATATTATTTTGTTTTCTGGATGTTGATAAGTGTGCTTTTGGGGCGGAACGCCGATGATAAAACCCATTATTGACAGGATACCCCAATATGGCATCATTATTTCTGTCAGGTGTTGTGGAGTGTTGATCAGCAGGAGAACAGGTACATGGCGTTTTGCAATCATTGCAGGCAGTTTTTTCCGGTGATGCTGACAATAAATAAAAAGTCCTCCGCGGCAATGCCGCGGAGGACGGTACAAATTGCGTTTCCCTTTGAAAAGAACCGGTTTACGCTCCCATCAGGGCCACCGATCGGTGTAGGCGCAAAAGATGTTCTCCCCATCGGTATAGACGGTATAGGCTACCCACGGCCAGCAGCCACACTGGTACGGCGGTAGCTATAGTAGGTGTAGACGGTGGTATTAAAGGATTCTTTGTAGGCCTTACCGGAAATGGAAGTATCCTCCGAAAGCGCCAACGACTTGGCAGTTTCCGCATCCGCTGCAATGACCGTGATGATAACGCCGGTGTCCAAGATGGTATACTGGGCATTGAACGCCACGAAATCCTGAGCAACATCCTCCGGCATACTGTTGGATACGGAAATATTCCAGGTTAAATCATAAAGACCTTCATCGACTTCCGCCGTACCGGTGCTGAAAACAGACTTCAACAAAGGACGGGCAGATGGGGCCGTAGAAACAAATACGGGGTAATCCGTTCCATTTGCAAAGGCATCTCCCAGCAACTCTGCTGCTGTTCCCTCGTCCAACATTTCTTTTGTTTGGGATACCGCAGCATCACAGTTTACAGTGACACCGTTCTCATCGTAATAATAACAATTTGTTGCGGCAACATCTCCCTGATAGGTTGTAAACAGTCCCACATTGTTTGTGGCCTTGGTATCCTCACCTGTACCGAGGACACAGCCGTAAATATAGCAATTGGTCAAGTATGCGCTACCTTCCCGTGCGCGGCCAAGGAACGCGCCGCTAACTGTGATGATCTGGACAGTGGTGCTGCTGCCGATGATAGTGCAATTCGCCACATAGCAATCCGTAAAGTATGAATCTCCCCATCCTTGGAACCGATAAATCCGCCGCCGTAGCTCATGTGGTAAATTGTATTCCCGTTAGAGGCATATTTTTCAAATGTGGCAAGATAGGAAATTCCTACAATGCCGCCAGCAAAGTTACTGTTGTTTGGTGTTCGTTTGGTTTCCACCATGGAGTTGTAAACAGCACAGTTCGTTATAGTGCAACAATAGGACACCGCCATCAATCCACCGGCGTAGGATATATCGCCGTACCCGGTTGCGGAAATATCGGCATTTCGGATCGTAAGATCGGACACCGAATCAAAGGCTACCCAACCGAAAAGGCCACCGGTAGCATAGGTAGTGCAATCCTGCGTGTTCTTGTTCGCCATCCCGCTACACTGCATATTGGAAATTGTATGACCGTTTCCGTCAAAATTACCCGCAAAATAGGGGTTGCCACTGTGGCCGATGGGCTTCCAATCCAGGCCGGACAGATCTCGCTGGTGAGTTTAAAATAGTAGCCGAAATAATTTCCTACCCCCTCGTTCATTGCATCCATGGGGGCCGCGCCTCCGCTGTTCAGACAATCTGCAAGCTGCACCAGCTCTTCCTTGTTGGAGATCAGGTAGGGACTTTCCTCAGTGCCTTCCCCATTCAGTGCCATTGTGGTGAAGTGGACCGTATGGTTATAAGACAACTCCACCCCAGCAGCGGCAGTCACCGTTGCCGTGACGGTACCCTTGCCATCGTCCAGCGCAGGATCCCTGCTATAGTTCACCGTAGTCCTATTGCCAATTGTAATTCCAATGGATATGGCCGCATCACTTGGGGTCCAGTGGGAAGAACAATGTTATACTCCTCTTGATCCTGGTAAAATTCGAAATAGGGACATCTTCCAAGTCCCCATAGGAAAAGCTCAGCTCGGTTGCAATATGATAGGCATAAATCACAACAGAAGTGGCGTAGACGGACTCCGGGTTCCCAGGTTGGCGGGGAATTCAATGGGATCGCTACCTGTTTATTGGCCGCATCTGTCAAAGAGGCGGTACCGGCTATCTCCGTTCTATCCTCCGTGGTATAAAGCGTGTAGGTTGTCCCTTCCGTCGGCGCAGGAAACCGTGTCAGCATAAACGCCACGTCAGTTGGATCCGTTTGCGTGACGTCACTGGTGCTGCTAACATAAGAGGGCCGAGTATATGCCACACTCCCTGCCAACGCCTGGGCCGGCACCAGCAAAAGCAGCATACACAGTGCCAGAAAACGAGGCCAGAAAACGTCCCATGGTTTAACGTCCCATGGTTTTATCAGCCTTTCCTGATTCCATGATATACTTTATTCTGATTCACCATATTATTTTAATAAATTCTTATACAGACGGATGTATTCGTTGGCTGATTTGCCCCAGCTATAATCACAGCGCATGGCCCGCTCCACCAGAATCTTCCAGCCCTCCTGGTTCTTATAGCCGTCCAGCGCACGCCAGATGGCGCCGCCCATATCCCCGGCATTATAGGTCTGGAATACAAAACCGTTGCCCTCACCATCGCCGGAATCCAGAACCGTATCGGCCAGGCCGCCGGTAGCCCGAACAATAGGAATGGTGCCATACCGCAGGGCGATCATCTGAGCCAGGCCACAGGGCTCACTCTTACTGGGCATCAGGAACATATCGGCGCCGGCATAAATCTTATGGGCCAGGTCGGGCACGAAACCAAGAGTTAGGGACATCTTGTCTGGATACTGAGCCGCCATGTTCTTGAAGAATTCCTCATACTCCCATTCGCCGGAGCCCAGCAGGACAAACTGCACATCGTTGGCAATAATTTCCCCAAAAATGTACTTGACCAGATCGAAGCCCTTGTGGGACACCATCCGGGACACCATAGCCAGTATGGGAACGTCCGGCCGCTGGGGCAGCTCCAGCAGTTCCTGCAGGGCTCGCTTGTTTTCAGCCTTACCGGCAAAATCACCTGCGGCGAAATTCTGGAAGATCATAGGGTCGGTGCCAGGATTGTACACATCCACATCAATACCGTTGACAATACCATGGAGTTTTTCCTGCCGCTGACGGAGGATGGTATCCATACCGTGAGAGAACCAGGGTTGCAGAATCTCCCGGGCGTAGGTGGGGCTGACGGTGGTTACTGCGTCGGCACACTCCACACCCCCCTTCATCATATTGACGCAGCCATCATAATCCACCACACTGGCGCAGTCGGCCGGCAGACCCAGGACATTATCCAGCAACTCATAACCGTATTTGCCCTGGTACTGGATATTGTGGATGGTAAAGACAGTTTTGATGTTTTCATAGCCCGGTGCGTTCTGATATAGCACTTTATAGAACACCGGGGTCATGGCTGTCTGCCAGTCATTGCAGTGGATCACATCCGGCTTGAAATCAATGTACTGAAGCATTTCCAGCACAGCACGGGCAAAGAAGGCATACCGCTCGGCATCATCATAATAGCCATACAAACCGGGACGCTTAAAATAATACTGGTTGTCCAGCAGATAGTAGGTGACGCTGCCCACCTTGGCTTCAAAAATACCGCAGTACTGCCGGCGCCAGGCCACTGGTACCACAATGCTGGTCAAAAAGGTCATCTTCTCCCGCATCTCCTGGCTGATACAGTCGTATAAAGGAAGCACCACCCGGGCTCCTACCAACCGTCTGCGCAGGGCCTTGGGCAGGGCACCGGCTACATCGGCCAACCCCCCGGACATGGCAAAGGGATACGCTTCACTGGTTGCAAATAATATTTTCATGATTGACGGGCTCCTTTCTGGGATGATTCTGGGCTGTTATAAAAGGCTTGAACCCGGTAGGGGGCTTTCTTGCGACCCCCGCCGGGTAACTCATACATTATACCTGAGAATTTTTCCGAATAATCATGGGGTAATTTTCGCTGCCGGTCAGCTGCCGATTCTGGGAAACAGAAACGTTTTTATCAGTAACCACATAGCGAATGGAGGCATCCTCCTCTACCTGGGTATCCTGCATGAGGATACAATTCCGCACGGTGGCATTTTTGCCAACCCGGACGCCTCGGAACAGCACCGAGTTTTCCACGGTGCCTTCTACCACGCAACCATCCGCCACAATGGAGTTGACCACCTTGGACCCCAGGCCGTATACTGCCGGTTTATCATCCCGGGTCTTGGTGTAGACCGGCCGGTCCGGCACAAACAGCTGCTGCCGGGTCTCCTTATTCAGCAGAGCCATGTTGGCGTTAAAGTAGGTCAGAGTACCATCCAGCACGGTGACACTACCCTCGGCCGGTACGGCGTGAACATGAATCTGCTCCAGATGCAACTGGAGCACATCCCGGGAGAAACTGGTAAGATTGGCGGCGGTGGCTTCCTCCACCATCCGCAGCAGCAAATCCCTTGCCACCACGGTGACACCAATGGAATAATTCACCGGCGTGGCGGATTTTTCCACAAAGGAAATCTTGGTCACCGAACCGGCATCGGAGATTTCCAGACACATCACATCCCGATGATTCTGAGGGACGATGCCCCGCTGGTAGGCCACGGTCACATGGGCATCCGACTGGAGATGTGCATCCACAATAGCTTCCAAATCCAGATTAGAAATGGTATCGCCGTCACAAAGAACCACGTATTTTTCCGCGCAGTGATTCAAAAAGCTGCGGACACCGTTGAGGGCTTCCACCTTTCCCCGGTAAATACCGCCCCGGCCATCACCGGTGCTGTACGGAGGAAGAATAAAGATACCGCCCTGCTTCCGGTCCAGATCCCAAGCTCGGCCGCCGCCGATGTGATCCATCAGGGAATGATAATTGGATTTGGTAATGACCCCCACCTTGGTAATCCCGGCGTTGACCAGATTCGACAGGGTGAAATCAATGACCCGATACCGGCCGCCGAAAGGAACCGACGCAGTGGAGCGCACCTCTGTCAGCTCGGCCAGCATATCTTCATGCGCATTGGGGAAAATAATCCCCATTACTTCATTTGCCTGCATTATGCTTCACCCGCTTCCTTATCTTGAGAAATCATTTCCTTGGGGGCAACTACCGCATTCTTTCTGACTCTGGCCCCTGCGCCTACGACAGCAACACCCCAAGCATCCTTATCCTCTATATTCTCGGGGCGTTCCCCGACCTTGGCTCCCGACTCGATCACAGCATTTTCCGCTACAATGGCATACTGTACCGAAGCACCGCTGCGCACCACAACACCGGGCATCAAAATGGAATCCCGCACCTGGGCGCCCTCTTCCACCGTAACGTTAGCAAACAGTACCGAGAAATCCACCTGACCACCGATTTCACACCCCTCGGTAATCATAGAATTCTGCACCTGCGCTGTTTCAGCTATGTATTGGGGTGGGGCGGTAGGCGTCCGGGAATAAATCTTCCAGTTGGAAATCTGCAAATCCGGGCCGATCTTGGGATTCAGCAAATCCATATTGGCCTCCCACAGGGAGTCAATGGTTCCCACATCCTTCCAATAAGCGTTAAAGGGATACACCACCATTTTCTGTCCCTCTGCCAACATGGTGGGGATGATGTTCTTTCCGAAATCGTTCTGGGAATTGGGATCGGCCTCATCCTGCTCCAGATAATGCTTCAGCTTCTTCCAAGTAAAAACATAAATTCCCATGGAAGCCAAGTTGCTCTTTGGATGGGCAGGCTTTTCTTCAAATTCATAAATATTGCCGTTTTCATCGGCATTCATGATACCAAAGCGTGGGGCCTCCTCCATAGGAACCTCCAGCACGGCAATGGTACAATCCGCGCCGGTCTCTTTATGGCAGGCAATCATTTTGGCGTAATCCATCTTGTAAATATGATCACCGGAAAGCACCAGCACATATTCCGGATCATACCGCTCAATAAAATTGATGTTCTGATAAATAGCGTTGGCCGTCCCTTTATACCAATCAGCACCGGAGATCCCCTGATAAGGCGGCAGAATATGGACGCCGCCATACATTCGGTCCAAATCCCAGGGCTTTCCCGAGCCAATATAATCATTCAGCTCCAGGGGCTGGTACTGGGTCAGCACACCCACCGTATCAATACCGGAGTTGATGCAATTGGACAAAGGATAATCAATGATCCGGTACTTCCCGCCAAAGGGAACAGCGGGTTTTGCAATCTTTTGGGTCAGAACATAAAGGCGGCTTCCCTGACCGCCGGCCAAAAGCATGGCCACGCATTCTGTTTTTTTCACCAGTGCATCTCCTTTATCTCCCCGCAACGGCTATTGCAGAGGACGAATTTATTGAATCTTGTCCGTTTTGCTCTTACGCTTGGAAGCGGACTTGGGCGCAGATTTTTCTGCCGGCTTCTCAGCAGCCTTGGCAGTAGATTTTGCCGCTGGCTTTTCAGTAGACTTGGAAGCAGGTTCTTCCGCTGGCTTTTCAGCAGCTTTGGAAGCAGGTTTTTTCGCTGGCTTCTCAGCAGCCTTGGCAGCAGATTTTGCCGCTGGCTTTTCCGCAGTCTTAGCAGCAGATTTTTCTGCCGGTTTCTCAGCAGTCTTGGCAGCAGATTTTTCTACCGGCTTTTCAGCAGTCTTGGCAGTAGATTTTGCCGCTGGCTTTTCCGCAGTCTTAGCAGCAGATTTTTTTGCCGGTTTCTCAGCAGTCTTGGCAGCAGATTTTGCCGCTGGCTTTTCAGTAGCCTTGGCAGCAGATTTTGCCGCTGGCTTTTCCGCAGTCTTGGCAGCAGATTTTTTGGTCGTCTTTCCTGCAATCCGCTTAGCCGGCGCCGGTTTACCATTCAGGTACAACACAGACAAAGCCGGCAGCGTCAGGGCAATGGACTGCTCAAAGCCATGCATGGGAATAGCTTCAGATTTGACCGACAGTTCCCCGCGACCTTCGCCGCCAAAGTCTGCGGCATCACTGTTCAGTACTACCTTGTAGGTACCTGCAAAGGGCACGCCGATGCGGTAATTCTCCCGGGTCACCGGCACAAAATTGCAGATCACCACCAACTCATGGCCGCTGGCATCTATCCGGCGGAAGGCGATAACGCTTTGATCTTTATCATCATTGGCGATCCACTGGAATCCCTCCCAGGAATAGTCAATCTGCCACAAAGCCGCATGATCCAGATAAAAGTGGTTCAGGGTTCTGACGTAATTCTGCATTTGCTGATGCCGTTCATATTCCAGCAGAAGCCAATCCAGCTCATTGGCGTAATTCCACTCAATAAACTGGGCAAACTCCTGCCCCATAAACAACAACTTCTTCCCGGGATGCGCCATCATATAGGCATAAAAGGCGCGCAACCCGGCAAATTTCATTTCGTAATCCCCGGGCATCTTATTGATCAGGGAACACTTTCCATGTACCACCTCGTCATGGGAGATGGGCAGCACAAAGTTCTCCGAAAAGGCATAGAAGAAACTGAAAGTCAGGGAGTCATGGTGATATTTCCGGTGGATGGGATCCAAAGACATGTAATGGATCATATCGTTCATCCAACCCATGTTCCACTTGAAGTTGAATCCGAGCCCGCCGATGTCGGTGGGTTTGGAAACCAAAGGCCAAGCGGTAGATTCTTCGGCGATCATCAAAGTATAGGGGAAGCGGGCAAATACCTCCTGGTTCACATGTTGCAGGAAAGCCACGGCTTCCAGATTTTCATGGCCGCCGTATTGGTTGGCGATCCAATCTCCGTTCTGCCGGTTATAATCCAAATAAAGCATGGATGCCACGGCATCCACCCGCAGGCCGTCCACATGGAACTGCTCCAGCCAGAAAATGGCGCTGGAGGTCAGAAAGCTAATCACCTCATTGCGGCCGTAATCAAAGACGCAGGTGCCCCATTCCTTATGTTCCCCTTTGCGCGGGTCGGCATATTCATAGCAGGGCGCCCCGTCAAACTGATACAAACCAAAGCCATCCTTGGGGAAGTGTGCGGGAACCCAATCCAGAATAACACCGATGCCCTTACTGTGCATAATGTCCACAAACCGCATGAAATCATGAGGCGTGCCATACCGGGAAGTGGGTGCAAAATAGCCTGCAACCTGATAACCCCAGGACCCGTCAAAGGGATATTCGGAAATGGGCAACAGTTCCACATGGGTGTAACCCATATTCACCACATAATCCGAAAGCTCCTGGGCCAGCTTCACATAGTCAAAGTGGCTGCCGTCCTCATACTGGCGCCAGGAGCCGGCATGCACCTCATAAATATTCACCGGGCGGTGATAGATTTCCTCCTTGGTCTTGGCCTTCTGCCAAGCGGCATCCTGCCATTGGTATCCCGAAAGATCATACACTTTGGAAGCGTTGCCGGGTGGGGTTTCCCAATGGAAGGCATAGGGGTCGGACTTCATCCGCACCTCACCGGCGGAGGTAGTCACGGCATACTTATAAGTGGCAAACTGAGTCACACCGGGGATGGTGGTTTCCCAGATGCCGCCATCGGTAATCCGTACCATAGGGTGGGCTCCGACGCTCCAATCGTTAAAATCGCCTACCACCGAAACACTGGTCGCATGAGGCGCCCAAAGACGGAACACAACGCCATCTTCCATAAAATGTGATCCCAGATAATTGTAGGCGTCACAAAGCTGCCCACTATGAAATAATATGGGAGGGGTGTCCGGATTATGTTTCATAATGTTGGACTCCTTTCTGAAATTCAGTATATTATAAGGTTTGTTTTTTATTTTACCAAATAGATTTTTTATTTGCAAGGGGGATTTTGTAAAAACTTCCTGATTAAATATAGGAAATTCAGGTAAATTTTTAGTATTTTTTTACAAACTTTACAGGAAATTATTGGAGCGAGACGCTTTTTGTCGATACAGAGAAGCATATTTCGCCAAATATCCAAGGCCTGGATTCCAACAAAATAAGTCATAAAATTTCTTGAAAAAACAAAAAAGTAGTTTACAGAAGGGGCGAATAATGGTAAAATATCTTGTAATATTTTTGTCTGCATAGGAGAAAGAGGTGCGTATCCCGGATGAGTGAGCTGTTGAAAAAAAAGGCAAAGTTCGTATTTGTTACCGGTGGTGTGGTTTCCGGTTTGGGGAAGGGAATCACTGCAGCGTCTTTGGGACGTTTGCTAAAAACCAGGGGGCTGAAGGTAGCTTCCCAGAAGCTGGATCCCTATATTAACGTGGATCCCGGCACCATGTCCCCACACGAACACGGGGAAGTGTTCGTCACCGATGACGGCACCGAGACCGACCTGGACCTGGGTCATTACGAACGCTTTATTGATGAAAACCTGAACAAATACTCCAATCTGACCACCGGGAAGGTCTATTGGAATGTGTTGAATAAAGAGCGGCAAGGGGAATACCTGGGTCAGACCGTCCAGATCATCCCCCATATTACCAACGAAATCAAAAGCTATGTTTACAGCCTGGCCGAAAGCACGGACGCCGACGTGGTCATCACCGAGATCGGCGGAACCACCGGCGACATTGAAAGCCAGCCCTTCCTGGAGGCCATTCGTCAGGTAGGTCTGGAGCAAGGGGCCGACTCCTGCTGCTATATCCATGTGGTGCTGGTACCCTACATTTCCGGCAGTGACGAGTACAAATCCAAGCCGGCGCAACATTCGGTGAAGGAACTGCAAGGGATGGGCATTATGCCTAATATTATCGTGCTTCGGGCAGATGGCAGCGTAGGCCCCGACATCCGCCGGAAGATCAGTCTGTTCTGTAATGTACCCCCTGACTGTGTGATTGAAAACCGGACCCTGTCCAGCTTGTACGAATGTCCCCTGATGCTGGAAACCGGCGGTTTGACCAATGCTGTTTGTCGCCAGCTGCGGCTGGACACCCCCGACAGCGATCTGACCGAATGGAAGGACATGCTGGGCCGCATCGCCACCCGGAGCAAAACGGTGGAGATCGCCCTGGTGGGAAAATACGTCAAGCTGCATGACGCCTATCTGTCGGTGATGGAAAGCCTGTATCACGGCGGGTTCGAGTCAGAGGCTACAGTGGACATCCGCTGGGTGGACAGCGAACTGCTAACCGACCAGGCAAAGTGCGACGAGCTTCTGGCAGGTGTACACGGCATCATCGTCCCCGGCGGTTTCGGCGACCGGGGGATTGAGGGAATGATTCAGGCTGCCCAGTACGCCCGTGAGCAGAATCTGCCCTATTTTGGTATCTGCCTGGGAATGCAGATCATGGTGATGGAATACGCCCGGAATGTGCTGGGCTATGCCGACGCCAACTCCGGGGAATTCACCCCTGACGGCGCCCACAATGTCATCGCTCTGATGCCTGACCAACAAGGAAACATCCCCAAAGGCGGCACCATGCGTCTGGGAAAATATCCCTGCACCGTTCTGCCCGGTTCCAAACTGGAGGCCAGTTACGGCCAGCTGGAAATCTCCGAACGGCATCGTCACCGGTACGAATTTAATAACGACTACCGCCAGGCCATGCAGGACGCTGGCCTGACCCTCAGCGGGACAAGCCCAGACGGTCACCTGGTAGAGGCCGTGGAGTTAACCGAGCGCCCCTTCCACGTAGGGGTACAGTTCCACCCCGAATTCAAATCCCGGCCCAACCGGGCACATCCCCTGTTCCGGGAATTCATCTCCGCTGCTGTAAAATACAGCGAGGAGCACAAATAAAGATAGCAACACAATTCCCCCTGCACAGATCTGTGCAGGGGGAATTCAGTTTCATCCGCACAGCCTGCGGGACATAACCCGTCGGCAAAACATAACGCAAATTGCGAATATCCCTTGTCATCCTGTGCATTATCACGGTTTCACCGATTCCAAAAACAACATAGCGCACCCTCTTGGATTCGTCCCTCCGTTATCTCCTGTCATAGACTCTACAGAAGACAAAAGCACCTGCAGTTCTTTCAAAATTGCAGGTGCTTAATCATGTTATGCGCCATTTTAACCAACCGGCTAATTATCAGACGCTACAAGGAAGGCATGGCCACATCCGTTACGGCCTGTGTAATCCAATTAGTTTCTGGGGCTTTCATACATATCAGCACGCGGCGTTACATCCTCCCCCAGGAACTGTTCACTCAGGGTCTTCAAAGTACCGTCCTCTGCCAACTCCTTCAAAACCGCATCGATATCCGTACGAAGCTGTTCCTGATCCTTCGGCAGCAGATAATAGACATAGGCATCGTTGCAGATCAACAGCAGATCATCTGCGGGGATTTCCACGCCAACCAAATCTCTGTGGTATTCCGCCTGCTCTTCATTAAAATTGATGGTAAAGGTCACAGTAAAATCACCGCGTCCTTCTTCAATATCCTGCAAAGTATTGGTGGAGTCGGTATACTGAATATTCACTTGCTGATCCGGATGATCTTCATTCCACTGTTCAAAAGCAGTCGCCGTACTTAAACCGGCAGTAATCAACAAGGTTTTACCTACCGCAGATTCAAAGGAATTAATAGAGCCGTCTCTGCTGACAAACAAATAATGCAATGTGCCGTAGGGCTGGGTATAAAGGTAAGTTTCCCCGCGTTCATCGCTATAGGAAAGGTTGCTGGCTGCAATTTGATAGTTACCGGATTGCACGCCGGAGAAGAGAGACGCAAATTCCCCCGTGGCATAGAATTCCAATTCATATTGAGGCAGTCTTTTGAACACTTCTCTCAATACTTCGATATCATAACCTTCTGCCTCGCCGTCTTCATTCAAATAGGCTTTATGCACCAAGGTACCGGTATAACCAACCTTCACGGTTGTGACCGGTGTCTCCGAAGCGGCCTCCCCACCGTCACTGCTTTGAGAAGCAGTGCTGTTACCGCATCCTGCCAGCGTCGCAGCGAAAACGGATACTACCAACAATAAGGCAATTAATTTTCTGAGTTTCATGTTTCATTCTCCTTTATAAAAATATTTTTTGATGCAATTGTTTGGAAAACACAATCAACAGCGGGTCAGGAACCCATTTGTCCGAACAAATTTTATCAGATCCATAACCAACATCAGACCTCCTTTCCAAGAATGCGTCCCAGTGCTGCTAACACGATTTGATTGTCCTCCATGGTTCCTACAGAAATACGCAGAAACGTCTGGTATTCCGGCCCGAAGCCCGCTCCCGGCCGTACGAAAATACCTTCGGCAGCCAATTGCTGCACCACTTCCACACTGTCTCGCTGCACATCCACCAAAAAGAAGTTTGCAGCCGTCTCCACATACGGAAGCCCCCATTTCTCAAAGGTACGGTAATATAACGCCAGGCTGTCCCGATTGTTGTTCCAAACTTTCTGCCGGAATACATCGTCTTGCAAACTGGCTTCGGCGGCAAGCTGCGCCTGTGCACTGACGTTTAGAGGGTGCTTCACATGGTTTAACGCATCAATAATAGTCGGATCCGCCAGTATATAGCCAATACGGAAGGAGGCCAGCCCGTACAACTTGGAAAAAGTGCGTAACACCGCCAGATTATCATGCCGCTCAATGAGACGGTCTGCGCTGGGGTATTCCTTCGGTGAAAAATCAATATAGGCTTCATCCACCACAATTAAGATGCGATCCGGCATATTTTCAACAAAAGACTGTAATTGTTCGGCCGGTATCAAACGGCCGGTGGGATTATTGGGATTGCATAGCCAGATAATCTTGGTTTTCTCCGTGATCTCCGATGCAATCCTGTCCAGGTCGATTTCGTATCCCTTTAGAGGCACCTTTTTGACCACCGCATCCTGGCGAACAGAGGCCGCACCGTACCAATCAAAAGAAGGCACCGGGGTTATCACCTCATCATCTTTTTCCAGATAAGCTTGCGACAACAGCAGAATGATCTCAAATAAACCGCTGCCAAACAGCACCTGATTATCCTTTAGGCCGTGGTACGCTGCAACTGTTTTTCGAAAAAGCGGCAACCCGATTTCTGGATACAACGCATAACTCTCCGGCGCCTGTCGAATGGCTTCCGCCACTTTGGGAGAACATCCCAAACGGTTTTCATTCAGCCCCAATTTAATCAACTTTTTGCCGTTTGATTCCTCTTCGAGAACCTCCACCGGTTTGGAGGGTATAAAAGGCTTGGTCAACAAGCCCGCTTTTGTTTTAACTGCCATGTTGCATTCGCTCCTTAAATAACATAATCGGTATTTTCCAGGAAATGAACATTTGCCAAAAAGTTGCGCAACCGCTCATTGGTGGGATTCTCGAAAATCTCTTTGCGCGTCCCGTCCGCTATCACTTTCCCATTATCCAGGAAAATAATCCGATTGGCCACGTTTTTCACAAAGTTCATTTCATGTGTAACAAGCAATATCGTATTGCCTTCTGCAGCCACCTTCCGAATGGTGCACAGCACTTCATTCACCAATTCCGGATCCAGCGCAGAAGTCGGTTCATCCATTAACAGAAGCGCCGGTTTCATGGCCAGCGCTCTGGCAATCGCAACACGCTGCTGCTGTCCACCGGACAAATGCCGGGGATAGTGGTTTAGCTTATCCAACATGCCGACCTTCTCAAGCTGTTCCAGAGCAATCTTTTTTGCTTCTTCCTTGGATTTTTTCTGGACAATCACCAGACCTTCCATCACATTTTGCAGCACATTTTTCAGCTGGAACAAATTAAACTGTTGGAATACCATTTCCGTGCACTGCCGTAAGGCCAGTTTTTCTTTGGAGCTTTTGGTCTGTAAGTCAAATTGCCGCCCGTCAATGGTGATTGTTCCGCTTTCCGGTTTTTCCAGAAGATTGATGCAGCGCAGCAGGGTCGACTTCCCGGTGCCGGAAGGCCCGATAATCGCGGTAACCTGTCCCTTTTCTATATTCAGGTTCAATCCGTCCAAAACCACATTGCCCCCGTACCGTTTGGAAAGATTTCTGATTTCAACTAAGCTCATTTTGTTTTCTCCTCAACAGTCTCCCATTGTTATCTAAGGCCGGCACCTGTTCCGGAACATTGATCCTTTTTTCAATAAATTTAAGGATCCATTCCAGTATGATGGTAATAAGCCAGTAGATTATCGCCAGCGCGCAATACACTTCAAAATATCGGTAGTTTTTAGCACCCAAAATTTTACTCTGCGCAGTAAGCTCCACCACCGAGCACGCAAACGCCAACGACGTTCCCTGAATCAATCCGATGGCAGAATTCCCTAGGGGAATCAGCGCAACAGCAGCAGCTTCCGGGATAATGATTCGCACAAGCACTTGAATATTAGACATACCCAATGCCTGCGCCGCTTCAATTTGTCCCCTGTCCACCGATTGCAATGCAGATCGGATGGTTTCGGAATTGAAGGCCGACTGACGGATTCCCAGGGCAATAATGGCAAATGCAATACCGGGAATACCGTTAATATTCAGATTGGTTCCCGTATAGAAGTTGATGTATCGCAGCATAATCGGAATACCATAATAAATCAGATATAACTGCACAATAATCGGGGTTCCCCGAATCACCGATACAAACAAGCCAAAAAGCTGCGACAAGACCGGTACCTTGTATAGACGGATAACCGCTATTAACAATCCCAGCAGCAAACCAATCACCAGCGCGATCAGTGTCAGCTCCAGTGTAACCGGTAAAAATTTCAGCAATTTGGGAATGCTTTCAAAGACCAGTTCTATTTTAAAATAATCTGCCATGTCATCACCTGTCTGTTCTTGCTCAAAATAATGGATCGCTTCTTTCAAAGCAAATCGACGAAGAGGGCAACGGAAGGCATATCGTTTCAAGAATCGTGCCGCTCCTATTGGAAGTGCACAGGTTAGCTGCAAGGAGGTGCTGGCATACACAACAGCCACCTTCCACCATGATGCCCCCTTCGGGATTGTATCTGCATTATACAACGAAAAAATTCAATTGTCTAATATCCTATAGGTATAATAGGTTATAAATTAAAGCTATAAAATGAAGTCATCTAATGGAGGCTTCAGGCAATTCACTGCTGTTCATGGACAAATAAAAAGCGCCCCACAGAAATCTGCGTAGCACAAAATGCAGTTCATATAAAGCAGCTCCATCCCACGTTCAAATCCCGGCTCAACCTGGCACATTCCCGATTCCGGGAATGCATCTCCGCTGCTGTAAAACACGCCGAGGTACATAAAGAAAGAGAACAACAAAATCCCCCTTGGCACATAACTGTTTCAGTTCGTGCAAAAGGGGATTGTATTTATTCACACAAGCTGTGGGGCTTCCGATGGGTCTTTTTAAATTCCCGGGGCGTCATGCCCCAATACCGACGAAATACCATCCGGAAAAACTTGATGTCCTGATACCCTACCAGCTCTGCCACTTCCTCAATGGTTTTATCTGTATTGGCAAGCAACTGACCGCTTTGCTCCATCCGTTTTCCCTGCAAATATTGGACAAAGGTTTGCCCGGTATCCTGCTTAAATTTGCAAGACAGATAGGGTAGGCTGAAATTCAGCATTTGGCTCAAATCCGAAAGGGTTATGGGATTCATGAAATTTTTCTCCACATAGTCCTTCATATAGCTGCTGACGCCGTCGGCGCCGGAAGCCGGCTCATTTTTCCGGATGGTCTGCAGGGTGCGGATAATAATCTCAATAATATAGCAGCGCACCAGCTCCACATAGCCCAGGTCCATTTTATCATAGGCCTCTTTGGCCTGGAGAATGATTTTATAAATGGAACCGTCTGCATCGTGAAAGCGCATACTGGTGGGTTTTTGCTCCAAAGAAGTATAGCTGATCCGGATCAGATAGTGATTGATAAATTCCTGAAAGCTGCGGCAGGATTTCAGGGATTTGTCAATCAGCTCCGGCTTGAACAATACGTTAATCAGCTCAAAAGGGGTGTCATTGAAAATGGTATACTTATGTTCTGCATCATAATCAATGATAAAATAATCCCCCTTTTGCACAAACATATCTACACCGTTCAGGGTATGGATCGCCTGACCGTCCACAATATAGGCCATCTCAAAAAAGGCATGCTGGTGGGGCAGAATATCATATTGCAGCCGGGATTGGATCTCCACCGAGTCATTCTGCAAAAAACGCAGCTCCGGTTCAAAATACATCTTAAAATCGCCCCCTAAAATGGAAAAAATATGGGTTGTTTTATTATAACACAGAAACTATAATAAAAGCAATCAAGAAGCACCCAAAAAATACTTTTCTGAGGATGAGACCATGCTGGAACACGCACAATGGATTGCCTGCAAAGATTATGAAACGCCCATCCTTCTCCGGCAGTTCTCGTTGGAGGACTGGAGCAGTGCCCGGCTGTGCCTGACAGGGCTGGGCTATTTTGAGGCATACATCAACGGACAACGGCTAACCGAAGACCTGTTTCTACCTGCCCAGACCGACTACCAAAAGCGGGATACAGCGCACTTCAACTACCCCATTCTGGATAAAATCCGCTACCGGATCCATTACCTGCAATATGATATTGCCCCCTATTTACGGCGGGGGAACAATACACTGCACATTCTGCTGGGTAACGGGTGGTACCGCCAGATTCTGCGAACCGCCGAAGGCCACACCAGCTATGGCGCCCATCTCAAGGCGCTGTACCAGCTGGAGATTGCCACAAGCAAGGGGAATGTACAGATCTGTTCCGATGGTTCGGAGCGGTACGGCGCTTCTCCTATTTTGGAAAGCAATCTGTTCCGGGGGGAAGTTATCGACGCCAGGCAACCCATCTGCTTTGACCGGCAGGTACAGCGCACAAGGGTTCCCAACTCCCAGCTGATCCTTCAGCAATGTCCGGCCGACCGGGTAATCTCCCAGATCACGCCCCGGCTCCTATTCCGGGAAGGGGACACCTGCATCTTCGACAATGGGGTCAATGTTACCGGGCAGGTGGCGGTCACCGTCTGCTGCCCGGCAGGGGAAGAAATCACCCTGGAATTCAGTGAAAATCTCAACAGCAGCCAAACCGATCTGGATCCCGCCTCCACCGGCCAACTGCAGCAGGATCGGTTCATCAGTGACGGCAGGCAGCGGGAATTTCGTCCCCGGTTTGTGTATCACTGCTTCCGATATTTTAAAATTCGAGGGCCGTTTCAGGAGGTAAAAACCCTGGTCATTCACACCGACGTACCTGCCGTTTCCCAATTCACCAGCGACAATCCCACCCTGAACTGGCTGTACACCGCCTTTCAGCGGACTTTTCTGAACAATCTGCACGGCGCCGTTCCCTCGGACTGCCCCCACCGGGAACGTCTGGGTTATACCGGAGACGGGCAAATTACGGCCGAAGCGGCCATGTACTGCTTCGACCTGTCCGGCGCCTACCGCAAATGGATCCGGGATATATTTGACGGACAGGGAGAAAATGGCCATATCCAGCACACTGCTCCCTTCCAGGGCGGCGGTGGCGGCCCGGCCTGCTGGGGCGGCGCAGCCATCATGCTGCCCTATCAGTACTACCGGTTTTACGGAGACAAGACCTTTCTGGACGAGTGCTACCCCGGCATCCGTAAATGGATTGACTACATGCGCAGCCGGGCTGAGAACGGTTGCATCGTCCGGGAGGAACCGGGCGGCTGGTGCCTGGGAGACTGGGGCAGTCACACCACGCCGGCCATCGACCCCGCCTTTGTTAACACGGCGTTTTTTGTCAATTTACTGCAACTTGCAGAAACGTTGGCCGCCGCCGCGGGGAAACCCCGGGACATTCCCCTGTTCCAAACTTGGCAAACGGAGCATAAAACGGCCCTTATGGCCCGGTTTTACGATCCGGTGTCAGGGGATTTCTGCGGCAATGTACAATTTGCCAATGTATTTGGGCTGGCCATCGGCCTGGGGAAGGAAGAAACCTTTGCCCATGTGTGCCAGGCAGTGGATACCTGCGGCACCCAGCTGGACATCGGCATCCAGGCTATGGATCTGCTGATCTTTCAGCTGTTCCGGCAGGGAGAGCCGGACCGAGCCCTCCGCGCCATGGAGATCCTGCTGCACACCATGATAGAGCGAGGTGCTACCACCGTCTGGGAATACCCCTACCGGCAGGAACTGTCCAACTGCCACCACATGTTTTGCGGAATGGTACGCTGCCTGTTTTCCGAGTTGCTGGGCATCCGGCTGCAGCCGGACGGACGGATTGAATTTGCCGCGCCGTCCCTCCCCACCGGCATGACCCGAGCGCAGGGCGAAACAGTACTTCGGGGAAAAAGAATCCAGGTAACCATTTGCAGAGAGCAGGAGAATCTGCACTGCAGCCAAATCATAGAAACAATACATGGAAAGGATGGTTCTCATGAAACAGTTTGCAAAACGAATGATTTGCAGTCTGCTAAGTCTGCTACTGGGCGCCTTCGGCTGCCTGACACTGCCCGCCGCAGCAGCATCGGCCAAACCGGAAATCAGCAGCCTGAAGGTCAACGGCTTGGTCGACCCGCTGGGCATTGAAGGTACCCCGCTGTTTTCCTGGGTCATTACCGGCGGCGGCATCGGCGGTGCACAATCTGCCTATGAAATCTTCGTGGCAACCACGGCGCAGAAAGCGGCAGACGGCATTGGAGATATCTGGGACTCGGGGAAAATTCTCTCCGGGCAAAATTATGATATTGCCTATGACGGCGCGGCGCTTTCCTCCAGAACCGATTATTACTGGGCAGTACAGGTTTGGGATGAAACCGGTTCTTCCTTGGGAATCAGTCAACCGGCCCATTTCCACACCGGTATGTTCAGCACAACGGAATGGCAGGGTCAGTGGATCGGCTTCCCTCAAAGCGATGAGGAAAAGATGACCCTGGAAGGGGCCAGCTGGATCTGGAGCGGCAACAGCGACACCACCTCCGCCGCCATTCAGAAGGGCGGCACCATCTATCTCCGGAAAACCTTTACCGTGACCGATCCGGCCGCCGTAACCTGGGCACGTATCGCCTGGACGGCCGATGATCAAAGCGAAATGTATTACAACGGCACCCTGCTGGGAACCACGCCGTCCTGGACAGCCGGCGGCATGGCAGAAATCACCGAGCTGGTCCAAGCCGGCACCAACTGCATTGCCATGGCTGCCACGAATATTGCAGACGGCTACGGCGGCGCCATCGCCCGGCTGATCCTGGATTTTTCAGATGGGCATCGGGAGGAAATCCTCACCGACCAGACCTGGAAGGTTTGTTCGGAGGAGGTTTCCGGCTGGCAGGAAATTTCCTGCACCAACGGCAGTTGGGGCAGCCCTTTGCAGCAGGTACCCTACGGCGCTGATCCCTGGCAAACCAATCTAAATCTCAGCGACATCAATAACCCCACCCGCTCCGCCGTCAACCTGCGGAAAGAATTTGCCGTGGAAAAACCGGTGGCATCGGCATACGCCTACATTTGCGGGTTGGGCTTCTTTACCCTGACGGTGAACGGGCAGGAGGTCACCGATTCGGTGATGAATCCTTCCCCCTCCCAATATGACTACACCTCCCTGTACTGTGTATACGATGTGACGGCCCTGCTGGAGCAGGGTGACAACGCCCTGGGCGTGGAGCTTGGCAATTCCTTCTTCAATGAAACCGGCGGCGTCTGGAACTGGCCCAATGCTTCCTGGCGGGACAATCCCAAGTGCCTGCTGAACCTGGAGCTGTGTTATGCCGACGGTTCTAAAGAAACAGTGGTGACCGACGGCAGCTGGAAAGTTACCCGCAACGGCCCCATCACCAATAACAGCATTTATTATGGTGACTGCTATGATGCCCGCAAGGCGTTGGTGGACACCAACGGCATTGGATTTGATGAGGCCGGCTATGAGGACAGCGACTGGCTGGATGCTTTCCTGATGCAGGCCCCCACCAACCCCGACACCGGCGCACCGGCCCAACTGGTCTGGCAACAAGAAGAACCCTGCGTTCGCACTGCGGTTTACAAACCCAAGTCCATCCAGCAGCTGGATGAAGATTCCTGGGCAATCACCTGCCCTGCCATGACCACCGGCTGGGCCAAACTCTTTGGAATTCAGGTGCCTGCCGGGCAGGAGGTCACCATCACCTACTCCGAAAAGCAGCACGAGGACGGTACCGTTATGAAACTGGGCGGCGCCGATGGAGAAGGGGAAAACTGGTGGTCAGATGCCAACATCTGCCAGGATCACTATATTTCTGACGGCTCGGCCAACGCCTCCTATGAACCGCGGTATTCCTACAAAGGATTTGCCTACATTCAAATCGACGGCTGGCAAGGAGAATTCACCGCCGACAACATTGAGATTTACCGCATCAACAATGGCATGGCTTCCATCGGCACCCTGGAAACTTCCAGCGAAACGGTCAACGCCCTGCAGCAAATGATGCGTACCAGCATTGAAAACAATGTACAGGGCCGCCCCACCGACTGCCCTGTGTATGAGAAGAACGGCTGGACTGGGGACTGCAATGTGGCGGTAGATACGATTCTGTATAATTACGACGCCAAAAATGTCATGGAAAACTTCCTGAACATGCTGGCCGATACCCAGGATGCTTTTGGAAACGTAGCGGACATTGCCCCCAGCGCCAACTCCTTTACCGATAACCACCCCACCTGGAATACGATTTTCCTGTTCGGGGCCACCGATATGTGCGAGTACTATGGCAACTATTCCTATGTAGAAACCATGTATGAGGATCTGCGCACCTTTGCCATGACGGACATCAACATCATCAAAGGCCAGGGCTGGCTGTGGCCCGGCGGCAGTTACGGCGACTGGTGTTCACCCTACACCTACGGCAACGGAGATTCCCCCTGTGCCGCCGGCGCCTCCGAAGGCTCTAAAATCACCGACAATGCCATGCTCTACGGCGCCTTGACCGAACTGACAGAAGTGACCCAGACGCTGTATGACCGGGCCATTGCCGCAGGAGACACCCAGCTAGCTGGCCAATACGAAGCCGATCTGACCATCTACCGCAATGCCACAGCCCAAATGTACACCGCCTTTAACAATCGGTTCTACAATGCCCAAAAGGGATATTACGAAACCGGCGAATGGTCCCAGACCGGGGATCGCACCGTCTACCGGCAAACCTCCCAGGCGGCAGCCCTGGCCTTTGGGCTGGTACCGGAACAATACGCTGCTGCGGTGGCCAAAGGCCTGGCCGAGGACGTTATTGCAAAAGACTACCATTTGGACACCGGCGTGGTGGGCACCAGGGTGTTGCTGCCGGTGCTAACCCAATACGGCTATGACGATGTAGCCTTCCGGGTGGCCACCCAGATGACCTATCCTTCCTGGGGCTACTGGCTGTCTCTGGGCGCCACCTCCTGCTGGGAACAGTGGGAGACCTCTTCCCGCTCCCTGAACCACTACATGTTTGCCTCCTTGGGAGAATGGTTCTATTCCGGCATCGCCGGTATCCGGGACATCCAAAACGGCTATGAAACCTTTACGATTGATCCGGTTTTCACCAGCAATTTGAACTATGCCAACTGCACCATCGACACCGTCCGCGGCCCCCTGACCTCCAACTGGAAGCGCAACCAAGACGGTACCGTCACCCTGGAGCTGGTCATTCCTTACGGCTCCCAGGCAACGGTATCCCTGCCCACAGCACGGCGGCACGGCAGTGCAACTGTCAACGGAAAAGCGCCCTCCTCTGCAGAAGGGGTGTTAAGCGCCGGCGTTCCGGAGGATCAGCTGTGCCTGACCCTGACCTCCGGCAGCTATACCATTATCAGTGACACAGATACGCTGGAACTGTACCGTTTCTCCCTGGAAGATGCCATTGCACAGGCGGAGGCCCTGGAGCTGGATTTGTATCCCGAAGCCCAGAAGGATCAACTCATGGAAGCGTTGCTGCAGGCAAAACAGCTGTATCAGGCCGAGTCCGGCGTGACCCAAATGCAGTTGAATGACGCCGAAGCCCTGCTGACCCAGCGGATCGTTACCATCCAGGGTACCCAGGCCCGGCAGGATTTGTACGCCGCCCTGGCTGCCTATGGGAAGGCGGACACGGCAGATCGGAACCCCACCCTGGCTGCCGCCTACCAATCCGCCGTACTGACCGCCACCATGCTGGCCCAGGATCTTACCACTGCCGACGAACAATTGCAGACTGCCGCAGCCAATCTGACGGCTGCCTGGCGTGTTATGGTGGAGGGCGCAATGGAAAACCTGGCATTGGGAAAAACCTGCACCGCCTCCTCTTCTGAGGAAAGCCCCTATTGGGGCTGGAGTCTGGACTTCATCACCGATGGGGACACCCAGAATATCAACCAGGGTGGGGAATACGCAGGTTATTCCTCTGCCGATCAAACCGACGCCAGCCATGTGGAATGGATCTGCACCGATCTGGGGGAAACCACCGCCTTCCACAAATATGTGCTTTATCCCTCCTGCACCTCCTATAACGGCGTCCTGACCGGTTTCGGTGCCCCCAAGGCCTATGAAATTCAGGTTTCCGACGACGGTGCCACCTGGCACACGGTATACAGCGGCAGTCTGGAGGAGGCGCCGGGAAGCGACCCCGTTACTGCCGAATTTGACACGGTGGAAGCCCGCTATGTGCGGCTGTATGCCACCGAACTGTTTCAAAAGCGCTCAGAGGGACAGATCTTCCGGCTACAGCTGACAGAAATCCAGATATACGCTCAGCCTGTGGTAACAGAGCAGCCGGAAGGGCTGACCTATGTACAGTTGAGCAACGGCACACTGGATCCGGTATTCTCCTATTTCACGCGGGCTTACACCGCTACCGTAGCGCATACGGTAGACAGCATTACCGTCACACCCTATGCCACGGAAGGGACGGATATCACAGTTAACGGCAAAGCCGTAGCCAGCGGCAGGACCTCTGCCGCCATCCCGCTGGAGCAGGGGGAGAATCTCATCACCCTGACCGCCGGCGGCGCCACCACCACCGTCACGGTCACCCGGGAAGCGCCAGCCTTCCTGATGGGCGACATGAACGGGGACGGTACATTATCGGTCACGGATGTGGTCCTCCTGCGGAAAGCCATCCTGAACGGCACCTTTGCACAGGAAGGAGATCTGAATCAGGATCTGGCTTTATCGGTGACAGATGTGGTGCTTTTGCGAAAAGCCATCCTAGGGCAAGCCTAATCAAAAATAAAAACGGCGTATGCCCCGATGTGTTCGGAGGCATACGCCGTTTTTGGCTGCCATAAAAAGCGTTAACCTAGATTCAGAATTTCTTTCCGGAGTAATACCACATCGGTAACAGACAGGGTATCATCCTGATTCATATCACCGATCGAATCGAATTCACCGGACAGAATGGCCTTCCGGAGCAGCACCACGTCGGTAACGCTCAGATGGCCGTCGCCGTTAAGATCCCCCAACAAACCGCTTTGCAGGAGGACATGATACGTGGTACCATAGCCGCCCAGCGCCGACTGCACCTGGACATGGGCCAGAACGTCTTGGCCGATATACTCCCATTGCGTAATAATCTTATCGGTATCCCGCAGGCCGTCCACCGTGGGAATAAAATACTCCACATACGACGGCATCTGCAAGATATACTCCGTAACATTGGGATCAAAATCCTCTACTGCAACGTCGCTAAAATACAGACCGGTAGCAGTAGGTGCATCCGTGGTAGCGATATCCACATAAGCTTGCACAGCTGTGGCAAATTCCTTCGCCAACAGGGTATAACCGCTGTCATTGGGATGCAACCCATCGGAGAAGTAGGTATCGTTGGTCCAGTCCTCGGTGAATTCATGCATATCCAGCAGAGTCAGGCCGTATTCTTCGGCCAGCTCCTGAATCACGGGGATGGTAATTGCCAGATTGTTCGCTTCCCGGTTTTCACTGTTGATGGAGAACAATGGGGTAGCCAGAATGATCTCCGGCGCAGTATCCAGATACAGATACGTTTGAATCAGCCGTTCATAGGCTTCTCTGAAAATGACCGTGGCTTCTTCAGCGGTATTGTTGCCCATATACCAGTTCTGGGAAGCATCGTTGGTGCCAATCATGATAATGACAATGTCCGGATGAGACTCCACACTTTTCAGATAGGCATCAGAGGAAAGATAGGGGTACCAGCAATCATCATAGGTTTCGGCAACAAACGCACCCGATGCGCCGCAGTTGGTAACAGCGTAATTTTCGGTTCCCAAAATCTTTTGCAGCTGGCTGGGATAGGACATATAAGCAGGGTCAGAAGACTCATAGCCGGTGGTAGCGCCCACACCGGCGGTGATGGAGTCACCCACACAGGTAATGCGGATTTTGCCGTCCCCCAGGGTATCCAGACGATCGGAAAGCTCCTGAATGTCCCGGTCGCTTTCCAGCAGCAGCCGACCTACGATATCCAGCGCGTTATAATCCTCGAGCGCAGCCACAGCAGCCTCATAATCCGGGCGATACAGGGAAACGGATGCAGGCAAACTCTCCAGGGCGTCGGTGGCCTTGGAAGCGGCAACAGACTGCTGCTGGGTAACGGCCCCGGCGTTATAAGCAGTGATGGTATAGGTCAGGGCATTGCCGTCCGCATCCGTTATCGTAAAGGACACTGGCTGGGACAGATCCCACAGACCAGGTTCCTTGGAAACGGTAGAATCCTCCAGAACGGTAAAGTTGATTTCCACCGCATCAACCGTTTCATAGTCCTCAGCAGACAACAGGATGGAAATGTCGGTAGCGTCCTGAATCATATTGATCGCAGCGGGGCAATCAAAATCCAAAAGATCATTGCCTTCGCTAATGATAAAGGTTTCGGTGCCGTTGCTATAAACAATCAGCAAATTGTCATCACTATAAAAGGCCTGAATATAACCGCCGTTATATTCCACAGCCCCGCCAATGGCCATTCCCGGGTTTTCTCCCTGGAAAGCCTTGGTGGCATAAAATTCCTGAATAGCGGCCTTGGCAGCAGTGCTGGCCTGAAAACCGGGGTAGGCAAAATCAACATGCACCTGGCCGTCTTCCCCCATAAAGTAGGTGCAAGAGGTTGTGCTCTGTACGGTATAATCCGCAACGGTAAACGCATCGCTCAGGGGGCAGACAAATTTTACCGCGGTACCTTCCGCCGCAAAGGCTCCGGTTACAGCAAAGGCAATTCCGGGGTAGGGAACACCGATCATACCCCATTTCCGGCCCGCATGGCCCCACGGATTGCCCACGTTATCCCCACCGCCAAACTGGGCGTTGAGGAAACCGCTGTAGCAGTCAAAGGATTCTATACTCCCCAGGTTATAGCCAGCATCCAGCTGCCGCTGGTAGGCGATATTCACAGCATCAATGGTAGCCTGCTGCTCCTGGCCAGTGGCGTTTTTAACCCAGTCCACCGGCGCATTGCCGCTGTTCAGGGCAGCGTTCCAGGTAAGTTCCAGGGTGTTATCCACAGCACCGGCGATCACCACTGAACAGGACAGCATCAGGCAGAGCACAAGGGCAATGCTCAAGAGTTGTTTTGATACTTTCATAACATCTTTCTCCTTTATAAAATGATAGCCCTGCCAACTGCAGGGCTTATGGTTATAATATAACAGATTTCACAGGAAAAAGCAAGAACATTCGAAAAATAATAACAGCCAACAGAAATCTAACCGTTTTAGGCATTTCTGTTGGCTGTTGTTTTGGAGCAATATTACAATCAGGCGGCAGTCGGCTGACTCAAAATGGCCTTCCGCAACAGTACCACATCGGTGACAGACAGATTCCCGTCGCCGTTCATATCGCCATAGGTCAGGCTGACGGCATCGGTAGCATTGGCCAGAATGGCCTTCCGCAGGAGAACTACATCCGTAACGGACAGGTTCCCATCCTGATTCATATCACCCTTCAACACCGTACCGGTGCCTACATAGGAATTGGAAATGGCATTCGGATCCTCGGCCGCACCATAGGTCAGCAGAGCATCATTGCCCAGCAGCTCAATTTCAGCCACCTGGCCGGCGCCAACCACCAGCTTGTAGTAGACATAAACGGCCTGATCTTCTTGGGCTACAGCAAAGGGCTTCGTATACAAATCCCACTGGAAGGATACTTCCGAACGATCCAGCAGCGTAGTCCAGGTGGAACCGTCATTAGAACCGTACAACGCCACTGTGGAGGGTGCGTTGGCGCCTGTAACACTGGTCAGAGTCACCAGAGAAATGGCCTTGCCCTCCCGGTTGAAGTAGGTGAATTCGGTGTCACCGGGCAGCGTCACGTTGGTGCTGTTGGTATCGTCAAACAGATTGGCCATACCGCTCCGGCTGGCGGATAGAGAAGCAGCAGAACCGGTGTTTACTTGGGTTCCTACTGCCATGCCCTTGGTCACATCCATGGCCGGCTCGGCCACGTCGGTACCGGAGGTGATGGAGGTGGGCAGGGCGTCCACCGTGCTGCACCAGCTGGAGGGGGTGGAACCCATGACAAAGTCAATGGTAGCACCGTTTACCAGATCAGAATGATTCAGATACAGCTTGTCATAGGATTCGCCGTTGAGCTCCATACTCTGAATGTAGATATTGTCCTTGGAGTTGTTGGGCGCATTGATGACCAGATCGCCGCCCTCCAGGTGTACCGTTGCCTTGGTAAACAGGGGAGAACCAATGACATACTGACCGCTGCCCATATCCACCGGGTAGAAGCCCAAAGCGCTGAAGATGTACCAGGCAGACATTTCACCGTTATCCTCATCACCGGCGTAGCCTTGCCCAATGTTGGAGCCAACATAACAATGCGCCAGTGTCTCCCGCACGGTGCGGGCGGTGCCGGCATTGTACCCGGCGTAGTCATACATATAGCAGATGTGGTGGGCGGGCTGGTTGGAATGGCCGTACAGGCCCATCCGAACCTCCCGGGCCTCCCGCATTTCATGAATGCTGCCGGACACGGTATCCGATACATCCACGGAGAAGAAGGTATCCAGCATTTCAATGAGACCGTCCCGGCCGCCGTACAGGTTGGCCAGACCCTGGCCGTCCTGCGTCACCGAGAAGCCCATACCGAAGGCCGAGGTCTCGGTAAACTGGCTCCACCAGCAGCCGTTGGGGTTAAAGGAGGCAGCAGTGGTATAATCAAAGGTACCGTCTGCCTTGCGGCCCATAAAGTAGCCCAGGTCGGTATTGAACAGGTTCACATAGTAGCGTGCCCGGTTCAGGAAATAGGCAGCTTCATCCGTATTCCCCAACTTCTGGGCCATCTGGGCAATACCGTAGTCATTGATATAACCTTCCATGGACCAGGAGAAGCCTTCTCCATGGCTGGAGGGAGTATAGCCCAGAAACAGGTTCTCGTCCAGATTCTTCCGGCCATAATTGTTGTCCCCGTTATTTTGCGTGGAAACAACCGTGGCGTTCTTCACAGCCGAAGCAAATGCATTTTCCAAATCAAAGGTAATGCCCCGGGCAACAGCATCACCGAAAATCACATCCGAGCTGGTACCCACCATGGAGTTGGCGCCGGCCGGAGTGATCCAGCGAGCCAGCCAACCAGCATCCTTATAATGCTGAACCAAGCCGTTCAGCAGATCCTCGTCCTCGGTAGGCGTCAGCAGGGCATAGGCGGCCCAAGTGGTACGGTAGGTATCCCAGAAGCCGTTGATGGTGTAGAGCTGGCCTTCCACCTTGGCCCCGTTTTGATAAGGCGAGGCATAGACCACCTTTCCGGTGTCCTTATCGGTTTCAGAATAATTAATGGGATACAGGAACAGACGATACATGGAGGAATACAAGGTCACCAGCTGCTGATAAGTGGCACCCTCCACCTCGATGATCTCCAGCTTATCTTCCCAAAGCTGCTGGGCCTTGTCGTAAATGGTGTCGAAGGTATCCTGCTTGGAGATTTCGTCATTCAGGTTAAACTGCGCCTGGTCATAGCTCAGGTAGGAGGTGGCCAGCTTAAAGGTTACCGTTTCGGTACCTTCTTTAAAGGACAGGATACCGCCCTTGCTGCTGAGCACCTTATTGCTTTCCAGATTCTCCAGACCGTCCACAATCTGCCCGTAAACATACATCCGGGTAGAACCGTTACTGGTGTGGTCCGAATAAGCGGTAAAGGAACCGTCGCTGTTGAAAGTCAGGCCGCCATTGGCATAACGGCAGTCAAAAATCAAATTCCGGTTTTCTGCGTCTGCCGGGAAGGTCACACGGACATAGGCAGCGTGATCGGTGGGGGTCACCTCCAGCTGGACGCCGGAAGCATTGGAGCCCTGGTCAAAGGTGACGCTGTAGTAATGGGCCTGTGCCACCTCATTGTCATGGTTGAAGGCAGCGGCCCGGGCATCGGAGTTAATGGCGTCATAGTTGGTCACAGAAGCAATGTCCAGACTGGTGTTGGCCATAAACTGCCAGGTACCCCAGGCGCCCAACCAGGCGGAAGGCACATGGTTCACCGAAATGTCAGACAGCGTACCGCCGGAGCCGGTCTGCTGATAGAAATAGGTAAAGTTAGAGCTGTTGGTGGTTTCGGGGGTAAACATATTGAACCCGTGGGGAACCGCCACTTCCGGAGAAATCAACCCCCGGGAGAAACTGCTGGAGGAGTTGGAACCCCGCAGCACGTTGACGTAATCGGTCAGCTGATCGGTCTCAAAAGGCGCCTCGTTATACAGCTCAATATCGTCAAAATAGGTCAGGAAGTCGGCGGTGCCGCTGGTAGACTCATCCATCTGATAATACAGAAGAATCTGATCCACCGTTTTGCCGGCGGCCACAGTGCCGATGGTGCAAATCACCTGGTTCCACTGGTTGGTGTAAAGGCATTTGCCATCTCGCTGGCCGGCAGGGGTCATGGGCATACCGTACATATCCTCGGCACCCAGTTCACTGAGCCGAGTTCCGTCGGTAAACAGAAGGTCTACCATGGTGGACTCGTTCATAAACGCAAAATCATACTCGATACCGTTAATCAGGCCTGGGAAAATCATATAGGACAGATTAGTGTCCGCCGTTACCGGGATGTTTACATCCTGATACAGCACGTTGGTCGCATAGGCCTCTTCCGTGCCAATGTGCTCCCCCGTCACCTGCAGGGCTTTGGCACCGGTCCAGCCGGTGTTGGATTCATTGATCCAGCTGCCGGTAGGGCCTTTGGTGATCTTCACACCCAGAGGCGCCAGGTCGCTGACGGAAGGTTCATTTACATCTTCTGAAAGCTCCAGGCCGGAGAACTGGGTCATATCCGAACCCTTGTTTTGGGTAATGGCTAATTTATAATAGGTATAGGAAGTAGTGTTATCCGGGCAGCTGAATATCTTTTTCTGCAAACGGCCATTGAAGATAATGCCGGAACGGGAATCCATGGGCTGCCAGCTTCTGCCGTCATTGGAACCGTACAACGTCCAAGCGGCAGGGTCACGATCCGAGGAATCGTTGGCAGAGGAAATCATATAGGACTTGATGACAGCGGCAGAAGTCAGCCGGAAAGAAACAGCGACCGGAGACTCCTCCGAGGGAAGATCCTTGGTCAGCCATTTGGTATTTACATCCTGGTCAAACAGGCAGGTTTTGGCCTCAGCACCATTGTCCGCTGAACCCTGAATGGAGGAGGAATCCACCAGAGCATTCAGGCTACCCCGGAGATCCTGGGCCACCTTCGCCGCATTGGTAGCAGAAGACAGATTCAGTTCAGACAGCTGCACCATTTCCTCCGAGGTTCCACGCTTTGCGGTAATGGACAACATATAATAAGAATAGGCAGTCTCGTTTTCAATGGAAAAGGTCTGACCGCTTTCACGGGCTGAGAAAGAAACGCCCGATTGTTCATCCAAAACCTTCCAGTCACTGCCGTCATTGGAACCGAACAGCGTCCAGGCAGAAGGATCCCGATCCTCTTTATCGTTGGCAGAAGCGATATAATAAGAACGGATCACCTGGGCCTGAGACAGCATGAAGGAAACATACACCGGATTGCTGGCAGAAGGCACCTGCTTGCAAAGCCATTTGGTGGATGTGTTGTTGTCAAACAGGCAGGTTTTGGCTTCCGCTCCGTTATCGGGAGAACCGGTGATAGAACTTGTTACCACCAGATCTTGCAAACCATCTTCAAAATCGCCGATGAGAGCCGCACTGCCAATATTTTTCACGGCATCGTCCTTCAGCAGAGTGGCTCCCAGAGGCTGGGCCTCGCCCTCTTCAAAAGAGGTGGAAAACAACGTTTCCTGGTCACCGGTGCCAGTGGCCTTGTCGGTGGTGGCCCCTGCATCCAGGAGCCCGCCGGCGCTGAACATGGAGCAAACCAGGGTCAGAGCCAGAAGAAAAGCCAGCCATCTTTTGGCATTTCTCATAAAAAATACTTCCTTTCTCTTGTTAGGATTATTTATGTTTATTGTATCATGCCGCTTTCTCATTTACAATCAATTTTTATCTCAAAAATATCAAATATTTTAGTTTTTAGAAAACAAGAAATTTTTCAATCGTATTAACTTTTTTATGCCCTCCAAATCGTTCTCCAACCACCGAACTATGGCAAAAAAAGCAGCCTCCGCCTGTGGAATTGCTGCGGCAGGAAAAGTTGTTGTCGATTTGTTTTGCTTGCAATTCCTGGGAATCATGCTATAATAAGGAAAATATCACTTTTAACGGGGAAAGGGGAGGTTCTGCTTGCGCGATCCTGAGATCCAGCCGCGTGCACCCCACGCACAGCTGAAAAACGCTGCGGTATTATGTCTGACCATCGCCGGAATCTTCCTGCCCTATTACTTCACCGGGATTATTATTCTTGGCGTCTCGATCTGGATCCTGCTGGGGAAGAATCGGCGGAAACAGATTTTTGTGCATCCCGGCTCCCGTTTTTTAATTCCCTTTTGGGCACTGGCCTGCTTGACGGGCATTTTTCACAAAAACTGGCTGGGGCTCATTTGTACCCTGGGGATGGCCTTGCTTCTGATTATCGGACTTTGGGCCAGAAGAATCATGACCACCCGCATCTATGAGCAAATGTTGGACTTTGCCTGCTATTTGAGCATTCCGCTGGCTCCACTGGCTGTCCTGGAGCAGATACTGCTGCGGGTGCAATATGGCGGCACACTGTCCTCCTACCGATCGGTTACCGTCTTTTTTAATTCCAACTATTTTGCCACCATCGCCGCCACAGTGATCATTATCTGCGCCCACAAGGTCAGTACTCACCAGGGGCGGCACTTTACCTATTTTGGCATTGCAGCCCTAAATTTTATCAGTGCCTATACCACCGGCAGTATTTTTGTCTGGGTGGAAATCTTTTTCGGGGTTGCCGCAATTTTCTATGTGCTGCGGAAGCGGGAACTGCTGACCGGGCTGTTGCTGGGGAGCGGTCTGTTTATCCTGCTGGTCTACTTCGCTCCCAACCTGCTGCTGCCCCGACACACAGAATCCTTTCTGACCACCGAGCATCGGGTGGACGTCTGGGTTTTGGCCTATCACTCGTTCCTTCAGTCCCCCCTGTTCGGAAGGGGAATGCTGGGGTACTATCTGGTCAGCAAACAGGCCAGCCTGACCGACCCCTCTGTTTTTGTCACAGAGCACGCCCACAACCTGATCCTGGATCCGCTGCTGAATTTCGGACTCATCGGCTGTCTGCCCTTGTTGCCTTATGTGGCCTGCTTCCTGGATACCCTGGTCAGCAAAACTATCAAACGTAATTGCCCGGCCTTAATCGCGGCCGTTTGCGTAGCCGGTTTCCTCCACGGCATGACCGATATGACCCTGCTATGGATTCAGACAGGAATGCTGTTTCTGTTAATTCTGGCCGGCATTGATACACGGCCTATCCCCATTCCGGCCAAACCGAAAAAGCCGCCCCGCCAGCATCGGCAAAGTCCGCTGCTGCAGCGATTTTATCGGGGAACGTCACTTGCACCCTGGCAGGAAGCGCCAGAAGAACCTAAAGAACCTTAAACCGCCATCAGGTAACCGAAAACGGCTGCCTGATGGCGGCGTTATCCTTGACCCTTTTTGCATTTTAGAGTATAATGAAAGGTATATTTCCAAATCCTTGAATAGACAACCGGAACGGGAGGTGCGCCATGGCCGGAACCAGTAAAAAACGTATTCTGCTGCTGGATGAGCTGCGGGGCTTTGCCGTAATTTGCATGGTATTTTATCACGGATTCTACCTGGCTGCCTATCTGTTTCAATGGGAGGCCGCCATTTGGCTATTCTCCTTTTTTCAGCCGGCCGAACCGGCCTTTGCCGGGCTATTCATCTGGCTATCCGGCATCGCCGCCTTGTTGACCCGCTCCAATCTCAGGCGGGGCATCCGACTGTTTCTCATTGCCCTGGCCATCAATTTCGCCACCCACGCCCTGGTCTGGTTCGGCATTGACGGTCTACAGATAAAATTCGGCATTTTAAACCTGCTTTCAGTCTGTATGCTCCTGGCGGCAGCTCTGGTGCCGATTATCAAGCGTATCCCGCCGATGGTGGGAATGTTGGTATCCGTAATCCTGTTTCTGTTCACCCTCCATTTGGAGGACGGATACCTGGGCCTGTGGCATTGGACCCTGCCCCTGCCGGCTCAACTAAACCAATGGGGCAACCTGTTGTTCCCCCTGGGCATCCTACCGGACAATTTTTATTCTGCCGACTATTTCCCATTGCTCCCCTGGATTTTCCTGTTCTTTGGGGGCATGTCCATGGGGGTCTGGGCCGCCAACGGCAAGTTCCCCGCTTTTACTTACCGGTCTCGCATCCGCCCTTTTGCCTTTGTGGGGCGGCATGCACTGATTATTTATATTCTCCATCAGCCGATACTGTTTGGCTTGTTTTATCTGGTACAGTTTGCTCTGGGCCATATTTGAAACACCGGCCTGCAGGGTAACAGTTGAAAAGGAAAGGAGGCAACACCGTGAAATCCCATACACCGTCTGAAAAGAAACAGCGCCGCCGGGCCATCCCATTTCCCGGGCGAATACTGGCAGTGGGCGTGATTGTTCTGCTGCAAATAGCGCTGCTGCTGTGGCTGACTCTGATGCTTTCTTCCCGGGTGGTCTGGGCCTACATCATTCTGGAAATCTTCAGTCTGCTTCTGGTGTTGACTCTGATTGTAAAGCAAGGGAATCCCACCCTGAAGCTGACCTGGATTATCTTCATTTTAGTCCTGCCGGTATTCGGCTGTCTGGCCTATATCTTTTGGAGCGGCAAGCTGAATCTGCCTCATCTGGCCAAGCGAATGCAGCGTCTGGAGCAACAACAGCGGGTGATGCTTCCCGATGATACGCACGCTCGGGGGCTGCTTCTGGGATCCTATCCCCAGATTTACCGCCAATCTTGCTACATAAAAGCAGCGTCCGGTTATCCCCTCTATGCCAACACGGCCTGTGACTATTTTTCGCCGGTGGATCAGGGCTTCCCCCGGATTCTGGAGGAGCTGGAACTGGCCAACCGGTATATCTTTCTGGAATTCTTCATTCTGGCAGAAGGGCAGATGTGGAATCAAATGTTTTCCATTCTCCGGCGGAAAGCAGCTGCCGGGGTAGAAATCCGCATTATGTTTGATGATTTCGGCTCCATCGCCCGTCAGTACCGCCGATTCGCCAAGCGACTGCGGGCCGAAGGGATTCAGGTTTCGGTGTTTAACCCGCTGCGCCCCTCTGTGGGGATTTTCATGAATAACCGGAACCACCGGAAAATGATTCTCATTGATGGAAAAACCGTCATCACCGGTGGCTTTAACATCGGAGATGAATACGTCAATCTGGAAAACCGGTTTGGCCACTGGATGGATAATATTCTGCTGCTAAAGGGAGACGCGGTTCGTTCCTATCTTGTCATGTACTGTACCATGTGGAACTTTAACAACAAGGCCAAAAAGCGGCAGATTTTTGCCAAGGATTATTTTATCAGCAACGATCGCATGGCCCAGGGGTTTGTGCAACCCTATTGCGATGGGCCCTTTACGCAGTCTGATCCGGCCAAAGGGGTTTATATGAACCTGATCTACGGCGCCAGCCGCTATATCTATATCGCCACCCCCTACCTGATCCTGGATCACGAATTTATCACTGCCCTCTGCGCCGCAGCCCGAGCGGGGGTAGACGTGCGCATTGTTACGCCGGGGCATTATGACAAATGGTATGTCCATCCGGTGACCCAGTCCTTTTACAGCTGTCTCATGGAAGCGGGGATTCGAATCTTTGAATATACCCCGGGATTCCTGCACAGCAAGGTGTTCGTCAGCGATGATACCGTCGGTACCGTGGGTACCGTCAACGTGGACTTTCGCAGCTTTTATTATCACTTTGAATGCGGTAACTGGATTTGCGGCGATCCGGTGATCCTGAAGCTGAAAGAGGATCTGCTTTCCATCATGGTGCGGGGGAAGGAAATTCACCCGGCCAAGTGGGCCAGACGACCCTGGTATACCAAGCTGAAACAATCCCTGCTCCGGCTGTTTGCCCCGTTGATGTAACCGTACAACTGATTTGCATACAATAAAAAACGTATCCCTCCGGCCAAATCGGAGGGATACGTTTTTCTTTTGATCTTGCGAAATTATTTCATTCTGCGGGATTATTTCAGCAGTTCCAAAATCTGCTCCTTGGGGCGGACGCCAACACTCTGACCCACCACTTTACCGTCCCGCAGGGCTACCAGGGTGGGAATGCTGGAAATACCAAACGCCTGGGCCAACTCCGGCTCCTCATCCACATTGACCTTTCCCACGGTTAAATCTGGATGTTCCTCCGCAATTTCCGCCACCACTGGCGCCAGCATCCGACAGGGGCCGCACCATTCGGCCCAGAAATCCAGCAGCACTGGCTTTTCGCTGCGGCTCACTTCTTCTTCAAAATTAGATCGAGTTACAGTAAGTTCAGACATGGTCAAAATCTCCCTTCGTTTTCTTCTTTGGATTTATAATACAACATGCAGTGGCAATACCCTTCAAAATCCGGGTCGGCAATCTGCTCCCGGAATTCCTTACACATGCACTTATTGTCCTCGGTTTTCTCCAGACGGCAAGGACAGTAGCCGCCTTTTTTCTTTAACCCTTCCCGAATCATTCGCACCACTTCTTGATCCGGATTCAGCCGAATCGCCATAACACAACACCTCCGTCGTCAGGATGGATTTCTCAAAATATACAGCAGCAACGCCGCCAGCACCACAACCAGTGCCGCCCCCAAAAACAGCGCTTTCCGCCGGCGGTTAACAGGCCGAGTGGCAGGCGAAGGGTTGACCGTCGGTGCCGGCAGAGTATCCGGCGAAATGCAGCTTTTCTCCAGCAGCCATCGGGCAAACTCCTGCCGTTCAGGAGATTCCTCCAGACAGGGGGCCCACCAAATCAACGCAGCCAGTTCCAGACGAGCCTCCTGCAGTGCCGGATCTCGGGCACAGGACACCGTCCGGGTCAGCAACGGCGCTGCCAAAGAGGACAAAGCTTGGTAGTCTCCCACAAAAAAGGCCAGTGTTTCCCGGGAAATGACCAGCAGTTCCGAAAAGAAGGCGGGGGTTCCTGCGCCAAAATCCCGGGTATGCTCTAACACGGCCGTCAAAAGGATCTGCCCGGCCTGGGCAATGGCCTGCGTCCCCTGGGCTGACAGCAAATCGGGGGTAATATCAAAGGTGGTATTGGTCCACCGGTATTGATTGTCCAGCAACTGCACCCGAAAGGCTTCCAGTAACCGCCGGGCTTCCGCCAGCACAAGGGCGGCAAAGGAAAAAAAATCCTCCGTCACGCCATGAAGTCCCACATAGTCGCCCATAGCCCGGGCGGCGCAGGTTGCCGCTTCCTCTACCCGGGGGGACTCCGGTGTACCCATGCGGCCCCGGCAAAATCCACGGCGAAAGATCGCCGTGGGGTCGGTGGGATCCATGGCCAACAGCTGGGTATACAGTTCCTCCGCCTGGGCATAGTCCTCCGCCTGATAGGCGCTTTCGGCGTCCTGCCGCAACAATTCTGCCTGCTCCAAATCAGAAACTCCTTCCAAAAACTGTCTCTTCTGCATACAATGGTATTACCGGGTATGCTGCAGCCCCGGCCCATGACAGCTACTCCATCAGGGTAGCTGCACGGCGTTAACCATGATCCCCTGGGGGGTAATATCCAAAATCCCGTAGGAGCCCCTGGGATAGGTAAAACCAACCGAACCGGGGTTCATCAGGTAAATGCCGTCATGATATTCCACCAAAGGCGTGTGGGTATGGCCAAACAGAGCCACCTGCGCCCCAAGTTCCCGCGCCCGATGCAGGTAAAGAGCCAAGGTGGATTTCACCTGATAGGTGTGTCCATGGGCCATCAGAACCCGGACTCCGCCCAGCTCTAGCAAAAGCTCCGTTGGGCCGCTGGCGGAAAAATCACAGTTCCCCGGTACCATATAAAAGGGGATGTCGGGAAAGGAGGTGTCCACATATCTCATTTCCGACAACCCATCCCCCAGGAAGATGACCGCGACCGCGTCCTTCCGGGTGGAGAGAAAATCGGAAACCGCACGCTCTCGTCTGTGGGTATCCGAAAACACATAAATTCTCATAAAAACCCCTTCTGCTGCATAGGATGTACTATCCAAAAGCAGTCTGCAATACAGGAAAATCAGTATAGTAGTATTATAGTAAATTCGGACGGTGATTGCAATGCAAAATTCAAAAAATCCACAAAATAATCCACAGAATGTAGAAAACCTTTTCCAGGACGGTACCATTCCGCCGGAATACAAAGAAAAGCTGCATCAACCGGTAAACCAGCAGGATCTGGATCAGTTGCTGGCCAAACTGTCTCCCAGCCAGAGCAAAAAGCTGGAGCAACTTCTGTCAGATAAAGCAGCCACCCAGAAGCTGCTTTCCACCCCACAGGCCCGGGCCCTGATGCAAAAACTCATGGGAAAATAATCTGTAGATTCCCTGGGAACCCCCAAATGCACCGCAAAAGGAGGAGAAGTATGGAGGATTTGGCAAGCGCGTTAGCCAATGTGCTCAATGACCCGGAAAGCATGAAAATGCTCAGCTCCCTGGCTTCTTCTCTGCCGGGGATGCAAAGCACAGACGGGCAGCAGGGAACCGCAAATTCGGGGATTGTTCACCAAGAGACTGCCAGTCCGGACTCTACACCTGCCGGTCAAAAAACGCCGGTCCTCTCCCTGCCGGGGCTGCCGGGGGAGGAAATGGCTATGCTGATGAAAATTGGCAGCCTTCTGCAGTCAGGGCAGGAGGATGACCGAACCCGGCTATTGCAAGCCCTGCGCCCCTTGCTGACTCCACCGCGGCAGGCCCGGGTCGATAAGGCCATCCGGCTGCTGCGTCTGGCAGAGCTGCTCCCCCTGTTGAAGGACGCGGGATTTTCTCTTTTTTGAGAACCGAGGTGTGATCCATGGCTGATATTTCAGAGCAGGATATGTTGCGGATGCAGGCCGATGCCCTGCGGCGGGTACAGGAAATGCAGAAACGATCCCAGAGCTATACCGAATCCAGTAACAAAAATCAGAATCGAGCCGGCAATCCGGGCAACAACCCCCAAAACTTCCGGAATAACGCCTCAAAGCCAGCCGTTCAAGAGACATCCCATTCGCGTAACATCCGGACCGAAAGCACTCCCCCGGAGCCCATATCCACAGAAGAGCCAACCGCTGCCCCCAGCCCCAACGAAACAAGGGAGAACAGAGGGCCTTTGGCCGGTCTGCTGCCCGGGGGACTGAATCTGGATAATGACAAGCTGCTATTGCTGGGCCTCATGTTCCTTCTGTGGCGGGAAGGGGGAGACACGCGGCTGCTTCTGGCCCTGCTATATTTAATGTGGTAATCGGCTACCGCCCTACCTGCAAATTACAAAACAGAACAGGCCGGCCGGTATGCTTCCTGCGGAAGCCACATTTCTCCGTTCCCCCACGGCGACAACTGCTTCAAAAGGGAAGCACATACAGTCAGCCTCTGCGGCAAAATACAGGTCGCACTTGCCACAATTAACTTGCCGCAATTTAACAATCTACCGACTCCCCAAAAAAGGGGAGTCTTTTTATTTGCAAATATGTTGTTAGGAATTCCAATTCTTGTAACACCTATAAATTCAGCAAAACCGTTTCGACTACAGGGTGGATTTTCCCCAAAAATATGATATATTAATTCATAACGATTCATTCTAAAATCGGAGGGTGGTTTTATGACACCGGAAAGCTGCTTCAGGAAGCCAGGCAACTTCGTACAAAACCGGCGGGCCCTGCATCAGAAGGCTGAAAGTGGTTTTTCCATCCAGAACACCCTGACCCTGGTTAAAAGCCGACTGCTGGAACTGGGAATCACACCCATAGATTGCGGTAAGGCCGGTATTGTAGCATTTGTTAGGGGGACAAAAACCGGGAAAAGTATTTTTGCTGCGGGCCGACATGGACACCCTGCCCATCCGGGAGGAAGCGGCGGTGTCCTTTGCCGCCCAAAACGGCAATCTGCACGCCTGCGGCCATGATCTGCACACCGCCATGCTGCTGGGTGTCGCAAAACTGCTGAAGGCGCATAAAGCGGCGCTGGCTGGAACCGTCAAGCTGATGTTCCAGCCAGCGGAGGAAATTTTTGAAGGCGTGCAGGATATGATCCAATCCGGATTGCTGGAAAATCCGAAGGTTTCAGCATCCCTGATGATTCACGTCATGGCCGGCATACCCATGCCCGCCGGTACTGTTATTGTTTCAGGTCCCGGCGTCAGCGACCGGCAGCGGATTATTTTGAGATCACCGTCCAGGGCAAGGGCTGCCACGGTTCCATGCCCAACACTGGGGTGGATCCCATTACGGCCGGGGCTCATATTCTGCTGAATCTCCAGGAGATCCAGGCTCGGGAACTGGCCCTGGGGGAACGGGCAGTTCTAACCGTTGGCACCTTTCATGCCGGAACCGCCGCCAACGCTATCCGGACACCGTGACCATGGGCGGCAGTCTTCGCACTTTTGACGAGGAAACCCGCGCTTTCATCAAAAAACGGATGCTTGCCATTACAGAGGCAACCGCCGATCTGTTCCGGGCCAAGGCCCAAATCCGGTTCGGTAGCAACTGCCCCACTCTGGTCAACGACAGCGCACTGTCAGCCTGCGCCGAAGCCTATGGCAAGGAGCTGCTGGGAAGTGACCGGGTCTTTTCGGCCGCTCCCTGTCTGCCCAATCTGACAGAACCAGATCCAAAACCGCCGGCTCGGAGGATTTTGCTTATGTCAGCCAGGCGGTGCCATCTATCATGTTGGCTTTGGCTGCCGGCTATCCGGAGCAGGGACACCGCTCTCCCCAGCACCATCCCAAAGTTACCTTTGACGATAGTGTTCTTTCCACCGGCAGTACAATCTATGCCTACACGGCCCTGCGCTGGCCGGAGGATCACCGGGAACCTGCCTGACACAACAGAAGCCAATAGCATATCATTGGTAACCAGGCCATCGCGTTTTCCTTCCGGCCAACCACAAATTGTGGATAGCCGGCATTTTTTGCCTATATGTTGTAAACGGCGGCCGTTGGGGAAAAAATCGCAAAAAAACTGTTGACAGAAGACAGTGTTTCGAGGTATAATCGTACCTTAGAAGGGTATCTCTGGGCATTTTATGCCCTGTTGCCGCTTGTTGCCTGTAGGCAATCCATCGGCGCCGCTCCATTCCGCAGAGCGGCGGCACTTCCAAAGCGGCACGCCCAAAAACGATCCTGCGGAAAGAATGGAGGAGTTTTCATGAAAAGAACCTATCAGCCTAAGAAGCGTCATGGCCAGAAGGTCCACGGCTTCCGGAAAAGAATGTCTACCAGCAATGGCCGCAAGGTACTGCATCGCCGGAGAGTAAAAGGCAGAAAGTCCCTCAGCTATTGATGAAAGGCCACAGGAAGTGGCCTTTCCTTTTTCAGCAGGAGGTTTTCGGAACATGCCATATGACACCCTGAAACTGAACAAAGAATTTCGCCGGCTGTACGGTCGGGGGAAATCTGCGGTCAGCCCATCGCTGGTGATGTATATCCGGCCGCGAAAGGGCGACATCTGCCGCATCGGCATTACCACCGGCAAGAAGGTTGGGAACGCCGTCAAGCGGAACCGGGCCCGCCGGGTCATCCGTGCTGCTTTCCGATCCCTGCTGCCTGTGCTCCCCGGTGCCTATGATATTGTTTTTGTGGCCCGGGGGAAGACTCCCTTTGTCAAGAGCACCCAGGTGGAAGCCGACATGCGATACCTCTTCCGGAAAGTGGGCATCCAGTTGAGGGATCCGTCATGATCCACCCCCTGAAGGCTGCGGCTTTGGGGCTGATTCGGCTTTATCAGCGGCGGATCTCCCCCTGCAAACCGCCTTGTTGTCGCTTTCTTCCCACCTGCTCAAGCTATGCCCTGGAGGCCATCGAGACCCACGGATTTTTCCGTGGCGGTCTCCTGAGTCTGTGGCGCCTTCTGCGCTGCAGCCCCTTGTGCAAAGGCGGCTATGACCCTGTTCCGCCGCCTAAGCCCCACCGTTTTATCGGAATGAAAAAATAAACGCAAGTGCCGGATTCGCCGGCGGAAAAGGTGGAAGCTTATGTCAATTTTCAACAACATCCTGGGAAAACCCTTTGGCTGGATTCTGAAGGGGATCAGTGCCCTGTGCGGCGGCAATTTCGCGCTGGCGCTGCTTCTCTTTACCCTGCTGATCAATTTAGCGCTGCTGCCCCTCTCCATTAAATCCCAGAAAGCCAATTCTCAGCAGATTCGTATCAAGCCCAAAATGGACGCCATCCGTTCCAAATATGCCAATGATAAGAACCGGCAAAATCAGGAAATGTCCAAGCTGTACCAGGAAGAGGGGATCTCCAGCGCCGGTGGCTGTGTTCCTATGCTGATCCGTATGGTGGTGCTCATGGCCATCTTTTATGTGATCATTGCCCCCTTGTCTAATATCGTGGGTGTTCCCAGCGATTTGATTGATACCGCTAACACCAACCTGACCACCCTGACGGAAAGCGGAGAAATAGACGTCAGCTCCAGAGGCGCCTATTATAAGGAATTGAACATTCTGGATAACTGGGAAGTTCTGGGCAGCGAAGGTCAGCAAATTAAGGCTATGCAAGAGGAACACTTAGATCTGACCCTGTTTGGGCAGAACCTGACCAATACGCCCCATTTTAGCTGGGATATATTCCACAATTTTGAAGTAATTTGGCTTATCCCCATCCTGTCCTTTGCAGCAGCCATCGCCACTTCTCTTGTCTCCATGATTCAGCAAAAGCGGCTGAATCCAGACGCACCCAACATGGCGGGCATGATGCTGTTGATGCCTTTATTTTCCCTGTGGTTGGCCTTCCAGGTGCCGGCTGCCGTGGGTCTGTACTGGATTTATTCCAATGTGATTTCCGGCGGACTCCAAATCGCTGTGTCCCATATTTACAGCCCCTACAAAATTATTGCCGGGGATCACGCCAAAGCTACCCTTAAACGTCGCGCCGAGGAGCAGGCAAAAATTGCAGCTGCTGCTGACAATTCTGCAGGGCACTGATCTTTTAGTTTGACAATCGATACTCCGGCCGGCGGTCGGAGTATCAAGATACACACCCGAAAAGGAGGTTCTTACCTTTGTTGAAAGAAGCCATCGGCACCGGTGCAACCGTCGACGAAGCCAAAGAAAACGCACTGGCAGCCCTGAATGTGGATTCCACCAAATACGACGTTGATTTTGAAATTCTGGAGTTCCCCAAGAAAAAGACGCTGGGGCTCTTTGGCGGCAGCCCCGCCAAGGTTCGAGTATTCTTTGAAATGCCGGATCCCAAACCCAAGAAGAAAGAAGCCCCTGCCCGGAAGCAGGAAAAAACCGCACCGGCGGAAAAGAAAGCTCCGGTGCAAAAGAAGACCCAGAATCAAAAGCCTGCCCCCGTTGCCAAGCAGCCCCAAAAGGACAAGCCTGCACCGGTACAGGAAAGCACTGTCCCGGAACAGGACGCCCCGAAAGCCGCCCCTTTCCAAGCAGAAGAAAAGCCGGTGGAAATGAAGGCCCTGTCCGAGCTGCCGGCCGACTGTCCGGCTTTGAAGGCCACCGATTACCTGTCCAAGGTGCTCGCCTGCATGGGTGTCACAGATGTGGAAATGACCGTCGGAGAAATTGAATCCGGCTGGCAAATTAATCTATCCGGGGAAAATCTGGGAGTCATCATTGGCCGCCGCGGGGAAACCCTGGATGCACTGCAGTATCTGACCTTTTTGGCTACCAATTCCGGCAATGGCTATTGCCGCGTGGTGCTGAACACCGGTAATTACCGGCAAAAACGGGAAGATACGCTCCGGGCCCTGGCCCGCCGCATGTCCAACCAGGTGCTTCGCACCGGCCGTTCCCGCTCTTTGGAGCCCATGAGCCCCTATGAACGCCGGATTATCCATACGACGGTGCAGGAGATTGAAGGCGTTTCCTCCAACTCCATCGGAGAAGGCGCCGGGCGCCGGGTGGTTATTGTGCCGGAAGGCGGCAGTATCCGCAGCAGTTCCGGCAACCGAGATCGCCGCGGCGGTCGGAATGACCGGAATCGTGGCGGCCGCCGCCCCGAGCGTGCCCCCCAGCCTCAGAGCACCCGTGCTCCCAAGAGTGATCTGGATGACGGCACCCTGCTGGAGGGCGTCATTAATCTGACGAAATAAATGCCTTCGGGCGGTTCGCCTGGCAGGCTTTCTGTTTCAGCAGCTACAAGTATTACAATCCTGGGCGGGGTTCCGCAGAGCTTTGCTCTATGGAATCCCGCCCTTTCTTATTTTTGATACACAGGAGAGTATTATGGAATTTTCCGACACCATTGCTGCCATCTCCACCCCCAGCGGAACCGGAGGAATCAGTATTATCCGGATTTCCGGCCAGGATGCCCGAACCATTGGTGACCGGGTCTTTTCCGCCAAACGCACCAAACGGCTGGCGGAGCTGCCAGGGTATACCGCCCTGTACGGTAGTGTGCACGCTGGAGATACCCGGTTGGATGAAGCCATCGCGCTGGTATTTGCCGCCCCGGCCAGCTATACCGGTGAGGATGTGGTGGAGCTATCGGTTCATGGCGGCGCCTATCTGACCAAGGCGGTATTGCGAGCCATATTGGCCGCAGGCGCACGGCTGGCTGAACCAGGGGAATTTACCAAACGTGCCTACTTAAACCACAAGCTGGATTTGACCCAGGCCGAAGCCGTTATGGCGTTGATTTCCGCAGGCGGTGAACGGCAGCGCCAAGCAGCGCTGGAAGCAAAGGAAGGCGCCCTGTCGAAAAAAGTCGGAGCCATTCGTCAGACCCTGCTGGATCTGACCGCAGCCATCGCAGCTTATACCGATTATCCTGATGAAGTGGAATTTCAAATTGACACGTTCCGTCTGCTGGATGGTATTGATACTGCTGCCCGGCAGCTGGATACACTGTTGTCTACCTACGATACCGGGCGTATTCTGCGGGAAGGATTGGATACGGTGATTGTGGGACGCCCCAATGTGGGGAAATCCACCCTGATGAATACCCTGCTGGGTTGTGACCGCTCCATTGTTACCGATATTGCCGGTACCACACGGGATGTAGTGGAGGAGTCAGTACAGTTGGGCGGGATTACACTTCGGCTGTCAGACACCGCCGGCCTTCGGGACACAGAAGATGTGGTGGAAGCCGCAGGCGTGGCCCGGTCCCGGCAGCGAATGGATGCCGCTCAACTGGTTCTGGCGGTCTTTGACGCTTCCCAGCCCCTAACCCAAGCCGATATCGCTTTACTGGAAACCTGCCGGAACCGTTCCGCACTGTATTTGCTGAACAAAGCCGACCTGCCATATATCGGAGATCCAGCCGCCCGGCCGGAAATACATCCTTTATTGGCGGCACAGCCTAACCAGCGGGTGCTGCGAATTACCGCCAAAGACCCTCAGACGGTGGAAATTCTGTCCCAGACGCTGGAGCATTATACCGGGCTGGATCATCTGGATAGCGACGCTGCCATTTTATCCAGCCAGCGGCAATATGCCATGGCGCTGGCCGCCCAGACAGCCCTGTCCGAGGCCCGGGCCACAATAGAGGCCGGATTCACCCTGGACGCCGTGGGAGTCTGTCTGGAAGAAGCCCTGAACGCGCTGCTTTCTCTCACCGGCGAGCGGGCCACCGAAGCGGTGGCTGACGAAGTATTCCGCCAATTTTGCGTGGGAAAATAAGGCCGGTTTCCAGCCAATGGAAATTTTTTTGTTGACCTTAGGTGTGTTCAAATTATTTCCAGTGGCCGGAATCCAGAGTATACTATTTGTTGTATTTATTGCTGCTATAATTGCCTCTTTCGGTTGTTTATTATAACTAATTGTATAATTTTTGTGTTCTTGTTGTTTAATATTGTTATTCTATTATTTCTTTAAAAAGAAGGAGTCACCTAACATGCACTATTTTGCAGGGGAATTTGACGTGCTGGTCATCGGTGCAGGGCACGCCGGTATTGAGGCCGGCCTGGCAGCTGCGCGGTTGGGCTGTCATACCGCTGTTTTCACCATCAATCTGGATGCGGTAGGGAACTGTCCCTGCAATCCGGCCATTGGCGGTACTGCCAAAGGACATCTGGTGCGAGAAATTGACGCCCTAGGCGGAGAAATGGGAAAAGCCGCTGACGCTACTGCCCTGCAGATCCGCATGCTGAATCGCGGAAAGGGTCCGGCAGTCCATTCCCTACGCGCCCAGATTGACCGACGTGCCTATTCCGAATATATGAAGCATATGCTGGAGCAACAGGAAAATCTGGAGTTGCGGCAAGGGGAGATAATCGCCCTGGAGCAACAGGAAACCGGTTGGCTGGCCACCGCCAGATTGGGCGGTCAGTATCGGGCCAAAACCGTAATCCTAGCCACCGGTACCTTTTTGGGCGGCCGGATTTTTGTAGGGGAGGTTAACTATCCCTCCGGCCCCGACGGTTTGTTTCCCGCCACCCAACTGGCGGAATCCCTGAAAGCTCTGGGATTGCCACTGCGCCGTTTTAAGACCGGCACACCCGCCCGGGTCCTGCGCCGCTCTATTAACTACACCGATCTGGAGGTGCAACCCGGCGACGAACCCACTACACCCTTCAGCTATGCCACCAAAGAACCGCCCGAGAACCAAGAGGTTTGCCACATCACCTACACCAACGCCGCCACAAAACAGGTAATCCTGGATAACATCCACCGATCCCCTTTGTATGCCGGGGAAATTGAAGGGGTCGGCCCCCGGTACTGTCCCAGCATTGAGGACAAGATTGTCCGATTCCCAGATAAGGAACGGCATCAGTTATTTATTGAACCATGCGGTAAAAATACCGAAGAAATGTATTTGCAGGGCATGTCCTCCTCCCTGCCGGAGGAGGTGCAGTTAAAATTCTACCGTACCATTCACGGATTGGAGCATGTCCAGGTGATGCGAGCGGCTTATGCCATTGAATACGACTGCATTGACCCTATTGCCATGGCGCCTACTCTGGAAATGAAGAATTTTCCAGGGTTGTATGGTGCCGGGCAGTTCAACGGCTCCTCCGGGTATGAGGAAGCGGCGGCTCAGGGGCTGGTAGCCGGCATCAATGCCGCCCTGCAGGTGCAGGGAAAGGATCCGTTTGTATTGGAGCGTTCCTCCTCGTACATCGGCACCCTGATAGATGATCTGGTAACCAAGGGATGCTCTGACCCCTACCGGATGATGACTTCCCGGTCGGAATACCGGCTGATTCTCCGGCAGGATAACGCAGATGAGCGGCTGACCTCCCGTGGTCATGCCATCGGACTGGTTTCCCAGACTGACTACGATGCCTATCTGGCCCGGAAAGCTGCCAAGGAAGCTGAGTTAGAGCGGCTTCAATCGGTGCATTTGGCGCCTACCGACTCCTTAAATGCTTTGTTGGTTTCACGTGAAACATCTCCGCTGCAAACCGGAATCCGTTTGGCAGAGCTACTGAAGCGGCCTCAAATTACCTATGCAGATTTGGCTCCTTTTGATCCCGAGCGGCAAATGCTGCCGCCGCTCATCACCGGCAAGGTGGAAACCGAGATTAAATATGAGGGATATATCAAAAAACAGCTGGCTCACGTGGCGGAGCTGAAACGGCTGGAGGCCCGGAAACTGTCACCCAAGCTGGACTACACTGCCCTGGAAGGGCTGCGTACTGAGGCCCGGGAAAAGCTGAATCAAATCAAGCCCCTGAGCATCGGACAGGCCTCCCGAATCTCCGGGGTCAGCCCTGCCGACATTTCCGCCCTGCTGATCTGGCTGGAGCGGGAGGAGCGAAAGGAGTAATGCCTATGCTGCCCTTTGATGTGATCCGTACCGCCTGCAGCAGTTGGAACCTGACTGTAACAGAGGACGCCCTGCGGCAGATGGATACCTATGCCCGTTTGCTGGTGGAATGGAACGAAAAGATGAATCTGACTGCCATCACCGATCCGGCCGAAATGGCGGTCAAACATTTTGCCGACTGTCTTTCCCTGCTATCTGCGGTGGAATTCCCGACAGGAGCCAGTCTCATTGACGTAGGTACCGGCGCTGGATTTCCCGGCCTAGTGCTGAAAATTGTCCGACCCGATTTGCGAATCACCCTGTTGGACAGCTTGCAAAAACGTCTGACTTTTTTAAAGACTGTGGCGGATACGCTGGGCCTGTCGTTGCCCCTGATACATCAGCGAGCAGAAGACGGCGGCCGGGATCCGGCCCTGCGGGAAGAATTTGATTTTGCCACCGCCCGGGCAGTCGCCCGCATGTCGGTGCTGACGGAATACTGCCTTCCTTTTGTCAAGCCAGGAGGACAGCTGTTGGCCATGAAAGGCCCGGACGGTCCCGCCGAACAAAAGGGAGCTGAAACAGCTATCCATATTCTGGGGGGTGGAAAGCCGGTCTGCCATACCCTGACCCTGCCCGGTGGTGATGTTCGATGCATTTTAGATATCAAAAAGATATCGCAAACCCCGACAAAATATCCCAGACAGGGAACCAAAATCACAAAAAAACCTTTGGAAAGCCGCTGAACCAGCGGCTTTCTGTCGTTTTGCGCGATGGATATTTCTGGATTTTCCGAACAAGCTGGGCTATAATGAAAGCAAAAAGAAATCCCTTGACAGGAGGACGATTACATGCTGCCATTTCTTAAGAAGCAGCAGGAGCCGCCAGATCGGATCCTGCAACAAATCGATACTGGCTGCATTGCCCCAAATCCCCACCAGCCCCGGCGAAACTTTGATCCTCTGGGGCTGACCCAGCTGGCAGAAAGCATCCGGGTCAATGGACTGCTGCAGCCCATTACCGTACGCCGCATTGGAGAAAACCGCTATCAGCTGATTTCCGGGGAACGAAGACTCCGGGCCAGCCGCATGGCTGGACTACGCCGGATTCCCTGTCTGGTCATGAACACAGATGAAGAACATGTGGCCGTATTAGCCTTAATTGAAAATCTTCAACGGCGGGATTTGAGCCCTTTTGAAGAAGCTGAGGCCATTGCCCGGCTCATTTCCTACTTTGGCCTGTCCCAGCAGGATGCTGCTTCCTATTTGGGGATGGCCGGCTCCACTTTGGCCAATAAGCTGCGGCTGCTGAAGCTACCGGAAGAACAGCGCCGCCGCATTGATGCAGCCGGTCTCACCGAACGCCATGCACGGGCCCTGTTGAAAGTGGAATCCAACAGTCTGCGAGAGGAAATTTTGGATCGGGTCATTGCGGAAAGTCTCAATGTTCGGGATACCGAACTACTAATTGAAGCCCTGCAAACGCCGGCCATGTCCCAGGAAAAAACGATACCCCGCCGAGTTGCCGTGGTGGGGGATATTCGGCTATTTGTCAATAGCCTGTCCAAGGTTATTACCAACATGCGGGAGCGAGGTGTTGACGCCCAGACGGAAAAGGAAGAAAACGAGGAATACATTCAATATACCATCAAGATACCCAAAGGCCGCCATTCAGCCTGAAGCGGTAGTTCACCTTCTTCATACGCATTCTGTCAGTATAGCCGTTCTGTTTCACCAACAGAACGGCTATACTGTTTCACGTGAAACATTTTGAAAAAAATGTTTCAACCCCTTTTCATTGCCGGGAAGATATGCTATAATGGAGGACAAGATTGGATGTGAACATTTTGGGCAAAATTATCGCCATTGTAAACCAAAAGGGGGGCGTAGGGAAAACCACCTCCGCTGTAAACCTGGCTGCAGCGCTGGGGCTGAGCAAAAAAAAGACTCTTTTGGTAGATATCGACCCCCAAGGCAACGCCACCAGCGGCCTTGGAATTCATAAAAAGGAGCTTTCCGCTTCGGCCTATGATCTGCTGATCGCTTCTGCCCGTGCGGAAGAAGCCATTCTTCCTTCTGAATTTCAAAATGTCAGCGCCGTTCCCGCCACCATTGATCTGGTAGCGGCCGAGCTGGAGCTGGTGGATCAGGAAAAACGGGAATACAATCTGAAAAATGCCCTGATCCGCATCAAGAACAATTACGATTACATATTGTTAGATTGCCCGCCTTCTCTGGGGCTCATTACCGTCAATGCCCTGACGGCCAGCGATACCATCTTGATTCCCATGCAATGCGAATATTTTGCGCTGGAAGGTCTTTCCCAACTTATGGCCACTGTCCGACAGGTCAAGCGGCGATATAACCCGACGCTGGATATTGAAGGTATCCTGCTGACCATGTTTGACAAACGGCTGAATCTGACCAATCAGGTCAAAAACGAAGTAGAAAAGTATTACCCCGGCCGGGTATTCCAAACGGTGATTCCCCGGGGGGTGCGAATCTCCGAAGCACCCAGCTACGGTCAGCCCATTCAATACTATGACAAGCACTCCAAAGGAGCAAAAGCCTATAACGATTTGGGAAAAGAGATTATCAAAAAAAATAAACGACAGCATTAAGCAGATAGGAGCGTTATCATATGGCTGCCAAAAAAAGCGGTTTAGGGCGGGGCCTGGATGCCCTGTTCAGTGACAATACAACAGAGTCTGCCAATTCCATGACAGTGCGGCTTTCCCAGCTGGAGCCCAACCGAGATCAACCCCGGAAGGATTTTGACCCGGTAGCTCTGCAAGAGCTGGCGGACAGCATTGCGCAGCATGGCCTGATTCAACCTATTCTGGTACGCCCCCTGGAAACCGGCGGTTACCAGATTGTGGCCGGGGAACGCCGTTGGCGGGCCAGCCGGCTGGCGGGGCTTTCAGAAGTGCCGGTGGTTATCCGGGAAATGTCGGATACCGAGGTCATGGAGATTGCCCTCATTGAAAACCTGCAGCGGGAAGATCTGAATCCTGTGGAAGAAGCCCTGGGGTATCAGAATCTAATGGAAACCTGCCACCTGACCCAGGAGGAGGTGGCAGCCAAAGTAGGCAAGTCCCGGCCTGCCGTCACCAATGCTTTGCGGCTGCTACATCTCAATGAAACTGAGCGCGCCGCCCTGCGTAATGGGGAAATTTCTGCCGGACATGCTCGGGCCCTGCTTGGCATCGACGATCCGGAAACCCGGAAAACCGCCCTGGCTATGGCAAAATCCGGAGCCACAGTTCGGGAACTGGAAACCCTGGCCCGGGGAAATAAGCCCGTGGTCAAGCACAAGGTGCAGCGGGATCCCTTCTTTACCGAGCTGGAATTGGCCGCCAAGGAGGATCTGCGCCGGAAGGTGAAGGTGAAAACCGTAAATCAGAAAAAAGGCACCCTGGAAATTGAATTTTACGATAAAGATGACCTGAAAGATATTATTCAAAAACTCTCCCAGAGTTGAATACAAATAGTATAATTTTTCATTTAGTTATATTACAAATTGGAGGAATATTGAAAATGTTGGACATTAAGTTTGTCAAGGAAAATCCTGAATTCGTCAAGGAAAATATCAAGAAAAAATTTGAGGATCATAAACTGCCTCTGGTTGACCAGGTCATTAATCTGTATGATCAGCGCCGGGCCGCCCAGCAGCAGGCAGATGAACTCCGGGCCAACCGGAACAAGATCTCCAAGCAGATCGGCATGCTCATGGCACAGGGGAAAAAGGAAGAAGCCGAAGCCACCAAGGCGCTGGTAGCCCAGCAGGCCGAGACCTTGAAAAATCTGGAAACCCAGGAAGCCCAGCTGCAAAAACAGATCACCGAAATCATGATGAAAATCCCCAATATTGTAGACGACTCTGTGCCGGTGGGCAAGGACGACAGCGAAAATGTAGAGGTAAAACAATTCGGAGAACAGACCCATCCGGATTTTGAAATTCCCTACCATACCGATATTATGGCTCTGTTTAACGGCATTGACAAGGAAGCCGCTGGCCGGGTAGCCGGAGAAGGCTTCTATTATCTCATGGGAGATATTGCCCGGCTTCATAGCGCCGTCACCGCCTACGCCCGGGACTTTATGATTGATAAGGGCTTTACGTACTGCATTCCGCCTTTTATGATCCGTTCCAACGTGGTTACCGGCGTTATGAGTTTTGAGGAAATGGACGCCATGATGTATAAG
>CAYZTR010000011.1:0-59376 GCA_964481575.1 uncultured Eubacteriales bacterium
GAAGGAAAAGGGTGCCCATGGCATAGAGGAGCGTGGTATTTACCGGATACATCAGTTTGAAAAACAGGAAATGATCGTCATCTGCAAGCCGGAAGAAAGCATGGACTGGTTCCATAAAATGTGGAGCTACAGTGTGGAGCTGTTTCGCTCCATGGACATTCCCGTCCGCACCCTGGAATGCTGCACCGGCGATCTAGCCGACCTGAAGGTCAAGTCCTATGACGTGGAAGCCTGGTCTCCCAAGCAGGGTAAGTATTTTGAAGTTTGCTCCTGCTCCAATTTAGGAGATGCACAGGCACGGCGGCTGGGCATCCGCATCAAAGGGGAGGACGGCAAAAAGTATCTAGCCCATACCCTGAACAACACCGTAGTGGCACCGCCCCGGATGCTCATCGCTTTCCTGGAGAATAATCTCCGATTTGACGGCCAGCATTACACTGTCCTGATTCCCAAAGCTCTGCAGACATACATGGGCGGCAAAACCGTTCTGACTACTGATAAAACCTGATACAGGATAAAAACTGTGACCTGCAAATAACAGGTCACAGTTTTTTTACTTGGTATCTTTTCCTGCCAACCTCCGGTCTACGGGTTTCAACAGCGGACGGAACAACTTGACAAATACGCCGCAAATCATGGCGGCAATCACTGTCCCTTCCCGAACCCCCACCAGTCGGTGCATAGAACAAAGGGAAATCAAGGCCGCAACCGCAACCAGGGAACAATCCATAAAAATCTTGCAGCTGCCGAACTCCCCGCCGGAAACATCCGAAATAGCCTTGGTGGTGGCTTCGGCAGACATCATTGCCACATCGGCTGTTACCTGGCAAGCCACGCCAAAGCCTAAAAAGGCACAACCCGCAAGGAGAGTCAAAAGCTGCAGGGGATAAAATCTAGGATTCCAGGCAGACAGCCACCAAAGGTTAAAATCCACAAACCATCCAAATACAAGGGAAACTGGAATTTGCAGCAACGATTCCAAGCGGAATCGTTTGCGAAGAACGGCCAGCTGAATCAAAATCAAAGTCAGGTTCACCGCGTCAGTATAATACCCCACTGAAATGGAGAGTTTCCTTCCAAATACCAGCACCACCGGCCAGGCCTGATGCAGTACATAAGGAATGCTGGAGGAAGGGGAGGTTCCTAGGGAAGCCTGAATAATCAGCGCTACTCCGAAGGAGAGAATGAACAATCCCACAATCAGGAAAAAATAACGGCGGCAAAGCTCCGCCGGCTGGCGTGCTTGCACCTTTTATTCCCCCTTCTTTCCGGAAGTTCTGCAGGCCTTCTTCCCGGTGGGGCAAAGATCCAGCAGTTTGCAACCGTCACATTTCGGCCCCCGGGCCGAACAAACCTCCCGCCCGAAATGCACAATGCGATGGCAAAAATCGCTGGACTTATCCGGCGGCAACAGCTGGCACATGGTCATCTCCACCTTGTAGGGATCCTTGGTATCGGTAAAACCCAGCCGGCCGCAAATACGAATAAAATGGGTATCGGCCACCACAGCCGGTTTGCCGTAAATATCCCCGCAAATGAGATTGGCGGTTTTCCGGCCAATTCCCGGTAGACTGGTTAAATCCTCCAGGTTGTCCGGTACTTTGCCGGCAAAGTCATTGCAAATCTTCTGGCAGCAGGCCACAATATCCTTTGCCTTCGTCTTGTACAGGCCGCAGGATTGGATATACTGCTCCACTTCTGCCACGTCGGCCTCTGCAAAGGCCTCCGCTGTGGGAAACCGGGCGAACAGTGCCGGCGTTACCAAGTTCACCCGGGCGTCGGTACACTGGGCAGACAACCGGGTGGCGATGAGCAATTGCAGCGGGTCAGCCGCCGTCAGGGAACAGACCGCTTCTGGATATAGTTCCTCCATCCGTTCCACCACCAGTGCGGCTCGCTTTTTCTTGGACATTCCAGCCATAGGGGATTCCTCCTTGCAAATACTACTTATATTATACAAGATTTGACCCCGTTCGCCAAGAGGAAATTTGTCCTTGTCTTTTCGTTTAAGAAAATCATTATAAAAGTTCTACAGCTTTTCATTCATATCGTCATAATGTTATTGTAAGAAAGTTTTAGCCTGAACTTTGCTGAAATGTCCTCCTTATTCAATATTTCATTCCAGCCAATCGCTTTTTCATGGAACTATATAAATCCACTCTCTTACAATGCAATAGCTATTATTCCATTGTCATATTCACACAGTGCCGGGGAAAATTTGCTTCCGGAGTTGCATTTTTTTGCCTTTGGCGGTATAATAAGGAAGTACCTGCTTTTTTGCGGAAGATAATCGCCAATGAATTAGGAGGAAGTTCTATGGACAAGAAAACATTCTACATCACCACCCCGATTTATTATCCCTCGGGGAAACTGCACATCGGACATTCTTATACCACTGTGGCAGCCGATACCATGGCCCGGTATAAGCGAATGCAGGGGTTTGATGTTTTCTTCCTGACCGGAACCGATGAACACGGCTTAAAGATTGAGCAGCGGGCCGCCGAAAAAGGCGTTACCCCCAAAGAATTTGTGGATGAGCAAATTGTCGGAATTAAAGATATGTGGAAACTGCTGAACATCAGCTACGATAAATTCATCCGTACCACCGATGATTACCATGTGGCGGCGGTGCAGAAAATCTTCCAGCGTCTTTATGAACAGGGAGATATTTACAAGGGATTTTATGAGGGAATGTATTGCACTCCCTGCGAATCCTTCTGGACGGAGAGCCAGCTGGTAGACGGCAAATGTCCTGACTGTGGCCGGGAAGTGCAACCTGCCAAAGAAGAAGCCTATTTCTTAAAGCTGTCCAAGTACGCGGACCGTTTGGTGGAATATTATGACAGCCACCCGGATTTCATTCAACCCGCCAGCCGGAAGAATGAAATGATTAACAATTTTATCAAACCTGGTCTGGAGGATCTTTGCGTTTCCCGGACTTCCTTTACCTGGGGTATTCCTGTAACCTTTGACCCCAAGCATGTGGTTTACGTCTGGCTGGATGCCCTGACCAACTATATCACCGCCCTGGGCTACGGCTCGGAAGATGACAGCAGCTATCGAAAATATTGGCCCGCCAATGTGCATTTGGTGGGAAAGGAGATTGTCCGATTTCATACCATTGTGTGGCCCATTATGCTTATGGCTTTGGGAGAGCCCCTGCCGGAGAAGGTATTCGGCCACGGCTGGCTGCTTTTAGAGGGCGGCAAAATGTCCAAATCCAAGGGCAACGTAGTAGATCCGGTGATTCTTTGTGACCGGTATGGGGTGGATGCCATCCGATACTTCCTGCTGCGGGAAATTCCCTTCGGCTCGGACGGCATCTTTACCAATGAGGCCTTGATTAACCGGATTAATTCCGATTTGGCCAATGATCTGGGCAACCTGGTAGCCCGGACGGCGGCCATGGTACACAAATATTTTGGAGGCGTGTTGCCGGCGCAGCGGGAAGCAGGGGAATTTGATGGTTCCTTGATTCAGCTGGCCACTGCCACCCAAAAGAAGGTAGAGGAAAGCCTGGATCAAATGGAATTCTCCACCGCCCTGACCCATCTGTTCCAGCTGATTTCCCGCACCAATAAATATATTGACGAAACCATACCCTGGGCTTTGGCTAAAGACGAAAATAAACAGTCCCGGCTGGCCGCCGTTATGTACAACCTCTGCGAATCCATCCGGATTTCCAGCGTACTGCTGACTCCTTTCCTGCCTGAAACCGGCCGCAAGATTGCTGAAATTTTGGGGAACGGAACGGGCTGTTTCACCTGGGAAAGCGCCGGTATCTGGGGTGTTCTTCCGGCTGGCACCACCATTTTAAAGCAGGATCCTCTGTTTCCCCGAATTGATGCGGAAAAGGAGCTGGAAGAACTGGAAAAAATCAATCCTGTGAAACCGAAGGCTCATCCTGCTGAAAATACCGTGACTTTGGCCAAAATCACCATTGATGATTTTGCTAAGGTGGAGCTGCGTACCGCCAAAGTAGTGGCCTGTGAGCCGGTGAAAAAGGCCAAAAAGTTGCTGAAGCTGACTCTGGACGACGGCACCGGTACCCCCCGTACAGTGGCCTCCGGCATTGCACCCTGGTATAAGCCGGAACAACTCATCGGCCATACCGTCATTGTAGTGGCAAACCTGAAACCAGCGGTTCTCTGCGGTGTGGAAAGTAATGGCATGATTCTAGCCGCCGATGCCGGGGAAAATGACGTAAAGGTGATTTTTACTGACGATGTCCCCGCCGGCTCCAAAGTACGGTAAGAAAGAACTGTCTGCTGACGGAATGATTACAATTTACAGCCTCCCCGGGTTCTACCGGGGAGGCTGTTTTTTTCTATGTTTCTTTTGTCATTCTTCAACGAGAGTGGTACCGGGGTAGTACCAGGAAAGAATTTCCCGATAATCACTGCCCAGGGAGGCCATATAATTGGCGCCGTACTGGCTCATACCCACATCATGGCCGCTGCCACGAACGGTAAACGTAAATTTGCCGTCCTGATAGGTCAGATCAAAATTTTGGGAGGCCAGAGAACAGGCGGATCGAAGTTCTCCGCCTGTGATTTCCTTGCCGCAGATTATTTGGGTTTGCACCGTGCCGGAGGGCGTGCAATCACTTTCTCCGACCCAATCGGCGGCGTCTCCACTGGTGGTAATCTGCAGCTGTTTTTGCAGTACTGCTGAAAATTCTTCTTCTGTAAAGGTGACGGTGGAAAGATACTGGGGGGAGAGAATATCCCCCACACTTTCCACCACCGTCAGGTATGGATAATTTCCGCCGCCCCAATAATTTTCAGCAGATTCGGTTTTGCCGGAAGAAATGCTGTGATAGGCTGCCAGGATGGGTGCTCCGTCATAGGTCAGAATTTGTCCGGTGACAGCGGCAATTGCTTCTTCCAAGATAGCCACATTGGTTTCGTATTCTGTTCCCCACATTTGCTGCAATTGATCCCGGGTATAAAAAGCCTGATCTGTTTTGGATGAATCAGTAATATCATAAGTGTCCTTTTCATGTTCCGCCTTTCGGTACAAGGCAAAGGTATAGGAAGCCACCGCCTGGGCCTTCATGGCCTCGGTATAATAATTAGGGGAAATTTCCGCCGCCAGCACCCCCAGCAGATATTCCTCCCGGGAAAGAGTTTCTATTTGGCCGGTTTCAGTTATATATATATCAAAATCATCACTTTGTGTCACAGGGGCTTGGCCAGATTGACCGGTACTTTCACCGGATTTTTCCTCTCCTAATGCAAACAGAGGCAGCAGCAGGCTTCCAATCAGCAAAAAAATAAAAATTTTAAAATATTCTTTTTTCATGATGGTCTCCTTTTTATTGACAATCATATGTTTTGGTTATAAAATAGAAAAAGCTTCTATTCCATATATATTTTCATGCTGAAAATTTATGCCGGCGTTGGAAAGGATGTTGTTTCATTGAAAAATTTGAAAATTTGGCTGTTATTTTTAATTGGACTTCCGGTTTTTCTTATTGGCAGAACAGTCGCCTTATATACCATGATTGATCCGGCAACCGGCTTTTTCTATAGTGAATATCATACCTTTCATCTGGTATATTCCCTGCTGCTGGCCGGTTTCTGTGTGTTACTGTTGATTCTCTGTCTGTTGGACAGGAAAACAACAAATCATTTGCAATCCTCCCCTGTGCTGGGAGTCGGCGCTTTTCTCATGGCACTGGTTCTGTTGATTCAGGCTGCCAATGCTCTTTTTACACTTCAATTTTCAGTACTATATCTGCTGCAGCTGTTATGCTATGTTTTGTCGGCTTTGGCTTTCTGCATATACGGTATCTGGCATCTGACCGGTTACAACAAAGGAAAAGGACTTCTTTTGTTCCCCATTCTCCTTTGGATTCTTCGATTAATTTCTGTTTTTATTGAATATACCGGCATTGCCAATATTTCGGAAAATGTGCTGACTCTGCTGGCCATTGCCGCATCTACTGTATTTCTGCTGTTTCATGGGAAACTTACCGCCGGCATTGCTACAAAAACCAATTATATCCGGGCCATGGCCTTTGGTTTGCCGGCTTCCTTACTTTGTTTATTGGCTTCTTTGCCCCGCTATCTGCTTTTCTTCAGCGGAAACAGTATCCTGCTGCACAATGTTTCCCAAAGCACCCTGTTGGAACTGGCCATGGGAATTTATATTCTTCTGTTTTTCCTGGCACAGCCTATCCAAAAAGTTGAAGAGTAACACCCTTTTGTCTTTCTTAGTGTTTTCCGGTGTATCCAACCCGGAAAACACTTTTTTATCCACAAAAAAGCCGTTATCTGTGGAAAAGTCGTTGCTTTTAATTTGATTTTGTGCTATAATTTAATATGTATAATGAAATATGGGGGAGTATAGCCTTTCCCGCTTTTTTCGAAACCGGAATTTTCCGTTTCTGTTTCAAAATTTGCCCTGAAGGAAGGATAAAAATGGATTCTCTAATTGACGCATGGAACCTGGTTTGTCAGGAGTGCAAACAGGATATTCTCTCCGGCCGTCTGTCGGAACCAGGTTATAATACTTGGATCAAAGGGTTACAGCCCATCAGTTTCCAACATAATCAGGTAACCCTGGGTATCAACTCCGAATTTAAGCGCAACATTGTCATGGAAAATTATGCCGAATTATTGGCTGACTGTTTTCAACGGGTGCTTGGCTTTCCTGTCACCATTCAGGTGCAAGTACAGGAAGAGATAGCCACCGGCCCGGTCATCGAACTTCAGCCCAACGTGGAAGAAACTAAAACCTTCTTCCAGACTGATTCGGAATATACCTTTGATAATTTTGTGGAGGGTTCCTCCAATAAGTTTGCCAAAGCGGCTGCCATGGCTGTGGCCAATAAGCCAGCACAGGCTTACAATCCGCTGTTTATTTACGGTAATTCTGGTGTTGGAAAAACCCACCTGTTGCTGGCCATCCATAACCACATCAAACAGAAATTTCCCGAGTTGCGTCAGGTCTATGTCCGCACTGAGGATTTTACCAATGAATTGATTGTTGCATTGCATTCCGGCGGAGACGCCATGCAGAAATTTCATAATCGATATCGGGACATTGATGTGCTGATGATGGACGATATCCAGTTTATTGCTGGAAAGGAATCCACCCAGGAGGAATTTTTTAATACCTTCAATACCCTGCTGCAAAACAATAAGCAAATCGTGCTGACAGCAGACCGGCCACCCAAGGATATCAAAACGCTGGACGAACGGATTCGCTACCGTTTTGAAAGTGCCCTGTTGGCCGATGTGATTCCCCCCGATTTTGAAACCCGGGTAGGCATCATTGCCCGAAAGGCCCAGTTGGCCGGGCTTCATTTGACGGAGGATATCCTGTATGAAATTGCAAATCAGGTAAAAAGCAACGTTCGCCAACTGGAAGGGGTAGTAAAAAAGCTCCAGGCACTGCAAAACCTAAGCAATGGTGAAATTGATCTGACCATGACCCGTAATGTGATCCGGGATATTAAAAGCACCGAACGGCCCAATCCTTTGACGGTGGAAAAAATCATTACCGAAGTATCCCGAACTTATGCCATCAGCGAGCAAAACATCCTTTCCAAAAAGAAAGATGCCCCCATTGTCTTTGCCCGGCAAATTGCTATTTATATCATTAAAAACATGTTGGAAATGACCAATCAGGATATTGGAAAGGTATTCCACCTGGATCATTCCACCATTACCCACAGCTTGAAAAAAATCAATGCTATTCTGACTGACAATTCCCATGAACGGGAAATTATAGAAGATATGATTAAAAATCTTCAAGATATCTAAGCAAAAATTCTAAAAATCAGCCAGTTACTTTTTGTTGACATAATACGGCATTTTATCCACATTTCCACCAACTTCACAGAAAAGTTTTCCACAGCCGCGTGGAGGAAAGCAAAAATCCCCTGAATTTTTGCAAGTCGTCCCACAATCAATTCACAAAAGAAGAGGGTAGTTTTTTGTTTTTACACTGCCGAGTAGCAGAGTTTTCCAAGAAACGCACATACCCTACTACTATTACTAATATTTATAATAGAATTCCAGGAGAAATTTTCCGCCCGAAGCAGAATTTCTTACGGAAATGAAAAATTTATGTTGCATGGAGATGACATATATGAAAATTGTTGTAGATCGAAAAGAATTTAATGAGGTCATTGCCCATGTTTCCCGGGCTGTTTCTTCCAAGACTACCATACCGGCCCTGGAGGGTATTATGATCCTGACCCAGGAGGAATCCATTCAACTGCTTTCCTACAATCTGGAGATTGGCCTTTTCAAAACCATGGAAGCCAGAATTCTGGAACCGGGGGAGGTCATCATCAACGCAAAGCTTCTTTGTGATATTATTCGTCGTCTGCCGGGAGAAACTGTAACACTGGCTGTGGATGAAAAGCATCTTTGCAGCATTGAAAGCGGTTCGGCCAAATTTGATATTCTAGGGATGGATACTGCAGAGTTTCCTGAAATGCCGTCGGTCAGTGATGCCAATCAAATGATGCTGACGGGGGAAATGCTGAAAAATATGGTACAGCAGACCATTTTTGCTGTAGCCACCACCGACGCAAAGCCGGTTCATACCGGTATTCTGTTTGACAGTAAAGAAGGGCGGCTGCATTTGGTTTCGGTAGACGGATATCGTCTGGCGGTACGGGAAGAAATCATTCCGGAATTACCGGAATTGCATTTCATTGTGCCAGGCAGTGCCCTGCAAGAAGCGGTGCATCTCATTTCACAGGAAGAAGAACCGGTACAGTTGCAGATCAGTAATCGGCATATTCGCTTCTGCATTGAGGGCTATACCCTGATTGCCCGGCTGTTGGAAGGAAACTTTATTGATTATGAAAATACCATTCCCAAAACATTCCAGTCTATTGTGCGGGTAAATACCAGAAATATGATGGATACGGTGGAACGGATTTCCCTGGTGATTAATGAGCGGGTAAAAAGCCCGCTACGAATGAATGTGTCGGATGAAAGTATGCGGATCAGCTGTGTTTCTTCCATGGGGCGGGCCAATGATTATTGTGACGCCAACCTGGAAGGACTGCCTGTGGAAATCGGCTTCAATTATCGGTTTCTGCTGGATGCATTACGGGCATCTGAATGTGATGAAGTTTTGCTGAAATTTAACGGGTCTCTGGCCCCTATGATTGTAAAACCCACGGAGGGAGACAGCTTCACCTTTATGGTGATGCCCATGCAGCTGAAAAATGAAGGATAAACAAAGTCAAATACAACCGGTTTTGATCCAGGGGCATTTTATCCGCTTGGATGCATTACTGAAATTTCAGGGATTGGTAGGAACCGGTGGGGAAGCAAAATATGTAATCCAGGACGGGAAGGTTTTGGTAAATGGAGAAATCTGCACCCTTCGGGGAAAAAAGCTGCATGCAGAAGATCAGATTACCTATCAGGGGGAAACCTTTGTGATTTTACAAAATGAAACACCGTCTTAATCCATGAAACTACAACAAATAGAATTTACCGGGCTGCGAAATCTGGCGCCCTGTCAGATTTTTCCCCATGACAAGGTCAATGTGATTTACGGTCAGAATGCCCAGGGAAAAACCAATTTTCTCGAGGGCATCTGGCTGTTTACCGGCGGAAAAAGTTTTCGCGGAACACGGGATTCCAATCTTATTGGTTTTTCTCAGCCATTTGCCCGGTTGCGGATTGCTTATCAGAAAGAATATCAAGACAGTATTCTGGAGGAAACGGCTGAGATCCGACTTCAGGAAAAGCGGGAAATATTCATCAATGAAGTGATGCAGAAATCCAGCTTGGCGCTGACTGAGCGGTTTCATGCCGTGATTTTCTCCCCTTTACATTTAAAGCTAGTGGAAAACGGGCCGGAAATCCGGCGAAAATTTCTGGATGCGGCTATCAGCCAGTTGTATCCTCGCTATGTCACCTTATTACATCAGTATACCCGGGCAGTAGCCCAGCGCAACGCGGCCCTGAAAAATTTACGGTTTCATCCCGATTTGGAAGAGCTTATAACAGTATTTGAAGATTCTATTGCGGCCCTTGGTGCCCGGATCATTCGATATCGCTGCCGTTATGTAGAGTTGTTGGCAGAATTTGCACCGGCCATTTACAGCGGAATTTCTGGCGGGAAAGAACAGCTGCATTTGGAATATGCCTCCAGAATTTCTCTGGATCCGGCGGAAAGCAATTTAGTTGCCGCACTGCGCCAGACCCTGACGGATAACCGACAGGAGGATGAAGCAACCTGCAGCACCTCTGTGGGTCCCCATCGAGATGATCTGGATCTGTCCATCAACGATCTGGCTGTCCGAAGTTACGGTTCCCAGGGACAAAAACGATCGGCGGTATTATCCTTGAAATTGGCGGAAGCGCAGGTGCTGGATTCAGTTACCGGGGAACAGCCGGTGGTTTTGCTGGATGATGTAATGAGCGAATTGGATACCGCCCGCCAGAAATACATACTCAATCACATTTCCCATTGGCAAGTATTTATCACTTGCTGCGATCCGGCGCCCATTCCCAGTTTAAGCCGGGGAAAAGTTTTTTATATGGAGGATGGGGTAATTACCCCAAAATAACGGCATGTATATCCATCTGGGTCAAGAAACAGTGGTCAAAAAATCCGATGTTATCGGTATTTTTGATCTGGATACTGCGACGGTGTCAAAAAAAACAAGAGACTATCTGGCAAGAGCGGAGCAAAATGGCGATGTGGTTAACGTCACCTATGAGCTACCCAAATCCTTTGTGGTTTGCAGGAACAGTACGCGGGCCAGCGGCCGGATTGTATATATATCGCAGCTGGCTTCGGTCACTTTGCTGAAGCGGGCTTCCATCGGATAAGGAAGGGATCAATATGGAAGACAAAAAATCGGAACAAATAAACACGCAGGTAACGGAAAGCTACAATGAAAATTCTATTCAGGTGCTGGAAGGCCTGGAGGCTGTGAAAAAGCGGCCTGGAATGTATATCGGTTCCACCGGTGAACGGGGACTGCATCATCTGGTTTACGAGGTGGTAGATAACTCTATTGACGAAACCCTGGCCGGTTACTGCGATACGATTCAGGTGGATATTCTACCGGGCAATATAATCCAAGTCAAGGATAATGGACGGGGTATTCCTGTGGGCATTCACCCGAAAATGCAGATTCCTACCGTAACGGTGGTCTTTACGGTGCTACATGCCGGCGGTAAATTTGGCGGCAGTGGCTATAAGGTGGCTGGTGGTCTCCATGGCGTGGGGGCTTCCGTTGTTAACGCCCTGTCCACCTGGCTGGAGGTAGAAGTCCGCACCGGCGGAAAGATTTATAAGCAGCGGTATGAGTACGGAAAAATTGCAACGGAACTGGAAGTGATCGGGGACACGGAGGAAACCGGTACCACTGTCACCTTCCAACCCGATCCCAATATATTTACCGATACTCAAATTTACGATTATGACATTCTTTTGACTCGGTTGCGGGAGCAGGCTTTCCTAAATGCCGGCGTCAAAATTATATTGACGGACCGCCGTCCTCTGTCGGATAAAAATCCTGGAGAGACCGAGGAAGAGGAACGGCAGGATGTGCTCCATTATGAAGGAGGCATCCGCTCCTATGTGGAATTCATCCAAAGCACTGCCAAGCGGGAACAGGTTCTGGAGGAGCCCATTTATCTATCCGCAGTTAAAGGCACTTCCTCTGCGGAAATTGCCATTTTGTTTAATAGCGGTTATGATACGAAAATTGTTTCCTTTGCCAACAATATTCATACCATAGATGGCGGTACCCATGAAACTGCTTTTAAGAACGCCTTTACCCGGATACTGAACAGTTATGGCCGCCGCTTCAAGAAACTGAAGGACAGTGATCCCAAGCTCCGTGGGGAGGATATTCAGGAGGGAATGATCGCCGTCATTTCGGTGAAACTCCAGGATGCCCAGTTTGAAGGACAGACCAAGAGCCGATTGGGTAATACCGCCATGGGCACCATGGTCACCGCCATGATGAACGAGCAGCTCAACGATTATCTGGAGCTGAATCCGTCGGTGGGAAATCTGCTGCTGGATAAAGCCATGGCCGCTTCCACTGCCCGGGAAGCGGCCCAAAAAGCCCGGGATGCACAGAGGAGCAAGGTGAATGCTTCCGGTCGGGTACGGATGCCGGATAAATTGGCCGACTGTGTTTCCAATGACAATACCAAAACCGAAATTTTCATCGTGGAGGGAGATTCCGCAGGCGGTTCCGCCAAGCTTGGGCGGAACGCTACCTATCAGGCGATCCTGCCCCTGTGGGGAAAGATGCTGAATGTGGAAAAGGCCCGAGTGGATAAGGTTTACGGCAATGATAAACTAACCCCTGTGGTGGTGGCGCTTGGCACCGGTTTAGGGGAGGACTTCAAGCTGGAAAAACTTCGGTATAACAAGATCGTTGTCATGGCTGATGCCGATGTAGACGGTTCTCATATTCGCACCCTGCTACTGACATTCTTCTTCCGGTATATGCCCCAGCTTATTGAGCAGGGACATATTTACCTGGCCCAGCCGCCCCTGTTTAAGGTCAGCAAGGGCAAAAAATTCTTCTATGCCTTCTCCGATGGAGAGCGGGATAAATACATCGCCGAATTGGGCGGCAACGCCGATGTGCAGCGGTATAAGGGACTTGGTGAAATGGACCCCGAGCAGTTGTGGGAAACTACCATGGATCCCACTACCCGTACCATGCTGCAGGTAACCATGAAAGACGCAGAGGCAGCCGACGATGTTTTTACTCGGCTGATGGGCGAGGATGTAGAGGCCCGCAAGACTTTTATTGAGGAAAATGCGGTGTATGCCGAAAATCTGGATTTCTAAGAGGTGAGCGCAATGAAAGAAGAAACCATGTGGAATGATCAAGATCAAAAGATCATTCCGATAGAAATAGTGGACGAGGTTCAGGATTCTTTTCTACAATACTCCATGTCAGTCATCGTCAGTCGTGCGCTCCCCGATGTGCGGGACGGTCTCAAGCCAGTGCACCGCCGAATTCTTTATACCATGTATGAAAACAATTTGACACCGGATAAAGCGTACCGTAAATGCGCGGATACAGTGGGTTCGGTGCTGGGTCGTTACCATCCGCATGGTGACGCTTCGGTCTATGATGCTATGGTACGTCTGGCCCAGGATTTCTCCATGCGGTATATGTTGGTGGATGGCCACGGAAACTTCGGTTCCATTGACGGCGACCCTGCTGCTGCCTATCGGTATACCGAATCCCGGCTGGCCAAAATGGCCCTGCATATGCTGGATGATATTGATAAGGACACCGTGGATTTCGTCCCCAACTATGATGACCGGTTAAAGGAGCCTACCGTTCTGCCGGCTCGGTTCCCCAATCTGCTGGTCAACGGTTCCTCTGGTATCGCCGTAGGTATGGCCACCAATATTCCCCCCCACAATCTGGGAGAAATTATTGATGGCATGTGTTATTTGATTGACCATCCTGAAGCAGAGTTGGATGAACTGGCCCAGTTCATTCTCGGTCCGGACTTTCCCACCGGCGGCATCATCATGGGGCGCGCCGGTATTCGGGCAGCCTATGCCACTGGCCGTGGTAAGATCGTGGTGCGTGCCCGTACCGAGATAGAAGAAACCCGCAGCGGCAAATACCACATTACCGTCACCGAGATTCCCTATGCGGTGAACAAACAAAATCTGGTGAAATCCATTGCGGATATTATCAATAACAAGCGGATCGACGGCCTGGAGGATATTGTGGATTACTCCAACAAGGACGGCATCCGTGTGGTTATGGACGTTAAAAAGGATGCCAATCCCCAGGTGGTGCTGAATCATCTGTTCTCCTGCACCCAGCTGCAAAGCACCTTTGGCGTCATCATGCTGGCGCTTGTCAACGGTGAGCCGAAAATTCTCACCTTGAAGGAAATGCTGCAGAATTATATTGACTACCAATGTGAGATCATCTGCCGCCGGACCCGATTTGACCTGAAAAAGGCGCAGGAACGGGCCCATATTCTGGAGGGTCTCAGAATTGCGCTGGACTTTATTGAAGAAGTTATTCAGGTACTGCGTGCTTCCAAAAGTATTCCCGAAGGTAAGGAAAACCTTATGGCGCGGTTCGATTTGGACGAAGTTCAGGCTACCGCTATTGTTCAGATGCCGTTGGGCCGTCTTACCGGTCTGGAGCGCAGTAAGATTGAGGAAGAATTGGCCGGCCTGTTGGAGAAGATCAAGGATCTGCAGGATATCTTAGCACACCATGACCGGGTGCTGGATATTGTCAAGACCGAGACTTTAAATCTGCGGGATAAATTTGCCGATGAGCGCCGGACCGAGATTACCACCGTGTCCGGCGAAGTGGATATTGAAGATCTGATTCCCAAGGAGGAATGTGTCATTACCAAATCCAGGCAGGGGTATATCAAACGTCTGCCGTCGGATACCTATGCGGCTCAGCATCGCGGTGGCCGTGGTATTTTGGGGATGACCACCAAAGAGGACGATTTTGTAGAGAGTATGTTTGTCTGCTCTTCCCACGATACCATTATGCTGTTCTCTGATTTGGGCCGGGTCTACAAGATGAAGGTGTATGAGATTCCAGAAGCCAGCCGGACGGCCCGGGGTATGAATATTATTAACCTGTTGCCTTTGCAGGCCGGGGAAAATATTACGGTTATGCTTCCGGTGAATGATTTTGAATCGGAGCAATTTGTCTGTATGGTTACCAAAAACGGTACCATCAAGCGTACCCCGCTGTCGGCTTACAGCAATATTCGCAAAAGCGGCGTAATTGCCATTGTCATTGAGCCGGGAGACGCCCTGAAATGGGTACAGATTTCCGATGGTAAAAGCCAGATTATGGTGGCTACCAAAAAAGGCATGGCGATCCGATTCCACGAGACGGATGCCCGCAGCATGGGCCGTGTGACTCACGGTGTCCGGGCGATCCGCCTGCAGGAGGGGGATCAGGTGGTCTCTATGGCCGTGTTTCGGGAGGCTCCCCAATTGCTAACTGTAACTGAGACCGGCTATGGCCGTATTTCAGACGCCGAGGATTATCGTCTGCAAAGCCGCGGCGGCAAGGGTATTACTAACTACCGCACGGAAAAATACGGCCATGTGGCGGTAATGATGGCGGTGGATCCGGAAGAGGATATTATTATGATTTCCTCCGATGGTGTTATTATCCGAATTCCTGTTTCTGAAATTTCCACCTTTGCCCGGCCGGCCAAGGGCGTCCGGGTGATGCGGGTGGCGCCGGGAGAGAAGATCCTTTCAGTGGCATGCTCCGCCCACGATGACGCGGCCGAGACCGCTGTCCCCGAAGCGCCCGATGCCGACGCTGGGGAAGTGACTGCTGCAGAAATGGGTGAAGCAGAAGCCCAGGAGGTAGAAGCACCGGCGGAAGAAACTGCTGATGCGTCTGCCAATTTGGAATAAAGGAACTATCAAAGGCTGCCCGGCGTGGGAGCAATCCGCTGCTGGACAGCCTTTCAGCTTTTGTCCTCGTTCCTTGAAGTCGTTGACAAGGAAACCGGGCATATTTTATGATTTTTCAGCCTAAGTCGTTGTTTTACAACCCAGGCAGGAGGATTCGATATGACAGAATATAAACAGATCCGCAAAAAAGCAGCCGGATTGTTGCATGAAAATTTTCCCTGCAGCTTGGTGGCAGTGCTTTTTGTTCTGCTATTATGCTGCACCGAGGCCTGCATTTCCAGCTTGTTCTGGTTTTTCACCGATCGTCCGTGGCTGATGGCTTTGTTTATTACGGTATTTCGCCTGTTGTTTTTGTATTTTTTCACCCTGCCGGCCTGTTTGGGAACGGTTCGGCTTTTCTGGCGCATGTGTCTTGGTGCTAAGGATAGTGTGGCCAGTGTGTTGTATTATTTTTACCCTCAGCAGTATTTGCAGGCGCGCCCCATGGTGCGCTTTGCCTTTTTGTTGCTGTTGCCCAATATGTTGCTCCAGGGTTTTGTCTATGGAACCAGCTATCTGATTCTGGCCATTCTATTCCAGATTCTGGCCTTTTTTGGGTATTTGTTTGCAGCGGCCCGGCTGATTGCCGTTGCTGGCTTCTTCTGCATGGAGGATCGACCGCTTCGGGAGGCGATTCAGCTGGAACACCGTCTGTTGGAGCATCAGGGGTTTCAACGGTTTCTGCATTCCTACTTTCCCTGGTTGTTGCTGTGCCTGGCGATTTTGCCCATTGGTTATGTGCTTCCTTTCTGGATTCTGGGGATTCTGTGCTTTCTGCAGATTCATTTGGAGCGGCAGAATCAAGCGGCAGAAGCAGCCCAGCGCAAGGCCCAATTGTTGGAGCATTTTGCCATTCGCCAAATAACTGCGGAGGAGGATCTGCTTCCGGTGGCCAAACTGGCCGAGGCTATCTGGCGGCAGCATTTTACCCCGATTCTACCAGCGGGCCAGGTGGATTATATGCTGGAGCATTTCCAGTCTTATGAGGCCATGTGCCGTCAGGTTCGGGAGGAAGGTTATCTGTACCATACCATGGAATTTGACGGACAAATGGTCGGCTATTTTGCCATCAAAAAGGACGGCTCCCGGCTGTTCCTTTCCAAATTGTATCTGGAGCAGAGCTGGCGGGGCAAGGGGTTTGCTTCTCTGGCCTTGAACTATATGAAGGAGTTCTGCCGGGCGAACAACCTTACTTCCATCTGGCTGACGGTGAACCGGTTCAACACCGATACCATTGCAGTGTATCATCATTTTGGCTTCCAGGTATTCCGGACCTACGCGGCGGACATTGGCGGCGGCTATGTGATGGATGATTATTATATGGAGCTGCCTTTGGCCTGATTTTTTTGACTTTTTTGCATGAGGTGATTTCATTTGGCGATCCCACAGGACCATATTCGGAATTTTTGTATTATTGCCCATATTGATCATGGGAAGTCTACCTTGGCTGACCGGTTGCTGGAACTGACGGATTCGGTTTCCAGTCGGGAAATGGAAGATCAGTTGCTGGATAGTATGGATTTGGAGCGGGAGCGGGGTATTACCATCAAATCTCATGCGGTTACCCTATATTATACCGCGTCGGACGGGGAACAGTATGAGCTGAATCTGATTGACACCCCTGGACATGTGGACTTCAACTATGAGGTTTCCCGTTCTTTGGCCGCCTGTGAAGGGGCAGTGCTGGTGGTGGATGCTTCCCAGGGTATTGAGGCGCAGACGCTGGCCAATACCTATCTGGCAGTGGATCACGGCCTGGAACTGCTGCCGGTTATCAATAAGATCGACCTGCCCTCAGCCGATGCCGACCGGGTGGCCAGCGAAATTGAGGATATTATCGGTATTCCCGGCATGGACGCGCCCCGGATTTCTGCCAAAAACGGCATCAATATCCCTGAAGTTCTGGAGCGGATTGTCACCGATATTCCCGCACCGGAAGGAGATCCGGAAGCGCCTTTGTCGGCCCTGATTTTTGATTCCATTTATGATCCGTACAAAGGGGTCATTGTTTATTTCCGGGTTATGAGCGGCACCATCCGTCCCGGGGACGCCATTAAAATGATGGCTACCGGTGCAGAATTTGATGTGGTGGTAGAGGTAGGCCGCAAATCGGCCCTGGCTCTGGTGCCCTGCCAGGAGCTGCGGGCCGGGGAAGTGGGCTACTTGTCGGCTTCCATCAAAACGGTGAGCCAGGCCCGAGTGGGAGATACCATTACCCATCGGGATCGGCCCGCCCCCGAACCTTTGGCCGGCTACCGGCAGGTGAATCCGGTGGTTTTTTGCGGCATTTATCCTGCCGACGGTGCCCAATATCAGGATCTAAAAGAGGCCCTGGAAAAGCTCCAGATCAACGACGCCTCCCTGCTGTTCGAGGCCGAGACCTCCCAGGCGCTGGGCTTTGGATTTCGTTGCGGTTTTTTGGGATTGCTCCATATGGAGATCATTGAGGAGCGGTTGGAGCGGGAGTATAACCTGGATTTAATTACCACCGCCCCCAGTGTTATTTATAAATTTGATCTGTCAGACGGCAGTCAGATGCAGGTGGATAATCCTACCAATTACCCCGACCCGGCCACCATTGTTTCGGCCCAGGAGCCTATTGCCGACGTGCATATTTACAGTCCGTCGGAGTTTGTGGGAACCATTATGGATCTGTGTCAGGAGCGCCGGGGCGAATATAAAGATATGCAGTATATGGGCGACCGGGTGGATATTCATTACATTCTTCCGGTCAATGAGATCGTTTATGATTTTTTTGATGCATTGAAATCACGAACCCGGGGCTATGCCAGCTATGATTATGAAATGAAGGGGTACCAGACCTCCAAGCTGGTAAAGCTGGATGTGCTGCTAAACGGAGACATGGTGGATGCCCTGTCCTTTATTGTTCACGCGGATAACGCTTATAAGCGGGCCCGGCGAATTGCTGAAAAGCTGAAAAAATACATTCCACGTCAGCTCTTTGAAATTCCGGTGCAGGTAGCTGTTGGGGGCAAGGTGATTGCCCGAGAGACGGTGAAGGCCATGCGGAAGGATGTGCTGGCCAAGTGCTACGGCGGTGATATTACCCGGAAGAAGAAACTGCTGGAAAAGCAGAAGGAAGGCAAGAAAAAGATGCGCTCTCTGGGGACAGTGGAGGTGCCGCAGGAGGCCTTTATGGCGGTGCTGAAGCTGGATGATGATGACCAATAAGGAGATGCGGTTTGATGTTTTCCTTTGATACAGTGATACGGTACAGTCAGGTGGACCCTGACAGCTTGCTGCCGATTTCGGGCATTTTGGATTTGTTTCAGGACTGCGCTGATCTGCATTCCAAGGCGGTGGGCCTGGGGCCGGGATTTTTGCAGTCTCGACATCGGGTTTGGTTCTTAACGTCCTGGCAGCTGAAACTCTACCGCCGTCCCGCTCTGGATGATACCGTTCGGGTTATCACCAACCCTTATCAAATGCGGGGCGTTACGGGAAAGCGTTCATTTTCCATTTTGGATGAAAAGGGTACGTCTTTGGTGGAGGGCGATTCCAAGTGGGTATATCTGGATACCGAAACCGGGCGGCCTGCCCGCATTCTTCCGGAAGATGCGGAGGGATATCTGCTGGGAGAAGCCCCCAACATAGATTTTGGATTTTCCGGCAAATCGGTGCGGCCGGAAGGGGCTGTAGCCAGTTCACCTATACCGGTACAGCGATGGATGCTGGATGTCAACCAGCATGTAAACAACAGCCGGTATGCGGCGCTGGCCGGGGAAGTATGTCCTCCGGCACTGGCGCCTCACAGCATTTCTATCATCTATCAAAAAGCGGCAAAACATGGAGATACTTTTTACCCCTGCTTCGGATTTTCGGATCGGGAATTTACTGTGTTTTTAGATAATCAGGCGGGTGAGCCTTACGCAGTGATACGTTTTTTGCCTTGAATTTTTCTTAAATTATCGGCCTTTGCCGGAAGGAGTGTTTTTAATGCGGAAGTTTAGTGCGGTGGTGCTTTGCTTGTTGCTGATTTTAGGGATTTGGTGCAGCACGCCGGCGTCTGCCGATGGAGCGGTAGAATTTACTCTGGAATACGAGGGATATACCCTGGTTTACAGGGATCCCACCGGCGCTTTGCAGAATCAGGAAACCATCGACTTGCTGAAGGAAGCCTTTCAGGTGGCCTATCCTGCTATGGCAGCCAAATATAATCCGAACGCGGATCGGGAGGTACACCTTCTGATAGATGCGGATTATGAAGGAGTGGCCTATACGGTGGCTGGGAACGGCTATATGCAGGTGGTGTTTGACCCGGACTGGCTGCTGAATAATCCCAAGGATACCGACAGCTTTACCCATGAGCTGATGCACTGTGTCCAGGCCTATGACACCTACACCCCGGTCTGGCTCATTGAAGGGGAGGCGGATTATGCCCGGTATCGCTATGGCCTGCACAATGAAGACGCTAACTGGAGCCTCCCTGATTATGCCTCGGAGCAGTCCTATGAGGACAAGTATCGGGTTACTGCCCGGTTTCTGGTTTGGGTGGAGGAGCATGTATTCCCGGATCTGATGTTGTATTTGCACCATCTGCTGGCTGTGGATCAGTATACCGACGATGCCTGGGAGCTGTACACCGGCTATACCGTGGACGCCCTTTGGGAAATGTATGCAGCCAATCCAACGCTGACCGCCCCCAGTGGGGCGGCGGCCGGCAATGATCTTGGCAGCCTGGTTTTGACCGGGCAGGTGACTTATACCACCGCCGAAGGTACCAAAACTGCCCAGGATGCCGAAGGCCCCGGCAATCTCTTTGACGGCAATGTGAAAACCAAGTTGGGACTGGCAGTTACCGCCCAGGATCGGGAAGCAGTGCTGTACCTTCCTATGCAGGAGGCAGTAACGCTGCAAAGCTATACTTTTGCTTCGGCCAATGATTTTACGGATCGGGATCCGAAATCCTGGCGGCTGGAGGGTTCCCTGGATGGAGAGATCTGGACGGTGCTGGATACTGTTACCGATTATGCTTTTCCGGCTGCCCGTTCGGCCTATCTGCCGGATAGCTTTTTGGTGGATGACCCCGATGCCTATTCCCATTATCGGTTTGTTTTTACCGACTGGCGGGGTGACGGCAGCCTGTATTCCCAGTTTTCAGAACTGCTGTTGTCTTCGGCGGATCTCACACTACCCGGTGACGCCCAAGCGGTGGCAGATTGTACCGCAGCCATCGGTGCGTTGGATGGGCTGGAGCGTACCTGGGAGAGCCTGGATCGGTTGGCAAATGTTCTGGATCAATATCTGGCTCTGTCTCGTTTTGACCAAACCTTTGTGGAAAACCGGGAGACGCTGCTGGCACAGTTGGCCCAATATGGTGAATATGGAATTCAGCTGTTGCACCCGGCTCTGCAAACTTTGGAGGAGACCCGGCTGACTGCCGGCGATTCTCTGATTCCCTATATCGACCAGTCCGGTGTCACCTTTACTTCGGCGGAAGCCATCAAAGGGCCCAACGATCCGGAAGGAACCTCCAATTTGTTTGACGGTAATCTGGCCACCAAGCTGGGTGTGAATATTCCGGAGGACAACCGGACGGCAGTGCTGTACCTTCCCTTGACCCAGTCGGTTACCCTGACCTGGTATACTTTTGGCACTGCCAATGATATCATTGAGCGAGATCCTCGCTCCTGGACAGTGGAGGGCTCCAACGACGGGGAAACTTGGACGGTAATTGATACGGTGTATCACGACACCTTTAACCGAAGTCGCAGCGCCTATCTGTCTCGGGACTTCCAAGTGGATGCCCCCGGCGCTTATTCCTATTACCGCTTTGTCTTTACCGATTGGCGGGGTCTGGGTGGAGTCTACGGTCAGTTTTCGGAGCTGGTGTTGTCCGCCGGGACGCTGCCAGAACCCCCGTTGCCGGGAGATCTCAATGGCGATGGCCAGCTGTCGGTGACCGATGTGGTGCTGCTGCGCAAGGCTATTTTAACAGGTGATGCCGCTCAATTGGAAAGCGGCGACTTGAACAGCGATGGTCAGCTGTCGGTGACCGATGTGGTATTGCTTCGCAAAGCCATTTTGAATCCATAAAGTTATTTTTAAATCTATAGAGAAGGGGAGAAATTTTATGCATCAATCCTTAAAACGAACCAAAACCAATTGCCTGATGACTGCGATTGTCTGCATTGTTCTGGGGTTGCTGATGATCCTGTTTCCGGACAGCGCCACCACCACCATTTGTCTTATCATTGGCTGGGCCGCTTTGGTTACAGGAATTGTAACGGTAGTTTCCTTTCTGATTCGGCCGGAAAAAATCTTCGGCGGTTCCGATTTGGTGGTAGGGGTCATTGAGATAGCCATCGGTCTGTGGATTGTGTTGTCTCCCAGCGGGTTGAAGGGTCTATTTGCGGTTGTCATGGCCATTCTGGTGATGCTTCATGGTGTTTGGAGTCTGCAGGATGCCTTTTATTTGCAAGCCCAGCGGGATCCCTATTGGTGGGTTACCCTGCTGCTTGCTTTGATTACAGTGGGCCTGGGAGTGCTGCTTCTGTGCTTCCGGAATCTGGCAGCCAATACAGTTTCAATTCTGGCTGGCGCCTTTTTGTTGTATGACGGCATCAGCAGCCTGGTGATTCTTCATCGTGCAACTAAACTGGTGAAACGGGTGAAAGCGGCTGCACCGCAGAATGTAGTGGAAGTGGAATCCGAAATCAAAAAATGATGGCAGGAAGTATCCTGTTTTTCTCTGGTTGTCAGGCGCATCACCGGGTAGTGCGCCGTCAAAGCCGCACGCACTTCAGCTTCCCTTTTCGTCTTGACATGCGCCACTGCCAAGTTTTTTCGCGTAGTTGTGGGAAAAAGAGGGCCATGAAAACCTTTCGGAGTTGGTCTCCTCCAGCTATGCATAATCGTGTTATTGTAGTGTGCGCTGTATTCCTGTAGCTTAGGAATTGCCGCAGTATCATGAAGAATTCACCAGCTTACAAAGGCGTTTTAATGGGATAGGTTATATAACAATTGTATTTTTTGACCAAAACAAATCATGTTTATGACTTTCTTTCCGGATGAAATGCCGATATAATCAAGGTGGAGTATTATGCTCAAGTAAGTGAAAGAAAAGGATGAAGTTATTATGAAACACCGCCTGCTTTCTCTATGCCTGACCCTGGCCCTGTTGCTGTCACTCTTTTCGGGTGTGCCTGCCAATGTTCAGGCCGTGACCAATACCGAAACCGGCATTGTCATTCGGGAATTTGAAAATGTTCGCATTTCCTTTTTGTCTGACACCTTAGTGCGTCTGGAGGAAAAGGGCCCAAGCGGATTTGAGGATCGGGAGACCTTTTTGATCCAAAACCGGACAGAGGGCTTTTCCGGTGATACCGTAACGATGACCCGGGAATCCGGGCAACAGGTACTGACTGGCACGTCTTATCGGGTTACCGTAGCCAATGACGCCGATACCTTGGCGGGTGTTACGATTACTGATTTGGATGGCCGAGTGCTTTGGACCTATGATGGCTTGCCGGCCAATAAGCTGTACCTGCCCGATTTTAATGAAGATGTAGAAGCTTTTGAAATTGCTGATACCCCCCGGATCGCCGTGCCGGAGTGGGGCTTGGCACCCCAGCCGGATACGAATATGGCGTATACAGATACCAACGGCTGGGACACTACCAATGACGCCCCTGATGTATATGTGTTCTTGCCGGCTGGAGACGGAACCCTGCTGCGGCAGGAATTTGTCAACCTAACCGGCCGTGCAGAAATGCTGTCCCTGTCTGCCCTGGGTGCCTGGGATTCCCGTTACTACGCCTATACCCAGGAGACTGCTATGGCCCAGGTGGACAATTACGCGGCTTACAATCTGCCTCTGGATAATCTGGTCATTGATACCGATTGGCGCTATTCTACTGACGGTATGGGGTACGATATCAATACCAGCCTGTTCCCGGATATGGTGACCTTCCTGCAGCAGGTACACGAGAAGGGAATCCAGGTGGTGTTTAACGACCACCCGGAACCTACCCTAACAAACGGCAGTCAAAATAATGTGTTGAATCCTACGGAAGTACTCTATCGTTTTACCAATCTGACCAAGCTGCTGAGCATTGGTCTGGACGGCTGGTGGTATGACCGGAACTGGTCAAAAACCATCATTCCGCCTACCGGCTATACCCACGAGGTGTGGGGCATGGCGGCGTATCAGGCGGCGTATCAGGCAGTGTATCCCAACCGCCGTTTGCTGCAGCTTTCTAATATTGACGGCCTGAATAACGGGATTCTTAATGGGGCGGCGTCCATCGCCTCCCATCGGTACGGCATCCAGTGGTCGGGGGATACCTACGGCAACCAGGAGACCATCCTGTCTGAAACCGCCAATTTGATTCAGCGGGGCATGGATTCCACTATGGCTTATTATTCCAGCGATCTGATGTCCCATAATCTGCATACCTATGCGGTGACCGATGAGGAATACATTCGCTGGATTCAGTATGGTGTGCTATCCCCCATTTTCCGCCTGCATGTATGCAATAGCGATCCGGGGCGGATGCCCTGGCTCCGGGGGGAAGAAGTTACCGACATTTATCGGGACTATGTGAATCTGCGGTATCGGCTGTTGCCGGTGTTTTACGAGCTCTCCCGGGAAAATTATGATTCCGGTTTGCCCATGGCCCGGAAGATGACCTATTATTATCCCCAGTACGCTGGGGCAGATACCATGACGCAATACATGCTGGGAGAGGATCTGCTGGTGGCGCCCATTGCTGACACTACCACGCAGGCAGCCATTCCGGCGGATTGGTTTACGGCCCAGGACGGTGCCGCTGGTCTGACGGCAACTTATTATAATAACAAGACCCTGTCGGGTGCCCCTGTTGCTACCCAACAGGTGGATCAGGTGAATTTCAATTGGGGCAATAACGCCCCGGCTGCCGGGGTCAATACCGACGGATGGAGTGTGGCTTTTTCCGGCAAGATCACCATCCGTTCGGAGGAAGATATCCGGGTGCAGACGAAATCGGATGACGGCAGCCGCGTCTACATAGACGGAAACCTGGTGTTGGATAACTGGGCGGATCAAAGCCCCACTGTGAAAAACAGTGAAGTGTTGCTGGAAGCCGGGAAAACCTATGACATCCGGGTGGAGTTTTACGACAATACCGGCGGCGCTGTTTGCTACCTGAATTATGCAGTTTCCGCTCCCTCCAGCCGGACAGTCTGGATTCCGGAAGGAGAGTGGATTGACACCTTTACCGGCGATGTATACACCGGTCCGGCCACCTATCTCATTAGCCGGGAAGTGGATCAGACGCCTTTGTTTGTCAAGCGGGGCGCGATTCTGGCACTGGCAGATGAGGCCCTGAATACCGCTTCTTCGGATTGGAGCCATTTGACGTTGGATGTCTATCCCTCCACCGAAACAGCAGATACCACCATCCTGTATGAGGATGACACCACCTCCAACGCCTATCAGGAGGGGGGCTACCGTACCACCACGCTGTCCAATTATTACGATGCAGATCTGCAAGCGCAGGTGATAGTGATGGGGGCGGCCGATGGGGAGTTTGCCGGGGAGCTTTGCTTTGCCCAGCGGGATTGGACGGTGCGGATCCACGCACCTGCCACCTGGGGTGTTTTAAAGTCCCTGACCCTGGCAGACGGCACGCCTGTGACCTTTGAAAAGCTGGAGCAGGATGCCGATGCGATGCCCTTTGCCCTGTCCGGTGGCGCCGCCGACGGTGTGATTTACCAGGCGACCCTGTCCGGTGCGGTGCGTAAGGATATTCAGCTTTATGCCCGGTTTGCCTCTTTTGCCCAGCCCATCGTTTCCGACCCTGGGTTTGATCACCCCCTGTCTGAAAGCGATACCACCATTCAAGTCAGTGTGACGGCAGCAGACGCACCGTCTACCATTGATCTGACTGCATTGGGAACCCTGGATTGGATTTATCCTGCTTCCAACAGCCTGCGGAAGCGGGGCGTTTCCAATCCACTGGTCCGGTTGCTGATGCTGGACGGTGCCAGCAGTGATTATTTCGGGGATCACCAATCCACCTTTACCTGGACGGACGGTACCAATGTTGTTCCTTCCAATTCCAACGGCCATGCCGGTATCCACAATAAGACCATCGGCGGTTCCTATCTGGTGGAGCTGACCTGTGATGCGGCCGAGAAAACCGCGACGGTTTTCCTGGGCGGTTGGAAATATGCCGCCACGGCGGCCTTGTTAGACAGCAGTGGAAATGTGCTGTGGGAAGGGGAATTCAGCAAGACCGACGGCTCCAATTATAAGCAGCTGACCGTCACTTATTCCTCTTCCGATGCCACCAAGCTGTATCTGAAATACACTTTGACCGCTGAGTACAACGGTTCCGGTGGCAATAATACCCTCAGTGCCGTGGCTGTCTCCGGATCGCTGGCCGAACCTTTGGTTCTGGATCCTGCCGCCTCTTTGCTGCCTGGAGATTTGAACTTTGACGGTTCCCGGTCGGTGACCGACGTGGTGCTGCTGCGGAAGGCCATTCTGTCCGGCCAGGTTACCGACCTGCAACGGCAGGTGGCGGATCTGAACGTGGACAGCATCCTGTCAGTGACCGATGTGGTGCTGCTGCGAAAATTGATTTTGCAACTCTAACGGGAGGCGCCAGCATGAAATATTTTGAGATCGGCGCTCTGCGGATCACGTTTCTTTCGGTCAGCTTGCTGCGTCTGGAGGAAAAAGGCCCCAGAGGATTTGAGGATCGCCCCACTTTTTTGATTCCCGGGCGGGAGGAATTCCCCGGGGAGCAGGTGCGGATGGAGGAGCAGGCCGGGCAAACAGTACTTTCCGGCAGTCGTTACCGGGTGGTAGTGTCCGATCCGGCCAGGGCTTTGTCCCATCTGCGGGTGGAACTGCCGGATGGGACGCTCCTCTGGCAGTTTGAGACCTTGCCAGCGAATAAGTTGAAGCTGCCGGCTTTTGGCAGTCATCCTACCGTTTTTGCTATTGCCGATACCCCCCGGGTGACCATGCCGGTCTGGGGGACGGCCCCCCAGCCTGTCGGGGAAACCGATTTTCCGGAGACCAACGGCTGGGATACCGGCAACGATGCACCGGATGTGTATTTGTTTTTGCCCGGTGGGGACGATCTTCTGCTGCGGCAGGAGTTTGTCCGGTTGACCGGCCGGGCCGAGCTGCCCTCCCTGTCGGCTTTCGGAGCTTGGGATTCCCGCTATTATGTCTATACCCAGGAATCCGCCATGGCGCAGATTGCGGCCTATGACCGCTGCCGGCTGCCCTTGGATAATTTTGTGGTGGATACCGACTGGCGGGTGGCAGTCAATGGCATGGGGTATGATATTAATGAATCCTTGTTCCCGGATATGCAGGGGTTTATGGATGCTGTCCATGCCCGGCATCTAAACCTGATTTTTAACGATCACCCCGAACCCACCGAAACCGACGGGGTACCCAATCATGTTCTGGCGCCCAAGGAGATTGCATACCGGTTCCCCAGCCTGACCGAAAAACTCAAAATGGGGCTGGATGGCTGGTGGTACGATCGGAACTGGATGCGTACTGTGGTGCCGCTGCCGGGCTATACGCATGAGGTCTGGGGCATGCAGATTTATAAAGATGCCTTCCGGGCGGTCTATCCCACCCGGCGGCTGTATCAGCTGTCCAATATTGACGGGCTGTGCAACGGCGTCATCACTGGCCCGGCCTCCATTGCCTCCCACCGGTACAGTATCCAGTGGTCGGGGGATACCTGGAGCGATCAGGAAACCATCCTTACCGAGACGGCCAACCTGCTGCTCCGGGGGGAGGACGCGGCCCTGGCTTATTATTCCAGTGATTTGATGGCCCATAACTTGCACACCCAGGCTCTCACCGACGCCCAGTATCTTCGCTGGGTGCAGTACGGAGTTCTCTCTCCCCAGTTCCGGCTGCATGTGACCTGCGGTGATATGGGCCGTGGCCCCTGGAATATGGGAGAAGTGGTGGTGGATACTTTCCGGGCGTATATGAATTTGCGTTACCGGCTGCTGCCGGTGTTTTATGCCCTGGCCCGGGAGAATTACGATACCGGGCTGCCCATGGCACGGCGCATGACCTGCCATTATGCAGGCAGTCCAGAAGCCGAAACCCTGACCCAGTACACCTTGGGGCAGGATATTCTGGTGGCCCCCATCATTGATACCTCTTTCCGCTGGGCGGTGCCCGGCAGCTGGTTGATCGCTGAGGATGGTAATCCCGGTTTGACGGCCCGGTATTACCGGGGCCGTACCTTATCCGGTGATCCGGTTGCCATTGAGACGGTGCAGCAGCTGCAATTTTACTGGCGGAACACCCCACCCTACGGACTGCCACAGGAGGATTTTTCCGCTGTCTTTACCGGAAAGCTGACGGTGGGCGGTAACGCCCCCATTACCCTGCAAACTAAGAGCGATGCCGGTGCCCGGCTGTATGTAGACGGGGTGCTGGCTGCGGACGCCTGGGAGAATGTGGGGTATACCGCCGGTAACAGCACCAGGGTGCTGTTACCCGGCAAAACCTATGAAATCCGGGTGGAGTATTTCTCCGACCGGGAAGGGGTGGCTGCCTGCGAGCTGAATTACTGCCTGGCAGGGGAGACTGTCGATACCCGATCTGTCTGGATTCCTGCCGGCCGCTGGACCAATTTGTTTACGGGAGAGACCTGCCAGGGCCCGGGTGTCTATACCGTCTCCTGTTCCCTGACCCAGGTGCCGTTGTTTGTGCGCCGGGGGGCCGTAATCCCCCTTGCGGAGGAGACCCTCCGTATCCGGCAGGGAGATTGGCAGTGCCTGACAATGGATGTATATCCGGGAGGAGACGGCCGGTTTACTCTGTATGAGGACGATACTGAATCCACTGCTTATGAAACCGGCGCGTATCGGACTGCGGATATTACCTTGACAGGCAATCGGCTGACCATCGGCAGTGCTCAGGGTAGTTTTGATGGCTCCCGGGCCTGCCAGACCCGGCACTGGACGGTGCGGTTTCATTTGCTGGAGGAGGATTGCTTGGATGGTGTGTTCCGGGATGGCGTTGCGTTGCCGATGACCCGACTGCCCCAAACCATGGGGCAGATGCCTTTTCTGACGCAAGGCCCTGTTGCTGACGGCAGGGTGGTGCAGGTAGCATTTACCGCTCCGGTATCCGAATCGGTTACGCTGGAGCTGGCCGGCAAGCTGACGGCGGATGCGCCTTTGGCACCGGCCCGGACGGCGGGGCAGATCACCCTGTCTGCCAGGCTGGAGGATGCGCCGGATCAAGTGAATCTGACGGCAGAGGGTGCATTGGATTGGATTCATCCCAACGGCTGCCGCCGGAAGCGGGATGTGACCGAGCCCCAGATCTGGCTGACCTATGATGGTGCCGGGCAGGGTGGCTTTGGCGACAGTCAAATTGTCTTTTCCTGGACCGACGGCGGCGCCTGTGATCCCCTGGTGACAGAGGATCGCAACGGTGTTTGCAGTACGGTTGTCGGCGGAAGCTACCGGTTGGATTTTGTGTGTGACACTGCTCCCAGACAGGCTATGGTTTACCTGGGCGGCTGGCAATATAAAGGGCGGTTGGAGCTGTTGGATCCCGGCGGCAAACTGCTTTGGGAAACCACCCTGGAGAATCCGGCAACTGCCGGGCAACAGAAGCTGACGGTGGATTATATTGCAGACGGGCCTTCCCGGTTAATTCTGCGATACACACTGACAGAGGCAGTAAAGCCGGGCGGCAATCAATCCCTGACAGCGGCGGCGGTTCGCCTAACCGAGTCAAACTAAATATGCGGCGTTGTACCTAAGAGAGGTGCAAAGCGGATTGGAGTAATTGGAATGGTAGAGAAAAAACAGGTCGTTATCATTGGCGCTGGACCAGCCGGCCTAACCGCAGCCTATGAGCTGCTGCAAAAAGGAGCATATGATGTAACCATCCTGGAAGAATCCGCCGAGATCGGCGGCATTTCCCGGACGGTTCGGGTGGGTGGAAATCGCATGGACATCGGCGGACACCGCTTCTTCTCCAAGGATCCTCAGGTTATGGATTGGTGGAGCAGTATGATGCCGTTGCAGGGCAGCCCTTCTTATGACGATAAAGTTCTGGGGCGTCCCAGTCAGTTGACCCCCGGCGGCCCCGATCCGGAACAGGCGGATCGGGTGATGCTTTGCCGGAATCGGGTGTCCCGCATTTACTACGGCGGGAAATTCTTTGACTATCCTGTTTCTTTGAAGCCAGAAACCATCCGTAGTCTGGGCTTTGGTCGGACGGTGGTAGCGGGATGCAGCTATCTGAAGGCTATGGTCCTGAAAAAGCCGGAGGATTCCCTGGAAAACTTCTACATTAACCGGTTTGGCCGGAAGCTGTACTCGATGTTTTTTGAGGGGTACACCGAGAAGCTCTGGGGGCGGCATCCCCGGGATATTTCGGCCGACTGGGGTTCCCAGCGGGTCAAGGGATTATCCATTTCGGCTGTTATAAAAGACATTCTGCATAAAATGACCGGCAAAAAGGATGCCGCAACCGAAACCTCTCTCATCGAGTCTTTTTGGTATCCTAAATACGGGCCGGGTCAGCTGTGGGAGACGGTGGCACAGGAGATACAGGCGCTGGGCGGCCGCATCTGTTTTGGCCATACTGTCCGGATGGTGCAGTGTGGTGACGGTGCCATTCAATCGGTGACCTGCGATACCCCGGAGGGGCAGAAACGCTTTTCGGCTGATGTGTTCCTGTCTTCTATGCCGCTGAAGGATCTGGTGGCCGGTATGGAAGGGGACGAGCCTTCGCAGGACGTTAAGGCCATTGCCGCCGGGTTACCCTATCGGGATTTTGTGACGGTAGGCCTTTTGGTTCCCAAGCTGAATTTGAAAAATAAGACGGCCATCAAAACCCTGTCGGATATTGTGCCGGATTGTTGGATCTATGTCCAGGAAACCAAGGTGAAACTGGGCCGCATTCAGATTTTTAACAACTGGTCGCCCTATATGGTGGAGCGTCCCGCTGAAACCGTTTGGATCGGGCTGGAATATTTCTGCACCGAAGGGGATGATTTCTGGAATTTGTCTGAAGCAGACTGTGTGGCTCTGGCCGCCGGCGAGCTGGAAAAGATGGGGATTATTTCGGCCGGAGAGGTTCTTGCTTCCCACCGGGAAAAGGTTAAGAAAGCCTATCCTGCCTATTTTGATACCTATGCCCAGATTGATACCTTGATCCAGGCCCTGGATCGGTATGAGAACCTTTACTGCATTGGCCGCAACGGGCAGCACCGCTATAATAATATGGATCACTCCATGGTTACCGCCATGCGTGCAGTTGACTGTATCACCGGTGCGGAAACCGATCGGTCGGCTGTCTGGAAAGTCAACACTGAAAAGTCCTACCATGAAAGCAAGGACAAGACCGACAATGACTAAGGCCAGAGGGACCGGGGCGGGGGTGAATACCCGCCGGCTGTCGGAAGTTTGGGCGCCCATCCGGCATCCCTATTTGCTGTTACTGGCGGTCTGTCTGCTGCTGCACTTTCTGTTTGATTTAAGTGATTCCACCCTTTGCTATGGCATTTATCGGGTGGTGTTGCTGCTTTTAATTTGTGAGATTTTCGGGGGTTATCTGTTTTGCTTAAAATGGCAGGGGCGGCTTTCACTGCCCAACCTTCTGCCGGCGGCTGTTCTGGCCGGGGTAGCTTTTGCTACTGCCTTTGTGTTGCCGTATACCCCGTATGGCGGCAGTACCGTCTTACTTCTGGGGCTAATCGCTTTGCTGGCTGCCGAAATTTGTATGGCGCTGTTTCGGCGGTTGGATGAACGCCAGTGGGTTCTGTTGATTCTGGCGGCGGGATTTGTGCTACGGTTGGGGTATGTGCTGTATACCGGTATTACCACCCGCCAGCATGACGTAGGGCAGTTCGGTCAGGCTTACGGCCACGCCTATTATATCCAGTATGTCTACGAACATCTGGCTCTGCCGGATTTTGATCCCCGGCAGGTGTTTCAGCTGTACCAGCCGCCTCTGCACTATATTTTGGCCGCCCTTTGGATGCGGCTGGGAACCGCCATGGGGATGCCCTTTGAACGGGCCTGCGAGAATTTGCAGTTTTTGTCCCTGTTCTACTCCTCCACCATTATGGTGACCGGATATAAAATCTTACGAATTCTGAAACTCCGGAAAAAGCCTTTGCTGGTGGCGTTGGCCTTTTTTGCCATGCACCCGACCTTTTTGCTTTTTGCCGGATATATTAATAATGACCCGTTGGCGGCGGCTTTGACCTTTGGCGCGGTGCTGGCTGCCTTGCGCTGGTATCGGAAGCCCACATTCCGGCGGATTCTGGTCATTGCTTTGACTTTGGGACTTGCCATGATGACCAAGCTGTCCAGTGGCATTGTGGCTCCGGTGATTGCCTTTTTGTTTGCCTGGAACTGGCTGGTTTTACGGCGGCGGGAAACGCCCCGGCTCCTTTTGCAGTTTGTGCTGTTTGGGTTGATTTGTTTCCCCTTGGCTCTGTGGTGGTCAGTGCGGAATTATGTCCGGTTCGATATGGAATTGGGGTATGTGCCGCTACTGTCCAAGACCACCTGGCAGTATATTGGGGAGATGTATACCCCCCTGCAGCGGCTGTTGGAGATCAAAGTTCCCTCTTTGCAGCAGGTGTTTATCTGCTGGGAAGATCTGAACGATACACCCTACTGTGAATATAATATGCTGCTGGCTTTGGCGAAAACCGCCGTGTTCGGGGAGTTTACCCTGTTTCGGTATCAGGCGGATGCTTATTGGTATGATTCCTGGGAAAATTCACTGAATCGTTGGGGAATTGTTTCCTCTCATGCGCTGTTCTGGCTGCAAGCGGTACTGTTGCTATTTCTGTTGGCGGGGGCCGTTACCATGCTTCTGCGTCGGGGTGACCGTCAGCGGATCCAGGATGTGTCTTTCCTGTTGTTGGCAGGTATTGTGCTGGCCTTTTATATTCGTTTTTGCTTCCAATTCCCCCATACCTGTTCCCAAAACATGCGGTATACCACCCCGCTTCTGCTGTGCAGTGCGGTGTTTCTGGGGCGGTGGATGCAGTTTCTGGAACTGCGACGGGACCATGGAGTCTGCCGGGTTCTCTCCGGCGTCACGGTGACTGTGACCGTATTGTTCTTGATCGCTACTGCCGCGGTGTACCTGCTGTTGGGGCTGTAAGTCTGTGCTGTCGGAGACGGTGCAGGTGGAAGATGCTTTAGGAAGAAGCCCTGTTTCAATGCGCTCCTATCATGAAGTGAAAGGATGTAACCCACTATACTACTTTACAATGCTGAAAGTGGCTTAGTGGGTTGTTTTTGTTTTTATCTACTTTGAATGAAGTATGGCTCTGCAAGATTTGTACTGTCCGCACAATTTGGGGCAGTACATTTGATGGTATCCTTTTTTTGCTGATTTTTGGCGTCAGTTGCCACTATATTTTCTTTTGCAGGCAATCGCAGGGTGCTTTGCGGGTCGGTAGGAATAAATGGAAGGATCTGCACGCATAATAATGAAAATAAGCAAAATTGGGCCGTTTCGGCAGCATCCTTTCCGGATGCGGTCTCATGTTTTGCATTGCTTTTGTCCAAAATAAATGCTATAGTTTGCTTAGAATGGGGTATGATACAAATGCTTGCCGCTATCGTAGAGACGGCAGATCATACCTTGCGGATATTACTGCCATGAAGGAGGCTGCATGCTTATGATTTATACCGTAACCTTTAACCCTGCCCTGGACTACACCGTTTTTCTGGAGCAGTTGGAGCCGGGGGAGGTCAACAGAATCCGGCGGGATCTGCTGCTGTACGGCGGAAAGGGGATCAATGTTTCCTGGGTGTTGCAGGAGCTGGGCATGGAAACCGTGGCCCTGGGTTTTTCTGCCGGGTTTACCGGACGGCAATTGGAGCAAGGGCTGGCCGCCCATGGGATTCGGACGGATTTTGTCCGGCTGCCAGAGGGGATGACCCGCATCAATGTGAAAATCAAAGCGGCGCAGGAGACCGATTTGAATGCGCCGGGGCCGGAAATTCCCGCCTCGGCCTTGCATACGCTGGAGGAAAAGCTGGAGCATCTGAAGCCGGGGGATGTGCTGGTACTGGCCGGTTCCATTCCGCCAAGCCTGCCCAGTAATGTGTATGAAAAGATCCTGTCCCGCCTGGAAGGCCGGGGTATCCTGTATGTGGTGGATGCCACCGGGGATTTGCTGAAAAAGGTATTGAAATACCGTCCCTTCCTGGTGAAACCCAACCGACAGGAGCTGGGGGAGCTGTTCCATCAAACCCTGGAAACCGATGACCAGGTGGCTGATGCCGCCTGGGCCTTGCAAAAGGAGGGTGCCTCCAATGTGCTGGTGTCACTGGGCAAGGATGGGGCGTTGCTGGCGGATGCACATGGTGTTCGGCATCGCATGGGTGTAACACCGGGGAAGCCGGTGAACGCTGTGGGAGCCGGGGATTCCATGGTGGCCGGTTTCCTGGCTGGTTATTTGCAAACCGGAGATTATAGTTTTGCCCTGCGGTTAGGGACAGCGGCCGGCGGCGCCACTGCCACAAGCGATGGTTTGGGTACCAGGGAAACAATTCTGAAATTATTGGAAACGATATAAAACCTATTGGTATTTTGCAAAAACTTGCAAATCCTAAAACAAGAGGAGTGATTGCAGATGAAAATTGCGGATTTGCTGGCGCCCGAAAGTATTCGTCTGGGAGTCAGTGCAGTGTCCAAACAGGATGCGGTGGATCAACTGGTAGCTTTGCAGAAAGCGGCCGGGAATCTGAAGGATCCAGCGGCCTACAAGTCGGCCATTCTGGCGCGGGAAAACCAAGGCACCACCGCCATTGGACAGGGGATAGCTGTTCCCCATGCCAAAAGTGACAGCGTACGCCGGCCCGGCCTGGCGGCCATCACCCTACAGAAGGGGGTGGACTACGGCGCACCGGACGGGAAGCCCAGCCGGCTGTTTTTTATGATTGCGGCTCCCCTGGACGGAGATCTGCACCTGGAGATTCTCTCCCGTCTGATGGTGCTGCTGATGGATGGGGAGTTTGCCGCCCGTTTGCTGGCGGCAGGTTCCCGGCAGGAATTTCTTCAGTTAATTAACCAAGCAGAAGCTGCCAAGTACCCCGAACACCCGCAAGCTGATCCGGCCCCCGTTCCCCGGGAAGGATATAGAATTCTGGCCGTTACAGCTTGTCCCACCGGCATTGCGCATACCTATATGGCCGCCGAATCGCTGGAAAAGGCCGGCGCAGCCATGGGGATGCCTCTGAAGGCGGAAACCAACGGTTCCGGCGGGGCGAAAAATATCCTGACCAGGGAGGAGATTGCCGCCTGTGACGGCATTATCATTGCGGCGGACAAAAATGTGGATCTGGCCCGGTTTGACGGCAAGCCGGTACTGAAAGCCAAGGTGGCCGACGGGATCCACAAGCCGCAGGAACTCATTCAAAAAATACAAAACGGTCAGGTGCCTGTGTATCACCATCACGGGGATACACGCAGGATGGACAGCGGGGACAGGGAATCGGCAGGTCATCAGATCTATAAGCATCTGATGAACGGCGTTTCTCATATGCTGCCCTTTGTTATCGGCGGCGGTATTATGATTGCACTGGCGTTTCTCATTGATGCCGGCCACGCCGGTAGCGCCGATTTCGGTATGGTCAACCCGGTGGCTGCCTTTTTCAAAACGGTGGGTAGTGCAGCTTTTAACTTTATGTTGCCTATCCTGGCGGGGTTTATCGCCCGTTCCATCGCTGACCGGCCTGGTTTGGTGGTAGGCTTTGTGGGCGGTTACCTGGCCAATGCCGGCCTGACCTTTGGGAATATCACCGGGGAAGGCGCCGTGTCCGCCGGATTCATCGGGGCTCTGATCGCCGGTTTTGCCGGCGGCTATCTGATGCTGGGTCTGGAAAAGCTGTGCGACCATCTGCCGGATATGCTGGAGGGGATCAAGTCCATTTTGATCTATCCTTTGTTGGGCACCATGGTCATCGGCGCTGTGATGTGTTTGATTAATCCTTATATCGGCTGGCTCAACACCGGCATTACCAACCTGCTCCATTCCATGAGCACCCATGCCGGCACCTCGGTATTGCTGGGGGCCTTGTTGGGCGGTATGATGAGCGTAGACATGGGTGGCCCCATTAACAAGGCGGCCTATGTGTTTGGTACGGCCACCCTGACGGCGCAGGTGGTGGCGGCCGGCGGTTCGGAGATTATGGCGGCTGTCATGATCGGCGGTATGGTTCCCCCCATTGCCATTGCCCTGTCTACCACCTTTTTCAAACGCAAGTGGACGCCGGATGACCGGAAATCTACCCTGGCCAACTATATCATGGGCTGCTGCTTTATTTCTGAGGCAGCCATTCCCTTTGCTGCGGCCGATCCTCTGCGGGTAATTCCTTCCTGCGTGGTGGGCTCTGCGGTGGCCGGCGCCCTGAGTATGATTTTTGGCTGCCAGCTGTCGGCGCCTCACGGCGGGCTCTTTGTATTTGCTCTGGTCAGCCGGGTGGGTTTCTATATCCTGTCCCTGCTGATTGGTTCGGTGGTGGGCTGTCTCATGCTGACAGCACTGAAAAAGACTCGGACCGCTGATGAAGCAGGGCTTGCCGATTAATCCAAAGGCCGATCTGACAGGGTGTCTGTCAGATCGGCCATATCATGAAATAAAGGAGTTTTTGCACAATGGTATCGAAAACACTGACTCTAACGAATCCTGCCGGACTGCATATGCGGCCTGCCCAGCTGTTTGTCAACGCCATGGGCAAGTATCCATGCGATGTGACCATCCGCTATGACGGCAAGGAGATCATGGGAAAAAGCATCATGAATATTATGGCGGCCTGCATCAAATGCGGAGCCCAGGTGGAAGTAGTATGCAGCGGAGACCGGGAAGAAGAAGCCCTGGCGGAGGCCGTGGCATTGATTGAATCCGGCTTCGGGGAATAAACCCAGCCGCCGCGTCCTGTAGAAAGGGGAACTGTTTATGTGGAGCGGAATTGCGGCCTCCGGCGGTATTGGAATCGGTCGGGCTGTGGTGATCCGGGAAGGGGCATTGGACTTTTCCCATGTGAAATTTGCCGGCGTGGAACCGGAGCAATCCCGGTTGACCCAGGCGCTGCAGACCTTTGAAGCCGAAACCGCTGCCATGGCGGCGCGGATGCAAAAAACTGCAGGAGAACAGGAGGGGCAAATTCTTCTGGGCCATATTACCATGGTGCAGGATCCCTTCCTGCAATCCCAGATTAAGGATCAGATTGCCGCCGGTTTTACTGCCGAAGCAGCCCTGGACATTGTTTGCCGCCAGTTTGCGGAGATGTTCCGCGCCACGGGTGATGCCTTGATGATGCAGCGGGCCGCCGATGTGGAGGACATCCGCACCCGGCTCCTGAAGCATTTGCTGGGGGTGGCGGAGACCGATCTGGCCCATCTGCCGGCAGAAACCGTTTTGGTGGCGCGGGAGCTGACGCCGTCCATGACCACCCAGTTGAATCCGGATCAGGTAGTCGCCATTGTCACCGAATTCGGCGGCGCCACCTCCCATGCTGCAATTCTCTCCCGGGCTTTGGAGATTCCAGCCGTACTGCGTGTGCCGGGGCTCCTGGAACAGATCCGTGATGGTATGATCTTGGCAGTAGACGGGTCTTCGGGGCAGGTGGTGGCGGATCCCGATGCGGATACCCTGGCGGTGTATACACAGCGGCGGGAGGCCTGGCTGACAGAAAGGCACGCTCTGCGTGCTTTTGTGGGGCGGGAAACCGCCACCGCCGATGGCTACAGGGTGCAGCTGTATGCCAACATCGGCGGCCCGGCCGAGGCCAAAACTGTTCTGCATCAGGACGCCGAGGGGATCGGCCTGTTCCGGACGGAATTTTTGTTTCTGGATCGCAACAGCGCCCCTTCGGAGGAGGAACAGCTGGCCGCATACCGGGCGGTACTGGAGGCCATGGGAGAACGAGAGGTCATCTTTCGCACGTTAGATGTTGGCGGCGACAAGCCCATTCCCTATCTGAAGCAGCCACGAGAGGACAATCCCTTTCTGGGGTTCCGGGCGGTACGATATTGCCTACAGCATCCGGATTTATTCCGCACCCAGCTGCGGGCTTTGCTTCGGGCCTCGGTTTATGGAAATCTGAAAATTATGCTCCCCCTGGTTACCGCCATGGAGGAGGTGCGGCAAGTACGGGTATTGCTGGCAGATTTGCAGAAGGAGTTGGCCGAGGCAAACATCCCCTGCCGGGAAATCATTCCCCTGGGGGTCATGGTGGAGACGCCGGCGGCCTGCCAAATTGCAGATCTCCTGGCCCGGGAAGCCGACTTTTTCTCCATTGGCACCAATGATCTGATTGGATACACCATGGCGGTGGATCGGGGGAATCCTCAGGTGGCCTATTTGTACGATCCCTTCCAGCCGGCTGTGCTGCGCTCCATTCAACGAATCATCCGATGCGGACGGGAGGCGGGAATCCCTGTGGGAATGTGCGGGGAAGCCGCAGCGGATCCGCGTCTGATCCCACTGTTATTAGCGTTTGGCTTGGAGGAATTCAGTGTTACCCCGGCTTCGGTGCTTCCTACCCGCAAGGTCATTGCAGATCTGGAAAAAGGGCAGGCCGATGCCATGGCCCAACAGGTGATGGCCCTTTCCACCGCTGCTGACATCCGGCAGTATCTGGAGCAACAAGCTGTGTTATTATAGTCATATGCTGTAAAGAAACGGCAGACTGTTTCGCGTGCTTGCGAGACGGTCTGCCGTTTTGGTGTGTTTTGTAGGCCGTTATGGGCGCCGGGAGGTCAGAAATTCGGTGGAATCCTCAATGGCTTCCCGGAAGTCGCCCCAGTCAGCATCGGGGCCGGCGTTGCGGTAGTCATACATGCCGGCGTAGGCATGCACCTTGCGCTCCAGATCGGCCAATTGGCCGCCGGTAATGCGGGTCAGGTTTTCTGCCAAGGCAGCATACTGTTGGGGCATCCGTTTTTTGCTGGCCCCGGCCAGTAGCCAGGTGTAATGCGGCAGGCAGAAGGCGGGCTGGTTATTCAGCATCCGGCGGAAATCCGACTCGGACTCATACAGCCGGTACAGGGTGTCCTGCATCCGCTCCATGCCCCAGTTGATTTTGGTACAGATAAAACAGTCCTGCTCCAGTGTTTGCAGGGCTTCTGCCCGTTTGGCCGGGGAGGGGCCAAACAGCTTCTTTTTGCCGAAGTTGGCCTCCCGGATCTCCGCTAAATGGGATTCCAGGATCAGGGCCAAAGCGTGACGCCCGCCCCGTTTCCCCATGGCGTGGAGGTGGGTGGTGCAAAAGCCGTGGGTGTTGGTTTCCTGCCGCACATCCGGCTCCATCATGGCCGACCCCATGGTGTAATCCAAAATCCGCTGCTCCACCGTGTTGCGCATCCGGCAAATGGGGCAGCCGTCCTGTACTTCAAAAATTTCGCTTAAGGGTATGGTGCAAATATCGTCACGCATGGCTAACAACCTTTCTGCTGTTCTGGCTGGAAAGGCGCCCGCCTCCCACCTGGGAAGCAGGCGCCGGGTGAGTTATGGGGCTTGTGCTGCCTAGGATTCGTTTGCCAGGATGGCCTTGCGCAGCAGCACCACGTCGGTGACGGTAATTTCGCCGTCCTGGTTCATATCCCCTTCGTACAGATCCAGTTTCCACCAGCGCCAACTTGCGCGCAGTATGATTTTCCGCAGCACCACCACATCGGCAACTGTAAGCTCTCCATCTGTGTTCATGTTCCCGGGCGTAAGTTCTTTGATGTCATAAACGCGGAATGCATATTGAATATCAAAATTGTTTATTTGCGCAATGGCTTTGGAGGCTTCGCACAATTCTGCCAACTCTTCCGCACCGAATACCCCAGCTTCATAGGCCAAATCTATGGAATAGCTTTTCCCCTCCTTTGGGATATAATACAACATCCGATAGCCGTTATAGCGTTCAATAATATAATCCCCCAGGACATATTCCTTTTGACCATCTCTGGGAGGGCCGCCAAGCAGTGTGCGGAAACCGTCATAGTAGATGATAAAATAGCCGGTATCGTTTTTCGTTAACCGATAAAAACGGTAACACGGCAGACGCTCTTCATAGAGGATATCGTCCGAAGCACAATTGCTTGAATCCTCCAAAAAGCAACCTTTGGAAATTTCCCGCTGGGTCCATTCGGACACCTTGTATTCCCCCGGTATGTCATCATACGCACCTACCGGGAAAGCCGAAACGGATAATATACAAAGAACACTGCAAAGAATTGCTATACAACGCTTTTTCATGCTACACACCTCTTTCAAATTCGTTCAGGTTCTTCCTCGAACGCCAGGGGAGAAATGGCAAGCACCATTTGCCGAAGCAATACCACATCTGTGGCCGTCACTTGGTCGTCGCTGCGGAAGCCGACTGCACCTGGGATAGCTCTTCTGTCTGGGCAAAGGGCAGGCGCCGGGTGAGTTATGGGGCTTGTGCTGCCTAGGATTCGTTTGCCAGGACGGCCTTCCGCAGCAGCACCACGTCGGTGACGGTCAGGGTGTTGTCGCCGTTCATATCCCCGGCAGGCTCCTCCCGGGCGGTTTTCCCCGCCAAAATGGCCTTGCGCAGCAGCACCACGTCGGTGACCATCAGGGCATTGTCGCCGTTTAAATCCCCAGGTTTGACCAACTGGACCCCTTGGGCAAGGACAAAGCTGTCGAAACGGTCGGCATAAAATACCACACAGCCGTCCTGATAGACAGCGTTCATATCGGTGACGGTGGTTCTGTCCGCTGCCACATGATAGACGCCGCACTGGGCAGCATCCATCCCCTCCGGCACTGGAATGGTAATCTGCAACGTTCCCTGGGGCAGTACATTTTCACCGTTTTTTTCCAAATGAATATCATACATGACCAGGGGCTTATCCCGGAAGGCATCTGGGAGGCCAGCGGTGTCGGTTATTTCTTTGGCGCTCAGGGTCATCTCTGCCAAGTCTGCCTTTGCACCGGCTACCCTAATGCCGTCTTTTTCCAAGGATTGCTCCAGACGGGGCAGGGGAAAGAAAGGAATGTGCCACATCGCAGCGTACTCCTCTGCTTTGGAGTCCTTGCCACCATAAATGATTAAGTCGTTACAGTAGGAAAAGGCAAGCTCTCGGATATAAGTCACACTTTCCGGGATGATGATGCTGCGCAAACCGGTGCAGCCGGCAAATGCAAACATTCCAACGTAAGTCACGCTGTCCGGGATGGTGATATGGGTTAAACTGGTGCAAGTTCTGAATGTTTCATTCTCAATCTTTGTTACACTGTCGGGAATGGTTACTCTGGTTAAGCCGGTGCAGCCCCGAAATGCAGGGCCAACAATGGAGGTTACACTATTCGGAATGGCAATTTCGGTTAAGCCGGTGCAGTCCTCAAATGCAGCCGATTCAATGGAAGTTACGCTGTTTGGAATGGTGATTTCGGTTAAACCGATACAGCCTCGAAATGCCTTATTACCAATGGAGATTACGCTGTCTGGGATGACATAGCTTTTCTCCTGTTTTCCGGCAGGGTAGGTGAGCAACGTGGACTGGGTTTTGTCAAACAGAACCCCATCAACAGAGGAATAAGCAGGATTTTTGTCTGCTACGATAATTCCGGTCAAACTGGCGCAATCGTAGAATGCAGAAACTCCGATGGAAATTACGCTGTTCGGAATGGTAATATTGGCCAACCTGGTGCAGCCGGCAAAAGCCCAATTTTCAATCTCGGTTACGCCGTCCGGGATGGTGATACTGGTTAAACCGGTGCATTCACGAAATGCATTTGTTGCGATGCTTGTTATGCCCTTTTCCAGCACAAGGGTTTTTATTTCCTGTTTATAGTCCCACCAGGCCGGCGGCTCCCAGGATGAATACTCTATTTTTCCTGTGCCGCTGAAGGTCAGGGTTCCCGTTTCATCCAAGGTCCAGGTCAGGTTATCGCCGCAGTTGCCGCTGACAATGATCGTTGCTGCTCCGGCGGGGACAGCCAAGCAGGAAAAAGATAGGCAAAGGATCAAGGCAATGGAAAAAATTCGTTTTTTCATGCTACACACCTCTTTCAAATTCGTTCAGGTTCTTCCTCGAACGCCAGGGGAGAAATGGCAAGCACCATTTGCCGAAGCAATACCACATCTGTGGCCGTCACTTGGCCGTCCCCATTGATATCGGCGGCCTTTTGATAGGCTCCGGTCAAGTAAGAATCGTCTAACACCTGTTTATGTATCAGGGTTACATCCGTTACTGTTACCTGGCCGTCCCCATTCAAATCCCCGGGCATAACCACACGGTAAACGGCCAATTTCCCTGTCGCAACATCTATTACTTCCACATAAGCGTTGGTATGCAAGGCCATGTCGCCTTCGCCATAATTGCAGGTATCAATGGAAAAGTTAGCATTTTCGTTGAAAGAGCGGCTGTAATTATACATAAACCGGTAGCCCAATGTTTGGGGAGAAACACCGCAAATATATGAGCCATCCTTGGTGTATGTTTCCTCTGTGCCGGGGGCAATAAAGACATAGGATTTGCTAATGCCTGCCCCTTGACTTACCATTTGGACGTTAGACGACCCATTTTCTGCCGATTGCAGCTGTAAAGAACACGACAATGTATAGGTTCCCTCTAGATAAACCCCCCACCGGTGATTATATAGTTCATCCTTAATCAAATCCGGTTCCAGGGTGGTCAAATCCAAATAAAAGATTGTTTTAGTTACATTGGAGCGAGCTTGATTGATGATCATATAAGTGGTGCCTGAATAGGTTGGAGCTGCGCTGGAAGTTACCTTTGAATTTTTGACCAAGCCAATCTTCACATTGTCTGTTACATTCGCACTGCTGCCGTTGTTGACTTCGCAGCGGAAATAGTATTTTGGGGTATAATTGGCAACATCCATGTAATAGCAGCTATAATTATCAAAGAGAAGAGAATTGCGGTTTACATCATTTAGGACAGCGTGTTTCGATGTTATATTAAGAGCGTCATACATCACCCAGATATATCCCTTGTTTCCCCAATCGCTGCCCCAGGAATTGGCTACTTTCAATGCCCCTTGAAGCGTAACCTTAGTCCCATTACTATAAGTTTTACTGCAGGTGATAGTATCATCGTAGCCAACTATGGTCATAGCATGGTGACCAATTGGCTTTCCGTTGTCATCAACCTCATGATAAGCATACATTGCTGCTTTTTCCCCATTGCTGGCAACTGCCGTGTCAAAATTTGCAATCGTAGAAAAGGTAATTACATGACCTGCCGTTAATATATCCTTAATTTTTTCCACTGCTTCACCGCTATTATTTACAATAGGTGTGTTATCATTGGCCACCTGTACTTTTGTCCATTGGGACACACGGTGCTGCAATGCTTTTTGCAGCAAGGCGTCAGAGGAGCAGCGGTTAGCAATATTGTTGGAAGTGTAGGCATAATCCACCAAAGAAAGCCCGCCAAAGTATTTGAGAATATTATGGGTATCAGAGATTGCTGTTCCTTTATACGAATCGTCTATATACCTGGTCAAATAGGAATAGGTAAAAGCTGGCGACATTTGATACTGTTCCTGGTTGGCGTCCCAATTGTTCAGCTTTGCCTGTTCGTAGGTGAATTGGTAATAGGTCACTGCAAAGCTGGCGCAGTCTCCGGCCTCCTGCTTTTGAATGGGCGGAAAATACTTTGTCGCCGATAAATCCAAAGAACTGGCTGTCGCTGCGGAAGCGGACTGCGCCTGGGACAGCCCTTCTGTCTGGGCAAAGGGCAGATCTTCGTCGTAGGGAATAAATACGTCCGGCGGCGTATCACTTTCTATGTCACCGGTTCTGTAATACGCACCCTCCGAAAAGACAGCGTCCTCCGGAATTGCCCCTTCAGTTGACACTGCACCGGCGGTGGAAGTACATGTGGCCAGCATTATGCCAGAGAGCAATACTGCCCAAAGCCGCTTTTTTAACAATCTTTCTCGCATCAAAAAACCTCCTCGTATTTTTTGCAGTTGGGAGGATCAGCTGCTATATTCATCATAGCAATTATTTCCAGAAAAAGCAAGTGCAGGCAGTTCGAAATAATGCACAAATTTTCGATCAAATCTTCGGCAAGAGAAACGAGTCCGTCCAAGATGGCCTCATTTTTTCGTATAAAAGCTGCGGGGGCTTCCTCATGCGAAACACACAAGGAAGCCCCCGATTTATATAAAAGGGCAGGCGGTACCGAACCTGTTCCCTTTTACCAAGGTATGCCGGCGGTGTAGGTTCGGTTACTTTTGGTTTTTCAGCTTCCGGCGAATGAACAGCTTGCGAAAATCCCGGGCGTTAAAGGGAATCACCGGGTAGAAGTACCCCTTGCCGGTTACGGTTTTGGTGCAGAGCACCGTCAGGAAGAAGAAGACAATCCCGCCGAAGTAGCCCCACAGACCCACCCAGGCGGTGAGCAACAGGACGATAATGCGGAAGAATTTAAAGGCATAGCCCATTTCAAAGCTGGGCTGGGCGTAGCTGGCAATGGAAACAAAGGCCATATATAAAATGATTTCCGGCGCAAACCACCCCCCTTGAATGGAGAATTCGGACAGCAGCAGACCACCGATGATCCCCAGCGCATTGGACATCATGCTGGGGGTGTTGGTGGAGGCCAGCCGCAGCACATCAATGATCAGCTCCAGCAACAGGAATTGAGCCAGCGGAGCCATGGTGGTTTTTTCCGGCTCGGCCAGGGCGATGAAGGAGAGGCAATCCGGCAGCAGGTTTGGGTGCCGGATAAAATAAAAAAACAGCGGCGTCATAAAAACCGTCAGAGCGCTGATGAGCAGCCGGATGATCTTCAGGTAGGAGGCGGTTACCGGCGGGAAATAGTAGTCATCCGCTTCCTTGAAAAAGTCGGAAAAGTTGGCCGGCAACAGGATGGCGGTGGGGCTGTTGTCCATAATAATGGCCACCCGCCCTTCCATGACACAGGCGGCGGTGTAATCCGGCCGTTCGGTATATTTGATTTTGGGCAAGGGATTGATCCATTTGTAGGGAATCAGAGCCTCGGCAATGCCTTCCTGCGTCATGGAAAGGCCGTGAACCTTGATTTCTGACAGCTTCCGCTGGATGGATCGGACCAGCTTTTCATCTGCCTGCCCCTCCAGATAGCAGACGGCCACGTCCAATTTGGTGCCGCTGCCCACCATTTGATGTTCAATTCGCAGCTTGGGGTCCCGGATGCGCCGCCGCAGCATGGAGGTGTTTGTGACCATAGTTTCGGTGTAGCCTTCCCGGGAACCCCGCAGCACCCGATCTTTGTCCGGCTCGGTGACCCCCCGGGACGGGTAGGTGCGTGCGTCAATGATCAGGGCCTCTTGAAAGCCTTCCAGCAGCAGCATGGTCTGCCCGGAGAGTACAGCCGTAACGGCATTGTCCACATCCGGTTCGGTGGCCGCCTCCACGTAGGGCATATACCGGGAAGCAAAGCCATCCATGTCCTTGGCCAGGTTTACCTTTTCCGGCGTCAAATCCAGCAAATACTGAAATACTTTTTCAAAGACGCCGTCCTTGATAAACCCATCCACAAAATACAGAGAGGCCTGTCGTTCCCCGATAATGACATCCCGGGTCACCAGGTCGAAGCTAATATCGGGCTGCAGGATCTTGCGGACAGCGGCTCGATCCTCCCGATAATTACCGGTAAATTTCATCCAAATTCCCTCCAGAACTGCGTTGCAGAATTTGTGTTAGTATGTGTGGAGGGGCGGAAATTATGCAAATTGCTCCGGAAAATCGGTTTTCCATAAACATTTTAGGCTTGAAAAATCGGGGCTATTTGTGCAACATGAACATAGAAATTGTAAAAAAACGGTTTTCAAGGATAAGTTCTATGCAAATATTATAAAAAACGGCCGAAAAACCGTCATAATATCGACTTGCATTTTAGGTGGGATTGTCGTATGATAATACTATAATCAGGTGAAATGGATTTCTATAATTTGTTTTAGAAAGGTGATATCGGATGAAAAAATATACGATCAAAGAATTGAGCGCTATGATCGAGAATAAGCTGTCCCACAATTTTGGTATTCTTCCTGCGGATGCCGCAGACGAGGATTTTTATAAGGCGGTTTCTCTGGTAGTGCAGGATATCATGCGGGACCAGCGGGCCAGTTTCCGGAAGCGGGTCAATGAGCAAGAAAGCAAATGGGTCTATTATTTAAGCATGGAATTCCTCATGGGCCGCTCTTTGAAGAACAGCCTGTTTAATCTAAATTTGACTGAGCAGGTGGCCAAGGCGTTGAAACCCTTTAAGGTCAAGCTGGAGAATTTGTATGAAAAAGAGCCGGATGCCGGTTTGGGTAATGGCGGCCTGGGCCGTCTGGCCGCCTGCTATCTGGATGGTTTGACCACCGGCGGTTATCCCGCCATGGGTTATTGTATCAAATATGATTACGGCATTTTCCGCCAGAAGATTGCCGACGGGTATCAGGTAGAGCTGCCTGATTTCTGGCTTCCCGGTGGCGGCGTCTGGCTGCAGGCGCATCCCTCCCATGCCTACGACGTGACCTTTGACGGCTGGGTAGAGGAAAGCTGGCACGATGGCCATCATTTTGTTCAGGTGAAGGATGGTAATACCGTCAAGGCCGTGGCCCACGATCTTATGGTGGCCGGGAAGGACGGTAAGGCCATCAATGCCCTGCGGCTCTGGAGCGCCGAGGCTCCCGAAGGGTTTGATATGAAGCTCTTTAACCAGGGGGACTACCTGCGTGCCCTGGAGCAGAAATCCATGGCCGAGGTCATTTCCAAGGTTCTCTATCCGGAGGACAACCATGTGGAGGGGAAATCCCTTCGTCTGCGGCAGCAGTATTTCCTGGTGTCTGCCTCGGTGCAGGATATTCTCCAGCGGCATCTGAAGCAGTACGGCACCCTGGACAATCTGCATGAGAAGGCCGCAATCCATATTAACGATACCCATCCCACCTTGTCCATCCCGGAACTGATGCGGTATTTTCTGGATGAGTGCGGCTATGAGTGGGATAAGGCTTGGAGCATCGTCCAAAAGACGGTGGCCTACACCAACCATACCGTGATGCGGGAAGCGCTGGAGTGCTGGAGTGTGGATCTGTTCCAGCAGCGTCTGCCCCGGATCTATCAGATTATTACCGAGATCGACAACCGGTTCCGCCGTTCCATCTGGGAGCAGACCGGTGACGCCGACTATGTGGAGCGTACCGCCATCATCAGCGGCGGTCTGGTGAAGATGGCCAATCTGTGTGTGGCTGCCTGCCATACCGTCAACGGTGTTTCTCAGCTGCACAGCAATATTTTGAAGGAGACTGTTTTCCGGGATTATTACAACCTGGAGCCTCAAAAATTCACCAATGTGACCAACGGTATTGCTCATCGTCGTTGGTTGAACCAGTCCAACCCCGGCTTGACTTCTTTGCTCACCGAATTAATCGGAGACGGTTTCACCACGGATGCATCCCAGCTGGAGAAGCTCTTGCCTTATGCCGAGGACAAGACCGTGTTGGAAAAGCTGGCCGCCATCAAGCGGGAGAATAAGCTTCGTCTGGCTTCTTTGATTCAAAAGGACTACGGTATCGCCGTGAACCCGGACAGCATTTTTGATCTACAGGTCAAGCGGCTCCATGAGTACAAGCGGCAGCAGCTCAATGCCTTGCACATTATCACTGATTATCTGACCATTAAGGCGAACCCCAAGGCTTCCTTCCAGCCCAAGACCTATATCTTTGGCGCTAAGGCAGCGCCCGGTTATCGGGTGGCCAAGGAGATCATCAGCCTGCTGTGGAATCTGGCCCAGGTCATTAACAACGACCCGGAGGTGGGAGATAAGCTGAAGGTAGTCTATATGGAAGACTACCGGGTAACCCTGGCGGAGCTGATGATGCCCGCCGCCGAAATTTCTCAGCAGATTTCCCTGGCCGGTACCGAAGCCTCCGGCACCGGAAACATGAAGCTAATGATGAACGGTGCCCTGACCCTGGGTACCGAGGACGGCGCCAATGTGGAAATTCACCGTGCCGTGGGAGATGATAATATCTTCATCTTTGGTCTTTCCACCCCAGAGGTGGAGCAGATGCGGCAGGCCGGCTACAGCCCGTTGCATTATTACCGGGAGAATCCCCAACTGAAAGCCGCTGTGGACTTTATTATGGCTGGGATCAATGGTCGGGATTTCTCCTCTGTGGCCAACAGCCTCATGAACAATGATTATTACATGGCCATGGCCGACTATGCCGATTATTGCAAGGCCCAGGAAAAGGCCAGCCAGCTGTATGCTAAGCCGGAGGTCTGGAACAAGATGAGCCTGATCAACATTGCAAAGTCGGGTATTTTCGCCGCCGATCGGGCGATCCAGGAGTACGCCGAAAACATCTGGCATGTGACGCCGGTGAAGTAATCCTTCTTTTCCTGCCGCCTTGGCGGAAAGACGCCTTTGCTGCGGGCAGGGGCTTTGCCCCTTGCTTTTGCGTTTTATAACAGCGCAGGTTGCCCGAACACCCGCGGAACAAATTTGATACAGACACAAAAAAAGACCGTTCCCTTTTTGGGAGCGGTCTTTTGCAAGGAATCAGAAGGGGTTATTCTCCGATGGATTGGGTGCGGTAGACGAATTTGACGCTGCCCTCCATAGCATCGGCAATGCCGGAGAAGCTCTTATACTCCTTGGCCAGGTTGGAAAGGGTATGTAACCGGGAGATCAGGCCTTTTGCGTCCCCCTGATAGGCGTCGGTAATGGCCGAAATGCCCTCTTTATCGAATTTCTGCATTCCCTGGGAGAGTTGCATGGCGCCGTTGTTCAACTGGGAAACCCCGTCTACCAGTGCATTGTTGCCGGATTGCAGGGTATTCAGCCCATCTGAAAGGGTGTTTGCCCCCGCAGCCAAGGCGCCTGCGCCTTCGGTCAATTGGCTGGAACCGTCTGCCAGGGCGTTGCTGCCTGCTGCAGCAGTGGCGACGCCGGTGGTATATTCCTGCAAACCGTCATAGAAGGTTTGATAGCTGGCAAGCTGGGTTTTGGCGCCGCTGACTTGGGTTGCGATTTGATTTGTACCGGCTTGGATTTGGGCCTGGACCGGCTCGCTTTGCAGATTGCTTTGCACCAGCTGGGCTTTGGTGTTGGCGATTTGTTGGGTAATGGTTGCCTGGATGGTTTGGCTTGCCATTTGCTGTTCCACCGCCTGGGTTACAGCGCCCACAGCCGCCTGGGGAATTTGTCCTGCATCCACAGCGGCCAGATATTCCGCTGCAGTCATGGCGGGGAGCAGGCCCTGTGCTGCGACATTTTGCAGTACAGCGGTTAACACCTGTTCCTGAACGGCGGCGGAGACGCCTTGGGCGATGGTGTCGCTCTGGGCCTCTATGGCAGCCTCCACCTGGGTTTTTGCAGCGGCTGTGGCGTAGGCAGCGGCATTGGCCACGATGCCGTCCAGCAAGGCGGCGTAATTTTCCCGGGTTAGGGCAGCCACGGGCAATCCGGCGGCAGTTAGCTGCTGGGTGACGGTGGAGAGCAGGGTGTCAAATACGGTTCCTGCGCCGGCCATCAGGGTATCATTGTTACTGGTGAGGGTGGAAAGCCCTTGATTTAACGTGGTAATTCCGGTTTGCAGCTGGGTTGCACCGGACAGTAAATCTCCGGCCCCGTTTTTCAGCTGTTCGGCGCCCTGGGCCAGGGCATTTACTCCCGCAATCAGGTCGCCGGATTTGGTTAACAGCTCCCTGGTGCCGTTGTACAGGGCAGAGGAACCGTCCACCAGCGCCTTAGAAGCGGCGGCCAGATCCTCTATTTTTTGTTCCAGGGTGTCCAGCTCCGAAACACTGTCCACATCCAGGTCGCTGAACAAATCGCTGGTGGCCAGGGTCAAAATGGTCATGAGAGAAAAGTCGGTAACATCCGCCGAGATTTCCACACTTTCCGGCAGCTCCAGTTGATTTCGATCCAACTGAAGACTATCCTGCATGCCGGGGAGGGCAAAGCCCAGGACAATGCTCCGGGTTCCGTCATTCATGACCATGCCGTTGGATACGGTAATGTTCCGGAATTTGTCGTTATCCAGCATGCATCCCGAGAGCATCACAAAGGGAACGGCCATGGTTTCCTGTTTCCCTTCGACCAGAACCTTCCGGATTTCGGTGTTTTTGTAGTCTATGTGAATGGTGACCCGGCCGCTTTTGCCTGCCAAGGCCTCTGGAGAAACGGCCTTGCCGTCCAGATTGTATTTTACCGAAAGGGTTACCGGCAGGGCTTTGTCCGTCGTACCCTGGTAGTAAATGTCTTTTCCCTTGGCGTCCCAAATTTTCATGCCGTCGGGGTTGATGGTATAGGATTCATCTCCCTTGACATTTTCTATGTTTTGCAAATCGCTTTTGTCGGCAATGGTATCGGCATAGGAAGTGTTTTTTAACCAATCACTGACGATTACCTTTTCCACCTGGCCGTCGGCCCCGGCGATGACGTAAACCGTTTCCTCCTTGCTGGCGGTTCCGGCCAGCGCCATAGCCGATGGGGCAGAAGTGGTGTTGGCGTCGGCTTCTGTAGTTGTGCCGGCCGTTTCGTCCTGGGCGTAGGCAATGCTGGCGGAACTGACCAGCATCACCAGTGCCAGCAGGGCGCTGATTTGTTTGAATAACTTTTGTTTCATCGTGGTAGGCTCCTTTCTTATGATTCGGAATGCAGAGCAGGGGTGCGGCGGGGCGGTTTGCGCCCGCCAGGTTCCCCCTTCATGCCTCTGGTGGTTTTTAAAATCGCTTTGTCAAAAAGCAACAGCATAGAGGGGAGAAGGAAGACAACCGACAGCATACTGATGATGGCGCCCCGGGCCATCAGGGTGCAGAGAGAGGCAATCAGGTCGATTTTGGAATAGACCGACACGCCGAAGGTTGCGGCGAAAAAGCCCAATGCACTTACCAGTATGGAGGGGATGGAGGTGGAAAGGGCGGTTGTCACAGCAGCCTGTTTTTCTGCCCCCAAACGCCGTTCCTTTTTGTAACGTGTCGTCATGAGAATGGCATAGTCCACCGTGGCGCCCAATTGAATGGTGCTGATACAAATGGGGGCGACAAAACAGAGCACCGTGCCGGTGTAACAGGGGATGCCCAGATTGATGAAGATGGCCAATTCAATGACTGCCACCAACAAAACAGGCAGCAAGGCCGATTGCAGCACAACGGCGATAATCAGGAAAATGGCGGCCACAGAAACAATATCCACTACTTTGAAGTCATGGTCGGTAATATGAATCAAATCCTTGGTGCAGGGTGCTTCGCCAATGAGCATCCCCCTTTCATCGTAGGATTTGAGAAGGGCGTTCAGGCGGTCGATTTGTGTGTTGACCTCCTCGCTGGCCACCTTGTATTCCGAGCTGACCAGGATTAACTGGTAGTTTTCACTTTTCAGGGTTTCGGTCAACCGTTGCGGAACCATTTCCTCCGGTACCGCTGCACCCAGCACCGAGTTGAAGCCCATGACCAGCTTGACGCCCTCTACCTGTTCCATTTCCTCCATCATCTGGCGGGTTTCTTTGCCGGACAGGGCTGCATCAGCCAGAACCATGTGGGTGGAGGCCATATCAAAAGTATCCTCCAGCTTGGTATTGGCAATGATGAAGTCCATGTCCTCCGGCAGGGTTTCGGACAGGTTGTAGTACACGTTGGTGTGCTGATAGCCGTAAAAGGACGGGATCAGCAGCACCAGGAACAGAATCAGAAAAACCTTGGCGTGCTTGACAATAAACGCAGAAAGCCGGTCTACCTTGGGCAGCAGGGGCCTGTGGGAGGTTTTTCGAATGGCTTTATCAAACAGGAGAATCAGGGCGGGTAGAACGGTGACACAGCTGATTACACCCAGCACAACCCCCTTTGCCATGACAACCCCCAAGTCTTTGCCCAGGGTAAAGCTCATAAAGCACATGGCCAGGAATCCGGCAATGGTGGTGACCGAGCTGCCGGTTACGGAAGTCAGGGTTTCGTTGATGGCACGCGCCATGGCGCCCTTCCGATCCTCCGGGGTGGCGGCACATTCTTCAGAATAGCTGTGCCAAAGGAAAATGGAGTAGTCCATGGTAACGGCCAGCTGCAAAATGGCGGCCAGGGCTTTGGTGATGTAAGAAATTTCGCCAAAGAGAATGTTGGTTCCCAAATTATAGAGAATGGCCATGCCGATACTGGCCAGGAACAGGAAGGGCAGCAGCCAGGAATCCAGAAAAAGCATCATGCAGAGGGTGGCCAGCAGTACAGCGATGCCCACATAAATGGGTTCTTCCTGCTCACAGAGGGATTTTAAATCGGTGACCATGGCGGACATACCGGAAATGAAGCAGTGTTCGCCGGCGACCTTCCGCATTTCCGCTACCGCTTCAATGGTTTCATCGGCGGAGGTGGAGCTGTTAAAAAAGACGGCCATCAGGGTGGTGTCCCCTTTGTTAAAGGCATCGTAAACCGCATCCGGCAAAATCTCCATGGGCAGGGTGATGTCCGCCAGGCTGTTGTACCAAAGGACGGTGTCCACATGCTCTATGGTTTCCATTTGTTCCTTGAGCGCTGCAATGGATTTTTGATCCATGCCCTCAATCATGACCATGGAAAACCCACCTTTGCCGAATTCATCCATGAGGATATCCTGCCCAACCATGGTTTCAATATCGCTGGGCAGATAGGTCAGTATGTCGTAATTGATCCGGGTGGATACCATACCGAACACCGACGGAATCAGCAAAAGCAGCGCCAAAATCAGAATGGGGATCCGGTATTTGACCACCCAGGTTCCGAATTTATGCATCGTCGTTCCTCCTTTGTTCTTTGTGCAATAAAATTATTGACAACTGTCTTTAAATGGACTATAATACAGTATATAAACTGTCGTTCAAAATACAATAGCCAGTTTGTTATACGTATGTGTGTTAATAGACAAATGGGAAGGATTTTTGGCAATACTCAACACATTGCGCTGAAATTGTTGTGAGGAACGTGATTTGTGATGGAAGAAAAGAAAATGGATCGCCGGGTGCGGAAAACCCGGAAACAGCTGCGGCAGGCCTTATCCACGCTTATGCGGCAAAAGCCCCTTAACGCCATTACGGTGCGGGAAATTGCCGATATGGTGGATATCAATCGGGGAACCTTTTATTTACATTATAAAGATGTATATGATATGCTGGAGCAAACGGAAAATGAAATGCTGGAGGAATTCTTAACCCTACTGGAGGATGTGACCGAGGAAACCCTGAACAATTCTCCCCGCCCGTTTCTGGATCGGATTTTTGGCTATCTTGCGGAAAATGCCGATTTGGCCTTGGCGCTTATGGGCCCCTACGGCGACCATGCCTTTATTAACAAGCTGAAAAGTCTGCTGCGGGAGCGCTGCTTTACCGCCTGGGCGCAGCGGTTTCGGCGGGAGGAAGCCCAATATTTTGATTATCAATATGAATTTATGGTTTGCGGCTGCGCCGGCGTATTTCAGCACTGGATTGATACCGGGATGCAGGAAACCCCGGAGAAAATGGCCGAAATGGTAGAACGGCTGATCGTTCGGGAGCCATAATATACAAATTTGGCATTGTTTTTGTGTATACGGTGCTATATAGAATTATCAAATTTTAAGTACATGAGCGGCGAGACCATCACCCTGGAGGGTGGCATGGGTCTGCGCCCCTAAGCCAGGTTTCCGCAAAATCAGCAGAATAAATACCAAGAGGCTGCCTCACTTGAAATGGTGAGACAGCCTTTTTTGATATTTCACCCTCCCGGCGTTTTACCGGAATTTAAGGCTTTTTTATTGACGAAACCTGGATTTTGTAGTATAAATAAACTATAGATGTTGTGCAAGAAATATAAATTTTGTGCAAAAAAGAGGAGTGTTTTTGATGAAAAAATTACTTTGTGGCTGGTTGATGCTGGTGCTGGTTTGGGTGACGGTGCTGCCGGTGGCTGGTGCGGAAAGCGATGCCTATGACTGGAATGGTGACGGGAAAGCAACGGTTTCCGATGTGGTGCTTTGCCGGAAAGCCATTTTAAGCGGCGATGCAGAAGCAGCGGAGCATGATTTGAATGAAGACGGGGAATTGACCGTGACCGATGTGGTTTTGTTGCGGAAGTTTATTTTGCAGCAGCCGGGAGAGGAGGATACCTTGGAGATTGCAGCAATACACGGAAACAATACGCCGGAATATCGTTATGGTCAATGGTTTTGCTATGTTGGAAGCCAACAGCAGTTTGCTGTGTTGATCAACGGTAAGCCCACCGATTTGCCGGTGACCTGGAGTTCCAACAATGCATTGGCTTTTTCGGTAGATGAAACCGGGCTGGTAACCATGCTGGATCATAACCGGAATGCCTTGATCACGGCTACGCTATCTAATGGGATGTCAATCTCCGTGTGGGTTTATGCCATGAAAGACGGTGCTGCACCGATAATGAATGGAAAAGAAGAATTGCTATCCTGTCATATTCGTGTGCCGGCTGCTGATCGAGCAAAATATGAGATTGATGAATTCGATAATTTAACCGTTTCGTTCAGTCAGGGCACGGTTCCATTAGAGATTTTTGTTATGTTTAGGATTCATACTTCAGGAATGGATATGGAGGATGGGTTGCTTCCTGATAGTATTTTTGTTGGTGCTGATTTGCAGGATGTACCGTTTCAAATTACCTCCTCTGATCCCTCGGTGGCCACCATGGATGAGCACGGGGTGGTTACACTGCACAATCCAGGGCGTACGGTGATTCAGTTGGAGGTAGAGGATGAATATCAGGGAAGAAGATTCTCCGACAGAACCATGAGGGATTATATTTATTTGAATGTAGAGTAAAGGAGGGCTTTTTTTGAAAAAACAGAAAAAAATGATTTCGATTGTTCTTATCCTTTCTTTGATGCTTTCTCTCTGTCCAATTACTGCATTGGCAAAGATGGAAACGATTGATGTAATAGCTTCTGAATCAATAGTGGAGGAAGGTGCGATAAAACCGGAAATTAGTGCTTGGTATAATCAACCAGAACCTGTAACTTATGGTGCTGAGTATGTAAAGTTTTTACAGGATGCAGAACAGGGAGATTTGGATGAGTACCATGGGGTTTACCCCAGTGCGTCCTCTGCTATTGCATCTGCTTTTAATGATAATATTTCTACATTAGCGCTTTTGCCATCCAAATATGACCCTAGACCCAACGGTGTTACCACTGTGAAAGATCAGGGTTCAGATGGAATTTGTTGGAGTTATGGAGCAATTGCTACTTTAGAAACCTTTTTGGTTCGGAGAGGTATTGTACGGGATTATTCAGAAGATTATTATAATTATTTATTGGCTGGAAATGCTTTTACAGATATCACTGTGAATCCACTTGCATATGAGAACTTAAAACATGAAATTCGTTCATTGAATCAAGGGGGTGTGGAGTATGATGTTTTTAATGCTATGTTGAACCAAAGTGGGCCGGTATTACAAAATAAGTTTGATCAGCTTTTTACTAATGACGATCCGCAGGGTTCTATCAATTCTGGCGTGTTAAAATCTTTTTATCCGGATCAATATCTATTAGGGTATATTCAAATTCCGGCCTTAGAAAAAAGTGAATATAGTAAAATTAATGGCAAAATCGAAAGAATTAAGGAAATAGTTTATAATTACGGGGCGGTTTCCTTTCGTTATTACGATTTGGGGGTTAAAAGCGAATATTTTTATAAAACTAGCAGCGGCTCAGCTTATTATATGCCTAAAGAAAATGCTACAGGCGTTAATCATACTGTATCTATTGTCGGATGGGATGACAATTTTTCCTCTAGTAATTTCAACCCAAAGCATCGTCCTGCTCAATCAGGAGCATTTCTAATTAAGAATAGTGCTGGAACTACAGGCGATAATGGTAGAGATGATGGGTATTTTTATTTATCTTATTATGATTATGGTGTCTATACTACAACACTTGTTGCAGTAAATGAAGTTAGCTCAAATAACGAATACGACAAATTGTATAGCCTGTCAAAAAATGATATTTTAGCTAGTAGCTCTGGGGGATCAGGTAATACCATATCCTTTGCCAATATTTATACCAACCGCAGCGGTTCTAACGAAAAAGTCAGTGCAGTTGGTTTTCAACGCTTTATGATAATACCTCATATCAAATTTACATCAATCCAAAAGGAAAAAGCTTGGCGGATGATGATTTAATTAAGGTCAAAGAAGGTGTGATGCAATATGCAGGGTATCAAACTATAAAGTTAGACAATACTCCCTTTATAGGAAATGAGGTATCGGATTTTGCTGTTGTAGTTCAAATTGTGGTTCCAGGTTTAACAGAAATTTGTTACCCAAAAACAATAGCTTATACAGGAGAGTTAGATTCTGCTCATGCCTGGCTATGGCCTGATAAGGGATCTTCTAAAGTGTTGATAAATGGAACGTGGCATAATATGGATTCTGCCTATAGTAACAATATTCGTGTTCATACAGTAAAATGTACGCCGGTGACCGGAGTTTCCCTGCCTAAATCCAGCTATACAGCCATTGCTGGGGCTAAAGTTGCTTTGACGCCTACCATTTCCCCCTCTACTGCGGGAAACCGTGGATATACCTGGAGAACCAGCAATTCTAACGTTTTATCAGTAAGCGATGATGGGAAAACAGTTACAGCAAGAGCCAGTGGACAGGCCACTCTGACGGTCGTAACAGACGATGGAGGCTATACTGCTTCTGTTGTTGTTACAGTGGATGATTACGGAAATAATTTTGCTAATGCATATTCTAAAATACAATTAGAACCGGGTTGGGAAACTCCAATCAACGGGAATTTGGAATATGTCGGGGATATAGATATGTTCTGCTTTGAAGTTCCCTCTACTGGTCAATATTCGTTTATCTCCTTGAGCGGCGTGGTACTGCAAGGGAAATTATATAATAGCGACAGAAATTTGATTGCTTCAAATGCCGGCAACAGCGGCGATCCTGATTTTTTCCTGGATGGACAAGTGTTACTAAAGGGCAGTGTGGTATATTTATCGGTTTCTGCAGTGGATGCGAATGCTTTAGGCTCTTATACGGTTTATGTTGCTACAGATGACCCTATCACCAGTGTTGCAATCGGCGGAGAAAAGCCAACAAAGGTGTTGAAGGGCGAACACTTTAATTTGTCTGCGATTACAGAGCCAAGTAATGTAAGTCATAAACTTCTGCGTTGGACGAGCAATGATTCTTCTGTTATACAGGTAATAGACAATAGTACGGCTTCCATGGTTGCAGTGAACAATGGTATAGCAACAATTACCCTATCTACTATTGACGGGGCATTGTCAGATGCTTGGACAATCATTGTCGATGATTGCGGAGATGATTTGGAACACGCAACGGTGATGCCGATTACGGATGGTATTTGGAATCGGGAAGCGCATATGCTGGAATATCCAGGTGATATTGATGTGGTGGCATTTGAGGTGGGTATGACGGGTGACTATGCAATCTACTTTGATAATGTTTCCATTGAACTTCAAGTGAACTTATATAATGAAGATAAAAATTGTGTGTTTGATTGGCAGGCTAGTATTGCGGGTACTCCAACTGTGACCTATCACTTAAATGCGGATCAAACCTATTACTTGGAAATTTCAACAGCCGCTTTATATCGCTCTAGTTATTACACTTTAAATATTGCACCGACATCGGGAGGTATGAATGTTGCGGAAAAGATTTTGCAAATCGGGGAAACCTATGATGTTGGTTGGTCAAGAAATGTGATTACAGCTTCTCCAGTTAGCGTCAGCTCCAGTGATTCCAATGTTGCTGCAGTGGATACTGATGGGCACGTGACTACCGTTGCCAGCGGAACAACGGTAATTACTGCACAAAGCGAAGACGGTTTATACTGTGCTTCCTGTACAGTAATTGTGGATGACTACAGAAATAAATACGATGAGGCATTTGCGTTGGCACCTCTTTCTCTATCCCAAGTAAATGTGATTTCTGGTTCAATTCAATATGAGAATGATCAGGATGTTTTAAAGTTTACACCTCCAAAAACAGGGAATTATATTTTTTATTTCTCAAAAAATGATATTTTTATCATGGGAAATTTGTATTATTATAACGACAAAAGATACAAACAATTGAATGATTCACCGGCTTACCCTTTCGAGGGCTTTGGCGCTTATTTGAGCAGTGATACAGAATATTATCTGCGTATTGATGGAAACAGCCAAACACGGGGAAATTATGAAATGAATATTCAATACTGTGTTCCTGTAACAGATATAAATTTGGATACAACCGCTTTGCAATTGATGGTTGGCGGGCGGTATACCCTTACGCCAACGATTACTCCCTCCAACGCTTATAATCAAGAGGTGGAGTGGAGTCCGACCAACAGCAGTGTTGTGCAGGTGTCAGAAAACGGTATGGTAACCGGTGTTGGTGTTGGGTCTGCATTGGTGATGGGTAAAACAGTAGATGGCGGTTTTGCAGCGGTTTGTGAAGTGATTGTAGAGGATTATAACAGCGATGAGGTTGTGGTGGAAGACGGCGTTTACCGTATTCAAAACCTCAAGAGTACCTTGTATATGAATGGATCGACCAAAGCTGACAATAGCAGAACCTTTAAGCAGGAAGCATATAAGGTTGATAATGACCAAATCTGGTACGTTAAAAACACAGGGGATGGGTACGTTACCATAGCTGCCGGTCATAATCCGGGACTTTTTGTGACAGCTGTCGGAGGGAATAATACCAATTGTGTATTAAAGTTCGATTTGCGTCTATATGGACAGGATACTGCCGGGCAAAAGTGGAAGATTGTTCGGAATCCGGACGGGACATACCGTTTATTGTCTAAGCTATATCAAGGATACGCTATGGCGGTATTTGCCGCTCGAACAGACCCTGGGGAAAATATAGTAATGTTTGAAGATAAACAGACCCGAAACGCCAAATGGCAGATTACCCCGGCTACCTTGCAGACCCTGCCCAACGGTGTGTATTCCTTCTCCAACGTGAAAAGCGGCTTGCTGCTGGATGGGGAAAATTATTACACGGCGGACAACACCAAGGTGGAACAATGGAGGGACACCGGCGGGGAAAACCAGCGGTGGGTGGTCACCTACTGTGGGGACGGCTATTACACCATTCAGCCGGCCTACGCCACAGGGCTTTATTTGAAAGCTGTCAACGGAAGTCAGGTGAAACTCTATGCTGAATACTCGGATTCTGCCCTTTGGGCCATTGTGAAAAATGCCGATGGAAGCTACCGGTTGGCGTCCAAGGTGTATCCGGACAAAACAGCTGTGGTGGAGGGGGCGTTGACCACCGACGGTGTGTCGGTGATCCTGTTTACCGACAACGGAACGCCCAACGGATTCTGGAATCTAAAACTGGAGCGGCAGTGGGTTTCCGGCCTAGGTGCTATGCAAACGCAATATGGCGGTTATCTGGTGGTTACCGATGATTTTACGGGGCTGCGATTCAGCGACGAACCCTTTTCGATTCCTTGGAGCGTCTCTACGGATCTGGATGGTTTCCTCTCCATTTCTTTAAATTACAAATTAGTACGGTTTATAGTGGTGGAGGATGCAGACGGAAATCTGAAGGCTGCCCTGGACATCAGTGGCCAAACGGGGGAATCGGATCAATGGTATTTGGATGCAGCAGGGCATCTTTGTTCCCGGGCGCATCCGGCACTGGCCATTGGTGAGGGGTTAAATCTGGTGGACGCTCAGTCGGAAAGCGCTTATACCTGGTCGTTTATTCCGGCTGCCTGAGAAAACAAAACATCCCGCTTTTCCCATGCGAAAGGAAAAGCGGGATGTTTTGCTGGTGCGCCCGGTGAGCGCACGTTGTAACGGGTGAAAGGCCCGAATCGGCCCAGCAGCGGGAAGGGTAAGTCAAAGGCAAGGGTGTCCGTCGTGAGGCGGAATCTGAAGAAAGCCGGAATGTGGGAGACGAAAGGTCTCCTGCTGGACAAACCTCTGACCTGACGGACAGAAACCGCATATAAGGCTGTAAGCAAGTGCAAGA
>CAYZTR010000012.1:0-57527 GCA_964481575.1 uncultured Eubacteriales bacterium
CCATCCTGCTGCGGGATACCGGCGCAACCATTTCTCCCTTCAACGCCTTCCTGCTGTTGCAAGGTGTGGAAACCCTGTCTCTGCGGTTGGATCGCCATGCCGAAAACACCAAGAAGGTTGTGGAATTCCTGGCGAATCATCCCCAGGTGGATAAGGTCAACCATCCTTCCCTGCCGGATCATCCCCAGAACGCCCTGTACAAGAAGTACTTCCCCAACGGCGGCGCATCCATCTTCACCTTTGAAATCAAGGGCGGCCAGGAAGAGGCCCACAAGTTCATTGACAATCTGGAGATCTTCTCCCTGCTGGCCAATGTGGCAGATGTCAAGTCTCTGGTCATCCATCCCGCTACCACCACGCACTCCCAGCTGACGGAGGAAGAGCTGCTGGATCAGGGAATCAAGCCCAACACCATTCGCCTGTCCATCGGCACCGAGCATATCGACGATATCATCGCAGATCTGCAACGGGGCTTTGACGCTGTCAAGTAAATTGCTATTCTTTGTTTCCTCTCTAAAATTCACATAATCAAAAAGACGCTGCTCCGCCAAACAACGGAGCAGCGTCTTTTTTATGTTCTTACTGTGCCTGGGGCTTCTTGATGCCGAACAGCAACCGCAAAATCCCCCGAAGCATCTTCGGACTCTTTACCAACACCACCTGCAATGCAATCGCCTCCCCTTTCCCGGTGCCCGACCCTATCGGCCGCTCATGCAGGAGCAGCCCAAAATGATCACCAGAATTGCCAGAATCCCAATCACCACACTGCTGGGGCAGAGACATGCAACAATGAACCCTATTGCAAAAGCCACAGCCAACAGTCCGCGGTTTCGCCGACGGTGATGCACGAGCGCCACCTGCCTTTCACCGGATTTATTACAGAATATGCAGTCGGTGGCAGAAGGGTTCCAAAGCAGCGGCGGCGCTCAACAGCAAAACGGCGGTGTCTGAATCAGAAAACCTGCAACTGCAAAAAAGCGGTGAACAACTTGCAAGAAAAAACGGCCACTTATCTGCAATCCAATCTCCACAGCAAACAACAACGGACTGCTTCCAACGAAAAAACACCCCACATCGAAGCAATGCTTCGATGTGGGGTGTTGAACCACCATGTTCCCAAAATATCAGGGAGTTTCCGTTGCCTGTTGGACACAGTAATCATCAAAGATCCGGGTAGCCAGCACCACCAAGTCACCGCAGGGACGCTTTTGATAATAGGCCGGGGTACGCAGCGCGGGGGTCGGATCCTCCTTCCCGGCGCCCAGACCCAACAGCTCCCGACAAATAATAGACCCGGTTTCAGCCTGAAAGCGGCGAGCCAGCTCCTGAATCCGGGCATAGTGCGTTTTCTTCCCGGCGTGATCGGTAGGGCCGTAGCCGCCAAATTTCAATCCGGCCGCCAGAAACATACCGGACACGGCGCCACAAACCTCCCGCATGCGGCCCATGCCGCCGCCAAAGGAAGAGGCCAAGGCCATGGCCGTTTCCAGCGGCAGACCCAACTCTGCCGCATAAACCCCCAACACCGACTGGGCGCAGTTATATCCCTGCTGAAACAGGGCGCGGGCCTGCTCCTGATGCGTCATAGACATTACTGCAGCAGCTCCTTCGCATTGGACAGATAATCCGCCTCCAGCTGCTCCATTTCCCCAGCGTCGGCCAAGGCGGCCAGCTGGGGATCCAGGGGCATCTGAGCCAGGAGGGGAACCCCCAGCTCCTCCGCCACCTGGGCCACCCGGCTCTCCCCAAAGACAAAGATCTTTTTGCCGCAGTCGGGGCAGGCCACATAGCTCATATTTTCCACCAGACCCAGCACCGGGATTCCCATTTGCTGGGCCATATGATACGCCTTCTTCACGATCATGGACACCAGATCCTGAGGCGAAGTGACGATCACCACCCCATCTACCGGGATAGACTGGAACACCGTCAGGGGGACGTCTCCGGTTCCGGGAGGCATATCAATAAACAGATAATCCAGATCGCCCCAGACCACATCCGTCCAGAACTGCTGCACTGCCCCGGCAATCACCGGGCCGCGCCAGATCACCGGCGTTTCGGGCGTTTCCAGCAGAAGATTCACGGACATGATCTTCAGGCCGCCGGGCGTCTCGGCAGGATAAAGGAATTCTCCGTCAGACATGGCGGAGCCACCCACCCCGAACATTTTGGGAATGGAAGGGCCGGTAATATCGGCGTCCAGAATTCCCACATGATATCCAGCCTGGGCCATCCGGGCCGCCAGCAAACCGGTGACCATAGATTTCCCCACGCCGCCCTTGCCGCTGACCACACCGATCACCTTGCGGATGCTGCTGTGAATATTCAGGGGCTTTAACATACTGGTCTTTCCTTCAGCGGCCTGTGCACATCCGTTGCAATTGCCGTCGCACTTGGTTTCGTTACACTGTCTCTCGTCTGCCATAAAAAGTTATCCTTTCCGTTTTGGGTTATTTTGCGCCTTTGGCGCCCTTCATTCCCACCAGTCCATTGGAAGAAAGCAGGTTGGTTTGAATGGTAAACATCAGATTCCCCCGGGTGCGGACCCGTTTGAAGCCCAGCTGGATGATCTGATCCAGCAAAGCAGCATAAGGAACATCCACTGCCTCCCAGAGATAAAACGCCAGGGAGCCGGGAATGGTATTGATTTCGTTGACATAGACCTTGTCGCCGTCATCCCCGTCCATCAAAAAGTCGATACGCACCACGCCGCAGCAGCCCAGCGCCCGGAAGGTTTTACAGGCCAGGGCCTGGATCTCCTGGGTCTTTTCCGGGGACAGTTCGGCCGGCAGCTTCCGCTGCAGGGAGGACATCCCCTTGGAACCGCCGGTTTTGCTTCCTTTGGCGCCTCCCGATTGGTATTTATCCTGGTAGGACAGGATCTCATCCTGGGCCACCGGCTCCTCGCAGGCCGAAGCCCGACATTCGGCGGCATCCCCCACCACCGAGCAGTTGATCTCCCGCAGATTGGTGACGGCGTGCTCAATCAGCAGCACCTGGGCAAAGGAAAAGGCAAGATCCATTGCCTGCGCCAGATCCTCCGGGGTTTTGACCTTGGTGATCCCCACACTGGAGCCCAGATTCACCGGCTTGACGATCACCGGATAATGCAGCGCCGCCACCCGGGCAAACACCGCATCCCGGGCAGTGAGCCATTCCTTCACGGTGACGGTGACGCCGGGAAGCACCGGCACATCTGCCTCAGACACGGCCCGCTTAAACAGGGCCTTATCCATACCGGCGGCCGAGGAAACCACGTCGCAGCCGGCATAAGGCAACCCCAAAATTTCAAACCAGCCCTGGAGACTGCCGTCCTCACAGTTGGTGCCGTGTACGACCGGCAAAGCAAAGTCAATCCGGGTCTCCACCGGCTTTTTAAACAGGCCGGTTTTATTCTCCCGCATCAGCACCTGCTTGCCATCATTATAAAACAGGACGGGGGTACAGGCCGCCAGCAGACCGGGCAGATCCTGATAACTGGACATATCCAGCAGGCGATCCCCTGTTACCATGACCCGCTCCTTGGTGACATAGACAGGGATCACATGATACTTTTCCCGATCCAGGGCATGCATGGCCTGAACGCCGGAAATCACAGACACCTCATGCTCCACCGAGGAACAACCAAAAAAGACAGCAACATTGATTTTCATAAAACACACTCCATTCATTGATGTGGGGATGGGGCGCCGGCGGAAACCGCCCCGCCACAAAATCTGGAACTCCCAGGGCGGGGCACCGCTTGGCGGCAAGCGTCCATTGAAAAAGCTTCATGGCAAGAGCCAATTGAAAAATCAATCAAAAATCAACCATAAAATCATTATAAAAGCCAATCACAAAGCCAATCTAAAGGGCCAACCGCAAGGGCGACAAGGAAGCAACCACAAAGGTCAACAGCCAAAACCAACGGCAAGAACATCCGGTTAACACATCCGGTAAATGTTACCGGCAAGGACAACCGGCATCGCCGTTACCCGGCATAATTATCCGGCAGGTCGTTTTCAAACAAGACGGCGCAGTCCCGGTTGACGAATCCCTGCAGCAAGGTCATGGCGTCAGAGAACCGGGGCACAATATGCAGCTTCTCCGCCGGAAAATCAGTGGTACGAATGGCGTCGGCCATAGGAACGGCCCGCTTCTCCCCCACCAGGACAATGACGTCACAGGTATTGGCGGCGGCCAGGCCAAGCGCATAGTTGCACTGGTATTCCCGGTCGCCCAGTTCCACCAGGCCCGGGGTCACAATGATTTTCTGCATACCTGCAAACTGGCCCAGCACCCGGACAGCCTCCAGGCAGCCCTCCGGATTGGCATTATAGGCATCGTCAATGAGGACGCTGCCAAACAGGAAGGGCTTCAATTCCAGCCGATGCTCCACCGGCTGCATGGAAGCGGCAGCATACCGGATCTCCTCATCCGACAGCCCCAACTCCATACCCACAGCGGCAGCGGCGGTCAGGTTCAGGACGTTATGCCCGCCCAACAGCCGGGTGGCGATGGGAATTCGACGTTCACCGGCCACCAGGGTAAAGGAGGAACCGTTGCGGCTGTAAGTAATATCCGTGGCCCGGACATTCCCCTGAGAGGTTCCATAGGACACCACCCGGGGATACCGGCCGGCCCGGTCAGCAATCATGGCATTTTCGGTATTGAGAAAGACCGTCCCCTGGTTGCCGGTGACCCAATCCGCCAGCTCAAACTTGGTATTGGCCACATGCTCCAGGCTGCCAAAAGTATCCAGATGCTGGGGCCCCACACTGGTGATAACCCCCATGGCGGGATCGGCAATCCGGCAGATTTCCCGGATATCCCCCACATTTTTTGCCCCCATCTCGGCAATAAACACCTGCGTAGTGGGCTGCAGCTGCTCCCGCACGGTACGAACAATGCCCATGGGAGTATTGAAGCTGCCGGGAGTAAACACCACATTGTATTTCTGCCGCAGCATATGGGCCAGGGCATATTTGGTACTGGTTTTGCCGTAGCTGCCGGTAATCCCGATGACCTGCAGGCCGGTATGGGCCCGGAGAATCTTCTTGGCATCCCGGATATAATACTGCTTCACGGCGGCCTCCACCGGAGTATTGATCCACTTGGCCAGCAGCGCCAGCGCCGGGGTACAGACCCCCAGCAGCAAATTGACACTCAGCAACACCCGGCCGGCCACACCGGGGCAAAAAGCAGCGGCCACAACCAGGGCCAGCAACAGAAGCCCGGCGGTAACATACATCCGCTTAATTCGGGCGGTAAACACAATTTTTTTAATGGCCACTTTATAATCGCTCAAAGCGGTAAGGATGCGGATTAGGGCAGTAAGCCCGGCCAGCACCAAAAAAATCCATCCATATTTCCCCAGCCAAAGGCTCAGGAGCATGGCGCCCCCTAACATTAACGCGCCGGTACTCCGGACGTGGTAGGCGCCCTTTAACCAACCGGCATACCGGCTGGTAAAGTAGGAATTCAGCTGCAACATATGCAGCTGCCGGGTCACAGCGAACAGGGCCGCCGCATCGGCCGCCAGAGCGGCCAGCAAAAAGATCCATCCCATGGTTATCCCTCCAGGAAGCTGTGTAAAATGGCGTGGACCCGGCCGGGCTGCTCCACAAAGGAGAAATGCCCCGCACCGGGGATGACGCAAAGCCCCGCATCGGGGATCAACTGCTCCATCTTTTTGGCATCCTGCACCGGGGTAGCGGTGTCCTTTTCCCCATAGATCAGCAGGGTGGGCGCCTGAATCCCGGGCATATGACAGCACAAATCCTCATTGACTGTCAGCACCAGGGTACGGCGCAGCACCTCCGGGGCGTTGTTATAATCCGCCGAACCGAAATGCCCCCTGGCCCGAGCCAGCAATTCTCCGGTATACCGCCGAACCCCCGGCAGGGTCAACACCCTGCGAATGGTTTTAAAGGTGGTCTGCCGCAGCTTTTGCCGGGTGGTTTTCGTGGGCTTGACCCCGGCGGCGTCCAGCAAAATAATCTTAGGCGGATGCACCCGGCCGGTACCGGCCAGCTTCAAAATCACCCGGCCGCCAAAAGAATGGCCCACCAGGATGGGATCCTGCAGACCAATGGTTTCCAGAAAAGAAAGGGTAAAACGGGCGTACCGCTCCACATCCCAGGGTTCGGGGAGCATATCACTGCCGCCGAAGCCGGGGAAATCCAGGGCAACACACCGAAAGCTGCCGGAAAATTCCCCCATCAGCAGCCGCCAGGCCTCCACGGAGGAACCCCAGCCATGCAGCAGCAGCAGCGCCGGCCCCTGCCCCTCATCCAGATAATGCACCGTCAGGCCATCCACCTTACATTCCACGACAGCCACCTCCCTGATTCAATAGAAATACATACATCGTTATTATAACAAATTCTACCGGAAAATAGAAGGGGCTTTTGCAAGAAAAAACCAGGTTTTTAAAAATCGGCGCGGCCAAGGAGACCGCCCGGGGAAAACAGCCGGCTCCCCCTCAAAGAAGGCTGCTGGGAGATGCATCCGGCTTCCAGGGAAGAAACAGGTTTTGCGGCAAAATGTGAAATACATCATACACACGGAACAGGACATCTACACCCATCCCAACCGGAAGCATTCCAGATTCCAATTTTGCCAGGCTACCCACACCAATATGCAATATCCCAGCCATTTCCTTTTGGGTGAAATGATACTGCTTGCGCAAATCAGCGATGTTTTTGCAAAATACCTGAATCTCTAACTCTGATTCCATAAGGCGTGCCCCCACTAATCTACACCAATTTGGTGAATTTATTTTCTGCATGGATAAATAATACTATTATCTGATGTAAATGCCAAGGGGAAACCGCAAATTTAAAATGTGGGGTGCTGCATTGTGATTGAAAAATACATCTATTTTCGGTATAATTTAACCAATCACAAGAAAGCAGGATGGACGCAAAACATGAATGTCGTTACCAAGATTAAGGTCATTCTCATGGAGAGAAATATGACCGTGAAAGCGCTCAGCGAAAAAATGGGGTTCAATTCCCGATACCTATATAACAAATTCAGCCGAAACAATCTGACGCTGGAGGATCTGTACCAAATTGCCGAAGCCCTAAACTGTGAGTTCGACGGGGTTTTCACCATGAACGATACCGGAAAGAAAATTTAAATACCAAAATTACCGCCCGCCAGCCGCTGCCTTCCCTCTAAAGACAGTGACCGGCGGTTTTTTCTGCCAGATTTTACATTGCAGCCAGCTGCCCTTGGTGGCAAGGCGTTGCGAAACGTCGGGGACGACGTTCCCCACGGGTTTTGTGGGGAATTCAGCAAGAGACAGCATCCGGCTTTCCGGCAAGGCTACTGAAAGCGGGGCAGCCGGCGCGCGCAGAGAAAAAGACCGCCCAGTTTCAGGCGGCCTGCTTTCCCTATCTGTTTCCTGGATCTTCCTGGTTTCCTGGATCTTCCTGGTTTCCTGGATCTTCGTGGTTTACTTGATTTTCATGGAAATATCGAAGGCCTTGACCGAGTGGGTCAGGGCGCCCAGGGAAATGATATCCACCCCGGTTTCAGCCACGGCGCGGATGGTTTCGGCGGTAATGCCGCCGGAGGCCTCCAGAGGCACCTTCCCGTTGGCCATCGCCACGGCTTGACGCATGGTTTCCAGATCCATATTATCCAGCATAATCACATCGGCCCCGGCGTCCAGCGCCTCCCGCACCTCCTCCAGGTTGCGGGTTTCCACCTCCACCTTGGTCATGTGCCCCAGCTTGCCCCGGATGGTTTGCAACGCGGCAGTAATGCCGCCGGCGGCGTCAATGTGGTTATCCTTCAGCATGGCGGCATCAGACAAATTAAACCGGTGGTTTTTCCCGCCGCCGCAGGTAACGGCGTATTTTTGCAGGGCTCGCAGCCCCGGCAGGGTCTTGCGGGTATCGGTAATCTGCGCCCGGGTGCCGGCCACCAGCTCCACGCAGCGGTGGGTCTCGGTGGCAATGCCGGACAGGTGCTGAATCAAATTCAAGGCGGTGCGTTCCCCCTTCAGCAGGGTTTTCACCGGACCGGTCACGGCAGCGATATAGTCCCCCTTCTGCAGCAGGTCGCCGTCCTTTTGGAATCGCTGGAAGGTGACCGAAGGATCCAACAAAGTAAAGACCCGCAGGCACTCCTCCAGGCCGCAAAGCACCCCGTCGGCCTTGGCCAGGAACCGTCCGGTTCCCATCTGGTCATCCGGCAGCAAATAGTCGGCGGCGGCGTCCACATAATTGATATCCTCCAGCAGGGCACGCTGGATGATATCATCAACATACATAGGAATCATTGTTTCGCAACCTCCCTTAAAATAATGGAAGCCACCCGGGCCAGGGAACGGGCCTCCAGATAATCATGATTGACGGCAAAGGGGGTCTGGTTCAGCCGGCGGCAGATGGACTCTACCGCAGGCAGCTCCCGCTCCACTGCGTCCTGGTCGGAAATGACAAAATAGGCCCGCTGCATAATATTCCGAACTTGCGTCCGGATCCCGGTGGGCAGCGGCGCCCCCTCCAGCCGATGCACCGGAGGTTTACCGGTCAGCACGCCGGCGGCAGCGCCCCGGGCCATAATATCCTGGGCAGCCCGGCGGCCAAACACCAGGGCTTCCAACAGGGAATTGGAGGCCAGCCGGTTTTTCCCGTGGACACCGGTATGGGAACATTCACCGATGGCATACAGGCGATCCACCCGGGTGCGGGCGGACAGATCCACATCAATCCCGCCCATCAGATAATGCTGGCAGGGATAGACCGGAATGTACGCACTGGTAATGTCCACCCCTTCTTTCAGGCAGCTGGAATAAATCAGGGGGAACCGATCCTGAATAAAGGCGGCGCCCCGATGGCGAATGTCCAGATAGAATTTATCCGAGCCAACCCGGCGCTCCTCCAGCATAATGGCCCGGGAAACCACATCCCGGGGGGCCAGCTCCAGCCGGTCATCATACCGATCCATAAACCGCTTGCCCTGACAATTCAGCAAATAGGCCCCCTCCCCCCGGACGGCTTCACTAATCAGGAACCGCTCCCGGCCGGGATGGGCTGCAAAGGCGGTAGGATGGAACTGCACATAGCTTAAATGCTCAATTTTAGCGCCAAGGTCGTAGGCCAGCGTGATGCCGTCCCCGGTGGCAATGGCAGAATTGGTGGTATACTGATACACCCGGCCGATGCCGCCGGTGGCCAGAATCACATAGGAAGCCCCTGTCGTCTCATAGCCGTTCTGGGTCAGGAAGCCGGCGTAAAAGCCGCCTTCCACCCCATCCAGAAAGGCCAGCTGGGCATACTCCACGATCTCCACATTGGGCAGCCCCCGCACGGTCTGGGACAGCGCCCGCACCAATTCCTCCCCGGTGGAGTCCTTATGGTGGACAATCCGCCGGCGGCAATGGGCCCCTTCCAGCGTCTGGTGGAGCTTACCGTTCTCCATATCAAACTGGGCCCCCAACCGGATGACCTTCCGGACATCGTCAGGGCCTTCCTCCACCAGAACCCGGACGGCCTCCGGCCGGTTTTCGTGCTGGCCGGAAATCATCGTATCCTGAAAATGCAGCGCATAGCTGTCATTGGTGGTGTCCAATACGGCCGCCACGCCCCCCTGGGCCAGAGAACTGTTACACAAGGTCAACGCCTGTTTCGTGACCAGGAGCACCTGTACTTCCGGCCCCAGATGATAGGCCGCATACAAGCCGGCCACACCGCCGCCTACAATCATCACATCATATTGCTTCTGCAAGAACCACACGCCTCCAGATTCTTCCCAAATTCGCCACAAAATGGCTGCTACTCCATGACCATATTGCTGATATTGAGCTGACTGTAAAACTCGTTGTAAGTCACCGTAAAGGCATTGGCCACACTGTCCAGCAAAAGATTGTACTGCGCGGCCTCATACTCCGACACCATATCCTCCAGATTTTCCTGGATATAGTCATCCGTCAGCTCCAGCCGCTTGATCACATGGTAGCCGTAATCGCTTTGGACAATATCGCTGATGCCGCCCTCCCCCAGGGCAAAAGCCGCCTCCTCAAAGGCCGACACCATTTCCCCGCGGCAGAACACATACCCGTCCGCTTCCTCCGCCTCATCGGTATTGTATTCCTCCATGAGCGTGTTGAAGTCGGCGCCGCTGTAAGCCATGGCCAGGACGGTATTGGCGGTTTCCGCATCCTCCACCAGGACATGCTGGGCACGGACAAAGTTTTCTGCAACAAACGCGGCCAGTTCCTCCGTGGAGCCGGACACTGCCATGGGGCCGCCCTCCCCAAACAGATAATCGTACACCTTGGACTGGAGCAGGTATTGCTCCAGCTGGGCGAGATAAACCTCCTTGGTCATATAGCCGGTATCCCGCAAAGCCTCCAGCAGGGTGGATTCGTTCCCGTAGCTCTCCACCGTTGCGGCATACTGGCTGGACACGGTGGCCTGCTCGTCCGCCGTCAGGCGCAAGCTGTACCGCTGGGCCAGGGTCAGGGACGCATAGGTGGTGACAATATAAGTATAGACCTGCTGCTTCAGCATCGCCTGATAGGTGCCGTCGGTATCCGTATCCCAAAGGCTGTCATCCCCGCCGTCCATCTGGGCCTTCAGGCTCAGGAAGTAAAAGCGGTATTCATCCAGGGACACCGAATATTCCTGGGTTTCCCCGGTGGATTCGTCGGTATAGGCAAAGGTCAGAACCGAATCCACGTACTGGGTTTTGCCATTGATCTGGATGGGAGAGCCGGTTTTACCGTTACATCCGGCCAGGACGCCCAGCAGCAACGCCAGACTCAGCAACAGGGAAAGCCCCCGCAAACAACAAGCTTTCATACTAAAACTCCTCTGCCACATTGGGCAATACTACATAATTTCATATATTATACTCTCTTTCGCAGGGAAAATCAATGGCTATTTTCCTTCAGAATCGGGTCCGAGAAGGTTATGCGGAAAACGGAATCCCCGCCAGTGTGACAGGGATACGCGGCTGCGCCCTGGCTTTCTTCCCTTTTTGGGAACGGCTGCAGGGGGAAACAGATTCCATTGCCTACATCCGTCCCCTTCCGTGACAGCACCAGGAGCAAGGCCGCAGAATGGCCACAGCCTTCTCCAACGCAGCACCGGCAGTTTCCAGGCCGGGCGGGGGGCTTCCCGCCTACAAAATTTTGCACAAACGGCGCCTCCCCCCCTTTTCAAACAGGGAAAAATGTGGTATTATAGAGTATCTACATTTTTGGGAAAGGGAGCCTTACTCATGGAATACAAATTTGCTGACCGGGTTCTGGGGCTGCAGCCCTCGGCCATCCGGGAAATTCTCAAATACACTTCCCAGCCGGGGATGATCTCCTTTGCCGCCGGAAATCCGGCGCCGGATGCCTTCCCGGTAGAGGAAGTCCGGGCCATTTCCGCTGACATCTTCCAGAACCGCCCCATCGACGCCCTGCAATACGCCGTCACCGAAGGGTATCAACCTCTGCGGGATTATCTGTCCACCTACATGAAGGAGAACCACAACGCAGGCCGGGACTTTGACGGGATCCTCATTACCAGCGGCGCCAACCAGATCATGGAGCTGACCACCAAGGTGCTCTGCAACCAGGGGGACACGGTCATCTGCGAATCCCCCAGCTTCATTGGTTCTCTCAACGCCTTCCGCTCCTACGGCGTCAAGCTCCGGGGCGTGCCGGTGGAAGAGGATGGGATGTCCATGGAAGCGCTGGAAGAAGCGCTGAAAACCGAGCCAAACGCCAAATTTATTTACACCATTCCCAACTTTCAGAATCCCTCCGGGGTCACCATGTCCGGGGAAAAGCGCAAAAAGCTCTACGCGCTGGCCAAGGAATACGGTGTGCTGATTCTGGAGGACAACCCCTACGGCGACACCCGCTTCGCCGGAACCCACGTTCCCCCCATCAAAAGCCTGGATGCGGACGGCATTGTGATTTACGCCGGATCCCTCTCCAAGGTACTGGCCCCCGGCATCCGGGTGGGCTACATCATCGCCCCCCAGCCCATTTTGTCCAAGCAGATTGTCTGCAAGCAGGTTTGCGACGTGCATACCAACATCTGGGCCCAGCTGGTGACCTACGACTACCTGACCAAATACGATTTCCCCGGCCATCTCCGGGAGATTCAAAAAATCTATGCCCGGAAAGCCGGCCTGATGATGGACCTCATTGAGAAGCATCTGGCGCCGCGGGGCATCACCTATCACCCGGTGGAGGGCGGCCTGTTTCTCTGGTGCACCCTGCCGGATGGGGTCAACATGAACGAATTCTGCACCACCGCCGTCAAGCGGGGGGTGGCTACCGTGCCGGGAGTCGCCTTCCTCATGGACGAAAGTGAGCCCTGCCAATCCTTCCGGCTGAATTTCTCCACCCCCACCGATGCACAAATGGTGCAGGGCATGGAAATTCTGGGGCAGGTCGCTGCCGAGATGATCAAATAAGGAGCCAAGTATCATGGAAGAAACTGTCATCCAAAAGAAACGGGCCTTAAGCTGCATTCAGCCTTCGGGAATGCTGACCCTGGGCAATTACCTGGGAGCCTTGAAAAACTGGGTCGCCATGCAGGAAGAGTTCGAATGCTTCTTCGCCGTAGCCGACCTGCACGCCATCACCGTCCGGCAGGATCCCGCCGCCTTCCGGCAGCAGATCAAAACCACCGCTGCCCTGTTGCTGGCCATCGGTCTGGATCCGGCTCGCAGCATCCTGTTTATCCAGTCCCATGTGGCGGCCCATTCCCAACTGGCCTGGATTCTGTCCTGCTACACCCAGTTCGGGGAGCTGTCCCGGATGACCCAGTTCAAGGACAAGTCCCAAAAACATGCGGACAATATCAATGCTGGGTTATTCACCTATCCGTCCCTGATGGCGGCCGACATCTTGCTGTATCGGCCGGATTTCGTGCCGGTGGGAGCGGACCAGAAGCAGCATGTGGAACTCTGCCGGGACATTGCCACCCGGTTCAACAATCTGTACGGTGACGTGCTGACCATTCCCAAGCCCTACATTCCCAAAATCGGCGCCCGGGTCATGTCCCTGCAGGAACCCACCCGCAAAATGTCCAAGTCCGATGAAAATGTCAACGCCTGGGTCGCCATTCTGGACAAACCGGAGGACATCATGCGTAAGTTTAAACGGGCGGTTACCGATTCGGACGCCAGGGTCTGCATCGGCAAAGGGAAAGACGGCATCAACAACCTGATCGGCATTTACGCCGCCGTCACCGGCCAGACCCCCAACCAGATTACCGCTGAATTTGAGGGCAAAGGCTACGGAGACTTCAAAAAGACGGTAGGAGAGGCTGTGGTGGAGGAACTGCGTCCCATCCGGGAAAAGTATGAGGCGCTCATCGCCGACAAGGCCTATCTGAACCAGATCTATCAGGAAGGCGCCGACAAGGCTGCCAAGGTGGCCGGCCGTACCCTGGGCAAGGTCATGAAAAAGATCGGCTATCTGGATAAATTCTAAACGGATATACTGTATACGCCAAAAAACAAGAATAGCGCCGCATTCTTCCGGGGAATTCCGGAAAGATGCAGCGCTATTTTTTATTCTGCTGATTTCAACGAAAATACTGCTTATATCGCTTGGACATGGCCATGGAAATAAAGTCGTCTGCGCCTAGGACAAAATGATCTATTAACTTCACCCCGATACTCTGCAAGGCATTCTTCACCTGCAGGGTGGTTTTCAAATCTGCCGGAGAGGGCAGGGCAAACCCGCTGGGGTGATTATGGCAAAGAATCACAGAGGTGGCGTTATGCTTCATCACCAGGGTAACCAGGTTCCGCATGGAAAGCTGAGCCTGCCCCAGGTCGCCGTTGGAAAGAATATCAAAAGAAACAATTTCACTCAAATCGTTCATGGTCAAAATGGAAATTACCTCATGGGTATAGCCGGTATAGCAACCTTGCAAAAAGCGGCCCACATCATCCGGATGCTCGAACCGAACCTGTACCACATCCTGATGCTGGGCATAGTACCGGGCCAGGGCAGGAATCAATTGCAGCAGGGTGGCCACATTCTCCCCCACCCCGTTCACTGACAGCAACTGCTCCCGGGACGCCTCCATCACCTTCTGAAAGGAGCCGCAGGTATCCAACAACCGATGGGCAATTTCATTGGTATCCTTTTGGGGGATTCCATAAAACAGCAACAGTTCCAGCGCCTGATGGGGTTCAAAACCCTCCAGCCCCTGCTCCAGAAACCGACTCTTCAAACGCTTTCGATGACCAGCATGGGGACGCAAATTGGCACGGATAGTTTCATCCCCGGTTTTCGGCTTGGAGTTGACACGGTTGGTTTCTTCCCCGGTCTTTAATTTGGGGTTGCGTTGATCCATTTCCGGTACCTCCTTTTTCACCGACATATTTTACAGAATCGTACCGCCGCCCACCACGATATCGCCGTCGTACAGCACCAGGGCCTGCCCCCGGGTGATGGCCCGTTGGGGTTGGTCAAACTCCACATGGAGGGTATCCTCTCCGGTTTGCTCCACGGTGGCCCACTGCGCCTCCTGACGATAGCGCACCTTGGCCTGAACCCGCAAGGGCGCGTCCAGCCGGTCCGTTACAATCAAATTGATATCCGCGGCATCCAGAGATCTGGAAAACAGTTGCTGGTTCAGCCCCAGCAGCACCTGGTTCTTCTCCAGATCTTTACGGCAGACATACATGGGTTGGGGCAAAGCCAGACCCAGCCCCTTCCGCTGACCCACGGTATAACGGATCAACCCCTTATGCTGCCCCAGAACCTTACCGTCCCGGATATCCACAAAATCACCAGGGGGAAAGGTGCGGCCGGTATGCTGCTCAATAAACCCGGCATAGTCCCCGTCGGGAACAAAACAAATATCCTGGCTGTCATGCTTCCGGGCATTGACAAAACCATGGGCCTCTGCAATCTCCCGCACCTGAACCTTCGTTAACTCCCCCAGAGGGAACCGGGTATGTTCCAGCTGATGCTGGGTCATGGCATAAAGCACATAGCTTTGATCCTTGGAGGCATCCACCGCCTTTTGCAGCAGCCAGCGATCCCCTGACCGGAAAATCCGTGCATAATGGCCGGTGGCCACATTTTCATACGCCAGCTCCTCCGCCCGGCGCAGCAGCCGGTCAAACTTCAAAAACCGGTTACAGTCGATACAGGGGTTGGGGGTGGCACCGGCCATGTAGGCGTTGGCAAACCGATCCATGACCTGCCGCCGGAAATCCCCGTCAAACTGAAAGACATAATAAGGCATGCCCAGACTGGCGGCCACGCTGCGGGCATCCTCAATATCATCGGCGGAGCAACAGGTTTTCTCCCGGCAGACGCCGATGTCCTCATTATGATACAGATGCATGGTGGCGCCGATACAGTCATAACCGGCTTCCAGCATACGCAGGGCGGCCACAGAACTGTCCACCCCGCCGCTCATAGCGACAATGGCCCGTGGCTTCATGCCTGGAGCGCCTCCATGGCGGCATTGATCCGGGCTTCGCAGGAACGCATGGCCAGAATGGTTTGCTCCAGAAGATGATCCAGCTCCCAACCCAGCATCTCTGCCCCGCTGGCAATTACCTCCCGGGAACAGCCGGCGGCAAATTTTTTATCCTTAAATTTCTTTTTCAGGCTTTTCAGCTCCATATCCTGAACACTGCCGGAGGGGCGCATCCGGGCGGCTGCCCCGATCAGACCGGTGAGCTCGTCCACGGCATACAGCACCTTCTCCATCTCATGGGCAGGAGCCACGTCCACCGTCAGGCCATAGCCATGAGAGCAGACGGCGTGAATGACATCCTCCCCCACGCCGGCCTCCTGCAACATGGAGACGCAGGCAGTGCAGTGCTGATCCGGATACTGCTCAAAATCAATGTCATGCAGCAGACCCACGATGCCCCAGTATTCCGCATCGTCGCCATAACCCAGCTGCCCTGCAAACCACTGCATGGTTCCCTCCACCGTCAAAGCGTGGAGAATATGAAAAGGCTCCTGATTATACTTCTGCAATAATGCAAATGCCTGTTCTCTGGAAATCGTTTCCATGTTCAAAACTCCTTTAACCCAATTCAATCATTTTATCAATACATTTCCGGGCGGCAACAATCTCCTCCGGATCCATGACAATCTCCTCCCCGGCGGTTCCCTGCAGCACATGGAGCACATCTACCAGAGTGGTGGATTTCATGTTGGGGCAGATCAGATCCTTGGTCAGGGGGTAGAACTGCTTCTCCGGACATTCGTACTGCAAATGCTCGGCAATGGAGATTTCGGTACCGATGATAAATTCTTTGGCGTCAGACTGCCGGGCAAAGTTCATAATCCCGGCGGTGGAACCAACATAATCGGCCTGCTCGGTGACGGCGGGGACGCACTCGGGATGCACCAGGAACAGGGCGTTGGGATGGGCTGCTTTGGCTTCGGCCACCACCCGGGGCGCCACCCGGGCATGGACGGGACATCCGCCCTGCAGCAGCTTGATATTCTTCTCGGGGCAGGACTTGGCCACAAAGGCCCCCAGATTACAGTCGGGAATAAACAAAATATCCTTTTCCGGCATTTTTTTGACGATTTTCACCGCCGAGGAGGAGGTGACGCAGACGTCACAGACGGTTTTCAGGGAGGCGGTGGTATTAATATAAGCTACCACGGCATATTCCGGGTGCTGGGCCTTAACGGCGGAGATCATCTCCTTGTCCATCTGCTCAGCCATGGGACAGCCGGCCACCGGGTTGGACAGCAGCACCTTTTTCTCCGGAGAAAGCATCTTGGCCGTTTCGGCCATAAAGCGCACCCCGCACATCAGCAAGGTCTTCTGGGGAGCGGACTTGGCGTCCACCGCCAGCTTATAGGAGTCGCCGGTATAATCGGCCACCTCCAGAATTTCATGGGCCTGATAGCTATGGGCCAAAATGCAGACATCCTGCTCCTGCTTCAGCCGGATGATTTGTTCCTGAATTTCCTGTACCGTCATAATCGTATTCCTCCGTATTTCATAGGATATTCCATCAAATCCATAGGTTTTATTACCGTTTATTATAACACAAAAACAGGAGCCTGTAAAGCAGCAGGGCTCCTGTTTTTAGAAAACAACGGTTCGTTTTTTCCAACGGTTGGTTTTTCCCAAAGGTTGATTTTTTCGTTATAGGGCGGTGGCCTTCCGGGAAGCGGCTGTAACGCCATGGCAGAGGCCGTCAAGACTCACCCCAGCCATTGGGCGAGAAAGGAACAGCCTTGGATGGGGACAGACGCAGTCTTCCGTTTCCGTGGCCTTTGGCAGGAGGGCACCCCCCTTACGCGGAAACCTCCGATTCTTTCCCAATGGAAAGGCGCTGCACCCCGCCAATTACCGGTAAGAATCCTCCAGAATTTTCAGAACATCGGCATCGGTAAGCGGGGCGGGATCCACCTGGAACAGGCCGCCCATGGTATCCCGGGCGCAGGCCAGAATGGTAGGCAGCTCCTCCCGGGTCAGGCCCCATTCAGACATTTTCAGCTGGTCTACACCGCAGGCCTTTTGCAGATCGGCCAGGGCGGTGACGAAGTCCATGGGTTCTTTGGCGTCGGTCTTACCCAAGGCCTGGGCCATCCGCACCATCCGTTCATCACAGGCGTGGGTCCCAGCAAAATGGGTGTAATAGGCCAGGCTGATCATAATCAATCCGGCGCCATGGGTCAAATTGGGGTGATAAGCGCTCATGGCATGCTCCAGGGAATGCTCGGAGGTACAGCCGGAGGTGGACTCCACAAAGCCAGACAGGGTATTGGCCAAGGCCACCTTGGTCCGGGCCTCCAGATCATTGCCATCCTTTACGGCGGCGGCCAAGCCCTCCCCGATCAGACGAATGGCCTCCAGCGCATAAAGATCCGACAGGGTGTAATGAGTATTATTCAAATAGCCCTCGGTGGAATGGAACAGGGCGTCAAACCCCTGGTAGGCCGTAAGCGCCGGCGGCACGGTGGTCATCAGCTGGGGATCCACCACGGACAGCACCGGGAAGGATCCCTCTCCACCGTAGCCGATCTTTTCATTGGTTTCCTCCTTGGTGGTCACCGTCCAGGGGTCGGCCTCGGTACCGGTTCCGGCGGTGGTGGTAATGGCCACCACCGGCAGGGGCTTCTCCACCAACGGCAGGGCCTTCCCTGAGCCGCCGGTGACATAATCCCAATAGTCGCCGGGGTTGGTGGCCATAACGGCAATGCCCTTGGCGGCATCAATACTGGAACCGCCCCCCAGGCCCACAATGAAATCCACACCTTGCTCCCGGGCAATTTGGCCGCCCTCCATCACATGGCGCTTTACCGGGTTGGGGAGAATCTTATCATAGACAATATGGGACACGCCGGCCAGATCCAGCTCCCGCTCCACCGCGGCCAGGTATCCGTTGGCCCGGGTAGACTTGCCGCTGGAAATGACAATCATGGCCTTTTTGCCCGGCAGCTCCTGCAAATGCAGCTCCTGGAGTTTACCGGGGCCGAACAAAATACGGGTGGGAATATAATAATTGAATTGCATGGGGATAACCTCCTATTTCTTCAAAGCTATAGGGAAATTATACCCCGGATCCCATGGTTTGTCAACGAAGAATCCCCGCTAGATCCGGATTTCCACCCGGTACTTTTCCAGCCAGTAATTCAGCTGAAGCAAATAGGCGATGGTTTGGGGGGTAGCCATCAGCTGGCCGTACCAAGGCCAGGGCTTTTCAGCGGTAAACAGCCCTTCCAGGGCGGCCGGCTCCACCAGACGGAAAATGGGGGCGTCAGGCCGCCCAAGGATCTCCCGGAGTCGGGCCGACACCGCCTGGAAATAAGAAGGATTATGGGTCTTGGGATAGGGACTTTTCTTGCGCCACAGCACCTCCTTGGGGAGATACCCCTCCATGGCATACCGCAGCAGTCCCTTTTCATAATGCTGGTGATCCTTCATCTCCCATGGCACACTGTAGAGATACTCCACAATGCGATAATCGCAGAAGGGTACCCGCACCTCCAGAGAATTGTACATACTCATACGATCCTTCCGGTCCAGCAGAGTCTGCATGAACCAGTCCACGTTCAACAGCATCATTTCCTGCATCCGGGACTCCTGCCGGGACAGGCCCTCCAGCTTATGGGCGGCGGCACAGGTGGCCCGATAGCGGCTGTCCACATAGTCGGCGGGGTCGATTTTCTCCGCCAGCTCCGGCCGCAGGAACCCGGCCCGATAGTCGGTGGACTGGGCCCAGGGAAACCCGGCCCGGGCCCGGATTTCCGGATCCCGATACCAGGGATAGCCGCCGAACACCTCATCGGCGCACTCCCCGGACAAAGCCACGGTACAATGCTTGCGGATCTCCCGGCAGAACAGCAGCAGGGAGGCGTCCACATCGGCCATTCCCGGCAGATCCCGGGCGTCCACCGCGTCAAACAGGGCTTCCACCAGGGCGGGGGTGTCCAAAATCACCTTATGATCCTCCGCCCCCAGGTAATCGTTCATTAAGCCGGTGAAATCCGAATCGGTATTGGGCTGGAACTTCCCCGGACGGAAAAATTTGTCATTATCGGCGTAATCCACCGTGAAGGTTTGCAGGGTCTTGCCCTCCTGCCGGAAAGCCCGGGCGGTCACCGACGAAATCAGGGAAGAATCCAGTCCCCCGGACAAAAAGGTTCCCAGCGGCACATCCGACACCAGCTGCCGGCGTATGGCATCTGTCACCAGAAAGCGCACATGCTCGGCCGTTTCCTCTAGGCTTTCGGTATGGGGCTCCTGGCGCAGCACCCAATAGGGCTCCAGGGTCAACCGCCCTGCCTGCCAATACCCGCAATGGGCTCTTGGTACCTCCCGGACGCCTTGAAAGACGCCACAGCCCGGCGTGCGGCCGGGCCCCAGCAGCATAATCTCACAAAGACCTTCCCGATCCAGCACCGGCCGGATCCGCTCCGATGCCAGAATCCCTTTCAATTCCGATGCAAACACCAGCCCCTCCGGGAACTGGGCGTAAAACAGCGGCTTCACCCCCATCCGGTCCCGGGCCAAGAACAGCCGGCCGGTCACATCTTCATAGACGGCAAAGGCAAAGATTCCATTGAAGCGGTTCACACAATCGGCCCCCCAGGCGGCGTAGGCCTTCAACACCACCTCGGTATCCGAGTGGCCGGCAAACGCATAGCCCAACTGTTTCAAATCCCGGCGGATCTCCTCCGTATTATACAGTTCCCCGTTATACACCAGGGTCAGACTGCGTCCGGCGTCCTGACAGCACATGGGCTGGCAGCCCCCTTCCGGATCAATGACACTGAGCCGGTCGTGAATCAGGGCCACCCGGCCGTCACAGTAAATGCCTGACTGATCCGGCCCCCGGCGGCGAAGCACCGCCTGTATGTTTCGATAGCGGGGATCCTCCTGCCGCAATGTCTCCTTGCATACAATTTCTCCTGCAATACCACACATGATAAAAGCCCTCTTTCTCATGAAAGTTCCGGATATCCATATTAGTATATGAAAAAAATGCCCGGAGGATACGAATTATGCCCGGCATCCGGCCCAAAAGATGGCGATGGACCGTTCCCATTGGCAGTTCCGAAAGAACAAAACAAGGATTTACCTGGAGAAACCTATACGGCATAAAACCCATTTTTCTGGAACAAAAAGACACCCCCTGCGCTTTTTATCCCGATTTTTCTCACTAATTTTGGATTTTTTCGGCCTTTCCTTTTTTAGAAAAGTATGCTAAAGTGTGAGAGTAATGACAATCAAGGAGGTTGATCCGATGTTAAAAGAAAACACCTACATCCCCTTTACCGCCCAGGAAATTGTTCCCACCGGATGGCTGCGGCAGCAACTGGAAATCCAGGCGGCGGGGCTTTCGGGCAATCTGGACAAAATCTGGCCGGACGTGCAGGATTCCCGCTGGGTCGGCGGCGATCGGGAAGGCTGGGAGCGGGTACCCTACTGGCTGGACGGCTTCATTCCTTTGGCCTTCCTGCTGCGGGATCAGGACATGATAAACCGGGCCCAACGGTACATGGACGCCATTCTGGCAGGCCAGCAGGAGGACGGCTGGATTTGCCCCTGCACGCAGGAGGAGCGGGGCCGCTACGACATGTGGGCCCTCATGCTCATTGGCAAGGTCATGGCCCTGTACGCCGACTGCACCGGCGATCCGGAGGGGAAAATTGAGGAAAGTCTCTACCGGGCGCTGAAGCAATTTTGCGACCACGTCCACGGCAATACCCTGTTTGGCTGGGGGCTGTATCGCTGGTTTGAATGCCTGATTCCCATTTACTGGATCTATGAGCGGCGGCCGGAGGATTGGCTGCTGGATCTGGCCATTGAAATTTATTCCCAGGGGGTCAACTTCCGGGCCCTTTTTGAAAACTGGCGGGATCAGGAACCGGAAAACCGCTGGGGCTTCCAGAATCATGTGGTGAACCTGGCCATGGCGTATAAGGTGGAGGCCCTGATCTCCCGGCTGGTGGAACGGGTGGACAACGATTCTCTGGCCCAGCTCATGTACGACACCCTGCAGAAATACCACGGCATGGCGGTGGGACATTTCACCGGGGACGAGTGTCTGGCCGGGGACAGCCCCATTCAGGGCAGTGAGCTTTGCTCGGTGGTGGAAGCCATGTATTCCTTTGAAACCATCTTCGCAGCAGGCGGCAAAGTCAAATGGCTGGACCGGCTGGAGCAGCTGGCCTACAACGCCCTGCCCGCCGCCTGCAGCCCGGACATGTGGACCCATCAGTACGACCAGCAAACCAACCAGATCGCCTGCTATCGCATGGAGCAGCAGCTGTTTCTCACCAACAGTCCGGAATCCAACCGGCTGGGCCTGGAGCCAAACTATGGCTGCTGCACTGCCAACTTCAATCAGGGGTGGCCCAAGTTCGCCCTGGCCACCTTCTATCGCAGCAAAAACGGCATTGTCTCGGCGGCCCTGGCCCCCGCTTCGGTGGCGGCAAACATCGGGGACGCCAATGTGACGGTGGAGCTGCAAACCCTCTACCCCTTCCGGGATACCCTGACCTATGTGGTTACCGCCGACAAGCCGGTGACCTTTGATCTGGGGATCCGGATTCCCGGCTTTGTAGCGGCTGCCACCGTAGACGGCCAGGCCGTGCCCACTGGGGAGATCCACACTGTCACCAGAACCTGGCAGGGCGTGGAAACCGTAGAAGTGCGGTTCACCATGGAATTTGCCTTTGTGCAGCGGCCCCGGGAGCTGGTAGCCCTGCGGCGCGGGCCATTGTTCTGGTCGGTGGCCATTGAGGAGGAATGGGTCAAAAACGAGTACGAAAAGGACGGTGTCCAACGGAAATTCCCCTACTGCGACTACGACGTACTGCCCAAATCCAAGTGGAACTATGCCTTCGCCGGGGAAGACTTCACCCTGCAGGAAAACGATGACTACACCCGCCCCTTTGACACGGCCAACGGCCCGTTATCCATGACCGGCAAGGTGGCAGAAATTGACTGGGGCACCCAACCCGGCTACTCCAAGGTGGCCGCCCGGGAGCCGCAGCACCGGGAACCCATGGGAGAACCTGTCACAGTAAAATTCCTCCCCTACGGCTGCACCACCCTGCGTATGACTGAACTGCCCCGGGTGAAATAAAAAAACGACAGACGGCGCCGGAAGCCTGATGGTCTCCGGCGCCGTTTGCTTCCATACCGGCCGGATGCAAAGACGAAAAATCGCGGAAAAACCTATTGACAAGTCGTTCCCTTCCGATTATAGTAAAACCAGGAACCAATGAAAGGAAGGATCAGACCATGCAAAAATTATGCAAAGCTACCCTTGCTCTGGCCATCAGTCTTCTGCTGGCCGTCTCCTGCTGCGGCACCGCCTTTGCGGCAGAGAACACCCTGCTGCTGACCATCGGCAGCAAGCATCTGTACGCCAATGAAACATTGGAACAAGTGCAGCAGGATTTCGGCACGCCCCGGCTGACCACCGTTTCCCTGTTTGGCGGCAATGCCTACACCTTCTACGGCGAAAACTACGCCGATTTTCTGTATCTGGACACCAACGCCGCCGGGCAAATCACCTCCTACTGCACCATCATGGAGGGATTCCAGGGGACCTACAGCTACGGGGACGCAGAGGACTACTACGTCCACCGGGGCGAGTTTTATTACGATTACAGCAAGAACGACACCCTAACCGCCTTCCTGGGCTACACCGACCGGGCCAGCTTTACCGAGGAACAGTGGGATGCCCACCGCACGGCGTACAGCATGGCGATTTGGCAGCACGCGGTGGAGATGTGGAACGCCATCACTACCCTCTACGGCTACCAGACACCAGTCACCTTTGACCCCCGCACCTTTTACACCCAAATGCAGCTGGTGGAAAACAACAGTGACCTTTATGCTTACTGCCGGGCCACCGGCAGCCAGGACTTCCAGCTGGTCTACACCGGCGCTGTCTCCTTTTTCGGATACTGGTACCCCAACCCGCTGAAGCTGGCCCAATACGCCTATCATTATACGGCCAACAACGACGGAACACCTGTATTTTCCTTTGACTCCTGCCAAACCACCACCGTAGGCTTTTTGAATCCCGCCTTTTTTACGGAAAAGACGCCGGTGGAATACACCGACCGGGAAAAGGCCCTGCTGGCTGCTGCCCGGCAGGAATATATGGACAGTGTGGACAGCTTCAACAGCGCACCCGATTATTTTGACGTGGAGCCACAATATGACACCCTGCCCATCCAAGAGGGAACCATAAACGCCAAATGCCTGGAGGGCGCCACGGGATATCTGAACGCCATCCGCATTGCCGCCGGGCTGGATCCGCTGCAGCTCAACGAAGAGCTGGCCCACGGCGCCCAATGCAAGGCGGCCCTGACCATGTATTTATCCCTCAACGGGATCTCCAATCCCTCGCCGCATTATCCACCCCAGCCGGAGGGGGTTTCCGATGCCTTCTATGCGCTGGCCCAAAACGGCAGCGGTGAGAACCTGTTTATGGGGGATATTATCCAGGGCATCTCCAACGCCCTGGAGGACTCCTACGGCTCCGGCCAATATTATTCCCGGGGGCACCGGTACAATTTGCTGGATCCCTACTGGACGGATTTTGGCATTGGCAGTTCCATTCCCACCGGGCTTTCCTTCACCACCCAAAGCGCCCAGAAATTCAGTGGCTACCATGCCGCCGATGTGGATTTGGTGGCCTGGCCGCCAGCGGGGATCATGCCGCAGGAGGCCGGCAGCACCAATATGTTTACCGCCAAGTTCTTCCGGAATTACACCGTCACCGGGGACACCACCGTTCACGTCACCTGCCTGAACTCCGGCCAAAGCTGGGATTTCACTGACCAGAGCGCCAGCAGCTACGCATTTCGGGTCAGCGTCGGGGAGAACATGGTTTCCTTCTACGATTCCGGCATCACCATGTCCCTGGGGGATGTCTTTGAGATCACCCTGCAGAATGTGCAGGACAACAACCAGGAAAATCTGACCGATTACACCTACCGTACGGTATATGAATCCCTCTACAGCAGCGGGGAGGGAGAAGACAACCAGGTTGTGGTGGACAAAACCCAGATCACCCTGAACTACCAGGACACTGCCAAAATCAACGCCACCCTCACCTCCGAAACAGCGGAAAACCGGCTGGTACGTTTCCGCAGCAGCAACCCCGATGTGGTGGAAGTGAATGAAAACGGCTTCCTGTTGGCAACCGGCGCCGGCACCGCTGTCATTACGGCCTACCTGGACAGCGGCGCCAGCACAGAAGTTGCCGTTACAGTGCATCGGTTTGTGGACGGTGTTTGTGTGGACTGCGGCCTGGCCCTGCTGCTGGGGGATCTAAACACCGACGGCAGCCTGTCCGTCACCGATGTGGTGCTCCTGCGGAAGGCTATTCTGAACAACGATTTCCAGCCAATGGGCGACATGAACGGAGACCAAGCCCTCTCTGTCACCGATGTGGTGCTATTGCGCAAAGCGATCTTGGCAGGGGATTCATAAAATCCGCAGGATAGAAAAAAGGAAGGAACCGGATTGCCAATGGCAGCCCGGTTCCTTTTTTTGCGCGAAAAGGGAGAGGGGGTCGGTGTGGAATTTGCGGGGGCAAAACATCGGGGAGATGCGGATTTGACAGGGTGCGTTGTGCGGAACGCCGGGGAGCCTCCCCCCTTTTGGGGAAGGGCCGCTTGGGAAAAGAAAGAACCGGGAGGACATCCCCCGGTTCTTTGGATCCGTTTTGTTTCGTTGTTATCCCTTTTCTGCCAAAATGGCTTTCCGGAGCAGCACCACGTCGGTTACCGACAAGGCACCGTCACGGTTCAGATCCCCCACCGGGGCAAAGCCGCCGTTTAAAATGGCCTTCCGGAGCAACACCACATCGGTGACGGACAGGCTGCCATCGGCGTTCAGATCCCCCGGCTGGATCTGCTGCACAGGGGTACTGGATTCCAGATCCAGGTTGTAAACCGCCAGCTCCCGGATGGAGGGGCCGCCGGAAATGTCCTCCAGGCAATTCAGGATACGCAGCCGCAGCCGGGTGGTGGTGACGGGAGCAAAGGACAGGGTCTTGCCGCTGCCCATACCGGTGGCGGCGGCAGCTGTCTGCCAACTGCTGCCGTCCCAGTATTCCAGGACAAAATCCTGCACCCGGGCGCCCCAATCGGTACACTCCTCCAGCGTCACGGTATTGAAGGCGGTGTCGGCCGGGAAATCCAAAGTCAAAGCGGCGGCGGTGATACCGTCCCCGGTGGCCCAGCGGGTACTGCTGTCCCCGTCGGCGGCCTTGGCACCGTCATAATTGGCGTCGCCAAAATAGACATCGTCGGCGGTGGCTGTTGCTGTCAGGGCCAGATTATGATTCAGATAGGAGTCCGCCGCCTGGGTGGGAATCCCCTCCACCTCCAGGACAATGACCGTATCATATTCCACCGGCGTTACCCCGGACAGGTCAATCTCCAAAAAGCCGTTGCCGGCGGTGCAGCCCAAAGCTCCTGCCTGCCCCAGCGCCGAAACACAACGGATCTGATTGGAAATGGCAGGCACCAGCAGCTTGCCGTCCTCCGGGAACTGCAACACATGGAGATACAGCTTCCCTTCCCGTTTGGTGGCGGCGCCAAAGGACAGGGTGCTGCTGAAGGGGGAGGCGGTGGTGCCGTAGATGCTCTCCCCGTAAGCCTCCAGCCACGCCCCGGCGACACGCATATTTTCCAGGCAGGATTCCGGCACCACCCCGGTAGGGTCGGGACCAACGTTCAGCAGCATATTTCCTCCCTTAGAGGAGGTGTTCACCAAAGATTCGATGATCCACTGGGGGGACTTCCAGTTGGTATCATGGGCCACGTAGCCCCAGGAATCGTTCATCGTAATGCAGGACTCCCAGTCATAATCCAGGCCGTTGGCCGGAATCTCCTGCTCGGGGGTACCGTAGTCCCCGTCGGTCCGGTTCCGCTTTCCCACCCGGTTGTTGATGATCAGAGAGGGCTTCAGGGTTCGCAGGTAGGTGTACAGCTCCTGGCCGTCCTCCTCTGTCCACCAATCGTTCCATTCCCCGTCAAACCAGAGCAAATCCACATCATACTTCTGGATCAGCTCCCGGAGCTGGCCCTTCATATCGGCCACATAGGCGGCCTTGTCGGAAATCCGGGCGCCCAAGTCCGACTGGGTGGCATGATGCCAATCCATAATGGAGTAGTAACAGCCAAAACGGATCCCCGCTTCCTGGCAGGCAGCCGACAGGCCGGCGATGGGATCCTCCCCCTGGTACAGGCCGTAATCCATCAGATCATACCCGGCGAACCCGGCAATATCGGTGTCATACATGGAGAAGCCCTCGTGATGCTTGGAGGTGAAAACCATGTACCGGGCGCCGGCGGCCTGGGCATTGGCCACAATGGTTTCGGCGTCAAATTCCGTAGGGTTGAAGGTGGAAACGCACAACTGCTCATAGTCGACGCGGGAAATTTTCTGGTTGTACATCACCCACTCGCCGTAGCCGGTGAAATCCGGGGCAAAGGGAAAATTGGCATAGGCTCCAAAGTGAATAAATTCCCCGTAACGGGCCTCCCGGAACCAGGCCATGCGGGCCTCTGTTTCCTCCGCCGTTTCGGCGCCGTGATAGCTGGAGAGAACAAAGGTATCCAGAGAAACCGCCGCCGCGGCCGGGGACACCAAATACAGGGTATGGACGCCGGTCGCCGGTTCCAGAGCCCCATAAAACTCCCGGAAAGCAGCCGTCTGTTCCCATTGCAGGGTGCCAATCAAAGCCCCGTCAGGCGCATCCAACCGAAGCTCCAACACGCCGGCTGACCCAGCACACAAGGTGGCCATAAACGTCTTGGCCTGGCCGTCCCCGAAATCCACCTTGCCGTAGGCCAGGTATCCGCCGGCAGTAAAATTCCCCACGGCGCTGCCGTCGGGGGCAGAAGCATTCTGGGATGCCCCGGAAATGGCGCTGTATTTATGCGCGTCCCAAACAGTATTCACCATAAATCCGTCCTCCTGATAAAAATGAATGGTATAGATATTGGAAACGGTTCCTTCCGACACCGTCACCGTGGCGGCCCCGCTGAAAGCGGCAGCCTGGGTCACCTGGCCGTTGGGGCAGGCCACCGTAGGCGTCCTGGCCCCGGGCACCACCACATCATAGGTAAACCGGGTGGGAGAGAACCCCTCCAGCGGCTGACCGTCCAGGGTGATCTCCCGGGCCGTCAGATCAGAACCGGAGGTATTCTCCACCGCCAGCTCCCGGATGGCCGGCCCCTTCTCCGCCGCCAGCTCCAGCTGCAGGCCGGTGGTGTACACCAGGGCAAACTGCAGGGTGTACAGCCGGTAGCTGCGCCCTTCCCCATCGGTTCCGGTTTCCCATGCAACCCGGGCTTCCAGCGGAACCCAGTCTGCCCCATCCCAATAGGACAGGGAAATGCTGCTGACCCGCTGGCCGTAAACCGTATCCTCCAAGAGCAGCACCCGATCCACCCCGGCCGCCCGGCCAAGGGCCACCTGACACCAGGCGGCGGTATCTTCCTCCGCAGCGGCCCAGCGGGACAGATGCCCCACGTCGCCGTCGGTCAGCTGCACCGGGGAATAGGCATCCGCTCCGCCGTACACCGTACTGACCCGGGTTTTGCAGCCCAACGCCAGATTTTCCTCCGGCAGGAGGGGATCCGCAGCAGCTACCGACAGCGGCAGCGATGCAACCAGCAGGGCGGCTGCCAGCAAGCTGGCTAAGCATGTGTGCAATGAACGCATAAAAACTTCCTCCCAACAAAAAAATAGAAACAAAAAAAGAGTATAACAGGGACTTCAGAACGCCCCTTTGGCGTCCGTCCTTGTTATACTCCACAAAAGCAATATTGTCAATAAATCCAAGGGAATCCGGCAAAAGAATATAATTAAAAAGCAAAATAAGATAAGCTTTCAGGAAACCGGCAATTCCTTTCTGCGGTCGGCCGACGGCGCGGTTCCCATGGTCTGCTTATAGACCCGGGAAAAATAGGCGGCGCTGCCGAAGCCAAGGGCCTTGGCGGCCTCCCCCACCGACATGCCCCCCTGCATCAGCTCCATACCGGCCATGCACCGGCGGCGGTTCCAATATTCCACCACCGTCATACCGGTGGCCTCCTTGAAGGCGTGGCACAGATAATATTTGCTGTAGCCCACCGCCTGGCACAAGGCATCCAGCCCGGCCGGCAGATCCAGGTGCGCCACAATGTAATCCATGGCGGCCCGCACCACAGCCAGATGCCCTTCATTGGCCACTTCGGGCACAGAGGCGCGGCGGTTCCGGAACACCCAGACCAACAGACGAAGCAGCACGGCTTGCGCCTCCTGAGAATAACAGGGGGCCTGCGTTGACAGGATGCCCTCCAATTCCCGGAACAACGGCTGCACCTGGCAGCCGTCCCCCACCACGGTCAGGGCAGAGGCAGAAGAAGGAAGCCCGGCGGCCCGGCAGAATTTTCGGTCCGGAATCAGGCAGTAATACCGGAATTCCGGGCTGCCGGATGCCACCCCATGGAGCCGGTTGGCACTGATGACAGCCAGGTTCCCCGGCGCCAGTGCATGGGGGATGCCGTCCACCATCAGGGTTGCCTCCCCCTCCAGCACATATAGCAGTTCCAGATCCTCCTGCCAGTGGGGCGGCACCGGATACCCCCCATGAATACAGCCCCGGTGAAACAGCAGGGGCAGATGGGGCTGTGAAAACGCATGGGGTTCATAATGGGGCATGGCAAGGCTCCTTTCTGCAAACGGCAGCATACGCGCCGCGGGGGCAGCCGGGGGCAACCTGCCGGAACAGGCGGCAGATCATCTGCTTTTGTCCGGCTTTTGCTCCAGAAACAGCTTCCGGGTGGTAAAATTCCAGAGAAATACCACAGCGGTGGCAATCACCTTGGAAACCAGGGTGGTGTATTCCAGAATTTTGGGTTCCAGGTAGGTACCGGTTAACAAGGCGGAAATCCAGCCGGGCAGCGGAGAGAAGGACGCCTTGCACAGCCACATGATCAGCAGGTTAATGAGCAGCCCCAGCACACTGAGGAACACATAGATCAGCACTTCCACGCTGCGGCGCATGGTTTCCTTCCCGTGAAAGACATACCGCATGCTCAGCAGATAATTCACCGCCACCGAAATGGCAAAGGCGATACCCGAAAACAGCAGATACAGCGTATCTCCAAACAGGAATTCCAAAGCTGCCAGAACAGCAAACTCAATGAGAAAACAGAGGATGCCCACCACCGAAAACTTTAAAAATTGCTGGATCAGCTTCATATCACTTGTACAACGGATGCCGGGCCACGATATCTGCCACACCTTCGGTGATATAGGCCTTGTTGGCATCGTAATCCTGAATGGCCAGGGCGATGAATTCGGCAATTTTGGCGCAATCGTCCTCTTTCAGGCCGCGGGTGGTTACAGCCGGGGTACCCAGGCGCAGGCCGCTGGTCTTGGTTGTAGGGGCCGGATCGCCGGGAATGGCGTTCTTATTGGCGGTAATATGGACTTCGTCCAGCCGGGCTTCCAGATCGGAACCGAAAATGCCCGAATCCCGCAGATCCAGCAGCATTAGATGGTTGTCCGTGCCGCCGGAAACCAGGTTGACTCCACGGGACAGCAGCCCGCCAGCCATGGCCTTGGCGTTCTTCACAATCTGCTGGCCGTAGGCCTTGAAGTCCTCGGTCAGGGCCTCGCCCAGGCAAACCGCCTTGGCGGCCACCACATGCATCAGAGGGCCGCCCTGATTGCCGGGGAACACCGCCTTGTCAATGGCTTTTGCCAGCGGCTCCTTGCAGAGGATCAGGCCGCCGCGGGGGCCACGCAGGGTCTTATGGGTGGTGGTGGTGACGATGTCGGCATACGGCACCGGGCTGGGATGCACCCCGGCGGCCACCAGACCGGCGATATGCGCCATATCCACCATGAAGTAAGCGCCCACCTCCTGGGCGATATCGGCAAACGTTTCAAAATCAATCACCCGGGGATAGGCCGAGGCTCCGGCCACAATCAGCTTGGGGCGATACTCCCTGGCCATGGCCCGCACCTGGTCATAATCAATGTAACCGTTCTCATCCACGCCGTAGGTCACGAAGTTGTAGGTCTTGCCGGAGTTGTTGAACTTGGCGCCGTGGGACAAATGCCCACCGGCATCCAGGCTCATACCCATGGCGGTATCGCCCGGCTTCAGCACGGCATAGTAGGCCGCCATATTGGCCTGGGCGCCCGAGTGAGGCTGGACGTTGGCATGGTCTGCACCAAACAGCTTGCAGGCACGCTCCCGGGCGATCTCCTCCACAATGTCCACATACTGGCAGCCGCCGTAATACCGCTTGCCGGGGTAACCTTCGGCGTATTTATTAGTCAGCACCGAGCCCATAGCCGCCATGACGGCGGGAGATACGATATTTTCCGAAGCAATCAGCTCCAGATTCTCCTGCTGCCGGGTCAGCTCCTTGGCCATGGCCTCTGCCACAGCCGGATCCTGCCCCCCGACAAATCCGATGGTATCCATAAGATCCGAATACAATGTGATTCATCCTTTCTGTTGTAGCATCCTCCGGCGGAACCGCCGGAAGCTTATATTAGATTTATTATACACGCCCGGCAAACAATATGCAAGTCTTGGTTTTGAAAGAAACAGAAAAACCGGCGTGCCGGGAAACGGCACGCCGAAAGAGGAGATTTCCCCTTGGTAACAGAAGATAAGGGCCAACTGATTCCTGCCAAATACAAGGAGCAAAGCAAGACCGGAACGCAAGAATCCGGGGAAAGGTAAGCGTCGTGATGGGGACGCAGCATAGGCCCCCAACAACCAGCGCATACCCCCCTCCTTTTCCCGATTCACAACCGTCTGCATCCCAATGGCATAATTAACGCAGTCCAAGAAACTTTAGCAAGGAACTTTAGTATGCAACGCGCAGGCCGCCCTCCCTTATTATATTTAATATATTTTCTTCAACATCTTAATTATGAAATACAAAACGCTTAGATTGGCGCGTCACGGTGCAAGCACCTGCCCCAGGATACGCCGCCAGTTGCCTGTGCAAAGGGCCGCCAGCTCCGCCGGGGTAAAGCCCAGACGCGCTACCGCCGCCAGCAAAACGGGAATCTCCGAGGCCTCCGCCAGGCCCCGGACGTTGGGATTGGCGCGGACTTCCGGCGGTCTGCCGCCGTCATCCGGCAGGTATTCACAAAAATCAAAGCCAAAGCCCACCCGGTCGGCACCCATGATTTCCACTGCATGGGCGATATGCCGGGTCAGACCCTCCACCGTCTGTGCCTCCGGTTCCGCCGCTGTAAAGCCCCGGTAGGCATTGATGCCTACCATGCCACCGGCATCCCGGATGGCCCGGAGCATGTCGTCAGAAAGATTCCGGGGGACGGGACAAAGGGCCCGGCAGTTGGAATGGGTGGCCACCACCGGCCCGTGGACGGCATGAAGAATCTCCCAAAAGGTTTTATCATTGGCGTGGCTTACATCCACCAGCATATGCAGCCGCTCCATCTTCTCCAAAACGGCCCGACCCAGGGGAGTCAGGCCCCGGTTTGGGTCACCACCGGCGCCGGTGGCCAGGGCGTTCTCCTCATTCCAGGTCAGGCTGGCATGGCGCACCCCTGCCGCATACAGGGCGGAAAGTTCCGCCGGATCCTGCAATCCAGCCAGTCCCTCACAGCCCAGCAGGGCGTAAAACACCCCCTGCTGCCGGGCCTCCTCCAGCTCCCGGCCGGAATGCACCAGCCGCAGCACATCGCTGCTTTCCTCCAGCTCCTGCCCGACACAGTCCAGCATCTGCTGCCGCCTGCCGGCCGCATCGGGTTCCGCCGGCCGATCCACCCACAGCACCAAAATGCCGCCTTCCACGCCACCCCGCTGCAACCGAGACAGATGATACCGACGAAACACCTGCCGCTCCCCTGCCAGCCGTTTGGCCGTCACATCCCAAAATAAATCTGAATGGCCGTCAAACACCATTGCAAAGCCCCCTTCTTTTCAAAAGCTGTGGCAATCCAATGCCCCTGTCAATGTATGCGGCGGGGGCTATTCCATTGCCCGGACGGCCTCCATAAATTTCAACGCAGACGGAGAAAGCACAGGATGCACAGGATAGATCAGATAAAAGGAACGGTGAAAATCCGTCTCCTGCACCGGCAGGCTCACCACCTGCCCGGCGGCCACCGCCGGCGCCACCAGACGATAAGGCAGGATGGAAACCCCCAGCCCCGCCGCCACCAAATGGATAATGGCATGGGTAGAGACACTCTCCCACATGGGGGAAATGGCGCAGCCCCGCACCAGCAGGGTAGAGTCAATCAGCTCCCGGGTGCCCGAGCCCTTCTCCCGGAAAATGAAATCCAGCGTTGGGAAAGTCTCCAGGGAAACCGACGGCTGCCCGGCCAGGGGACTGTCCTTACTACAGATAAAGGTCAAATGATCCTCCAGGAATTTTTCAGCCACAATCCGGTCATGATGCACCACCCCTTCCATCAAACCCAGATCCAGGGTGGCATCCAGCACCCCCTGCTCAATGGTGCCGGCGTTGGCCACCTGCAACTTCACCCGGCTGTCCGGATGATCTGCCCGCCACTGGGACAGCAACGGCGGCAGTAACACATTACCGATGGTGATGGTGGAGCCGATACGCAGCGGCGGCTCCTTTCCCCAGGTTCTCATCTGGGCGTCCATGGCGCGGTACTGGCTGAGAATCCGGGTGGCGTACTGATACAGCGCAGCGGCTGATTCGGTAGGCCGCAGCTTCCGGCCGGTCCGGTCAAACAGCCGGATACCATACTGGCGTTCCACCTCATGGATGGTCAGACTCACCGAAGGCTGGCTGATCATCAGTTGCCGGGCCGCTCCGGTGACGCTCCGCTGCTCATACACCTCCACAAAAATTTCCAAATGGCGCAAGGTCATATCTACCGCTCCCTTTCATAAGTAAAAATCTATGAATTCATTTTATATAATTGTATTTTACAAATGAAATTATATCCGCTATAATAAAACACGTCAAGAAAAATCTTCCAAGGAGGGTTCCCCATGCAACATTCCCTTATACGGCGGTTTCAAAGCGTCCTTCCCCTGCTGCTGGCATTGCTGCTGCTCTGGCAAGCAGTTTGGATCGGCGGCACATTGCCGGCCGCAGCAGCAGACAGTTCCACCGAAAACGCGGTAGACATTGCACTGCCGGACGTTTCGGATGACACGGCTCTGGTCTGGTATCAAATGGACGACCCGGTGGGCAGTACCACCATGTATACCACCAACACCGTGGCCCGGGACACCATTGCTCTGTCCGGCACCTTCCTGCCGGAGGGCGGCCGGTATGGCGGCTGTCTGTCCTTCAACGGCACCTCGGACTACGTCCAGGTCAACAATGACAACATCGGAGAAACCGGCTTTCTACACGGCAGCTACGCCGCCGAATCGGTTTCCCTGTGGGTGAAGCCGGCCTCCCTGTCCGGCACCCAGATGATCTTCAAGCAGGGCGGCGATCTGAACGGCCTGGCCATCCGCATCCAGGAAGGCCAGCTTCAATGCGCCGTGGCCACCGACAACACGGTAAACCAACCGGCAGGGTTCCCCCTGACCCAGGACGATCTGGGCCGGTGGATTCATGTGCTGGTGGCCTTTGACGGCGCCAACAAAACCCTGACCCTGTATGTAGACGGAGCGGCGGTCTCCTCCTGCGCCACCGCCGGCAGCGTCATCGCCCCCGCCAAACGGGGGGCCTCCCTGGGGCGGAACATGTTCGATACCAACGCCTTTCACCAGGGCGGCACCGACCAATATTTCTCCGGCTGCCTGGACGATTTCCGGGTCTATCGGCAAGTGGTAACCCCGCAGCGAATCCTCCAGAGCTTTGATTTGCCCCTGGAAACGGTACCCCTGGGTACGTCGGCAGACGACCTCCGGCTACCGGAAACCGTCACCGTCACCCTGACGGCCGACGGCTCCAAAACAGCTGAACTGCCGGTCACCGGCTGGGAATGGGGCGCCGCCTTTTCCGGCAGCACGCCGGGACTGTACACCGCCTACGCTACCTTGGAGACAGGCAGCGGATACAGCAATGCCAACTTCCTGACCCCCGGCTATTCAGTACTGGTACAGGATGCACAAAACAGCCTGAACCCCCTGTTGTATCAGGCGGCGGCGCAGGTATCGGCTGCCATTGACCGGATTTTGGTTTCCAACGCCACCACCGCGCAGGCCATTCTGGAAACGGCGGCAGCGGCCACCGATTTGGACGTTTCCTGGAAGACCCAACCGGTTCTGACCCCAGCCACCGACAGCGCCAACGGTTCCATCCGGGGAACGCTACAGGTACTGGCTGACGGCCAGTACCTGCCGGTGGAGGTGGATCTGGGGATCCTGCAAACCTGCCAGCTGGAGGGCGCCATTTCTCTTCAGTCCTCCCTGCACAAGAATTACTATCTCTATCCGGAACACGGCAGTCTGCTGGCCGGGTATGCCATTCGCAGCAGCAAACGAAGCTGGAACATGACAGTGGGGCTCACCGGTACGGGGGTCTCCTTCCGATACGGAGAAACCGATGCCTATCTCCAGCTGCGGGACGGCGCTCTCACTGTGGCCCCGGCAGTGACCCCCACCCAGATGCAAAACGCCACCTTCCTGGAAGAGGAACCCCTGGGCGCCATTCCCGGGTGGGCCAACGTCTATGCCGGCTCTTTCCACTCCTACCGGCTGGCCGGCACCCAGCTGTACCTGCAAATTCGGGAGGATGATTCCGTAACCCTGGCGGAAGTGGACACAGCCAACGCCGCTGACACCGGAGCGGCCACCCTGAAAAAAACCGGGAATCAGACCGCCACCCAGCTGGAAAACATGCGGGGCGCTGTCTACTATCCCTCCTACGCCTCCAACGCCTACCAGACCTGGAAATACTACGACCACGACATCATCGACCGGGAGCTGTCCTACGCCCAACAGGCCAACATCAACGCCCTGCGGGTCTGGGTATCCTATGAATACTGGCTGGAAAATCCCGACCATTTTCACAGCGCATACACCGATTTCCTTTCGCTGACCGACGCCAGAGGCATCCAGGTGATGCCTGCGCTGTTCGACGGCTGCGGCGCCGAATTCGGCAACAATGACAGCCGGGCATACACCGACGTCTGCATCACCTCCCCCTCCTCCGCCATTTACAATGATTCGTCCCGCTGGGGAGAGCCGCTGGCCTTTGTCACCGACTTTATGACCCGGTACAAGGATGACACCCGGCAATTTGCCATTGAAATCTACAACGAACCCTGGGGCCAGGCGCGCACCGACTGCGCCGTCTATCTGCTGGAGCAGGCCGTTTCCATGCAGGGCTGCGTGGCCCTGTCCATCGGCACCGCGCCCTCGGACATTTTCAACTGCGAGCGCAGCGTGGCTTTGGGCTGTGACATCATCCAATACCACGACAATTTCCCCGGTTCGACCGCCTCATTTTACAGCAACGCCCTGAACAAAATTTCCCTGGGGCAGGCGACCAATCTGCCGGTCTACTGCACCGAGGTGCAATGGGTGAACGGCCCCAAAAATGTGTCTCTGGCAGATTATGTGGAACTGGCCCAGACCTGCAACCGGCTGTCGGCAGAATATGACTGGGCCCCCTTCTACTGGTCCCTGATGGTACATACTGCCTATCTGCCGGAAAACCGCCAGTATGGCCTGACCAACGGCATTTTCCAGCAGGACGGCAGCCTGTACAGCCTGGCCAACACCCAGGCCATTGCCCCGGAGGTGGATTGGAGCGGCGCCGCCGTTTCCACTGCCACCCCCTACCAGCAATTTTATTATGAAACCGCCTGGTCAGAGGACTTCTCAGATGCCGCCGGCAACAAGTGGACGGTACTTTCCGGCAGCTGGAGCTACCGGGACGGTGCCCTGCTGATTCCCACGAAAGCGACCGGGCTGGCGGATTTGACCCGCTTCTCGGATTTCGGCGCCACCTTCCGGCTTTCCGGCACGGCAGGCCCCGCCGGTCTGCTGCTCCGAGCCGACGCCGCCGGCAACGGCTATCTGGCAGGTCTGGATGAAAACGGGAATCTGATTCTGGCCACCCTGACCGACGGCCAATACACTCTGCTGGCATCGGAAAAATTGCCGGCAGGCAGCGGGGATACCATTGGGGTTTACCTAATGGAAGATACCATCACCGCCGTTTGCGGCGACACCCGGGTAACCGTCACCGACACCACCTATACCACCGGCGCCATCGGTTTTTATGCAGCCGCCGGAGCGGTGGTGGATGACATTCACGCCGACGCTGCCTGGACAGAACTTCCCCTTCCTGCTCCGGAGCCCGAACCCACTCCTGATCCCGATCCTGATCCCTATCCTGACCCGGAGCCTGATCTGGAACGCCTGCCAGGCGACATGAACGCCGACGGCAACCGCAGTGTCACCGATGTGGTGCTGCTGCGAAAAGCCATCCTCAGCGGCGGGTTTGACGCCATCGGTGACATGAACGGAGACGGCAGTCTCAGCGTCACCGACGTGGTTCTGCTGCGAAAGGTCATTCTACAGCAATCCTAATCTAAAAAAGAGGGTTATTCTCCTTTGAAACAAACAAAACTGACACAAGCAAAACGCTTTCTGCGGATTTTCTGGTATCACCTGCTTTTGAGCCTGACCACCTTTGGCGGCGGCTATGTAATCGTCTCGGTCATGCGCCGTACCTTTGTACAAAAGCTGCACTGGATCACTGACCGGGAAATGCTGGATTACACCGCCCTGGCACAGACCGCTCCCGGCTCCATCGCCATCAACGCTTCCATTCTCATTGGACAGCGCATGGCGGGGCTGCCCGGCATTCTCTGTGCCATGGTGGGGACGGTGCTGCCTCCTTTTGTGATTCTGACCGCCGTCACCTACTGCTACAACGCGGTCATTGGGAACCCTTGGGTGGGGTACGCGCTGCGGGGGCTACAGGCCGGCGTTACAGCCATCCTGCTGGAGGCGGTGATCGCCATGGTGACGCCTTATATCAAGGGCAGGCAGTTCTGGGCATTGGGGCTTATGGTCCTGGCCTTCCTCCTGTCCCGCTGTACCGGCATCAATGTGGCCTTTCTCCTGCTGGGGACGGCCCTATTGGGGCTGCTGTACGCCCTGTGGCGGCGGCGGAAGGAGGGCAGGACATGATTTATCTCCAACTGTTCTGGTCTTTTTTCCAAATCGGTATTCTCAGCTTCGGCGGCGGCTACGCCGTTCTGCCCCTGATCCAAAATCAGCTGGTGGAGATCCACGGCTGGATGACCCCCGGCCAGTTTGCCGATCTGGTAGCCCTGTCCCAAATGACCCCCGGCGCCATTGCCATCAACGGCGCCACCTTCGCCGGCATTCAAGTGGCGGGGCTGCCCGGCGCCCTGGTGGCCACTTTGGGCTGCGTCTGCCCCTCCCTGCTGCTGGTGACCCTGCTGGCGCTGTTCTACCAAAAATACCGAGAAAGCCAAGGGCTGCACCATGTCATGTCGGTGATCCGGCCGGTGGTGGTGGGCCTGATTGCCGCCTCCGGGCTAACGCTGGCCATCCGTGCCGTTTGCCTCCCCGGACAGCGGATTCCGGTGGATTTTCTGGCCCTGGGTCTTGTCCTGCTGGGCGTTCTGCTGTTGCACAAAACCCGACTGCCGTTGCTGGTCTGGATGGCGCTGGCCGGTCTGGCCGGTGTGGCAGGCTACGGTCTGGTGGGAATCACCCCCTAAGCGTTGGCACCCCAAATCCCCCAGCGCCTAACATTCCCTTGGCGCACAACCCCCTTGGCATCCAACTTGGTCCTATCTTTCCTGTTTAAACCGATCTTTTGTCCTATCTTCCCGATTTCTTAAAGGAGCATTGCTATGTCTAACCAACCCAATCTGTTATATGTTTTTGCCGACCAGCTGCGGTGGGCCTCCCTGGGATACAACGGCGACAGCCGCGCCAGAACCCCAAATATTGACGCGCTCCGGACCGAAAGCATGGATCTGTGCAACGCTGTATCCGGCCATCCGGTCTGCGCCCCCTACCGGGCCAGCCTGTTCACCGGAAAATACACCACCTCCACCGGCATGGTCATCAACGAAATTCGCATGAATCCGGATCATCGGAGCTTTGCCCATGTGCTGGACGACGCCGGGTATGAAACCTGCTACATCGGCAAGTGGCATCTATACGCCAACCAATGGGGCAATCATGAGGATGTGAAAAACTCCTTCATTCCCCGGGGGCCGGACCGCCTTGGCTTTGACGACACCTTTGCCGCCTACAATTTCCACCACGAATATTACGCGCCCCACGCCTATTACCATACCGAAACCCCGGAAAAGATCTTCACGGCGGGCTACGAGCCGGACGATCAGACCGACCTGGCCATTTCCCATCTGGAGCGGCTGTCGGCCGGGGAAAAGCCCTTCGCCATGTTCCTGTCCATCGGGACGCCCCACGATCCCTGGGTGCCGGAAAACGTACCCCCTGCGTATCTGGAGCGGTTCCGAGAAACCGACTTCCCCCTGCCACCCAACTATCTGCCGGACAACGATCCCCACGCCGACGACTGGGCAAGGCTCAGTCCGGAGGAGCGGCGGCAGCTGCCGGACTGGATGCGGGTTTACTACGCCATGGTGGCCAATCTGGATGACAACCTGGGCCGGCTGCTTCGGGCGGTGGATGATCTGGGGCTCCGGGAAAATACCGTTCTGGTCTTTACCTCCGACCACGGAGAGCTGTTCGGCGCCCACGGACGCCGGGCCAAAAATATTTTCTACGATGAGGCAGCCCGGGTCCCCTTCCTGGTACGGTGGCAGGGGCACATTGCTCCCGACACCACCAGTGACGTCTGCATCAACACGGTGGATCTGATGCCCACTCTGCTGTCCCTGCTGGGGCTGGAATGCCCCCCGGAGGTGGAGGGGCAGGATTGCGCCGGCGCGCTGCTGGGTCGCCCCTTTGACCAGCCGGACTGCGCCCTGCTTATGGGAACCGGCGCCACCGCCTGCTGGGAGGACGGCCACGAGTGGCGGGCCGTCCGGGACAAGCAATATACCTACGCCGTATTCCGGTCGGACGGGCAGGAGCTGCTGTTTGACAATCTGGCCGACCCCTATCAGATGCATAACCTGGCGGAAGATCCCGCCTTTGCCGCCGTCAAGGCAGACCTCCAGCACAAAATGCAGGCCAAGATGGCCCGCATTGGCGACGACTTTGCCCCCTCCAGCTTTTACCAGCAGCACTGGGTACGCAACCGGCTGATTCTGAAAACCTACACCCTGCACCCGGAGGCCCAGCTGCCGCCCTTTGACCCCAGCGAAGGATAACTGTATTCCAGCAGGGAGCGTCCCTGCAAAACATAAAGGAGGAATTTTCATGTACTGCAAAAAACGACTGGCCTGCATTCTGGCGCTGACGTTGGTGCTGTGGGTCTGCGCCGGTCTCACCGTCTCCGCCACCGACCTATCCGGCATTGACGGTTTTGTCACGGCGCTGGAGGGTAACAGCAGCTACTTCACCACCCAGCAGCAGACCACCACGTCCTACAACGGGAAAACCTACACCCGGGTGGACGACAACGAAACCTTTCCCGGCCTGGTGTTCAGCGATGGCTGGGACCTGGAATCCGGCAACGCCAACGACTACAAAGCCACCCAGCACGGCGCCCCCAAATCCAACACCGCCACCGTCACCTTCACCGCCAAGTGTACCGAACTCAATCTAGGGGTGCGCTGCGGCCCCGGCGCAGGGGCTTTCCAGGCTTATCTGGACGGCGTCTATCTGGGTACCTTCCATTGCTTACGGGAATCCGGCGTAGCCGGGCAGGTGGTGGCCTTCCAGAGCGGCGTCCTGACACCTGACACACACACCCTGGAGATTCGCGCCTATTACAACCTGAGCACCCTGACCGCCCACCAGAACAACGGCAATTTCACCACCATGATCGACTTCTTTGACTACATTCCGGTTACCACCACCCCGGCAGAGGACTGGACGGATGCCTATCAGGCGTTGCCGGCCCTGGGCCAGCAGGCGACCTATGCCTATGGAAAGGAACTGGAAGTTCTGGAGACCGCCTATGCCGCCCTGTCGGAAGAGGACCGGGCCGCCGTGGCAGAGGATTACGCCACCCTGGCCAACCTACAGGCAGCTTATACCGCTCTGGCCGCTGAAACCGGCATTCTGGTGGACGACGCCGACACCGACGCGGCAGGCAACAGCGTCATTGTTTACGGCCAAACCGGCAACACCCCCAGCTGGGTCACCGGTACCGACGCCAATAAAATCTACGATTACAACAGCACCTACACCTTTAACAACTGGAACACGGCAGATGCCGCTGCCCTGACCTTCTCAGGTACTAATGTGAAAATCGCCGTCCGTAAGGGGCCCGGCGCCGGTGTGGCCAAGGTGGTTCTGCTGGATGAAGAAGGCAACACGCTGGACACCCAGGAAATCAATACCTATGCCGACACCAGAACACCCCAGCAGGTGATTTACGACGCCAGCGATCTGACCCCCGGTATCTATACCGTGGAGCTGTACTATGTCTCCACCCAAACCGTCATGCTGGATTATATGCTCTACACCCCCTTGCCAACGTCCGCTGAGACGCCAGTGGCCATCCTCTGCAATTCCAGCATCGCCGCTTCCAACGAAACCGACCCGGCCAAGTCCGATCTGACCTGGAACATGGAGCTGGTGGATCAGCTGGCCGACGATCTGTTTGCCACCTTCAATGAAACCTATACCGTGGTGGATTACGGCGTCATTGTCACCGCCACCGAAGCCGCCATGGATTCCTACGGCCGGCAACTGGCTGAAAACCAAAACACGGCCGCTAAAGTAGACGGCCAGGCCTACAAAACTTCCTTTGGCAGCACGGCTTACAGCCACTTCGCCTATCGCCGCACCGGCGTCAAAGCCGGCGCCACCCGGTACACCCTGTTCTACCTGACCTATGCCGATGCAGACGGTACCACCTATACCGTGCTGTCTGACGCCAATCAGCAGTTGGCACAGTAACAGGCAGATCCGGGGCATTCGACCCACAGCGGCAGTTCTTCCGATATCTGCGGAAACGCCGCCTTTCGAAGACAACCCCCATCTTTCTCTTTGGCACCCTTTGCGCTTTCCCCTTTATGTGCAAAGGGTGCCGCTTTCTTGGTTGGCGAGGGGGTTGGCACCTTTTTGTTCGTCTCTCCGGGGCTGAAGAGGGTAGCAGGTGAAAAGGTTAGCCGGCAACTGCTTCCTGCGGAAGCACCCCCCTCCGTCCCGCGTTGCCCGACAGCTTCCCAGCTACGGACTTCGTCCTACCCATGGTCACATGCTAAGGGGCAAGCCCCTAAGAAATTCCACATTTCAGGGGGACCTATCGTAGGCACAAATCCCAAATTTATGCAGCAAAAAAGGCGCCCTGACGGGAACCAACGGTTCCGCGCCAGGGCGCTGCAAATACTTTCATTCTTCCGGACATTCCCGGATCCCAAAGGGCGCATACGCGCCTTATTTTTGATCCAAAATGGCCTTCCGCAGGAGTACCACATCGATGACCGACAGCTTGTTATCACTGTTCAGATCACCCAAGGGCTCCTGTTCCGGTGTAAGGTTATTCAAGATGGCCTTCCGCAGCAGCACCACGTCTGCCACCGACAGCTGGCCGTCCCGGTTCAAATCCCCGGGATCAGGCAGATACGCTGCCACCGCAAAAGTCCCCAATCGGTCGGTTGTCAACACCAGGGCATCCTCCTGCACCTGCGCCAACTGTTCGGTCAAGGATCCGTCTTCCTCTACCAAAAATACGCGGATACACAGCGGGTCAATTTCCTCCGGCAAGGGGAGCCAAAATGTCAATTCTCCTGTTGCTGGAACCTTCTCCCCGTCCTGTTCAAAAAACAGGTCATAGGCCTGCAAAGGCCGGAACTTTTCATGCTCCAGCAGAGAGGCCGGCGATTCTGCAGAAGCCGCATGGAAAGCTGCCCCGGATGCAACGGCACTCACAGGGCCTCGCATCCGGATTTCCCCATCTTGTGCCAAAAAGCAGGGAACAAAGGGGATCTCATGCTCCTGGGCAAACGCCTGTGCATAGGAGCCTTCATAAGCAAAAAGGGTCACGTTGCTGCAAGCATCAAAGGCACGCGCATCAATGGAAGTCAGACTCCTTGGCAGGAAAAGATCCGTCAAGCCGGCGCATTCTCGGAACGCAAAGGGACCAATTTCTGTCAGGCCCTCGGGCAAATCTAGTTTCTGCAGACTTTTACACCAGCCGAAGGCGCTGTCCTGAATCTGGGTGACCCCGCCAAACTGCACCCGCTGCAGCGCAGTACACTCCTGGAAGGTGCTGGGCCCCAAAATGGTCACTGTATCCGGAATGGCAACACTGATCAGCCCGGTGCTTTGGATAAATGCGCCATCCTGAATTGCAGTAACGCCGGAGGGAATGCTATAGTCCCCACGCCGCCCGCTGGGATATTGCAGCAGGGTGGTTCCATCCTTGCTCATCAGGACGCCGTCCACGCTGGATAAAATGGGATTTTCCGCTGCCACCCGAATCGTTTGCAGCTTGGTGCAGCCACGCAGCGCTGTACCAAATTCGGTGACACTGGCGGGCAGGGTGATCTGGGTCAATCCAAAGCAATACGAAAAAGCATCGTCCTCAATGATTGCCACCCCTTCCGGAAGAATCACACCGGACAGGGTATTACAGCCGGACAGCGCACTACTCCGGATCGCGGTCAAGCCCTCCGGAATCCGCAAGGTGCCTTCCAACGACATACAGTTGTTTAACACACCCGCTGAAAGCTCCGTAAGCCCCTTGGGCAGTTCCAGCGATTTCAAAGAAATACAGCGGAAAAATGCGTATTCCCCCAGGGAGGTTACCCCATTGGGGATTTGAATCTGCTCCAGGGAAAAACAGGAATAAAACGCCCTGGCTCCAATAGAGACCAGGCTCTCAGGCAGATCCACCCGCTCCAATTGGGTGCAGTCCAAAAAAGCCTCTCGCCCAACCGAGGTAACACCTTCCTGAATCACAACCCGGTAGATCTCATGCTTCTCCACCTGCCAGGGAGCCGCTCCGGTCATCAGCGAAAAATCCGCCATGGGGCCGGAACCGGATATGGTCAGCGTTCCGTTCCCGTCCAAACTCCAGGTCAGATTGTCGCCACATTGGCCGCTGGACTCCGCCGCCAAAGCCGCACCGGGCAATGCCAACAGCAAAAGCACCGCCAAAATAATTGCAATCCATTGTTTCCTCATAAAACACATCCCTCTCATTGATTTTTTGATTTTTAAATCATTCCGCAAAACATGTTCGAAATTGCAGATATTACAAATATACTTTATTCCGCAAAATTTGTCAAGCTATATTTCTTTCATCCAGACATGATTTGCGAAAAAGCCTGCCTGTAACCTGAACACTTTCCTGGAACGTGGGGAACGATATGCCCAACTGCAGTTATTCCCGCCGCCAGGCGGAACCCCCGGAGCCCTCCCCCCTTGGGGAAACTCCCCTAACAGGGGAGATGTCCGCGAAGCGGACAAAGGGGTTCCCCTGCCCGGAAGAAAAGGGAATATGACGCAGCCATGACGGGAGGAGGTCTCCCGCTGTGAGCGCCCACGCGTAAAAATGACTCAAAACGCAAGAACTGTTGCATATTACAACAATGGTGTTTCTGTTTTGGATATGTTAAAATAACAAAGTAAAAGAATCATTGTGCAAAATGGTTCAAAATTTTCAAAGGAGGAAAAGATCATGCAAATCAAAAAAATTCTTGCAATGCTGCTTGCGCTGGCTCTGGCGGTCACATCCCTGACCTGCCTCACTGCTCTGGCGGAGCCTGCTGCGGAAGATGATATTCTTCTGAACTTCAACTTTGACAGCAACTCCCTGACCGACGCCACCGGCAACGCAACCCTGTCCATCAACAATACCGCCCGTGCCAAGGTGGAAGACGAAAAATTCTACAGCATTTATGGCAAGGGCGGCAACTCCGGCTTCATCACCACCCCCACGGCTGCCTTCAAGGCCCTGGACTACAATCCCCTGGCTCTGGCCGGCAACGCCGTGACCATCAGCATGGATGTGACGGTGGACAATTTCGCCACCCATAAGGCGGCCAACCAGGTGTACAGCGCCACCCTGTTTGCCTACACCGGTACCACCAGCAATAAAAACTCCATGATGTTTCTCCGGTTCAATTCTGCCGGCAACCTGGTGCTGAATTCCGGCGGCGGTTCCTCCATCAACATGGGAGACCCTGTCCTGACCGCCACCGACGATACCCAGGAGCTGCACATTGAGCTGCAGCAGGTCACCTCGCCTAACGGCAACACCGTCACCAACCTGTATGTCAACGATGCACTGATTTCTTCCCAGGCAGATATGGCTTCCTTCGGCAGCCTGGCTGCCAAAACCGTGGATGAAAACGGCGTGTACATCATTGGCGGTACGCTGTATGATGATTCCTGGTTCCTGGACGGCACCATTGACAATGTGATCATCAAGAAGGGCGCGGCAGACATTCCTTACGATGCGGATGCCGTCACTGCCGCAGAAGACGCAGTGCGCGCCATCGGCACCGTGGAACATACCGACGCTTGCAAGGAAAAGATTGACGCAGCCCGCCAGGCCTATAACGTCCTGGATGCTGCCGGCAAGTATTATTTCAGCAGCGAGCTGCTGGCCGTTCTGGAGCAGGCCGAAAAGGATTACAATATCATCGACGGCAAGGTGATGGAATTCACCTTCGACGATAACAGTCTGGCCGACACCTATGGCCGTGTAAACCTGGCGCTCCGGGAAACCACGCACACCCAGGTCGTGGACGAGAAGCTGACGGTGGACTCCATCGTAACCTACGCCACCAACAGCTGGGACAGCATCAGCGGCTTTAAGCAGGCCACCTACGACCCCATCTCCCTGACCGGGAAAACCTTCACCTTCAGCACCGATCTGATTCTGGAGGAAAACACCGCCTTTAACACCAACCTGTTCGCCTATCACGGCGGCTGGGATGGCAGCAAGGCCAGATCCATGGCGGGGATCCGCTTCGACTCCTCCGGACATCTGGTGGTGCGGGTGGAATTAAACGGCGTGCAGGGCACCAACCTGCAAACCTCCGTTTGCTACGCCAACACCAGCAGCGGAGAGGATTCCATTGTTGGAAAAACCACGCCCACCAATTTTGCTGTGACCCAGCGGGAGCAGGAGGATCACTCCATCCTGACCCAGATCCTGGTGGACGGAGAAGTGGTTGCCTCCAGCACAGCGGTTCCCTCTTTCTATGATGCTGTGGCCCTGGGCGCGCCTTACACCGATAGCGACTATGCCTTCGGTTCCTCCAACTGGGGCGGCGGCCATTCCATCCACGGCTCCATGGACAACATCACCATTTACAACTACGATATTACCGATGTACCGGCCGAGCCCATCGCTTATGACTGCATCTCTGCCGGCGCGGCCCTCAGCGAAGGCGCCGATCAGTACGACATCACCTGGAACATGGAGCTGCTGGATCAGCTGGCAGACGACCAGTTCGTCACCTTCAATGAGGCCTATGCGGTAGTGGATTACGGCGTCATCGTCACGGCTGCCGAAGATGCCATGGACGCCTACGGCAAGCTGCTGGCCGAAAGCGAAGATACGGCTGCCAAGGTAGACGGCCAGGCCTACAAGACCTCCTTCGGTCAAACGGCATACAGCCACTTTGCTTATCGCCGCACCGGCGTCAAAGCCGGTGTCACCCGGTGCACCCAGTTCTACCTGACCTATGCTGACGCAGACGGCAACACCTACACGGTGCTGTCCGGCGTCAACCAGCAGCTGGCACAGTAAACTAACAACGATCGGGAGATTCCGGGGGGCCATCCGGCCCCACAGCGGCGGTTCCCCTCCTGGCGGGCAAATGCCGCTTTTACAAGACAACCCCCATCTTTCTCTTGGCACCCTTTGCGCTTCCCCCTCCTGCGCAAAGGGTGCCGCTTTTTATGTCATAAAAGGCAACGATTCCGCACACCGGAAGGACACCGAAACGGATCAAATTATCGTGCAGCATGGCACAAAATGTAATAATTCATGCTGAAAAAGGTAATGGCATAAACATTTTTCATATGATAATATAACATTATCAAAGAATCATTGTGCAAAATGGTTCAAAATTTTCAAAGGAGGAATATTTTATGCAAATCAAGAAGCTTCTTGCCATTCTGCTGGCTCTGGCATTGGCGGTCACATCCTTGACCTGCCTGACCGCCTTGGCCAAAACCCAGAATGAAATTGACGGAACCGTTTGGATGAATCTGGATTTTGAGGATTCCGGCACCATGACCGCCGCCCAGGATAAGGTCTCCGGCACCGCCCTGGTCATCAGTGACACGGCCATTGCAGGGTTTGACGGCGTTACCATCGGCAACGGCGCGCTGAACAGCGGATACTACAAATACGGCACCTATAACGGCTACGCCGGCCGGCACTGGTACTCCTTCCTGGCACTGGATTACAATCCCCTGGCCCAGGCCGGCAGAAACCTGACCATTTCCATGGACGTGGTGGTTAACAACTGGGCCAGCCATTCCGGCGCCCGCTATAACGTCAATCTGCTTTCCTACACCGGCTCCACCGCCAACAGTGACTCCGTGTTCGCCATCCGCCTGAACAGCAGCGGTTTGGTTGCCATCCGGTTCAAGGAAGGCACCTATACCGCTACAAGCGGCGGCCTGGAAGAAACCGACGCCCCCCAAACCATGCACATTGAGATTGCGCAGATTGTTTCGGACCTGGGCAACACCATTACCCAATACTGGGTCAATGGGGAAATGACGTATACCAGCAGCAACGTTCCCTCCCTCTATACAAAAGCCACCAAGGCCGTTGCTTCCACCGGCCGTTATGCCATAGGCTATCCCCTGATTGATGATGGCTATTTCCTGGACGGCAGCATTGACAACGTGGTCATCCGGAGCGGCGCTGACATTATCACCTACGACACCGATGCAGTGGCCGCCGCCGAAGCATTGGTGGACAACCTGGGGGAAATCACCTATCCTGACAGCAAAGAGGCGCTGACTGCGGCCCGGCAGGCCTACACCGACCTGGGCGTTGCCGAAAAATACAATTATTCCAAGCTGGCTGCCCTGGAGGCTGCCGAAGCGGAATACACCGAGCTGCAAAAAGCCGTCAGCGTCATTGACGGCAAGGCCCTGGAATTCACCTTTGACGGTGACAGCCCCCTATCCGACACGCATGGCCGCGTAGATCTCTCCATTTTAAAAGAGGAAGACTGTAAGGTGGAGGATGGAAAGCTGGTATTGTCTCCCCGGGCGTTCTACAGCGGCTGGTGGACCCGTGCCAATGAGTTTTCCCAAACAGACTATGACCCCATCCGCATGGCCGGTAAAGATCTGACCATCCGCACCATCTTCTCCCTGGAGGAAGACGTTGCCTCCGGCAGCCAGTTCAACACCACCATCTTCGCCTATCAGGGAAGCACCGGCAACTGCATTGCTGCCCGGTTCTCCGGCGCAGGGCTTTTGTACGTCCGCGCAACACTGGACGGTGTGGAGACCAACCTCTACGCAGGCGGCTCTGACGGCGGCCAAAATTACGGTGATGAAACCTATGAGAACACCCTGGTGGGCAAAGGCAATGTGCAGATGGATGTTACCCAGCGCGTCCAGGAAGATGGAACCATTCTCACCCAGATTCTGCTGGACGGCACGGTAGTTGCCGCTTCCACCGCAGTCAATTCCTTCTACGATGTGGTTCAGGCCGGCAGCACAAAGTCCAGCCCGACCTATTCCATCGGTTCCCAGAACTATGACGGCGGCCGGACATTAGGCGGCTCCATTGACTATTTCGCCATCTATAACTACGACATTACCGATGCACCGGCTGCGCCCATCGCCTATGCCTGTAACTCTGCCGGCGCGGCCCTCAGCGATGGCGCTGCCGATCAGTACGACATCACCTGGAACATGGAGCTGCTGGATCAGCTGGCAGGCGACCAGTTCGCCACCTTCAACGGGACCTATACGGTAGTGGATTACGGCGTCATCGTCACGGCTGCCGAAGATGCCATGGACACCTACGGCAAGCTGCTGGCCGAAAGCGAAGATACGGCTGCCAAGGTAGACGGCAAGGCCTACAAGACCTCCTTCGGTCAAACGGCCTACAGCCACTTTGCCTATCGCCGCACCAATGTGAAGGCCGGCGCCACCCGGTGCACCCAGTTCTACCTGACCTATGCTGACGCAGACGGCAACACCTACACGGTGCTGTCCGGCGTCAACCAGCAGCTGGCACAGTAATAAGAACCCCGGGGCCATCCAGTCCCACAGCGGCGGCTCCCCTCCTGGCGGGCAAATGCCGCTTTTACAAGACAACCCCCATCTTTCTCTTGGCACCCTTTGCGCTTCCCCCTCCTGCGCAAAGGGTGCCGCTTTTTTTGATTGGCTGCTCAACAGGCACCATCCTCCCGGAACGCCGCAGCAATCGAAACCGGCATCCTTTTCCGCGCATCTGTCCCGCTCCGCCGCCGGCCGGGGGCCACAACCCTACAACTTCTGCATAAAAACGCGCCCTGGCGCGGAACCGTTGGTTCCGCGCCAGGGCGCTGCCTATCAAAACCTATTTTGGGGAAACGATCCTATCCCAGCGTGGAAGAACCTTACCCCTGATTCAAAATGGCTTTCCGCAGGAGCACCACATCGGTCACCGACAGATTGCCGTCGCCGCTCAAATCCCCCAGGGGAACCGTTTCCACGGTATCGCCATTGAGGATGGCCTTCCGCAGGAGCACCACATCGGTGACGGACAGTTTGCCATCGCCATTCAGATCTCCCAGGATCCCCGCAGGCTCCAAAGCGTCCAGGGCGGCGTTCAAGGCGGCCACAGCGGCATCCACCTTGGGCTGATCGTTCTCATCCAGCCAGGCGCTGATGGTATTGGCGTTCAGCACCTTTTTCAGCTGGGCCAGGTCAGAGGCCGAGTAGGTTCCGGTCTGCCGGAGGGCTGCTTCCACAGCGGCAACCGCCTGCAAATACTGGGTATAATCCGCCTGCTCCAAAGCAACCAGATCTGCGGTTCGGGAGTTGCTGGCATCATACCAGAACACCACGCTGCCATCGGTAGCTGGGATGGGCTGTGCGGCAGCGTTCACATCCGCATGGTAGGACTGGAGAATCTGGTCATCCGTCAAGGCGGTGCTGTAGAGCCGGGCGGCGGCCACAGCGCCGCGCAGGAGACGGCCGGAGCTGCCATCCATCTTGCCCACATAGGCAATGCTGCTGCTGGAATTGACGGTGGCGGGGCCGGCCTGCTCCACATTCAACCGGCCGTTGATGTAAATCTTCATGCTGCTACCGTCATAGGTGGCCACCACGTAATTCCACTGGTGGGCGGCCAAAGCACCGCCGGTGGTATACAGGGGGTTCCACTGGTTACTGCTCTGATTGCTGTTGTAGCAACAGAATTCCACTTCCCCTTCGCGCATTTTCAGGCTCACCTGATTATCGCCCTTGGCGAAGAAGGTATTATCATCATCCAGGTCAGACGGATTCACCCAGAGGGCAATGGTGAAGCCATCGCTGCCGGACAGGGTGGCATTGACCTTGGTGTCATTCACCGGGAAATAGCCGCTGACGGCGCTGCCGTTGGGAGAAGTTTCCTCTGCCGAAACCGTGGCGGTCCCGGTGACCTCCATCTCCTGGCCGGTGGCGCTGTCGGTCAGATACGAGCGCACCGCCTTGGAGGTGCTGTAATTGTCGGCGTCGAACCAGAAGACAACCTTGCTGTCAGTGGGCTGGATCGGCTGGTCGATGCCGCTCACATCGGCAGTATAGGATTGCAGGATCTGGGTGGCGTTCAACGCCACCTGATACAGCCGGGCCGAGGCCATGGAACCGCGCAGGCTGTAGCCGCTGCTGCCATCCATGCCGCCCACATAGGCCACGCTGCCGCTGGAAGCCACAGAGCTGGGGCCGGTCTGGCTCCCCTTCAGCTCCCCGTTGACGTAGAGACTCATGGTTTTTGTGGCGCCGTCATAGGTGGCCACCACATAATTCCACTGGCCGATGGTCAGGCTGCCGCTGGAAACATTCAGGGCGTTCCAGTTGCCGCTGTTGTAGCAGCAGAATTCCAGCGCGCTGCTGGTGGTTTTCAGGCTCACCTGGTTGTTGCCCTTGGAGAAGAAGGTGTTGCCGTCGTCCAGATCATCCGGATTCACCCAGACGGCAATGGTAAAGCTGCTGGTGCCGGAAATGGCGGCGTTCAGCCCGTCATTGGCCACCGGGAACTTTCCGGTGAAGGCGGCGCCGGTGGGAGAAGCCGCATCCTTATGGATCAGGGCCGTATCGGTGATATCCACCAGGCTGCCGGTTTTGCTGTCCTGAATAAAGGACTGGGTACCATACAAAGAGGAGACGGTCTTTTCCGCAGTCTCCAGCAGGTCATAATTTTGCACCAGCGCCTTTTGGGCATCGGTCAGAATATTATACGCATTCCGGGCCGCTTCAATCTGCGACTTCTGCTGATAATTCAGAAGCAGGGAGCAGTTGGTGTCAATCAGGGCTTCCACTGCAGCGGCCTGGGCGGCATTATATTCCTCCAGAGAGAAGGTGTCATAATCCCGGTAGCTCTTTTGCAGGGCGGTCACATCGGCGGTGGACTTGCTGTAAGGCACAATGGTATAGCTGTAAGTATAATCCCGGCCGTCATTCAGCAGACGGTACTGGGTCTGGGTATCGGGGCCGCAGGTGGCGCCGCCGGTACCCCGGGAGCCGTAGTTCACGCTGAGCACCGTCTTATCCTTACTGCCGGACAGGTCATAGGGGTGGGTGGCCGCCTGCAGTTCCGCTGCGGTATAATGCAGGGCGCTGGCCTCCACCGTATCCTGCGCCACCACCAGAATGCCGGTATCCCGGCGGTCAGATTCCAGGGTGAGATACCGCACTTGGGTATGGTTACCGCTGGCCTGCACCACCTGGAAGGGATAGTAACCGTCGGAAACAGACTGGGTATACAGCCCCACCTGGGCGCCGTAACTCCGGTCATTCAGGGTTTCCTGGGGGCCGTTGCCATACCAGGTGAAGGTCTCATAATCTCCGGGCAGCGTGATCTCGGCGCCGTACACCAGCAGCTCCCCCATGGCAGAATTGGGGTTCAGGGTAGCGTCCACCTGGATTTCACCGGTGGCCCAGATGGTATAGGTCACCACCTGGGTGGAGTTCTTGGCGCCCTGCAAGGTCAGCAGCTCGCTGACCGTCAGGCTGGCGCCGTTATCCTCACAGCTGATCAGGGAAACCTTCACACCGGTGCTGGCATTTTGCCAGGTGCGGTCAATGGCGCTGGAATGGGAATCATTCTCCAGCATGGCGCGCCAGTAGTTCATGGCGGGGCCGTTGGTCAGGACCGTTTCGCCCTGATACTGATAGCTGGTGATCTGGCCGGTGGTCTTGCTGATGGTGATCTGCACGTCGGCACTGGCAATGGAATAGCTGTCCGCCGACTCGGTATAGGAAATGGAGCCGGAGGGGGTGGCGTTCCGCAGGTTCTGGGTCTCGGCGGGAACGGCGAACTGGTCGGCCTGCATGACGTAACCAGCCTCAGCCCAGTCGGTGGCCTCCTTGAGGGTGGCGTTGATTTGCAGGAAATACTCCCCATCCTTGGCCAGGGGATCCGGCAGGCGGAAGGGGACAACAACCGCCTTGCTGGCGCCGGGCGCCACCGTGGTGGTGAAAGAGCCGGAATCCACTGCGCTGCCGTCCTCCAGCAGCTCCCAGGTAAAGACGTAGTTGGACAGATCCTCAAAGGACTTGTCGTTGGTGATGTTCACCGTATGCTCCAGGATATCCTGGGTGGAAGCGGAAAACTGAATGTCCGAATAGACATACTTGACCTCGGCCATTTCCGGCTGCGCCACCCGGTTGGCAGAAACCAGGCCGTTGGCACAGAAGTCCCCGTCATTGATCGTGTCGCCCCAGTTGCCGCCGTAGCCCAGGTAATACCCGGTCAGGTCAATGTCCTCACGTACATAAGCGGAGGAGGCATCTCCATAGTAGTCATAGGTGCCGTCGGGCAATTCGGTGGCCAGAGACTGGTCCACAAAGTCCCAGATAAAGCCGCCCAGGATGTTATCCGCTGAACGGTAAGCCTCCCAATACTCATAGAGGCTTCCCACAGAGTTCCCCATGGCGTGGGCGTACTCGCACTGGAGATAAGGCATATGGGTGGCATCATCAGCATGGCCGGCCACCGTAGAAATGCCGGCGTACATGTTGGAATAGACATCCACGCCGCCGGAGCCCTCCAGGCCGCAGTAATGGATGGGGCGGGTGGAATCCAGGGACTTCATGTACTGGATCATCCTGGAGATAAACTTGCTGGAGCCGGTGCTGCCGGACTCGTTACCGTAGGACCACATGACCACGCAGCTATGGTTCTTCAGCCGCTCCATCATATCGGTCAGGCGGCCCTGGCAAATGGTTTGCAGATAGGTGTTCTGATTTTCAGAATCGGTGCCGTGGCACTCGTTGTTGGCCTCGGCCAGCACCAGAATCCCGTATTTATCACACAGGTAATAGAAATACTGGTCATTGGGGTAATGGGAGGTACGAACCGCATTGATATTGTTCTGCTTCATCAGGAAGATATCCTGCTGATACACTTCCTGAGAAACATACCGGCCGGTCAGCGGAGAAGTATCGTGCCGGTCCACTCCCATGAACCGGAAGGGCTGGCCGTTCAGCAGAACCGTCTCGTAATAATCGGTGGTTTTATTGTAATTCCCGTCCACCTGGGTCTGGGTAAAGGTGATTTCCCGGAAGCCCAGCTGCTGGCTCACCGACTCATAATAAGCGCCGGTGTTGGCGTCATACAGGGTCAATACCAGGGTGTACAGATAAGGATTCTCGTCCGACCAGAGATGGGGCGCCTCCACATGGCGAGCCAGGGACAGGGTCTTGGTCTGGCCATAGGAAACGGCATCAAAGCTGCCCCGCAAGGGGTTGGAAGCAAACAGGTTGTTCCCTTGGGCGTCAAACAGCTTCACATCCAGGGCGAAGCCGGAAAGATTGGCCTGTTTCGCATAGCTGGACAACTCCACCGACAGCTGCAGATCGGCATCCACAAACTGGGCGTCCAGATCGGTGACGGTGGTATAATCGCTGATGTATACCGAAGGCGCAGCATACAGGTACACATCCCGGAAGATACCGGCCAGCCGCAGGTAGTCCTGATCCTCCATCCAGGAGCCGTCACACCAGCGAATGACCTTCACCGCCAGGACATTCTCCCTGCCGTCCCGGTTCAGATAAGGGGTAATGTCAAAGTCCTGGGGATCCATGGTATTCTCCGAATAGCCTACCTCATAACCGTTGACATACAGATACATGCAGGACTCCACGCCCTGGAAGGAAATGAAAACCTTTTGATCCTCCGCCAGCCAGCTTTCGTCCACCGTAAAGGTGCGGCGATAATAACCCACCGGGTTGGTGACGGTAGGGGCGTTGGGACAGGACACCGTCCCGTTGCCGTAAGCATTCCAGGGATAGGAAACGTTGCTGTAAATGGGGAAATCGAACCCCTGGGTCTGCCAGGAGGCCGGCAGGGTCACCGATTTGAAGCCGCCGTAATAGGCGGTGGAGCCGTAGGCCCCCACGGCATTGTTCCCGGCATACTGGGGCGCCGCAGACATATCATAGTCCACCTTGTAGAAGTTGCCCTCCACACCGGCAGCCTGCCCCTTGCTGACATTCTGGTACACTGCCAGCTGCCACGCCTGATCCTCACCGGTCAAGCACTGGTAGTTGGGCGACTGTGCAAAATCATAATTCACAGCGCCGGCAACGGCAGACTCCACACTGTCGTAAGGAATGGTGCCGTCGGCATGGGCCGCCAGGCGATTGACCTGCACAATATCCGCCTGGTTCACCGGATTCCCCTGTGCATCCTGGCTGTTCAGGGTACCCTTCCACTCGTTGCCGGTGAAATAAGTCGTACCGGGAACTAGGTCACTGCCGGCCGCCATATTGGTCCACGGAACATCAGAATTCCAGGGATCCGCCGCAGCTTCCGCTGCCGCTGCGGGCAGGGTCAGCACACCGGCCAAAGGCGTGGCCACAGAAAAGGTCAGCACCAGAACCAGCAGGCTGGAAAATAAACGTTTTACTCGTTTCATGATAACGCCTCCCAATTCAGATTCGGATTTGCTACCTTTAGTTTATGATCAAAATCCCGGAAAGTCAATGGCAAAAGTGTATAATCATTTATCAAAATGTTGTTTTTTGAGAAAAAAGCGACAGATTTTACCTGATTCTGGAAATCCGCTGTACCCGCTGTCCCCCACGCCATTGGGGCACCCCCTGCTGCAAATGCGGCCTTTCCCTCAGGTTGGTATCCGCGTTGTTATCCGTCTCCGAGGGGTTGGCGGTATCTGCCGGATCCTCCTGGGCCTGGCAGGCACAGCAGCTGCCAATCAGCAGTAAAACCGTCAACAGAATGGCAATATCTCTTTTTAACATGGTAAGCCCTCCCTTTTTGCAAAGCTTAGTTTCTGCTTTCAGTATACAAAAGGGAGAAAACTGCTGCAGTCTTTTGGGACAGAAGGTGGATTTTCCGGGATAAAAAGACGGTTTGGCACTTGGCAGGAACAAAACAGGAACAAAAAAACCGGCCTTCCAAAGGAAAGCCGGATCAGCGAATCAGTTTTTTCAGTTTGGGATGCAGGGTTTTCAAATACACCTGCAAAATGCCGGTAATGGCTACATCATACAGCCAGAAGGCCACGTTTCCCATGATCCAAAGGAGGAAAAGGGAGTATTTCCCGAAGGTGTTCATATCCTCCATAGGCAGGTGGAACACAAAAATCATCAGGCTGTAAGCCGCCGCCACCGCCACATTGAACACGGCAAATTTCAGCACCCACTGGAGCTTCCGGGAACGAAGCCGCTGGAGAATTCCCTTCAAAATGGGATAATAACCGAAAAAGGCAATGAACATGAGCTTTGCTTCCGGATCGGCCAGCAGCAACACCAACGCGCAGGTGGTCAGGTAGGCCATCAACGCCCATCGGCTGTCAATCTCCACCACCAGAATCATAAAGACAATCCCGGCCAGGGCCGGCACCGCATAGGTCAAGGCAGGAAAATAGGAAAACAACATGATGGCCGTGGCCAGCGCCGACATGACGCCGCACAAAGCCAATTTACCGGTATGTTTCATCCAATCCCCCCAAAAACTAAAATGAATCCATTCCAGATCAGCGCCATCCCCGGCGTTCTGCCGGATTCCATACTGCGGAAAGCTGCCAACGCCGTATTGCGGCGACCAACAGCCCGATTTTTTCGCAAGACAAGGCGCGGCGTGGGAAGGCGTATGATGGATACGCCGACGGCGCCGCAACGCAGGATTGCGGAAAAATCAATGGCCACAGCAGTTGCAGCATAGGTCGGCGCACAATAACCCTGTGCAAATATCGCAGCCGGTACATTCGGTGGAATTGGTGCCGGTATGATAGCCGCCAAAACCGCCGGCCCGCTGCCGTTGCAACTGATTCAGGGCCGCCCGATACTCCGCGTTGGAGGGATCTTTATTGACGGCGGTGCAAAAGCTGGTATAGGCCTCGTCAAACCAGCCCCGCCGGTAAAGGACAGAACCGTTGAGAAAATACCACTCGGCATCCCGGCGTTCCGGGGGAACCCCATCCAGCAGCTCCTGGGCCTCCTCTACACGGCCCAGCTGTACCAGCTTCCGGATATCGGGAAAGCTGGAGGCGGTATATCCGCCGGACGTACTGCTCCGGCGCCCGCTGGAACCGGCCTTCCGGGAGGACATGATCTGATCGTAGGCTTCATTGATCTCCTTCATCTTTTCCACCGCCAAATCCGCCAAAGGATTGTCAGCGTAATTATCCGGATGATACTTTTTCGCCAGTTCCCGATAGGCATTCTTCACCTGCTCGTCAGTAGCAGTAGAGGGAATCCCCAATACGGTATAAGGATCGGTCATCCTCCATCCTCCTTTTCCAGAATATCCCGCTGCATTTTGGGCATGCCCTGCGAGATGATATTTTCCAACAGATCGCCGCACCGCCCCACCGGCAACAAAGCAAAATCCGCTTCCAGCCGGGCCAGACAAACATGCAGGGCGGCAACGGCCCGCTCCTTCGCATCCGGGCCGGCCAGCCGGATCACATTATAATTCCCCGATTTTGCATCGGCATCCAGGTCAGCTAACGCGTCCAGCAAATAAATCCATTTGCCTGCAGCATACCCCATCTGGGCCAGGATCCGGGTCACGTCCGGCCGATCATCGCAGGCGGAAAACAGGGTGGCCAGCATCTGGGCGGTTGGCTCGGCGGCGGCGTCCAGGCTGGCTGTCTCAGCGGTTTCCACCTGTTGCTGGGCGGCAAAATAGCCAGCCGCAGCAGTTTCCAAAGCCGGATAATTTTCAGCGGCCCTTCGCCGGGCACGGCCCAGCAAGGGACGCAGCAGCGTACAGCCCAATCGCTTCCAAAAGCCGCTGTCTGCAATATTGTCCAACAGCTTATAATAAGACAGGATCACCGAAGCTGCCGCCACCTGCGGCAACAGAACCGGCGCATCCTTGGAATAACTGCATTTTTTCAGCGGATTAAAGGGGCAGTGTCCCTTTTGAAACCCGGTACAGTCCTGGGCCAGGGACAGCTTCAGCAGCCCCAGAAAGGTGAAGTCATAGCTGAGGGTCAGCCGGGCCAGAGGGCCGTAGGCGCGGCCCAGCTCCTGACACAGGGAGCAATAAACCGCCTTATAAACCTCCAGCTCCCGCACCCGCAGCTCAGGGGTATAGGCGCGGACATAGCCAAACAACGGTACTCCTCCCCTGCGGATTTGTTGTTCTCATTTTACTATTCCCGCCGCAGCAATGGGTGAATAATGTGTAAATAAACCGTGTTATTTTCTTGTTATATCAAAATTTTTGCCAAATATTGTCCGGTATAGGAGCCTTCCACCCGGGCCACCTGCTCAGGGGTACCGGTGGCCACGATCTCTCCGCCCCGGTCGCCCCCTTCCGGCCCCAGGTCAATGACCCAGTCGGCGGTTTTGATGACGTCCAGATTATGCTCGATGACCAGGACGGTGTTCCCGGCGTCCACCAGCTTTTGCAGCACCTG
>CAYZTR010000013.1:0-3165 GCA_964481575.1 uncultured Eubacteriales bacterium
GCAGCTTGGTGTTGGGCATGGCCTTCTTCAAAGTCCGCAGCCGCTCCCAGGGATCCTCATTGAGATAACGCATGCAAACGTCAAAGGTGGCGCCGCCCCAGCATTCCAGGGACCAGTAGCCCATCTGATCCAGCAGCTCGCAGGCGGGAAGCATATCCTCCAGCTTCATACGGGTCGCAGCCTGGGACTGGTGGGCGTCACGGAGAATGGTATCGGTAATATACAGCTTGTTCGCCATAGTAACTCCTCCTAGTAATGGGATAACCGGGGAGGGAGCAACGCCCTCCCCGGGATGAAATCAATCAAGCGCCGAACAGCGCCAGCAGAGAACCGGCCGCAATGGCGGAACCGATCACACCGGCTACGTTGGGGCCCATGGCGTGCATGAGCAGGAAGTTGCCGGGATCGGCCTTCTGGCCCTCCACCTGGGAAACCCGGGCGGCCATGGGCACAGCAGATACACCGGCGGAACCGATGAGGGGATTGATCTTCTTCTTCAAGAACAGGTTCATGAACTTGGCAAGCAGCAGACCGCCGGCAGTACCGAAGGAGAAGGCCACCACACCCATGACCATGATCTTAATGGTATCCCAGGACAGGAAGGTGTTGGCCGTTGCGGTGGCGCCCACCGAAATGCCCAGGAAGATGGTGACAATGTTCATCAGCTCGTTCTGCACCGTCTTGGACAGACGGTCTACTGCGCCGCTGACCCGCATCAGGTTCCCCAGCATCAGGCAGCCTACCAGAGGCGCCGCCGAGGGTACCAGCAACGCCACGAAAATGGTGACCACAAAGGGGAAGATGATCTGCTCGGTCTTGGAAACGGGACGCAGCGCGGTCATGCGGATCTGGCGCTCCTTCTTGGTGGTCAGCAGCTTCATAATGGGAGGCTGGATCACCGGCACCAGAGCCATGTAAGAGTAGGCGGCCACGGCGATGGGCCCTAACAGGTGGGGCGCCAACCGGGCGGTAACAAAGATGGAGGTGGGGCCGTCGGCACCGCCGATGATGCCGATGGAGGAGGCTTCCGCAGTGGAGAAGCCCAGGGCGCGGGCGCCCACAAAGGTCATGAAGATGCCCAGCTGGGCGGCAGCCCCCAACAGCAGGCTCTTGGGGTTGGCAATCAGAGGGGCAAAGTCGGTCATGGAGCCAACGCCGATGAAGATCAGGCAGGGATAAATGCCCAACTTCACGCCCAGATACAGGTAGTCAATCAGACCGGGGGTCAGAGCTTCCGAGGCGTTGAACAGGTTCCAGTGAACGTGGCCGTTGGCAAACAGCTCCTCATGGAACATTTCGGCGCCGGGCAGGTTGGTCAGCAGCATGCCGAAGGCGATGGGCAACAGCAACAGCGGCTCAAAGCCCTTGACAATGGCCAGATACATGAGCACCAGGGAAATGACAATCATGATGACGCATTTCCAGTTGCCCTCCTGGGTGAACCGGGAGAAGCCGGACTGGTTCAGGAAGTTGGAGAGAATCTCCAGGAAACCGGGGGCCTCCTGATCGAAGACCAGGGCTTCCTCCCCGTTGGACGGGTATACCTGCAACATGGTCGAGGGATTCATTTCCACAACTTCGGTTCCCTCATAATAATATACCATCCACTGGAGCAAAGGCGTTTCATCTGTGGTGGAAACGGCATAGGAAACATCTACCGCCCCGCCGGCCGGGATTTCTCCCAGATCCAGGGCCAGATCCGCCCCTTCAAAGCCGTAGGCGCTCAGCTGCATGGACAGGGTGGAGGTGCCTGCCTCCGGGAAGGTGATATCCGATCCCTCCGGCACAACCAGGGTCAGCAGTGCACTTGCAGTGTCATGCTGGCTGGAATTGGCCACGCTGAAGGTCAGGGTATCATACACATCGTCCCCGTTGGTATCGTTCAGGGCAATATTTTTCAGGGTAAAGGAGACCTGGCTGTCTCCGGTGTTATCTGCAGCGCCTGCCTGCATGGTAAACATGCTGAACAGCAGGGTGACGGCCAGCAACACCATAGCCAAGCTCCGAAAGGAAAACTTCTGTTTCATGAGAATAACTCCTTTGGTTGGAATACTTAAGCAATGGTGCAGAGGACAGCGCCGCTGTCTACAGACTGGCCCTTGGTCACGGCCACGGAAGCCACTGTGCCGTCGCTGTCGGCCATGATTTCGTTCTCCATCTTCATGGCTTCCAGCACCACCAGGACATCGCCCTTCTTCACCTGCTGGCCGGCCGCAATGTTGACCGCCAGAATGGTCCCGGGCATGGGGCTGGTGACCGGCTTGCCGCCGGCAGGAGCGGCAGCGGGGGCTGCGGCGGGGGCGGGTGCAGCCGCAGGGGCGGCGGCAGGGGCGGGAGCGGCCTTCACAGCGGAAGCGTCGATCTCCTCAATGGTAATATCGTAATTGGTGCCGTTGACATTGACTTGATAGCGTTTCATAAGTTCTTTCACCTTTCCTAATAAAGAATTTCAGAATTGCAGCTGTGTTACAGCTTTTTTACAGATGTGATACGGATGGCCGAAACATCGGTGCCCAATTCCTCCGCAATTGCGGCGGAGACGGCGGCAATAAATTCTTGCCGGTTGGCAATGGGCGCAACGGCGGCAGGAGCGGCAGCGGGTGCAGCTGCCGGAGCAGCAGCCTGCTTCTTTTCCCCGATACCCAGTCCGCCTACGACCAGGCCCATGAGCTTACAAAGCACAATCAGGCAAATTAATCCGAAGAAGACGATGCCGATGCCCATGCAAACCACCAGAACATTTGAGATACTTTCCACTGATTTCACCTCCGAAGAAACATTGCAAAAGGGAGCCGGAAATCCGGGCTTCCTTCAGAACAGAAATGACAATGAAAAATTCTGAATCAATAGGGGCTTTTACAAACAGAGTACCAAATGCCCCCATATTAAGAATTTCATCATTTTTACCTGTATTGTACACGATTCTGCCAAAGGTTGCAAGCCCTTTTTTGCAGTTTTTTCCGAATCTTGATAAATATTTATCAAGCAGGGTGACATTCCCCTTTCCTTCTGTGAATTCCGACTGTCCGGGGGCCTCCACAGAATGATTGGGCAGAATGGTTGGGCGCTATGATGAGGGACAGGGGCGGCAAAGCCGGGGGGAGGAATGGGGGCAAGGTGGTTGGGGGAGAGGGGTCGGAGCGGGCTTCGGGGGAGCTTTTGGAA
>CAYZTR010000013.1:3175-53712 GCA_964481575.1 uncultured Eubacteriales bacterium
GGGGGGGGGGGGGGGGGGTGGGGGGGGGGGGGGGCGGGGGGGGGGGGGGGGGGGCGGGGGGGGGGGGGGGGGGGGAGCTTTTGGAAAGGGGGGAAAACGGAGTGGGAAGACGCGGTGAGGAGACGGGATGGGAAGGCAAGGAGGAAGATAAGGGGGGAGGCAAAGCGGCAGGGAAATGCGTTTGTAAGGCGGCAGATGCAGTCGGTTGGCAGTGGAGGAGGAATCGCCGCAAGCTGACAATTCTACGGTAGGGAAAGTCCTGGCTCGTCCAGGCCACCCCATCAACGTTCCGGAGGCGGCGCCGTTTTTTGCTGCTTCTTTTGTTGCTTCTTTCTGGCTGCTTTTTTGGCGACTTCTTATGGACAGGCAGTGGCCGCAGGGAACCACTGTGGAAAAACAGGGTGGGTATCCCGGTGTTCTTGTCATTTATTCCTCAAATTTATCCTCTATCTTCTGGTTTTTTTGTTGACATGGTGGAACCAGTCGGATATAATAATCAAAAAGCGGGAGAGGTTTTCTTAAATTTTAAAACGATTCAATGCAAATATCCAAGATAGCCGCTACATCCCGGGGAGGTAGTATTATGAAACGAACCTTTGGAAAGATTTTATCCGCCATGTTGGGTGTTGCGCTGCTGTTCCAGACAGCAGGGGCCGGCAGCTTGCCGGTCTGGGCTGCTGCGCCTTTTTCTATCACCGGTCTGCAGGTGGAACAGCTGGAAAATCCCCTGGGCATTGACCAGGTACAGCCGCGGTTCAGCTGGAAAATGGAATCGGATCAGCGCGGCATCCGGCAGGCCTATTACCAGGTGCGTGTCAGCACAGACCCGCAGCAGCTGGTTAGCGGCCGGCGGCTGGTTTGGAATTCGGAAAAAACAGCAGCTTCCCAAAGTGTAGATATTCTGTATGACGGTGTGGCGTTGGAATCGGCCACCCGATATTATTGGAATGTTACCGTATGGGATGAAAACGGAACGGCCGTCACCTCCGAAACCGCCTGGTTTGAAACCGGGCTGCTGTCTGACAGCGACTGGGCGGCCCAATGGATTCAGCTGGACACAGAAGCCCTGGAGGCCGCCGGCCCCCACCCAACCAGCTATACCATTGATTTAGACCTGCAAATTCTCCAAGACAACATCGGCATTGTTTTTGCCGCCAAGGATACCTCCGATTTCCTCATGTGGCAGCTGAACACCCACCAGCACGGCTCCCTGTACCTGCGTCCCCATATCTGGACGGCGGGGGTGGGCTCCTGCATCGGAGAAGTGGAGATTCCCACCGGGGTGGTACCGCAAAGCCAATACAATGCCCCCCATCACCTGACCATTGCTGTTTCCGGCAGCACGATTGTAACCTCCCTGGATGGGATCCAGGTGGATTCCCGCACCTCCGACCGCGCTGCCTACGGCCGCATCGGCTTCCGGATGTATCAGGGGGATCCGGATCAGGAACAGGGCGCTGTGGACAATGTTGTGGTGAAAGACGGCAGCGGCCAGGTTCTTTTCTCAGAGGATTTTACGGATGCTTCCAATCCTAATTTTTCCGTGGGTCAAGTGGAAAACGGTTGGCTGCGGATTCAGAACTGTCTTGGGCTACAGCGCACGGAAAACGATGCTGCCCCCCTGTACCGCAAGAACTTTTCCGTTTCCGGGGAGGTCACCGCTGCCCGGCTGTATGCTACTGCTCTGGGGCTGTATCAGGCCCGGATTAACGGCCAGACAGTGGGAGAGGATCTGTTTCCCCCCGGATGGACTGCCTACGAAAAGGCGCAGCAGCGCAATTATCTGATGTATCAGACCTATGACGTCACCGATCTGCTCCAAAGCGGCGACAACTGCATCGGGTTCATCACCGGTCACGGCTGGTATTCCGGCAAGCTGTTCTGGTCCGGGCCGGATAATTTCGGCACCGGTTCCAAGCTGCTGGCCCAGCTGGTGATCACCTATGCCGACGGCAGCACCGAAACGGTGGGTACCGACGGCAGCTGGCACATTTCCGCCAACGGCCCCATTTTGTCTGACGATTTCCAGGACGGGGAAACCTATGACGCCAACCGGGAAAAAGCCGGGTGGTCTACCGCGTCCTACAGGGAGGATAGCAGCTGGGGCGCACCCAAAATCACAAGCTACGATGGGGAACTGGAAGCTATGGTAGGCCCCACGGTACGGGAAATTCAGGAATTCACCCCCCTATCTGTTACCCAGGTGAACCCCGGCGTCTGGATTGTCAACCTGGGGCAGAATATTGCCGGTTACGCCCGGATCTCCATGACCCAGCCTGCCGGCACCAAAATCCGCCTGCGGTTTGGGGAAATGCTGAACCAGGACGGCACCCTGTACACCGAGAATCTGCGCTCGGCCAAGGCCACGGATTACTATACCTTCCGGGGAGAGGCTGACGGCGAAACCTGGCAACCCATCTTCACCTTCCATGGCTTCCAGTACGTGGAGGTGACCGGGCTGCAAGGGGAGCTGACCGCCGATATGATTACCGGCATTGCCGTTTCCTCCCTGCAGGAAACCACCGGCAGCTATGAAACCTCCAACGAAAAGGTGAACCAGCTGTTCTCCAACATTGTCTGGGGCCAGCGGGACAACTACATCAGTGTTCCCACCGACTGTCCCCAGCGGGACGAGCGGTTGGGCTATACCGGAGACGGGCAGGTGTTCATCCGTACCGGCTCCATGCTCCACGACGTTTGCAGCTTTGCCCGGAAATTCATGGAAGACATTCTGGCCAATCAGCGCAGTGACGGCAGCGTGGCAGACTGGAACCCGGATTATATCACCCCTGGGGACGGGTACTCCGGTACTTACGGCAATTCCGGCTGGGGGGACGCCATTTGCATCATTCCCTGGACGGTGTACACCGCCTACGGTGATACTGAGATTCTGGAAATGAGCTATGAGGGCATGAAAAAATGGTTGGCCTACTACCAGAATCAGGACAGCGACCGGGACTGCATTGTATCGGTGGGTTGGTATGGCGATTGGCTCAACACCGAAAACACCGAAATGCGGGTTCTTTCCACCGGGTTTTGGGCTTATGACTGTTTGCTGACCTCCAAGATCGCAGCTGTTCTGGGGTACACCCAGGACGCTGCAGCCTATTACCAAAAATATCAGGATATTTCCGCCGCCTTTGTCCGGCAGTTTGTCGGGGCAGACGGTACGGTGGATAACGGCAGCCAGACCAGCCAGCTGGTAGCTCTGAAATTCCAGCTGGTGGAGGATGCTGCCCTGGCGCAAAAGGTGGCGGATAAGCTGGTGGAAAACATCGTGGCGCGCGATTATCACCTGTCTACCGGCTTCCTGGGGGTTGCGTACCTTTGCCCCATGCTCAGCCAGTACGGCTACAGCCACGTGGCCTACAAGCTGCTGCTGCAGGAGACCTACCCCTCCTGGCTGTACAGCGTCAACGCCGGTGCCACCACCATTTGGGAACGGTGGAATTCCTACAATTCCGAAACCCAACAGTTCGGCGATGTTTCCATGAACTCCTTTAACCACTACTCCCTGGGGAGTATCGGCGAGTGGATGTTTGCTTACAGCGGCGGCATACAATATGACGAAACGGCCCCCGGCTATCAGCATTTTGTCATTGCACCGGAACCGGGCAGCGGTCTGGATTATGTGAACTGCACCTTTGATTCGGTATACGGTACCATAGTGTCTAACTGGAGCTATGTGGACGCCACCACCCTGCAGATGGAGGTTACTGTACCGGCCAACACCACTGCCACCGTTTCTGTGCCTACGGTGGATGCGGACAGTGTTACCGAGTCCGGCCAGCGCGCCGGCGCGGCAGAGGGCGTTACCTTTATCGCATACGACAACGGCCGGGCAATCTATGAGGTAGGCGCCGGCGTCTATCTGTTCCAATCTACTGTGGAGCAGCGGCAGGTGCTGGTGTCCATCGCCGATGGAAGCAGTCTGGGCAGCAAAGTCACCTGGAACGGGGTAACCTATGGGCTGCCGGTGAATCTGACTGTGCCTGTGGGCACGGAAATGACCCTGACTGCCGCGCCGCTGAACGAAATGAACGGTCGGTTCCTTTCCTTCGCAGGGGATGTGGCTGCCTATGAGCCTACTGTCACCTTCACAGCGGACGGCTGCAAAAACATCCTGGTGAATACCGTGGCGCAGGACAACGCCATGGAAAACCTGGCGCTGGGCGGCGCAGTGACCGCCTCCTCCAGCTATACCACCGGGGACGGCACCTGGCTGGACAGCAATCTCACCGACGGTATCTGCACCGGCGCCGGGGGATATACCTCCGATGCCTTTGGCGGCGCCGACCTGGGGAACCATCCGGTTACCCTGACGGTGGATCTGGGCGCTGCCAAAACCTTTGACGCCATCACCCTGTATCCCCGGCGTGTTACCCTGACGGCCGGCACTATGTCTGCCAGTTTTCCGGCGGATTTTACCCTGGCCATCAGTCAAAACGGCACCGACTGGCAAACCGTTTCGGCACAAACGGAGCAGACCGCCCTGCCGGGGGAAGCCCGCACCTATGGGATAGAGACCGTCACGGCCCGGTATGTGCGGCTGTCGGTTACCGTTCTGGGAGAACGGCCCATGGACGACGGCAGCTACCGGCTGCAGCTGGCGGAATTGGCGGTGTATCACCGGGCTGCGGCGGTGCAGGTTTTGGCAGACGCCATCGGAACGGCCCATCTGACCAGGGACAATGCCGCAGATCTGCTGTCCCAGGCCAGCTATACCCAGGCCCTGTATGCCGGCCTCAGCAAGGAGAGCCAGGCCGCCGTCACCGGCATGGATGCGGTGGCCCGACAGGCAGAAGAAGCCCGGGCGCTGCTGGCCGCGGCGCTTCCGGGCGACATGAACGGGGACGGCAATCTGTCAGTTACCGATGTGGTGCTGCTGCGGAAGGCCATCCTGGGGGGCAGCTATGACCCGGTGGGGGATCTGAACGGAGACGGCGCTCTGTCGGTTACCGATGTGGTGCTGTTACGGAAAGAAATCTTGAAATGATGCGGCGGGGAAGGCGTTTGTTGCTGTGGAGGCATTGCCACAGGACAGGTTGCTTTGCCCCACCGGTTACAGCATAAAATTCCATCCAAACTGCCAACAGGGCCGCCCGGGAATTGGGGCGGCCCTGTTTTGCTGTTAAACTGTTTGACGGTGATCCAATATTGCCGAGTTACCCGGCTGTTTCTTGCTCTAAAATCTGCTTCCGCAGCAGCACCACGTCGGTGACGGAAATGCTGGCGTTCTGATTCATATCGGCAAGGTACGAATCAATATAGTAACGGTCGTCGGGGTCTTCCAGCACAAGCTTCCGCAGCAATACCACATCCGAAACGGTCAAAGTATCGTCGTGATTCATATCCCCGCGCAAAAGCTCTGACTTCTTCCAAATCCGGATGGACTGAGAAAATGTTTCTGGCGTATACCCAGAAAAAACATCCGGATGCGTTTCATATACCTGATAGAGCGCAGACGGTAATGCCTCTCTCATGGCATCCAAAGTCTCGTTGGGCAACAAGCCTTCCGCTCTGGCTTCATTCGGCAGGCAGACCTTCCCTTCCGCAGGTATATAGAGGGCTGCACGGAAGTGGATATCCGTCGTAAGGACATAATCCACCAGTGTGTACAGATCCATCTGTGCATTCTTTCCGACGTCATAGGGGCCGTCCGGTGAATCTAAGATTAAACTTTCTTTTACTACACCCAGCTGAAAAGAACCGTCATTGTCTGGGCCGTAAATCGCAGCGTACATGTAAGAATACCACCGTGGGGAATGCGCCAAAATCAGCGCGACCCCATCCAGTTCCAGCACCTGGCAAATCGTACAAGTATCCGCAAAATTTTGTGGATAAAATCCGTTGGTGAGGGCTGACAGGATGGTTGCCTGTTCTTCTTCCGTCAAGCCGGAGTCCGTCTGGCCGGAGTCGGCCGGTTCCGCTGCCAAAGCCGGAACAGCCAAGCCCACGCACAGCACAACTGCCAATAGGATCGCAACCAATTTTTCGCTGAGTATAGACTTTTCCATAAACACTCCTCCAGTTTTGCAATTTAAGATAAATGCAATTTTATCTTAAATTTAGTATATCATGCCAGAAGAAATGTGTCAACCATACATTTTGAATGGTTCGTATTTTCATTGTAGGTTGATCAATCCTGTGTTACCAAATTAGAACCCCGCCGGCTGTGTCGAAAATCATCCTGGGGGCAGCTATGGCCCGGTAGGGGATAGGAACGGGGACGGAAATGCGGGCGTTCTTCTCCCTTACAACCAAAAAAGAACAACAGAAAAGAACCGCTGACGCTGCTGTCGGCGGTTCTTGTTGCTTGGGGATTTCACCCGTCATCGGTTCAGGACGGATCCTCCCGCACGGCCCGGTGCTGCGTATCGTCGTCCTTGGGCTGCCGGTACTTCTTTCTGGGCAGCCCCTGGGCGATCTTGGGAAACGCATCATCGGTATCCGCGGTGGGCTGGATTTCATAGGTGCCGTATTTATTGATCAGCTCCCAGGTGGAATCCGGCTGCCCCAGCACAGGCGTGGAAGAAGGGGTAAGGTTCAAAGCTTCCTTTTCCTCCATAAAAATTCACCTCCGGTATCGTAACTAAGTGCGTGGCCCATCCCAATTGGATGGGCCTGCAGGCTTAGTATACCCGGAGGTGCAACAAATATCTTTGGTTTTCCGGCCGGCTGTTTATTGAACGACGGTGTAAAAGGTGTCCAGATACATCTGGAACCAAGCTTCGTCATCCATATGATACTCGGCGTAGCCGTCCTCCCCCAGCACCACCTGCCCCGGCAGAGTCTGGAAGGTGATTTTGTCGGCGGCCTTTTGCACCACACTGGTGGCCAGATACACCACCTTGCTGGCGTCCAGGTCAGTTACCATATATTGCGTGGCAATATTATAAAGATTCAGGGGCGTACGCAGATCCGCCTTGGTCATGCTGATGGCTTTGGAGGTAAAGGCCTTCAAAAACTCCATTTGCCGGGCCATCCGGTCATTGTTGGAGGTCAGGTAGTTGGTGTTCCGTTTCCGTACATAGGTTTCGGCATTGGCACTGGTCAGGTGCATGGTGCCGTCAGTCAGGCGAAGCTCGCTGTCAATCGCCTGCACCGTCAGGCCGCCCACGGCGTCGGTCATGGCGCCGATACCGGCCACATCCAAGGCCACATAGGAGTTTACCGGAAGGCCATAAAGCAGACGTTCCACCGACGCCACCGTATTCTGGCAGCTGGTAACTTTGCCGTCTCCGTAGGAGAAGGACAGGCACAGCTGGGTATGCTCGGTGCGAATCAACGCGCCGCTGGCCGAATTGATGTTCACGTCCACCATGGTGTCCCGGGAGATATTGGTTATCACAGTAACGCCGGTTTGGGTGTTGACCGAAACCAGATAGACGGCATCGGCCTGACCGCCGGTACCGGTTTTGTCGGTACCTAACTCCTGGCGATCCACGCCCAGGCAGAGAATGTTGGTAATATTCTGGTTCAGTACATAGGTCTGGCCGTTATACAGGATGGAGTCGCTTTGATCGTCCACGGCCGCATCCAGTGTATCCGGTGGGATGACCTCGACGCCCTGATAATTCAGCAGGCGGTAACGCCCGATCAGCTGTAAACTGCAAAAGGTAATGACCGCCACCAGCACCACACAGGCCAAAACCAGCAGCGTATTCCGCAGCCCCCGTTTTTTAGGCTTCTTCTTGGAGGTCACCAGGGTGACCCTGCTGCCGGAATGGTGCCGGTGCTGGGAACTGTGATGGGAGGATCTGCTGCCGGAATGGGTGTGATGGTGGGAAGAAGCAGACAGATCTTCCCTGGCAGCTTGTCCCTCCGGCTTGTTCCGGGTTGACGGGTCGGTTTGCACTGCCTCCGGCAGGGGGCCGGCGAATCCCGCCGGCATTTGGGCGGCGGGTGCTGCAGCAGAACTGCCGGCCGTCGGAGCCGGATTCGGCTCCGGTGTGGCCATGGAGCCCGGTGCCGTGGCAGAGGGATTGTCAGAAGGGGTGCTGGCCGTCGGGGCCGGATTTGCTCCTGGGACGGGTACGGAAGCGGTCGTTTCCGGTGTGGCTGCTGCCGAAGCCGGAGCATTTGCCGAAGACGCAGTTTCTGCCGGTGTGGCTGTGGAGGGCTGCCCCACCGGAGCTGTGTTCCCGCGGTGGGCTGCCAGGGGCCCGAAATATAAATTGGGCAGAGGCGTATTGTCATTCACATGGGTGGAGGGGAAGGCCACCTGCCGGGAATGAGAAGTACGATGATGCCTTCCGGTGCTGCTGCTTTTGCTATGCCGCCGGTCCCGGCGGCGCATTGGCTGCGCCGACTGGGCGGTTACCTTGTTTTGGGAATCCGCTTTCTGCAGATCATTTGGTTTCTGTGTCATCCATTAAAACTCCTTGTACCAAATAACGTTGTTCACTATTTCCGATGCAGGTGCTCAAAACCACGATCCGATCTTCAGTGGTCAGGGTCACGCCGCTGCGCACATTCCGTTTGGTGGAATTGGTGGGGTTCAGTGCATAGTCCAGGTAGGACTGATAAACTGCCGGATCGGAAAAATTGAAGGAATTTAAAATGTGCCGGTTATCATAATTATAAGCGGCAAAGATCTGGTAGGTCAGCATATGGCCTTCGGTGTAAATATAAAACTCGCTGTGTTCCTCAAAAAAAGTGGCGTCCTGGAAGGAGTGCAGCGTGCGGAACATGGTACCGTTCAGCATATTATGCCCGTAAATCACCGTTACCGGGTCGGTGAAGGTGCGGGAATTCAGCTTCTGGGTGAAAATGGAACCAGCAAATTCATAGCCCTTTTGCAGGTTATGGTCCAGATAGAAGTTATCATCCTCCGTATAGGGCTGCACCACCGGATAATTGACGCTGGTACCCGGCACATAAAGCCAGGCATAAATATCCTGATTCTGGTACTGCTGGCGCAGGGTGTCAAAATCCACCGGATTCTCCGGCAGCTCTGCCTCCGTTTCCGGTACCACAATCGATACGGGCGCTTCCTCATGAACGGTGCCGCTGGTGAAATACCAGGTCAACAGGCCAATTCCTACCCCAACGGCCAGGATTCCCACGACCAACAGGCAGCGCCAAATGATATTCTGAACACGTTGCACAGGGTTACTTCCTTTCTGCCGGAAGCCCATGGGCCGGCCAAAGGCCAGACACAGGCTTCGAAACAATTGCTGCATTCAACAAAAAAGGCCGCCAGCAATGCCGGCGGCCTCAAATGCGCGAATTACTTATCCTGAGAAAGCTGCTTCTTGGACAGCACCACCACTGCGCCACCAGCGATTACGGCAAAGAGCACAAAGAGCATGCCGGCTGTACCGGTCTTGGGAGCGGTGCTGGAACCGTCAGTAGACCCGGCAGAAGTGGTGGATGTGGCGGAATCCGTGCCGGAAGTGGCACCGGTGGCCTTGTAACTGGCGGTAGCGGTAACATCAGACAGGGGCTTAATGGTCAGGGTTGCGGCATCCACAGAACCGGAAACGATGCTGTATTGGCCGGAAAGGGTCCACCCGGCGAATGCATAACCGGTGTTGGGAACGGCGGACAGTACGATGTTGCCGTTGCCATCGGCGGCCTGCGTGGCAATACCCTGGGTGTTGTCAAAAAGGATGTTGACCTTATACTCCAGCTGGCTATTGGCCGGGCTCAGAACCTGGGAGCTGTCGTCGGCTGCGCCGGCTACCATGCCGCAGCAAGTGATGATTAAGGCAAGGGTTAACAGAAGCGCAAACAATTTTTTCATGGTATTTCAACCTCCACAAAATAAAGATATCATATTGATGCCATCAGTATAACACAGTTTTTTTGGAATGTAAATACCTTTTTCGAAATTTTCCGAAAAAAGTTTGATCGTACTACCGCTTGTTTTGATAAGGCGGTGTGCCGCAATATATGGAGTTTCACTTGGGTGGTTATACGGGAAATCACACAGTGGCAGAAGAGCTAGGGTGTGTGGTGCACGGTTGCATCTGCTGGCGGGGGATGCACCCATAAATAACTGCTTGACAAACGGCGTTTTCTGTGATATATTATCAACTGTACTAGTCGTGCTAGTACAGTTAGTACGATTGGGGACAGCGTGCCCAAATACAAAAGCGGCGTCAGGGCGGCGTTACCGCTGGAATCCTGGAATCTGATAAAGTGCAATTTTGCTGCCAAGTGCAAGGCGGTGCCATTGCCGGCATGCCAGGTGCGGTATTATCAGAAAGACGGATGGCGTTGCTGCTGTAACATTTGGTGCCGCCGGGATGCCGGAAGCGGTGCGCCGGTGCTGCCGGGATGCCGGAAGTTTAATCAAATCTTAAAGGATTTGCCTTCCAACTCTTAAGGTTTTCCAGGTAAACTGGAAAACGAAACCGGGTGTTTGCTGCGAAAGGAGATCGTTTTATGCAACTGATTCAACCGCTGAATTTTGCCATCGCTTTCCTCTTTTTTATCTGTTACGCCTATCAATTCTATTACATTCTCGTTGCTTTTTGCCGCAGGGACAAGCCCCATGGCCCGGTAAAACTGCATCGCTATGCCGTTCTGATCTCGGCCCGTAACGAGGCGGCTGTCATCGGGCAGCTGCTGGACAGTATCCGCAGCCAAGATTATCCCCGGGCGATGGTTCGCATCTTTGTGGTGGCGGACAACTGCACCGACGACACCGCCCAGGTGGCCCGGCGCCACGGCGCCTTTGTCTATGAGCGGTTTCACCAGACTCAGGTGGGAAAGGGGTATGCCCTCAACTATCTGCTGCGGGAAATCGCCCAGGATTACCCGCCGGACGCTTTTGACGGTTACTTTGTATTTGATGCTGACAACATCCTCAGCGAAAACTACATCACCGAAATGAACAAGAGCTTTTCAGACGGATATGCCATTCTTACCAGCTATCGCAATTCCAAAAACTACGGAGATAACTGGATCTCTGCCGGGTATGCCCTGTGGTTTCTGCGGGAATCCCGGTTCCTGAACCATTCCCGGATGCTGCTGGGTACCAGCTGTGCCGTTTCAGGCACCGGCTTTTTATTCAGCCGGCAGATTCTGGAGCAATGCGGCGGCTGGAACTTCTTCCTGCTGACGGAGGATATCCAGTTTACGGTACATAACGTGGTGGCGGGGGAAAAGATCGGCTATTGCAGCACCGCCGTTGTCTACGATGAGCAGCCGGTGACCCTGCGGCAATCCTGGCGGCAGCGGATGCGCTGGGCCAAGGGGTATTTGCAGGTGTTCCGCATGTACGGTACCAGGTTGCTGAAGGGGATTGTGACCAAGCGCAGTTTCTCCTGCTTCGACATGACCATGAACATCATGCCGGCCATGATTCTGACTGCCCTGAGCATTCTGCTGAACGTAGGCGCCGCCGTCTACGGGCTGCTGGCCGGGGAAAATCTCCTGATCGGGCTCCGGTCGGTTCTGGAGACCGTCTGCAACACCTATTTCTGTTTGCTGCTGATTGGCGGCATTACCACCCTGAATCAGTGGAAGGCCATCCACACCACCACGGCCAAAAAGATCCTGTACACCTTCACTTTTCCGGTATTTATGCTTTTGTACATTCCCATTTCCATCTGCGCCCTGTTCCGCAAGGTGGAATGGTCCCCCATACAGCACAATAAGGCCCTGACGCTGCAGGAGATCCGGGGGCAGGGGCCCTCCCTGTGATCTGCCAAAAGAAAGGACGGGGTTACACCGATGATTTACAATAACCGGCCTCTGCTGGCCGCAGCGCTTGCCTGGTGTATTGGTCAGCTTTGCAAGGCGGCTCATGCCAAATTTGTTCTGAAGAATTTTACCTGCAGACGGTTTGTAGGCCCCGGCGGTATGCCCAGCGCCCACGCAGCTGCTGTGGTGGCCCTGGCCCTGACTATGGGACGGCAAGCCGGTTTCCAGTCAGCGGAATTTGCCCTGTCGGCCCTGTTGGCAGCCATTGTTATCTATGATGCGGTGACCGTCCGGTACCAGGCCGGGGAGCATGGCAAGGCGCTGAATATGCTTTGGAGCAGGTTCACCGGAACCGACCGGAGCAAGCCGGCGGCGGAACCCACCTTCCAGGAGATGTTGGGACACACCCCCCTGCAAGCCCTGGCCGGCGGATGCCTTGGCGCGGCGGTAGGGCTGCTGATGCCCCTTTGCCGGTAACGCGCTATTCCCAGTTTCTTTTTCCATGAAAAAGCCGGCAAAAACACCGGGGATCCGGTGGCTTTTGCCGGCAAACAGCACCATACTGAAACGCCCGGGAGCTGTCTCCTGCGGCGTTTTTTTGCATTTACCAAATCCGCACTATCCGCGCTGTCACAATCTGCTCCACGCTTTCTTTGTGCTTTCGCTATCTGCATTTTCTGCATGGATCGCGTTGGAAGTGGGCGCTATAAAGTTTGCGGCTTGATCACGCTGCGTATTTGCGTAGGAACGTGCACGGCTTGGAAACCGGCCATTGGTATGGCTTCCGGTTCCAGGCTCCGTGAATCCTCCAAGCCGGAGAGGCGCTGGCTTGGTAAAATGTCAGCGCATCCTTAAATCCGCACCTGGAAGGTGTGGCCGCATTTGGGACACTTGACGCCGTGCTTGCCCTTTACCCGGGGAACCCGGATGGTGGCGTGGCAGGCTTTACAGTGGAGGTATTTATGGTCCACGTCGGTAGCACGGGTGCGGCGGGTTTCCCCCCAACGCCGCACCCGGCCGGCCCAGTTCTCCAGAAAGGCGAAGTGCCGCAGATAAAACTGATTCTCCCGCTGCCGCTGCCACAGGTTCCGAGACAGCATCCGGTACAGAGCCAGCACCAGAATCACATCATACAGGATGCTCAGCACCCAGCTGCGCAGAAAGAGGTTGAGCAGCACCAGCAACAGCAACAGCCAGAGACTGGCCCGCCCCAGGGCATCTACCCCGTTGCGCCCCTGCAGGAAGGCATATAACTTTTGTGAAAAACGCATAATCCTTGCTTCCTTTCCGTTGGGTGACGGCCCGCAGAAATCAGTTAGAATCGGAAGCCTCACGGTCCGCCAAGCGGACATAAGGCCGTTCCTTACAGATACTCATATAAGCCGGACGGATGATCTTGCCGTTGTTGATCAGCTCTTCCATCCGATGAGCGCTCCACCCGGCGATCCGGGCAATGGCGAACAGCGGCGTATACAGCTGGGGCGGCAGATCCAGCATGCTGTAGGCAAAGCCGGAATAAAAATCCACATTGGCGCTGACGCCCTTGAACATTTTACGCTTTTTGCCGATGGCAATGGGCGCCAGCCGTTCCACCAAAGCATGGAGGGCGAATTCCGCTTCCAGGTGCTTTTCCCGGGACAACTGCTCCACAAACCCACGGAAAATCCTGGCTCTGGGATCAGAAACAGAATACACGGCGTGGCCGATGCCGTAGATCAGGCCCCGCTGATCGAAGGTCTTCTTGTCCAGCAGATCGGTCAGGTACTGGAGCACCTCTTCTTCGTCGGTCCAGTCCCGTACCTTTTCCTGCATATCCCGGAACATTTCCACTACCTTGATGTTGGCGCCGCCATGCCGCGGCCCTTTCAAAGAGGCCATGGCGGCCGCCATGGCCGAGTAGGTGTCGGTGCCGGAGGAGGTGACCACATGGGTGGTAAAGGTGGAGTTATTACCGCCGCCGTGCTCCGCGTGAAGCACCAGGGCCATATCCAGCACCTGGGCCTCCAGCTTGGTGTACTGCATATCCGGACGGATGAGCCGCAGGATATTTTCTGCGGTGGAAAGGTTGGGATCCGGCCGGTGGATCACCAGGCTGTCATTTTGATAATAATGGCAATAGGCGTTATAACTGTAAACCGCGAATTCCGGGAATACGGCAATCAGCTGCAGGCACTGGCGCAGCACATTTTCTACAGAAATATCATCCGGCCGCACGTCATAGGCATACAGGGTCAGGATGCAGCGGGTCATGGCGTTCATGATGTCGGTGCTGGGGGCGTGCAAAATCACGTTCCGCACAAAGTCTTCCGGCAACTCCCGGTAATCCGCCAGTATCTGTTGGAAGTCCGCCAGCTCCTGTCGGGTGGGGAATTGACCAAACAGCAGCAAATAGGTGGTTTCTTCAAAACCGAAGCGGTTCTCGCTGACGTAACCGGCGATCATATCCTCCACATTAACGCCACGGTAAAACAGCTTACCGTCACAGGGAACCAGCTCCCCGTTGACCAGCTTGTTCTGCCGGATCTCGGATATATCCGTCAGCCCGGTCAGGACGCCTTTGCCGTTTAGGTCCCGCAGGCCTCGTTTCACATCATACTTGGTATACAGCTCCGGGGCGATCAGATCGGATTCCTGGCACAGCTGCGACAGGCGGCTGACCTCCTGCAGGTGCTCATACTGATCCTTATGCTTCTGAATCATACGGCTGACCGCATCCGCAATCGGGGCATGCACGATCGGGTTGGAATGCTCCATCATGGTGTCTCCCTTCTTTCTCGGATAAACATACAATTTCATCTTTTTAATTATACCGACTGGAAAACCAAAAAGCAAGAAATATTCCGTGAATATTATGAACAAATGAATAACAAATCAAATTTTATACATTGTGGATAATGCGGGGCCGTGCGTGTTCCGCCGGCGGCCGGGGAGAGGGCGATTGCCAAGGATTTTTTGGGGGGAGAAACTGGGGCAAGGCGGCTGCAAAGGATTGGGGGGAAGGCGATTGCCAAGGATTGGGGGGAGCTGGGCAAGGGCCACGCAAAGGGCCGCTGCAATGGGCCGTACAGAGGGGCGATTTGCGAAAAAAACAGTTTTCATTTTTCCAAAAATATGCTATACTAAAAGAAACGCAGCCCGTTCTGTTTTGGGCGCTGTCTGAAGCAGCCCTGCCGACCGTCCGGCAGAAGGAGGTTTTTCAATTGGTATGCGACATTTATGACAAGCAGCTGGTGGAAGATTCCGGGTATTTCCCGGTGGTGCAGTCCTACTATTATAATGAGTGGAAAACCTTCACCATGCGGCAGCATATGCACAGCCGTATTGAGATTATGTACATCATCAAGGGAGACGCCACCGTGCATTGCCGCCAGGAGGATATCCGGCTCTTTTCCGGAGACTTCATCCTGCTCAACGCCGGCACGCCTCATTCTCTGGAGATTGACAACCCCAGAGGCTGTCTGGTGCTGAACATCGAATTCTTGTTTGAAAAGCAGGAATCCGCTGCGCCGGATTTTGCCACGCTGTACAAAAATAGCCCTGAGGTGCGGGCCTTTGTGGCCCAGGACTGCGAGTATTTCCGGATCAAGGATAACGGCGAGGTTTACCGGATTCTCTTTTCCGCCCTGGAAAATGTGGACATGACCCGCCCCAACCGATTTTCTCTGGATCTGTGGACTTCTCTGCTTCTGCTGTCCATTGCCCGGCTGTCCGGCGCTGTCAAGGCTGGGGAGCCCAGCGACTATATCCAGGCGGCTAAGGCTTACATTTCCCGGTACTATTACCGGGAGCTGCATGTCAATGAGATTGCCGAGTATATTCATCTGCACCCGGCCTATTTGCAGCGGCTGTTCAAAAAGGAATGCGACATTTCGGTGGTGGATTACCTGACCCAATTCCGTATGGAAAAGGCCTACTATCTGCTGTCCCGCACCAACATGTCCATTATGGACATTGCCAACAGCGTGGGGATCAGCTCCCAGCAGTACTTTACCCGGTTGTTTAAGAAAATCACCGGCATCACGCCAAAGGCCTTGCGGGATTCTAACGCGTCGGACAACCCCACGGTGGATCCCATCAACCATGTCATCGACTGGACCTGGCGACCCGGTCTCACCGAAGACGAAATCGTTGTGGAGGAGGACTGGAACACCAAGCTTCCGGCCGGCGGAAAGGATTACCATAAGCCGAAAGATGACTCCGTCCAGGGCAAATAAGGTCCCGTGCGCCGTTCCGGTTTTGCGCCATCCGGCGGTGCCGGCAAACGTAGAACTGTCTGGCCCGGCGGTTTGCCGGCGGGATGTGACAAATAGAAAACAGCCTGGCCGGGCGGGCAGCGCCCACCGGCCAAGCTGCATGTTACCGCTGTTTGCGGAATGCTTATTTACAGGCTTCCTGGTACTTCTTATTCCCTTTTATCACCAGGATCATGGTGCGGCCGTTCTGCTTGATGTAGGAGCAGCTGTCATAATATTCTTGCAGGGATTCAAACTTGGCCAGATCCCCGCCGAAGGCGCCGCCCAGAATGGTGAACATCACCACATTGCCTACGGCCGAATCTCCGTTTTGATACATGTCGTCCAGCAGGGAGAAGAATTTCGTCAGCAGCCGGGCATTGGGCTTGGGTGCATTGGCCATCTCCCGCAGCTGCACTGCTGCCGTTCTGCGGAAAAAGTCCTCATACAAAAAGGTGCCGTAAGCCGCCACATTCTCCCGATACGCGTCCTTATACTGGGGGAACAGATCCAGAAACCGCTTGGCGAAGGCCTCCACCCCGGCGGTGGTACCCTTGGCGTTTTTGGAGGGCATGGCGATCTTGTCCTTGGTTTTGGCGGCCGCGGCAGTCAGCCCCAGCTCCTTCCGCACCGTTTCGGCAAAATCATTGGCTACCGCCTCGGCGTCCTTGGCTGTGTGGCTTTCATCAAACAGCCAGCCGGACAGCTCCCGAAACGATACCCCTTCGCCTTCCGCCGTATCGGCGCCGAAAAGGAAGAACATTTTTTTATCCTGATCATAGGTGACGCGAAAGGCTTTCTTACCGTTCATCCAGATGTCGGGGGTATCCTGGGTATTATGAAACCCCTGTTCCTGATAAAGGGGCTTCAAAACGCTGAGGATTTGGTCATAAAACTGATTCTCCATTGGGCATCCATCCTTTGGTATGGCGGGAACCGCCGATTTTCACTGGTTGTGCTTAATGCAGTACAGGATACCGCCAGAACAAGGCGCGATGGTATCCTTGCACATCTTTTGCGGTTGCCGCGAAAGCGGTGGGCAAAAGATGCTTAGAATTTCTCATATCCTGACACGATGCAGTCATGATACCATGCGCCATCCCCGCCGGTCCCCCGGCGTGGGGGCGATTTGTGGTATCCTTGCACATCTTTTGCGGTTGCCGTGTAAACGGCGAGCAAAAGTGCTTAAATGCTATGCGCAGCAGTATCATAACTGCATTTATGCAGTTATTATACCATACTTTTCCCGGTTTGTCACAAAAATAAGGAAAATTTTTTGTAAATGACAAAAGGAGGCATCTGCATGCAAAAAAATTATGATGCGCTGATTGCGGCGGCCAAAGCTGTCCGTGCCCGGGCCTACGCCCCTTACTCCCACTATTCGGTGGGGGCGGCGTTGCTGTCGGCTGACGGGGAAATCTTCACCGGCTGCAACTGGGAGAATGCTTCCTACCCTGCCGGGATGTGCGCGGAGCGGGCGGCGCTGTCTGCCGCCATCGCCGCCGGGAAGCGGAAATTCCTGGCCATGGCCGTTTACGGAGAGACCGGCATCACCCCCTGCGGTCTTTGCCGCCAGGCGCTGTCGGAGTTTGGGGATCTGTGGATCATTTTGGCTTCAGAACAGGAGGCGCCGGTTTCCTTCCCCCTGTCCAAGCTGCTGCCCGGCGCCTTCCAACGAAAGAAAAAGGAGAACTGAGTGATGCCCCGCTTTTTTTCGGAATTTGTGGATCCGGCTGCGCCGGTGATCACCGGCGGTGATGCCGCCCATATTCGCAAGTCCCTGCGGATGCAGCCGGGGGAGACCCTGACCCTTTGCGACACCCGGGGTACCGACTATCTTTGCCGGATTGTGGCACTGACGGAGGATCGGGTGGAACTGGAGGTGGAGTCCACCCGGCGCACCGTCAGCGAGCCGGATGTGCAGGTGACCCTGTTCCAGTGCGTCCCCAAGGGGGACAAGCTGGAAACGGTGGTACAGAAGGCGGTGGAGCTGGGGGTGGCCCGGATTCTGCCGGTGCTGTCCGCCCGGTGTGTCTCCCGGCCTGACGGGAAGGCGGCTGCCAAAAAGCAGGCCCGGTATCAGAAAATTGCCGACAATGCCGCCGGACAAAGTGGACGGGGGATTTTGCCCCAGGTGGGGGAGATGGTCTCCTTTTCCGCCATGTGCCGGCAGCTGGCCGGCTTTGACGCCGTTTTGTTTTTCTATGAGAAGGGGGGCGCGCCCCTGACTCGTCTGCTGGAGACCAAGCCCCAAACGGTAGCCATTCTCATTGGGCCGGAGGGGGGCTGGGACACCGAGGAGGCCCAGGCCATTCTGGCGGCGGGCGGCAAGGCCGCCACGCTGGGCAAACGCATTCTCCGCACCGAGACGGCGCCTTTGGCTGCCCTGACCGCCGTCATGTTGTTGACCGGAAATCTGGAATAAGCCCGGCCGGAAAGGAACTCTGTTTATGGCAAAGCAAAAAGAACTGAAAACCAACGCCATGCGTCTGCTGGACGCGGCTGGCATCCCTTACACGCCAAAGGAATATGAAGTGGATGCGTCCGACCTGTCGGGGCTGCACATTGCCGAGGGGATCCACTTCCCGCCGGAACAGTGCTTCAAAACGCTGGTGGCCCGGGGGGACAAAACCGGCCCGGCTGTCTTTTGCATCCCGGTGGCCGAAACCCTGAATCTGAAGGCGGCGGCTGCCGTTTCGGGAAACAAGAAGCTGGAAATGGTGCACGTCAAGGATCTGCTGGGCCTGACCGGCTACATGCGCGGCGGCTGTTCTCCCATCGGCATGAAGAAAAAGTTCCCCACCTACTTTGACGAAGCCTGCCTGTTATATGAGGAAATTACCGTTTCTGCCGGCGTCCGGGGCTGTATGCTGCTGCTGAACGCCCGGCAACTGACGGATTTTGTAGACGCTGCCGTTGCCGACCTGACGCTGCATCCGTAATGGCAACACAATGCTGTCCAGATTTTTGCAGAATGGGAGTAACCCCTGCATGCGTCACTTGCAGTGACAGCTTCCCCAGGGGGAAGCCAAATGCTGCCGCAAGTTTCTGCGGCAAGGGAGCTTCGTGAGAAAAGGAACATCCCCCTCTGCCACCGATCCGGTGACAGAGGGGGATGTTTTGCACAAAGAAATTGTGTGGGGTGGTGCGTGGTGGGTGAAATGCTGCGGTTGGTTCCGGCCTTCCATCAGGGAGAGGGGACCGTTTCTCCGTTATAATAACCGTTTTCATATGCAATCAGGTTATTGACGGTATTGAGATACACATAGCCCAGGGGGACGCCGTTTACCGTGACCTCATACCGCCGGTCACTGTATGGTGCATATTCAATACGCAGGTCGTCCCGGGCGGAATCCAGATAGTGAATGGTCAGGGTCAGGGCGGCATCGGCGGCCACCGGCTCGGTGGTGAATTCCGATGCTTTGCACTGGATCATATACTGGTACAGATTCCGGAAATCCTCCGATGCCAGTGTCTTTCCATCACAGTTTACCTCCAGGGTGGCGGTCTCGTTTTCATCAGTGCCGTGGGTCAACGCATAAGTATGGGTACCGGCAGCGGTGGTGACCGTTACGGCCGACACGGTGGTAATATCGTCCAGGAAGATATAGCTGTTATAAAAATTGGACTGGGTGTAATGCAGGAAGCTCCACTGGCTGGAGGACATCTGATAAATCATGGGCACATCGTCCACCATGACGGCCAGATACCCGTCCTCCGGCGCATCGGCAATCCGCACCGTTTTGGTATAGCTCCCTACCGTATACCGGATTACCATCCGAGGCTGATCCAGCCCGTACTGGGCCAGAACCGCACTGTCCGGGTAAAAGGCATAGACGCCGTCTGACAGCACGCCAGAAGAAAGCAGCGCCAGCACGGCTTCCCCGGCTTCTCCCTGCACGTTCTGCTGCACGGGGGCGGTCATGATATAAGGAATATAGGAGCCGTCAGAATAGGGGTTGGGCCGAATGACAATGGGGCTTTCATACTGGCTGCCGCTGATCTCGATGGTGTCAAAAGAGGACAGGGCGCCATCGGTAAAGTAGCTATCATCCCCCACTTCATCGACGGTGACGGTGGTCAGCATGGTCACATCCCCGTAATAGGTGATGGGGTGGGCAAAGTTCTCATAAGTAGTGGTACCCAGCAGATACACCGTCCGGGAGCCGGACAGGCAGGCATAGTATCCGTCCCCGGTGGGGGCCAGATCTCCAAACAGGAGGGTATATCCCTCCCCCTCCTGGCTGCTTTCCACCGTCAGAGTCAGGGCGGGGCGCTCCAGCCCGTACTGGGCCAGATCTGCGGCGCTGTCCTCCAGCACCCGGGTTGCCTGAATGGATGTGGTATACCCGGCGGTGACGGCCAGGCTGGAATGATCAATGAGAACATCCTCAATGCCGGTCAGATTCCAGACCGTACTGGTGGATTCCGAACTGGTACCGGAGGAATCGGTGCTGGTGACTGTGGTTTCGGTGGGATAGGCGGACCAGCTGCCTTCCGGCCCGTCCACCGAGAAGCCGGTGATGTGGGATTCCTGGAGGCTTACCACCGGCACATAGGCGGTGGTAGCGGTGCTTTCGGTTTCGTCTGTTTCCTCCTCCGTGGGGATCAGCCGGATCACCAGGATGACGGCGGTTAACAGGATACAGATGGCGAGCACCATGGCCAGAATGCGTTTCAGCATCCGGTGCCCGGCGTCCTTGGGAGTCTTCTCCCGGATCATGGGGGAATCGGTGAAAATTGTGGATTCTTCCACATCGGGAACCTGGTCAATATCGTATATTTCAGCGATGACCTCCGGTTCTTCCGTTCCCTCCGCAGCGGGCGGTTGGGGCTCCCCTGCCGGGCCGGCGGTTTCTTCCGGGTCCGGCTGATGCAGCGCCTGCTCTTTGTTTTCGCTCATCTGTTTCTCCTCCGGATCCAAATAATAATCCCGGTAACAATCACGGCCAGGGGAATGATAATGACGAAAATGAGCAACACCACATTGCTCTTGGCCACGGTGACCTGCGCTGTAAAGCTGCTGCTTTCAATGGTCTTTTGGGTGAAGGAAATATCCGTCGCATCCCGGCCGGTAATGTTATTCACCAGCGACAGGACAAATTCGGTGTTGCCCACCAGACCGGCATACTGGGACGCCCAGGCCTCGCTGATAAAGTCCTCACTGGAGAAGGCAGCCACATAGCTCATCCGGGCGGTGTAATTCTCGTCATAAATGGTGTCCACCGACAGGATGGCCGTGTCAAAGGTGTCCTGCACTGCGTCCGAGGTGCTCCAGGTATCGTCGGCGTCGTTGGGACGGATGACGGTGGTGTCGCCGGTCTGCATCAGCGCGGTGGTAACCCGGTTGCCGTCGCTCTCATAAGAGGTGCGCATGGGCAGGTTATTGGTGGCCACATAAATGCGGCTCAGACTGTTGGCCGACGCGGTGTATTCGGTGGCCAGATTGTTCAGGCCGATGGTGGCCGGCGTCTGAATATAATTATCCGTATTGGTTTCGTACACCGTGCCGGGCAGAATGCTGATGCCCCACTCATCCAGGAAGGAATAAAGATTGGGCAGGTCGGGGGAAGAGGCACTGGCAAAGAACAGCAGCGTTTTGCCCCGCTGGCCGTCATTGTCCAGATAATCGTCCAGCTTGGCCAGCTCCTGGGCGCTGTAGTCGGTGGTGGGGGCGGCAATCAGGAGAATTTCCGTTTCCTCCGGAATGTCCGAAGCCAGCAGATTGTCAATGGCGGTAACGTTGTAGTTGTTGGATTCCAGGGTGTCGTTCAGGCTGTCCAGCACGCCGGTGTCCATATGGGCGCCGATATAGGCCACCTCGGTGGTCTTATCCGATGTGACGCTGTAGATGGCAGAGGTCACGGCGGATTCCACGTTGGAGCCTTCCAGCACCGTTTGATAGGAGCTGCTGGAGGTAGTCAGATTGTAAAGATCCTCATAGGCCAGCACCTTGTTCCGGCTGATTTCCTGGCCGTCCAGCGCAAAAGTGCTTTCCACCAGAATGGAGCCGTAACTCAGGGTGCCGGAGGTGGCACGGGCCTGCACATTGGCAAAAGAGGGATCATAGGGGTCGGCATACGTCAGGGTGATGTTGGAGTTGTACTTGGTATAATCCTCCAGCAGGGCCAGCGCCTGGGTATAGTACTTGCCGCCGGAGGAATCGCTGACGCCGTAATAGGACAGGGAGGCCGCGTAATTCTGCATATCCGAGGCGTAAGTATCGGCGTCGGCGCAGACGGTGATGGTCACCGGACGCTCCACCCCCTTGATGTACTCGATATTCTTGGCCGAAACGGAATAGTCATTATTGGCGGTCAAATCCAGGTTCAGGGGGAACCGCTGGGCCAGGGCGGTGGCCAGCACGTTGAAAACCAGAATGGCCACGATAATCAGCACGGTGATGACTACGGTGTAGGAGCCGCGGCGCAGCGCGTTCTGATTCTTGATGCGTTTGCTTTTTCTCTCTTTCATGTTCCTGCGCCTCCTTTACGCCCAACGCTTTTTGTTCAGGGTTTGCACTGTCAGCAGCAGGAAAACGGCGGTGAAGCTGACAAAGAAAACTGCGTTGGAATAGTCAAAGATTCCCAGGGTAAAGGTTTCGTACCGACCGCTGAAGGAAATCCAGGAAATCAGAGTGGACAGCCAGCTGGTGGAAACCATGTCCGCCAGAGAGTCCAGCAGCAGAAGCACCAGGGAAACCGCAAAGGAGCCGATGGCGGCTACCACCTGGCTTTCGGTCAGGCCGGAAATAAACAGCCCCACCGAGATCAGGGCGCTGCCGAAAAACAGAATGCCCAGCACATTCCCGAAAAACACCGCCCACTGGGGGGTGACGTAAAAAGCCACGATGATCTGATAGATCAGGGTGGGGGCAAACCCCAGCATAAAAACGGCCAGGGCGGCGAAGAATTTCCCCAGCGCCACCGATAGGAGCCGCACCGGCGCCGTCAGCAGGGCCTGGTCGGTCTTTTGCCGCTTATCCTCACTCAAAAGCCGCATGGTCAAAATGGGAATCACAAACATGATAACGGTGAACATCTGCTGGAATATAAAGGTGATTTCCCCGGAGCCGTAAGAAAACATCACCGAGAAAAATAACCCGGAAAAAAACCAGAACACCGCCAGAATCACATAGCCGATGGGGGATGTGAAATAGGCTTTAAACTCTCGCTTGAATATAGCCAGCATGGCGCTTATACCTCCTCTTGTTCCTTGGTTTCAGCGGATTCCGCCTGGGATTCCTCCCCGGCGGCCACATCGACTGCGGTGCCCTGGGCAACATCCGCTGCGGCATCGTCGGCTGCATCTGTTGCGGTGCCCTCGGCTGCATCTGTTGCGGCGCCATCGTCGGCTGCTTGGGCGTCGGACGCCTGCTGCCGGGCCGCCGTTTGAAGAAACTGGCGGGCGTCGCCGCTTTCGGTTAGCCGCAGGAAGATTTGCTCCAGAGTCAGCTCGTTGGAGGTCAGGGACAGCACCGGCCAGTGCCGTTCGGCCAGCCGGTCAAAAATCGGGCGGCGAATGTCTGCCTCTCCGGCAGGCTCCACCACATAATCATAGGTGCCCTGCTCCCGGAAGCCGGTGACCTTCACGCTTTTGACGCCCCGCACCGAACCCAGCAGCTTCAGCACGTCCTGCCGGGGGCCGGCAATGCGGTAGGTCAGAGAGTGGTCATCCGACAGCATATGCGACAGGTTTTCCGGCGTATCATCCGCAATGAGATGCCCGGTATTGATGACGATGATCCGCTCACAGACGGCCTGGATCTCCGACAGGATGTGGGAGGAAAGAATGACCGTATGATTCCGGCCAAGATTGTGGATCAGGGCGCGGATCTCGATGATCTGCTTGGGATCCAGACCCACCGTCGGCTCGTCCAGAATCAGCACGTCGGGGTTGCCGATAAGGGCCTGGGCAATGCCCACCCGCTGCCGGTAACCTTTGGACAGATTCTTCAGCACCCGGTTCTGCACTGCGTCAATCTTCACCAGCTTGCAGATTTCCGCCAGGTGGGGCTTCTTTGGCAGCTTGACCTTTTTCAGGTCATACATAAAGCTCAGATATTCCCGTACCGTCATGTCCATGTACAGGGGCGGCAGTTCGGGCAGATACCCAATGTGCCGTTTGGCTTCGTCGGGATTCTGGAGAATATCGTACCCGTCGATCTTCACCGTCCCCTGGGTGGGGGAAAGGTACCCGGTCAGGATGTTCATGATGGTGGACTTCCCGGCGCCGTTTGGCCCCAGGAACCCCAGAACCTCTCCGTCCCGGACGGTGAAGCTCACATCGCTGACTGCCAGGTGATTCCCGTAGCGTTTGCTGAGATTTTGAACCTCAATCATGGTGTTCCCTCCAATATTGGTTTCCGGCAAAGCGGCCCGGCGGGGGCCGGTTTCACCGGCTAAAATGACACTATCCTATATAATACAGGAGAAATGTGCGTTGTTTGTAAACGAAGTCTGAATTTTTGCGAAATTTGCGAATTTTCCCGGGGCTATTATACGGCATTTTTTGGAAAAATGCAAACATAATCCCCTAAAAACCCATTGACCTTTTGGAAAAAAGTGCGTATGATAAAAAGAAACCTGTGAAGCGAGGCCTTCTTGGGGCCCCGTTTGGAAAGGAAGTTACAAATCATGGCACTGATCCAACCCTTTCGTGCGCTGCGGTTTACCGGCCAGGCCGGCGATCCGGCTGCGCTGACCTGCCCCCCTTACGATATTATCTCCGAGGCCCAGCGCCAGGCCTATCTGGCTGCCAACCCCAACAATATCATCCGGCTGGAGCTGCCCCGGGAGGGGGCCGATCCCTATGCTGCGGCCGGGGATACCCTGACCCGGTGGCTGGCGGATGGAACCGTGGCCAGAGATGCGGTCCCCGGAATTTATATTTATCAGGAGGCCTTTTCGGTAGGCGGCCGGGACTATGCGGTCAAGGGATTTGTTTGCCGGGTGCATCTGGAGGAGTTTTCCAAGGGAATCGTTCTTCCCCATGAAGAAACCCTGTCGGGGGCCAAGGAGGATCGGTTCCGGCTCATGTGTGCCACCGGCTGCAATTTCAGCCAGATCTATGCCCTGTATCCTGACGACGGTGACTGCGATGCCATGCTGGACGCTCTCTCCGCCGGCACGCCGGATCAGGAATTCACCGACGCCGAGGGTGTGACCCACCGGCTGTGGATTGTGCCGGACAGCGATCCGGTGCGGGCGCTCTGCGCTGCCTTCCGGGAGAAAAAGCTCTATATTGCCGACGGACACCACCGGTACGAGACCGCTCTGCGCTACCGGGATCATCTCCGGGCCCAGGGACTGGCCCGGCAGGGGGAGGACGCCGACTTTGTCATGATGTGTCTGGTTTCTTTGCGCCATCCCGGTCTGGTGGTGCTTCCCACCCACCGGATTGTCCGGGATTTGCCTGCCTTTGACCAGGCGGCAACCCTGGAAAAATGCGCCCCCTTCTTTTGGATCCGGCCGCTGCCGGATGCGGCCGCCGCCCAGGCTGCGCTGAAGGACGCTTATGCTGCCGGCGAAAAAGCCTTTGTCCTCTATGCCGGGGATTACACCCTGCTGGTGCTGAAGAAACGGGAAATCATGAAAACCCTCCTTCCCGCGGCCAGCCCTGCCCTGCGGCAGCTGGATGTCAGCATCCTCCACGGGCTGGTACTGGAGCGGCTTTTTGGCATTGACAAGGCCAATATGGCTGCCCAGAAAAACCTGACCTATACCCGGGATCCGCAGGAAGCTGTGGCCGCCGTGGACAGCGGCAACGCCAACTGTGCCTTTTTGCTGAATCCCACCCGGGTGGCAGAAATCCGGGATGTGGCCGCCGCCGGCGAAAAAATGCCCCAGAAATCCACCTATTTCTACCCCAAACTCATTACCGGTCTGGTTATGAACCAGCTGCGGGACATCTGACGGATGCTGCCGGGAGTTGCGGCGATGGTAGGCTTCCCCCTGGGGAGGTTTTGCCAGGGAGAAAATCTTAACTGCCCTAAGAGGTTCCGCGTTCCCCTTAAGGGAGCTGCGCCAGGCAGGGACGGGAATGGCCCGCCACTTTGCCCCCGGTGTGAAAAATTTCTCTTGACAAACGGCGGTGGGGTGCATATAATAAGGATAAATCAAAATACTGTGACGGGAAAAAGATAAGCTGTCGTCGCCGTCAGAGAGCCGGTGGTTGGTGCAAACCGGTGGGGCGCTCCTTATGTATAGCTCATCCCTGAGTAGCTCGCCTGAAGCTTCCTGTGTAGGGCGGGACGCGTGACTGCGTTATGGGTCAGGCCTTGTTGGAGGCTGTTTGAGGGTTGCTTTGCAACCGAATTAGGGTGGTACCGCGTGGATCTTTTCATCCTCGTCCCTTTGCCGGGACGGGGGTTTTTTATTTGCCGCCAGCCACAGCCAACAACGACAGTAGGATTGGAGGAGTTCGCATGAAACAAGGCTGCAAAAAGTATATTCCCTTTACCCAGATTGATCTGCCCGACCGGCAGTGGCCGTCCAAAACCATCACCAAGGCGCCTATTTGGTGCAGTGTGGACCTGCGGGACGGCAACCAGGCCCTGGTGGATCCCATGAACATGGAGGAAAAGCTGACCTTCTTCCACGCGCTGGTGGACATGGGCTTCAAGGAAATCGAAATCGGTTTCCCCTCTGCCAGCGAGACAGAGTATGAAATCTGTCGGGAGCTGATCGAAGGGGGACACATCCCGGATGACGTGACCATCCAGGTGCTGGTACAGGCGCGGCCCCATTTGATTCGCAAGACCTTTGAAGCGGTGAAGGGCGCCAAAAACGTCATTATTCATTTTTACAATTCCACCTCTACCCTCCAGCGGAAGGTGGTGTTCCACAAGGATATGGCCGGCATCACCGAGATCGCTGTGGCCGGCGCCAAGCTGATCCGGGAGCTGACCGAGGCTGAGGCCGGGGACTGCAACATCCGGTATGAATATTCCCCCGAATCTTTCTCGGGCACCGAAATGGATTTTGCTGTGGACATCTGCGCCGCTGTGCTGGATGCTCTGGGAGCTACGGCCGAGCATCCCACCATTCTGAACCTGCCTAACACGGTGGAAATGTGTACCGCCAATACCTATGCCGACCAGGTGGAGTATTTTATCCGGCATCTTCCCGGCCGGGAACGGGCCATCATTTCCCTGCATCCCCACAATGACCGGGGTTGCGGTGTGGCTGCTGCCGAGCTGGCGCTCATGGCCGGGGCGGAACGCATTGAAGGCACGCTGTTCGGCAACGGGGAACGCACCGGCAATCTGGATATTGTGACGGTGGGGCTGAATATGTTCACCCAGGGGGTGGATCCCCAGTTGGACTTCTCTCATTTGCCGGAGCTGCGCCGGATGTACGAAACCTGCACCAAGATGCCGGTGCACCAGCGGCATCCCTATGCCGGGGATCTGGTGTTTACCGCTTTCTCCGGTTCCCATCAGGACGCCATCAGCAAGGGCTCCCAGTTCATGGAGGAAACCCATGACGAGTATTGGGAGATCCCCTATCTGCCCATTGATCCGGCCGATGTGGGCCGGGCCTATGAGCCCATTATCCGCATCAACTCCCAGTCGGGCAAGGGGGGCGCCGCCTTTATCATGGAGCACAATTTCGGCTACCATCTGCCCAAGGCCATGCACCCGGAATTCGGTGCGGCGGTCAAGGCCAAGTGCGATACGCTGGGTCGGGAGCTGACCAATGACGAGCTGATGCAGGTCTTTACCGACACCTATCTGGAGATCCCCCGGAAGTATTTCCTGGAGGCCCACTCCTTTACCGAACTGCCCCACAAGACCGATGAGGACGGAGATCCCCATGTCCGGTTCACCGGTACCATAGAGGTGGACGGGGTACCTCAGGAGATTTCTGCCGTGGGCAACGGCCCCATTGACGCTTTCTTTCAGGCGTTGGAGCAGGTGGGGGTCACCGGCTATCACTTTGTCACCTACAGTGAGCATGCCATTTCCTCCGGCTCCAACTCCAAGGCCATTGCCTATATCCAGCTGAAAACCCCCGAGGGCAAGGACATCTTCGGCGTGGGCATTTCCAGCAATATCAACCGGGCGTCCTGCAAGGGCATCCTCTGCGCCATTAACCGCAACATTTTCCAAAAGTAAAGACGGAATTCTATCCAAAGACGGGATTCTATAAAAAAGGGGCTGCCTCCCGGTTGGTGAGGCAGTCCCTTTTACGGTTTTTGTCTGATCCAGGTTCCTGAAAGCATAGAACTTGCGTGAATGCGAAGAAAACTGCCCAAGTTGTCTTTATGACAACTTGGGCTTTTCTTCCGGGTCGGGTGCGCCGCCGGTCGGTGACGGAATGGATTCGTTTTGGTGGATCCGGGCCTTCATACGGGGGAAGGCGGCGTACAGCCGCCGTAGACTCGGAGATTCCTTTTCCCGGCGGATTTCCTGAATTTTGGCCCGGTGCTGCTGGATCTGTTCCTTCCGGTTCTGCAATTGCGCCCGGTGGCGATCCAGCTGGGGCTGCACCTTTTCCTTCGCCCGGATGGCCCGTTCGGTACTCCGATAAAGTCCCTCCCCGATGCCGTCCGACAGCCGGCGCAGCTCGGCTTCGGCTGCTTCCAGCCGGGTCAGCCGCTCCTTCAATTTGGTCAGGGCGATGACGGTCAGCGTCACATCTATGACCATATAAACCAGCAGGGCGGCCAACAGCAGGTGCCCCAGCAAATGCCCGGTGAGCCAGGTCACCAGGGGGAGGAGAAACCGCTTGTGTACCACGTTCATGACCAGCAGGCAGCCGATGCCCCACAGCAGGGAGAATTTCAGGCAGACGTAGCCCTGAATATGAAACGGCTCTTCCGAATAGTCCCACCACTTTTCGTGGAACAGCTTCTCCAGCAGGAAGCCGGTGATAAATTCCAAAGCGGAGGTCAGCAGCACCGATCCGATATAAAGCAGCACCGGTTGGTTGGCCACCGGCCCCAGCACCGCCACCACAATGACCATGCCGAAGCCGTAGATGGGACAGATGGGGCCGTTGAGAAAGCCCCGGTTGACAAACTTCCCCTCGTTGACGGCGGCAAACACCACCTCGGTGCACCAGCCCAGAAATCCGTACAGGAGAAACATCCAGGTGTATTGCAGCAAAGTTTCCAGCATAGAGTTCCCTCATTTAAAAAAGATAGCATGATTATACGACAAGTTTCGGCAAAAATCAACCGGGACGTTTGTCCCGGGAAGGGTGTTTTAAAAAATTGTGAAAAACATCCAAATTTCATGGGTGGATTTCTACTTGCAATTTGCTGGGAAATCCCGTATAATATACCTGAATCTAAAACGTTTTAAGGTTCGTCTTTTTTCCACCGACGCCTTGGAACGGGTCTGAATCGGAAAGGGAGTTTTTTGAATGAAACCTTGCAAACGATGGCTGGCGTTCCTGCTATCTGCCCTTCTGCTCTGCGCTATGTTTGGGTCTGTAGCCGTCAGCGCCGTTTCCGGCTCTGACACGGTATTGTACGATTTCACCGTAGATGGGGAGGAAACCTGGATGGGAACTGGAAACGCAACCCCTTATTTTGCCTGGAAAATGAAATCCACTGTGGTAGGACAAAAGCAAACGGCCTACCAGCTGGTGGTCACCAAGGAGGACGGAACCACGGTCTGGGATACCGGCCGGGTGGCCTCTGCCGTCTCCACGGATATTGCCTACGGGGGCAGCCCCCTGGAGTCCTGCACGGTGTACAACTGGCAGGTCACCGTCTGGGACAAGGACGGCAATCCCCGCACCGGGAAGGGCGGCTCCTTTGAAACCGCCTGGCTGGAGGCCGACGGTCTGGCCGACGCCCGGTGGATCAAGATGGGCAGTCAGTCTGTCAACCTCACCGGCAACCAGCATTACACCGTTGAAACGCAGATGACCCTTACCGGCGGCGCTGTGGGTTTGGTCTTTTCGGCCTCCAACGCCTCCAATATGTATATGTGGCAGTTTAACGTGGCAGACCACAACGCCCTGTACCTGCGGCCGCACATCTGGACCAATGGCGGCAATCCGGCGGTGGATGAGCTGAACCTCAGCAGCTACTACACCGTCAGCCAGTTCCAGAATCAGCCCCATCAGATCAAGCTGGACGTTTACGCCAACAAGATTCTGACCTACATTGACGGGACGCTGGTTCACACCAAGAGCCACACCGGCCAGACCTTTGACCGGTTCGGCTTCCGGGCCGCCAACAGTGGGGAATCCGGTATTTTTGACGATTATAAGGTCACCTTCTACCAGGAGGACGGCTCCGCCCAGGTGAAGTATGACTTTGATTTTCAGGACGGGGCGGTGCCCTTCTCCAACGGCGTTGTGGCCGATGGGGTTTACACCGTCACCCCCAATGCCGGCGTGATCTTTACCGGCGGCAGCGTCCCCATGTTCCGCAAGGTGTTCTCCACCGACGGGGAGAAGACCGTTGCCAAGGCGCGGCTGTACACCTCCGGCCTGGGCATTTACGACGTGTTCCTCAACGGCCAGCGGGTGGGGCATGTCCAGGAAGACGGAACCACTGTTTATGACGAGCTGAAGCCCGGCTGGACCGACTACAATATCCGGGCCCTGTACCATACCTATGACATTACCTCCTATCTGACCCAGGGGGAGAACGCCATCCTGGCGGAGGTTGGAACCGGCTGGTGGGCCGGCAGTATTTCCGGCGGCGCCTACAGCGGGGATCTGGCCTACCTGGCCAAAATTGTGGTGACCTACACCGATGGCACCGCCTCCACCGTAGTTACGGATACCTCCTGGTCCAGTAATAACAACGGTCCCACCCGGCTGGCGGATATTTACGCCGGGGAAATTTACAACGCCAATCTGGAGGACGATTTCTCCACGGTGGACTACGATGACGCCGATTGGGGCCCCGCCGCCATTTCCACCGATTTTCACGGGGTGCTTTCGGCGAACATGGGGGCCAACATCCGGATCCGTCAGGATCTGGAGCGCAGTGTCCAGTCCTACACCCTGTACCAGGGGGCGGATCAGGACGGCACAGACTACGGTGTGATTCATACGGTGGATACGCCCGATCCGGCCGGCCCGGTGACCCTGGAAGCAGGGCAGACGCTGCTGGTGGACTTCGGGCAGGAAATGGTGGGTTGGCCCAGGTTTACCGTCACCGGCGCAAAGAACACCACCCTGACGGTACATGTGGGAGAGATGCGCAACGATTCCGGCAAAAAGAGCCGGGGGAATGACGGCCCTGCCGGCAGCATGTATACCGCCAACTACCGTTCTGCGGCTTCCACCCTGACCTACATTCTCAAGGGCGCCGCCCAGGGGGAGACCTATGCCACCCGGCTGACCCATTACGGCTTCCGGTACATTGAGATTACCGCCACCGACACGGTGACCATTTCGGATCTGACCGGACAGGTGGTAACTTCCTTGCTACAGGATACCGGCAGCATCACCACCTCCAACCAGGAGGTGAACCAGCTGTTTTCCAACAACCTGTGGGGCCAGTACGGCAACTATCTCAGCGTTCCCACCGACTGTCCCCAGCGGGATGAGCGGCTGGGCTGGACGGGGGATACCCAGGTGTTCGTGGGAACCTCCACCTATAATGCCAACGTCACCGCCTTCTTCAACAAATGGGTGCAGGATACGGTGGACAATGTGACCCGGTACGGTGCCTATCAGTCCACCATCCCCACCGCCCAGGCTGGCGGTGTGGCCTCCGGCTGGTCGGATGCCGGCGTGATCGTGCCGTATACCCTGTATAAGATGTACGGCAACACCCAGCTGATCCGGCTGGCTTACCCCTCCATGCAAACCTACATTACCAATCTGGGCACCAACGGCGCCAACTACAACGGCAGTATCTACGGTGACTGGCTGGCCTATGACGGCTCCACCCCGGTGTCTTACTGCAACATTTGCTACTATTGCTATGTGACCCACCTCATGTCCATGATGGCCGACGCCATCGGCGAGACGGCGGATGCTGCCCATTACAGCCAGCTGTCCGACGCTGCCAAGGCCCAGTTCCAGAAAACCTATGTCAAGGCCGACGGCGACCTGACTGTCACCAGCCAGTGTGCCTACCTGATGGCTCTGTCCTATGACCTGCTGCCGGATGCGGCCTCCGTACAGGTTTGCACCCAGGCCCTGAAGCAGAAGATTGTGGACAATCATTACACCCTGTCCACTGGCTTCCTGGGAACCGCCATTCTGGAAACCGGTCTCAGCAAGGCCGGGCTTTCCGATCTGGCCTATGATTTGCTGCTCCAGACCAACAATCCCTCCTGGCTCTACTGCATCCGCAACGGCGCCACCACCGTTTGGGAGCGTTGGAACTCCTACACCAGCGAAAATGGCTTTGGTGATGTCAGCATGAACTCCTTTAATCACTATGCTTACGGCTGCGTGGCCGAGTGGATGTATGCCTACATGGCCGGCATTCAGGTGGACAGCGAAGCCCCCGGCTTCCAGCATTTTGTGCTGGCTCCCGAACTGGATACCCGCACCGGTGCGGATCTGCCCCAGGGTCAGGAGAATATCACCCAGGTGCAGGCATCCTATGAATCGGTTTACGGCACCATTCGTTCTGCCTGGGATACCGGAATTGACGGCATTGAACTACAGTACAAGGCTACGGTGCCGGCTAACACCTCCGCCACGGTGCAGCTACAGGTGCCGGACGCCACCAAGTATGTGACGGTCAACGGCCAGACCGTTCGGCTCCGCTCTGTGGACACCCTGGCCATAGACGGGATCCAGGTGGTTAGCCTTGCGATAGGGGAAACCGAAACCCTGCTGACCCTGGAGGCGGGCGCCGGTTCCTACAACCTGCTGTTCACCGAAAGCGAACCCACGGGGGCGCAGCTGGAGACCTACGGTCAGCCGGATGACATTGAGATGGGTGAGATTGTGGATCCTCAGCCGGTGCTGTTGGGCGACCTGAATCAGGACGGCAATCTGTCGGTGACCGATGTGGTGCTGCTGCGGAAGGCCATTCTGGCCGGGAATACCCCTGCCCAGTCTCCCCTGGGCGATATGAATTCCGATGGGGCCCTGTCGGTGACCGATGTGGTGTTGCTGCGGAAAGCCATTCTGGCAGACGGATAATCCCGGGGCTGTTTCCGAAAAATTTATAAATTTTTCACATCTTCACAGAAAAATATGCTACAATATAACCAAATGGGCGGGAGGATTCCCGCCCGCAGATCAATAATTGGAGGAATTTATGATGGCAAACCGTTTTATTCTCAATGAAACATCCTATTTCGGCGCCGGCGCCCGGGAAAACCTGGTGCCTGAGCTGAAGGCCCGGGGCCTGTCCAAGATCCTGTTGGTGACCGATAAGGATCTGCTGAAGTTTGATGTGGCCACCAAGGTCACCGCCTGCCTGGATCAGGCCGGCATTCCCTACACCATTTACGATGACATCAAGGCCAATCCCACGGTGAAAAACGTGCAGGACGGCGTTGCCAAGTTCAAAGAGCTGGGCGCGGACGGTATCGTGGCCGTGGGCGGCGGTTCTGTCATGGACACCGCCAAGGGCATCGGCATCATCATTGCCAATCCCGAATTTGCTGATGTTTGCTCCCTGGAAGGGGTGGCTGACACCAAGAATAAGTCGGTACCGGTCATCGCCATGCCTACCACCTCCGGCACTGCCGCCGAGGTGACCATCAACTATGTGATTACCGACACCGAGCATCGGAAAAAGATGGTTTGTGTGGACCCCCACGACATCCCCATTTGCGCCATTGTGGACAGCGATCTGATGATGGGCATGCCCAAGGGTCTCTGCGCTTCCACCGGTATGGACGCCCTGACCCACGCCATTGAGGGGTACATTACCCCCGGCGCCTGGGAAATGTCCGACATGGTGGAGCTGCGGGCCATTGAGCTGATTGCCGGCAGTCTGTACGATTCGGTGCAGGGGGATCCCAAGGCCCGGGAGACCATGGCCCTGGCCCAGTATATCGCCGGTATGGGCTTCTCCAACGTGGGACTGGGCATCGTCCATTCCATGGCCCATCCTTTGGGCGCCTTCTATGACACCCCCCACGGTGTGGCCAATGCGCTGCTGCTGCCCTATGTGCTGGAGTACAACGCCGAGTCTCCCTCCAAGCCCAAGTACCGCGCCATTGCCAAGGCCATGGGTGTGCAGAACACCGAGTCCATGACCGAGGATGCGGCTGTCTCCGCCGCCATCGAAGCGGTGCGGGCGCTGTCGGTTTCTATCAACATTCCGCAGAAGCTCCACGAGATCAACGTGAAGGAAGAGGATCTGCCGGATCTGTCGGTGGCTGCCTTCCACGATGTCTGCACCGGCGGTAACCCGCGTCCTACCTCGGTGGAGGATATTCTGGAGCTGTATAAAAAGGCGTTTTAAATGCGCCGGTGGCCCTTTGCGCAGGGCGCCCCGGTGTGACTTTCTACAGGAATCTGTGCAGGTAAAATCACCTCCCCTGTGACAGCCCCCCAACAGGGGTCTGACAGGGGAGGTTTTTTACCGCAGGTCGGTTTTGATGCTTTGACAGGCAGTGCAGGGGTGGGGGGATTGGCGTGTGCCCCCTGATGCACCGCCTTACGCCCCCCAGCTGGGGCTGCGCCGGCGCATGGGAACCTTTAAGGTGCAAAGCCCCCAGGCGGTTGTGCATTTCCCTAAAGAGGAAGGCTTTGCACGGTGGAAACTTTGAACAGCCCGAATCTGTCTTTGCCTTCGGCAAAGCGCCAGGTGGGGCTGCGCCGGCGCATGGGAACCTTTTAAGGTGCAGAGCCCCAGGCGGTTCCCCATTCCCCTAAGGAGGAAGGTTTTTCCAGGTGCTGGAATGGCTCCGCCGCAAGGGTTATTTCCGATTCATACGATTTCATATCAATACGGAAGGAAGCGTGATCATGCATTATTCAGAACGCAAGGCGTTGTTTCAGGATCCTCCTGCCAAATACCGCAGCCTGCCCTTCTGGTCCTGGAACGGCAAGCTGGAGGAGCAGGAGCTTTACCGCCAAATCGACCAGCTGAAGGAAATGGGCTTTGGCGGCTTTTTCATCCACTCCCGGGTGGGATTGGAAACCGAGTACCTGGGGGAGGAATGGATGGATCTCTGCCAGAAGGCGGCGGCCTACGGCAAGCAGGTGGGGTTAACCGCCTGGCTGTATGACGAGGATCGTTGGCCCTCCGGTTCCGCCGGGGGTACGGTGACCCGGAAGGTGGAAAACCGCGCCCGGCGGCTCCAGCTGGAACGGTACGCCCCGGGGCAGGAGGCACAGATCCCCTGGCAGGAGGAACCCGTTTTTGCCGCCGCCTGCCGTCTGGAGGGGGCAGACTGCTTCCATCCCCGGCCTTTCGCGCAGGGCGATGTGCTGGCGGAAGGGGAGACAGCTGTAGTCCTTTCGATTCGCCTGTCCCCCTGCACCGACGGCTACAACGGCTACACCTATCTGGACACCATGAACCGGGCTGCTGTGGATGATTTTATGGATTCCACCTATGAGGCGTATCAGCGGAAGTTCGGGGACACCCTTCCCCAATTGGTGGCGGGGATCTTTACCGATGAACCCCACCGGGGAGCCTTGTTTTGCGATTTTTCCGAGGGGAACGCTGCTTCGGTTCCCTATACGGAGGCGCTGTTCCCGGAATTTGAAAAGCGGTTTGGGTATGATTTGAAGCCCCGGCTGCTGGAGTTGTTTTTCCGGATGGAGGGGGCGGCCCTGTCCCCGGTGACCCGGGATTTTGTGGAGCTGTGCCAGGAACTGTTTCTGGAGAATTTCTGCATGCCCATTTACGATTGGTGCCAGGCCCACAAGCTGGCCTTTACCGGCCACTATCTCCATGAAGATTCCCTTTCGGCGCAGACCTGCATGCAGGGGTCGCTGATGCGGGCCTATGAATTCATGCACATGCCCGGCATGGATCTGCTGACGGAACATAACGGCTGCTACTGGGTGGCCAAGCAGCTGACCTCTGTGGGGCGGCAGCTGGGCAAGACCTGGATGCTCACCGAGCTGTACGGCTGCACCGGCTGGCAGATGAAGCTGGAGCATTACAAAAATATCGGAGACTGGCAGGCTATGCTGGGAGTCAATATGTTCTGCCCCCATCTGTCCTGGTACACCATGAAAGGGGAAAACAAGCGGGACTACCCTGCCAGCATCCTGGGCCAGTCCACCTGGTACCGGGAGTGGAAGGCGCTGGAGGATTACTTTGCCCGGCTGCGGGTGGTGCAGGCCGACGGTGTCCCTGATTGCGGGTTGCTGGTGCTGTCCCCCATTGAGAGCATCTGGGCCAGGGCCTATACCGGCTGTTTCCGGTGGCTGGACGCCGCTGACCCGGCCATGCAGCGGATCGAGGAAACCTATCGCAATGTGTTCCACTGGCTCATGAACGGCGGGGTGGATTTTGATTACGGCGACGAAGGAATTCTGGCCGCCCATGCCGCAGTGGAGGACGGCAAGCTGTGGGTGGGCCAGGCAGTCTATGACCGGGTGCTGATTGCCGGGGCAGATACCCTGCGGTCCAGTACCCTGACCCTGCTGGAGCAATTTGCCGCCGCCGGGGGAAGGGTGATCTTGGCCGGGCCGGAGCCGGGATATGTGGACGCCCGGCCCTCTGACCGGCCGGAACAGCTGCCCGGCGCTCGGATCCCCCTGGAGGAGGCTGCTGTGGTGGCAGTCTGTATGGGGCAGGATCCGGTGTGCAGCATTTGGGGCACCAAAAGCGTCTATCTCCAGACCCGCATCCGGGAGGACAGCGTTTTTATCGGGCTGTTGAACCGGGATCGCAGCCAACCTGCCCAGGGGGTCACCCTGACCCTGCGGCCCGGTAGACTGGAGCAGTGGGATCTGCGTACCGGCGCCATCACGCCGGTGGCGGCGTTGCCCTGTGCAGACGGGCAGCAGTTGCAGTTGGACTTTGCCCCCGGGGAGGAAAAGGTCTTTCTGCTGTTCCCCGGAGAGGCGGCTGGGGCGGAGGCGTCCGCCGGGGAAGCCGCCAAGACGTTCACCGGGGAAGCCCCCCGGCATGCCGCCAAAGGTTCTGCTGACAATGCCGCCAAGACGTCTGCCGGGGCGGCGGTTCCGTTACAGACCGATTACGCCTACCGGCTGACGGAGGAGAACATTGCGGTGCTGGATGCTGTTACGGTGTACGATGCGGCGGGGGCCGCGGTGGTACCCCGCACGGAGGTGCTGCGAGCCGATCGGGCGCTGCGGCAGCAGTTGGGACTGCCGCTGCGGGGCGGCGAAATGGTGCAGCCCTGGTTCGAACAGAAGTATCATCCGGGGGAGCAGAATTCCCGGGGCATTTTCACCCTGGAATTTCTCTTTGATGTGGAGACTCTGCCCACCGGGGTCAGCCTGATTCTGGAGGACGCCCAACATGTGCACAGTATGACCCTCAACGGGAACCGGATTCCCATGTCCCCCACCGGCGGCTGGATTGACCCGGCGTTCACCCGTTTTGCCCTGCCGGATGCCGCTTTTGGGCCGGGAGAAAATGTGCTGCGGCTGACCTATGATTACCGCAAGACCAACGGTTTGGAGGCGGTTTATCTGCTGGGAAATTTCGGGGTATCTCCCTCCGGAGACTACAAGGTGTCCTTAGGGACGCTGCCGGCCCGGCTGCAGCTGGGCAGCATCACCGGGCAGGGTCTGTATTTCTACTCCGGCAAGGTGGATTATCTGCTGGATGCGCCGGTGAACGGGGGCTGCCGGGTTACCTTTGACCAACCGGCGGCGGCCGCCGTCCGGCTCCTGGGGGAGACGGATGTACTGCTGCCCTTCCGGCCTTATACCGGCCGGGTACAGGATCTCAGGGGCTTCCAGCTGGTACTGACCCGCCGGAACACCTTCGGCCCGCTCCACGAGGCCCAGCGCATTGCCGGGGCATACAGCCCCTGGAACTTCATCACCGGGGACGACAACTGGACGGTGGAATACGGCGTCCTGGACTACGGTTTGCTGGAAAACCCCACCGTGGTACGGGAAGCATAAGAACAGCAGGAAAGAGGTACCCAAGGCAGCCAATGCAGCCGGGCGTTTTTGCGGCATTTGCGGGAGGGGTTAGCTCCCTTTCCTCCAGTATGCCAGCAAAGCCCGGCAGCACCGGCGGCAGGGTGCCGGAACTTTACAAAGGGGTCCCCCCGATAAAAAGATCCTCCGCAGGGAGACCGGGTACGGTTGCTCTGCGGAGGATTCTTTTGCCCAAAAACAGGGCGCTTTTGGACAGCTGCACCATCCGCACATCCTGCTGGGTCAGGGTGACCGGCGGCGCCAGGACAGCCGGTTCCTCCTCCGGCAAATCGGGGGTTATTTCCTCCACTTTCAACCGGACCTGCTCCAGCACATCCCGCCGGAAGGCGTCCGGCCCGCCAAACAGATGGGCCATATCAAATTCGTATGGATCCTCAAAGGTCTCCACCGATCCGTAGACCTGTGAAATCTCCCCGGAAAGATTTGCGGATACCCAACCGTAGATGGGCTGGCGATCTGTCGACTTGCCCAGGATGGTGTTGCTGACGCGTTCGGTGCTGTTCATATTCCCCTCTGCCCTTTCTATTGTTTGTACTGTTGTTATCATAACATGTACAGCGCTGGAAATAAATAGGGTATTCTCTTTTTTGCTTCGCTCCGACAGGAAACAAAACCACATCGTTTTCCGGCGCTGTGCCTTCCGCTGTGTTTTCCCTTCCTCCGCCGCCTTTGGTGCCGGGTTCCCCGGGGAATGCCGGATATTGCCGGGAGACCCGGCAACCGTTTTGCATGCGTTGGCAAAGGCGGGATCGAAAAACAGGCAAGACCTTTTCTGGGGAGGTCTTGCCTGTTTTTGCTTTTGATGCAGGTTTGCCGGAATTAAGTCTTGGTAAGGATCAGCAGCCGGTTATCGCCCTTTTGGAACCGATACCGGGTATCGGCCAGGGTGACGGTGTAGTCCTTTTGGAAATAGTCCAGAACCTGTTGGGTCAATTGGGTGGAATTGGCGTCCAGATCCACAATGGGGAAAATCCGCACTTCTTTACACACCCGCAGCATTTCCGAAATGGCCCGGATATGAAACGCATACCCCAGCATGGGGTACAGCAGCAGGAAGTGGGAGCTTAATCCCAGGTCAAAGGTGTTCTCCGCCACGGGCAGCCGTTGGGGCAATGCGTGGGGGACATACCGGCCTTCCTGCTTCCCCTGTTCATAATCCGCCAGAAACAGGGACATGGCCGACATACGAAGGGCTTCCAGCGCTTCCAGACTGGGAATCTGATCCCACACATAATGCGCCTGATTCTCTTTCATTTGCTGCATCACCGTGCCGCGCACTTCCTCAATGCGCTGTGCCAGCGCCTCTTTGGAAAACCGGTAAACCGGGTCGAAAGATACCACCGAACAGCCCAGCCGGGTGGCTTCCCCATTAAAGCTGGCGGGGCCGTCCCCAAAACCGGCGATCTTCTTTGCCAGATCTCCATTCTCCAGCAGAAACATCCTTCTGTATTCCTCCAGATTTCTGCCCCATGGCACCACCTGATCCAATTGAAACGCCATTGGCTGTCCCTCCTTTTCTCCGGGAATTTGTTTGGGTTTGTTGGGGATGTTACTTTGGGTAATTTTTGTTCGGGGGATTTTACTTTGGGTAATTCTTTTGCATTATGAGATTTTACTTTGGGTAATTTTTGGGCGTTTGGGGTCGGTTTGCGAATTTATTGTTTGGGGAATTTTTGGCGCGTTGGGGGCTGTTGCGGAATTTCTCAGGAATTTCTCTGAGGGTGTGTTTGGGGTTCCTCAGGAATTTTTCTGGGGATTTGTGTCCTGGGAAGCCATGATTTCCAGGAAGCTTTCCAGTTCCCGCTCCACCTGGGCTTGATCCAGCAGGGCGGCGGTGACGTGGTCGGCGTTCTGGCTTCGGACGGTGACCCTGACCCGGCACAGTTTGGCCCGCCGGTCGGTGGGATACTGATACATCAAAATGGTCCCTACCCGATGGCCGGGACAGCGCAGTTCCTGCAGGGTGAACAGGGAACGGCGGCCTACGGCGCAAACCTGCTTCCCCAGGGTCAGTCCGCCTCGCTGGAAGGCCCGGTAGCGCAGGACAAATGCCAGCAGCACCAGGGTTTCGGCAATGGTGGCCACAAACCAGATCAGATCCCCGAAGGCGGGCAGACAGTGGGTCAGCCACAGAGCCAACAGGGCCACCCCCAGCAGATACAGGGTGGGGACGGTATAAAACCGGCGCAGGGCGTCCGGTCTGGCTTTACACCGGGGGGCCGCCAGGGAAACCCCGGGAAAAAGCTGGGTCAGCATCCGCCCCATTTCGTTCCGGTCCGCGGTGGGCACCAGGACGGCGGTTTCCCCCTTATAATTGCCGAAGCCGGCCACGCAGATTTTTACATTATACCGCCGCAGCGCCAGCAGCAGCGGATTTTGCAGCACCGAAATATTATGGATGCTGTCAATGAGAAAGGTGGTGCGCCGCCGCAGAACTGTACCGGCCACTGCCGTCAGCCGACGGCCTTTCCGGGTCAGCCGGAAGGGGAGGTTTTTCAGCAGGGAGGCCCCGAAAGAAATGGCGAACCCGGCCGCCAGCAGGATGGCCAACAGCCCCGCAATGGGCGGAATCAGCCTGTTGGCAAAGTTGGCGGTGGCGGCGATGGTATCATACAGCTTTTCGGTGAACCCGGCTCCCAGCAGCTTTCCGGCGTGCTGCACCACCGGGGCGGCCAGCAGCAGGCCGGCAGCGGAGGAGGAAGTGGCGGCTGCCATGAGAATGACCCGCTTGCCTGGCATGTGATAGGTATCGCTTTCCCCGGCAGCGGGCAGCAGCTCCAGAAACAGGCTGGCATTTTTCCGGGAGACGATGATGGTGAAATCCGCATTGGCGTCTCGGCCGGTTTCGGTGTTCAGCTGCACCTCTACGCTGCGGGTTAGCCAAAGCAGCGGCCCGGTGCGGACAAAGGCGGAGGAAATCCGGTCGGTGGGGATTACCGCTTCCCGCCGGAGCAGCACCCCTTCCTGCACCGAGATCCAGGAGGGGGCGACCTCTACTCTACAGCAGAAAAATTTCAAAATGGAATAGGCGATCAGCAGCCCGGCGGTCACCGATTCCCCCACGATCAGGGAGGTGAACCGGCCGGTCATTACATACTGGAACAGCCCCTGGGCGGTGGGGATCAGCAGGATAAAGACAAAGGGCTTTAAATACCGGAAGATCATCAGGGGATGGGCCCGGCAAAGCTGGGGCTTGGGATTCACGGCGACACCTCCCGTGGCTCGGCGCCGGTGGCGGCCAGCACCCGGCCAATGTCCTCCTTCCGGAGCCCATAAACCGTCAGGCGGCCCCGGGCAGCCCGGAGCCGCAGGTTCCGCAGCCCCAGCAGGGCCGACAGAGGAGAAAAGAAGGATTCGGCGTAGATGAGCCGGGGCAGAGGCAGAATGTATTTCTGCCGCACAAAGACCCCCCGGATCAATACCACTGCCTGGGCGTTCAGCGTGAGAATCATGCTGGCGTGGAGCCGGGGCAGATACCAGAAAAACCCGAGTCCCTGGAGCAGGATACACAGCCCCAGCAGCACAAAGGTCAGCGGGCTGGGAAACCGGGCCGCCAGCAATCCCAACAGGGTAAAAAATAAGGCGGATTCCAGGACCCACAGGATCCGCCACAACAGCAGGGCGGCAGGGGACAGCTTGATCTCCAAGGGGGTTCCTCCTTTCTTCCGGATGGGGTCGGCCAACCGGTTATTTTTTGATTTCCTTCCAGTAGGCGGCAAAGGCCTGTTCATTCTTATTCTGGCCGAACTGATAATATGTTTTGTCCTGCAGCACGTCCGGCAGATATTGCTGCTTCACCCAATGATTGGGAGAATCATGAGGGTAGTGATAAAACTGGCCCTTCTGTTTTACCTCGGCGCCGTCAAAATGCTGGTTTTGCAGCTGCCGGGGAATGGGGCCAAAATTGCCGGCCTCCACATCGGCCATGGCGGCGTTGATCCCCAGGTAGGCCGAGTTGGATTTGGGGGCGGTGGCCACCAGAACCACTGCGTCGGCCAAAGGAATTCGGGCTTCCGGCAGACCCACCATCAGGGCAGCATCAACGCAGGATTTCACAATGGGCAGAATCTGGGGATAGGCCAGGCCCACGTCCTCGGCGGCGCAGACCAGCAGCCGCCGGCAGGCCGAGGGCAAATCGCCCCCTGCCAGGATCCGGGCCAGATAGTGCAGGGCGGCGTCCGGATCCGAGCCACGCATGGACTTCTGATAGGCCGAAAGCAGGTCGTAATGGTCATCCCCCATCCGGTCGTACCGGCCGCCCTTGCTGCCGGTGACCTGTTCCACTGTTTCCGCCGAAACGGTCAGGCTGGTTTCCCCCCCATCGGCGGCCAGGACACAAAGCTCCAGGGTGTTCAGGGCCTTGCGGACGTCTCCGCCGGCATGATAAGCCATTTGGGTCAGGGAATCGGCTGAAACGGTAATGGACAGTCCCTTTTCCGCAGAGAGAAAGGCCACCCCACGCTCCAGCGCCGGAAGAATCTCTTCCGCTTGCAGCTGCTTAAACTCAAAGACGGTGGAGCGGCTCAAAATGGCGTTGTAAATATAAAAATGCGGGTTTTCGGTGGTGGAGGCGATCAGGGTAATATTCCCCTTTTCTATGTGTTCCAACAAGGTTTGCTGCTGCTTTTTATTAAAATACTGGATCTCGTCCAGGTACAGCAGGATGCCGTTGGAGGCGGCAAAGGTCCCCACCTCCTCCACCATGGCTTTGATGTCGGCGGTGGAAGCAGTGGTGGCGTTCATCCGGTGCAGCCGCTTGCCGCAGCCGGCGGCAATGATCTCGGCCACGGTGGTCTTTCCCACCCCGGAGGGGCCGTAAAAGATCAGATTGGGGATCTCCCCCGATTCAATAATGCGGCGCAGGACCTTCCCTTTCGCCAGAATATGGGTCTGTCCCACCACGTCCTCCAGGGTTTGGGGGCGCATACGGTCAGCCAGAGGTTGTGACATACATTATCCCTCCTGTGGGGTAAAGATACAAAGCCAGACGCAGGGTGGCTCTGCGGAAGTGCTTGCCACCCGGTGGCGGCAATGGGCCGGCAGGAGATAGGTGTCTCCCGCCTCCAGCAGGACGGTTTTGTCCTCCAGCTCCAGGGCGGCTCGGCCCGCAAGCAGCGCCACCCATTCGGTTTCTTCCTGGTCATACCAGAAGCCCGGCGGCGACGCTTGCCCGGTGGAGACGATGCGCTCCACCCGGACATGGGGGTTCTTTAGCAGCAGGTCGGCGACCTCTTTCTGCGGATCCGGTGTAATGGCAAAGAGATTTTCCATGGCGGCGTCCTACCGTTTCTTTTTGGGATCCCAGCGGCCGCCCATGGAACGGGACTTTTGCGCCGGGGCTTTGCCCTTCTTTTTGCCCTTCTTTTCGGCGGGCTTGGGCGTTGGCGGATGGTAGCCGGGTGGCGGCGGAATCAGGCAGTGCTTGCCGTAGCCAATCAAATCCTGACGGCCGGCGGCAAGGAGGGCGTCGGCCACCAACCCCCGGTTCTTGGGCTTGAAATATTGGAGCAGGGCCCGCTGCATGGCCTTTTCCTGGGGGTCCGGCACATAGACCGGCGTCAAATCCCGGGGATCCAGCCCGGTATAGTACATGCAGGTGGACAGGCTGCCGGGGGTGGGATAAAAATCCTGCACCTGCTCCGGCCGCATCTTCAGCTCCCGCAGAAACAGCGCCAGCTTGACGGCGTCCTGCATGGTGCAGCCCGGGTGGCTGGACATGAGATAGGGGACAATGTACTGCTTTTTGCCGATTTGGCCGGTGTATTCGTAAAACTTTTTGGAGAATTCCCGGTAGGCTTCAATATGTGGCTTGCCCATTTTATCCAGCACCATGGCCGAGCAATGCTCCGGGGCCACCCGCAGCTGACCGCTGACATGATGCGTGATTAACTCTTTGAAAAAGGCATCCTCCGGATCCTTCAGCATGTAGTCGTACCGGATGCCGGAGCGAATGAACACCTTTTTGATCCCCGGGATGGCCCGGAGGCTCCGCAGCAGGTGCAGGTATTCGCTTTCATCGGCGTCCAGGTGGGGACAGGGAGTAGGGGCCAGGCATTTTTTGCCCTTGCAGAGTCCGTATTTCCCCTGCCGCTTGCAGGAGGGATGCCGGAAGTTGGCGGTGGGGCCGCCTACATCTGAAATATACCCCTTGAAATGGGGGTTGGAAAGGAAGGACTTTGCCTCCCGCAACACCGAAGCTTCACTGCGGACGGTAACCTGCCGTCCCTGATGGAAGGCGATGGAACAGAAGTTGCAGGCGCCAAAGCAACCCCGGTTATGGGTGATGGAGAACTCCACCTCCTCAATGGCCGGGACGCCCCCTTGGGCTTCATAGCAGGGATGGTACCACCGTTCATAGGGCAGCTCATGCACCCGATCCAGTTCCGGGGTGGTCAGGGCGGGGGAGGGTCTGGTCTGCACCAGGTACCGATGCCCATGGGGCTGGATCAGCGCCCGGCCGCGGACGTTGTCCTGCTCGTCATATTCAATCCGGTTGGCAATGGCGTACTGGGTTTTATCCCGCTTCACCGTATCATAGGAGGGGAGGGTGACCCCCTGCAGCCCTTCCATACGTTCGGTAAAATAGCAGACGCCCCGGATGTCATGCAGGGCTTCCACCGGTTCCCCAGCGGCCAGCCGGTGGGCAATTTCCACCGTCTGGTGTTCCCCCATGCCGAAGCTCAGAAGATCGGCGCCGCAGTCCTCCAGGACGGAGGGGAACACCTTGTCTGCCCAGTAGTCATAATGGGCAAACCGGCGCAGGGAGGCTTCCAATCCGCCCACGATAATGGGAATGCTGCCGTAGGCTTCCCGGAGCTTCTTGCAGTAAACCGTCAGGGCCCGGTCGGGACGCAGGCCGGTTTTATGCCCGGGGGAATAGGCGTCGGCGCTCCGGCGGCGTTTGGCCACGGTATAATGGGCCACCATGGAGTCCACGTTGCCCGCGTTTACCAGAAAGCCGTATTTGGGGCGGCCCAGCTTTTGAAAATCCGACAAACTGTGCCAGTCTGGCTGGGCGATAATGCCAATCCGGAAGCCCTCGTCCTCCAGCAACCGGGAGAGAATGGCGGTACCGAAGGTGGGGTGATCTACATAGGCGTCCCCTGTCACAAAAATAAAGTCGCAGGCGTCCCAGCCCCGGGCGTCCATATCGGCGCGGCTGATGGGCAAAAACATGGTGGTGCTCCTTTCGAATGAGATGTGCGGGGAGGGAATCCCTCTATGCCCCCTTGCCGAAAGGGGGAGGGCCAGCTGCGCTGGCGGGGGGATTCCCCTACGCCCCGGAGGGGGAGGCTTTGCGAGGGAGGTGTTGCGAGGGGGCGTAGCTTTCTTTTGCGGTTAGAGCGTTTCATCGGCGCCGGAGGCCTGCATTTCCAGCCATTCCTGTTTGGACAGCAGTACCTGCCGGGGCTTGGCACCCTCATAGGGGCCGACAACCCCCCGCTGCTCCATCTGATCCACAATCCGGGCGGCCCGGGCATAGCCCAGCTTCAGCTTTCGCTGGAGCATGGAGGTGGAGGCCATGCCGGCGTCAATGACCGCCTCAATGGCCTGGGGCAGCATGGGATCCGCATCGTCGTCCCCGCTGGTTTCTTCTTTGCTCTTCTTCTTATTCTCGGCGGCAGCCAGCCGCTCGATCTCCTGCATGACCGTTTCATCATATTCCTGGACATGCTCGCCGTGCTTCAGGAAATCCACCACGGCTTCCACCTCGTCATCCGCCACGAAACAGCCCTGCACCCGCTTGGGCTTTACGGCGCCGGAGGGGTAAAAAAGCATATCGCCGTGGCCAATCAGGTGTTCGGCGCCGCCCATATCCAGAATGGTGCGGCTGTCAATATTGGAGGACACCGCCAGGGCGATACGGGTATTGATATTGGCTTTGATGACGCCGGTGATGACGTTGACCGAGGGACGCTGGGTGGCCACGATCAGATGCATGCCGGCGGCCCGGGCCTTCTGGGTCAGGCGGCAGATGGAATCCTCCACCTCGCCGGGGGCCGTCATCATCAGGTCGGCCAGCTCGTCAATGATAATTACCACCCGGGGCATGGGTACCATGTCCTCGGCGTCTTTGGCAATCCGGTTATAGCCGTTGAGATCCCGGACGTTAGATTCGGCAAAAAGCTTGTACCGGTTTTCCATTTCGGTGACGGCCCAGCCCAGGGCGCCCGAGGCCTTCCGGGGGTCGGTGACCACCGGGATAATCAGGTGGGGAATGCCGTTGTAAACATTGAACTCCACCACCTTGGGGTCGATAAGCAGCAGCTTCACGTCGTCGGGGCTGAACTTATACAGCAGGGAAATAATCATGGAATTGATACAGACCGATTTACCCGAACCGGTGGCGCCGGCCACCAGCCCGTGGGGCATTTTGGCCAGGTCGTAGACCACCGGGGCGCCGGAAATATCCCGCCCCATGGCCACCGTCAGGGCGCCTTTGGCGTTCTGGAAGGCATCCGACTCCAGAATCTCCCGGATGCCAACCGTATCGCTTTGCTGGTTGGGCACCTCGATGCCCACGGCGGATTTATTGGGAATGGAGGCGATCCGCACGTTGGAGACCCCCAGGTTCAGGGCGATGTCATCGGTGAGATTGGTGATTTTATTGATTTTTACACCGGCAGAGGGCTGGATGGCATACTGGGTCACCGAAGGCCCCCGGCTGGCACCTACAAAACGGGTTTCCACCCCGAAGCTGCGGAGCACGTCCACCAGCTTCATGGCGGTGCTTTCCAGTTCCCCCTTGATATCGGAGGCGCTGCGGCCATGGGTCTCCCGCAGCAGGCTCATGGGCGGCAGCCGATAGGTGTCCTCCACCTGGGGTTCCAGGGCCAGGGTACTGGCGGGGGCTGCCTGATGCTTTTTCTGGTCTGAAACGGCGGCGTCGATGATCTCCTCCATGGACGGCCCGGGTGGCACCATGGAAGCGGCCGGCTGTTTGGCCGGGGGTTGGCCTTCTGTTTGGGGCGCCGTCTGGAATTCTGCCGGCGCTTCTGCCGGCGTTTCCGCCGGGGGTTGGGCCGGGGTTTCTTCCCAAGGGGGCGGATCCTGCGGCCCTTCCGCCGATGCGGCGGCCGCCTGTTCCCCGTCCGGGGCGGTTTGTGCCGGTGGGGTCTCCTTCTTTTTCCTGGGGGCATAGTTATTATAAGAATCAATGAGGGTTTCCTCCAGATCCTTAATGTCCGGCTGTTGCGCCTGGGCGGCTTTGGCCTTGGCGGCTCGCTCCGCATCGGTCAGGGGAATGTCCACGTCAAATTTGGCCTGGCGGCGCTCCTCCACCGCGGCCTTATGATGCTGATAGACCCGCTGGGCGGTTTCCCCGGTGGACTTCACCGGCTCGTACACGGTACGGAGAAAGGTCACCAGGCCGGTGCCGGTGACCAGCATCAGGAACACAAACAGCAGCAGCAGGATCACCACTACGGCGCCGGTTTTCCCCAGAAAGTGGGACAGGGGCCAGCCCAGCAGGCAGCCCAGCACGCCCCCCTTATGGCACAGGGCCGGATCCACATAGACCTGCACCAGCGACTCCGGGAAGGACAGCGCCGCGTCCGCCTTCCGGGCGAAAATGTCCACGGCGATGCCAACAAACCAGGTCAGCAGGGAGGTCAAGGTGATGGAATAGCCTGCCCGCCGGCCGGGATTGTTCAGGGACAGTACCACGGCGATGTATCCCAGCAGAAAGGGCAGCAGCCAGGCGGTGAAGCCGAAGATACCCAGCAGGAAATTGTGAACCGTAAGCCAAAGCTGCTCCCCCCGGATCAGGTCCAGGCAGAGCAGGAGGATGGCCAGGGCAAAGAGAATCACAGCGGCAATTTGCCGCCGGGGAGATTTTTCCCGGGATTTCCCCTGCTCCCGGATCTCCGTAGCCATGGCGCTTTTCGGTTTGGTGGATTTCTTTTTCTTCTTCGTTTGATTGGCAGCCAAGTCAGTACCGCTCCTTTATGTTGAAATGTGTGGGTGATGTGAAAGATTGCCGCAGCATTCCGGCGGCAGGGAAGTGGGGCGCCGCGGGAATCCGCCGGCGAAAAGAAATTGCAAAATTACCGGAATCAGCCGGCGGTGGCGTGGTGGATTATGGTCAAACAAATGCAGATCACGCCCAGAATGCCGCAGTAGTAGGAAAAATACTGGAACTTATTTTTCTTCAGAATCAGATTCAGCAGTTTAATGGCGAAGATGCCCACAATGGCCGACACCAGAATGCCCACAATGGCCGGGCCAAGCTGCAGCGGGGCGGCGGTTCCCTCTGCACCCGCCAGCTCTGCCAAATCGGCCAGGCAGGCGGCCAGAATGGTGGGAATCCCCATGATGAAGGAAAACTCGGTGGAGGTGGCCTTGGACAGCCCCAGAATCAGGGCAATGGCAATGGTGGAGCCGGAGCGGGAAATGCCCGGCATCAGGGCCAGACCCTGGAAAATGCCGATGAGCAGGGCCTGCTGCCAGGTGATGTACCGGTTCTGACTGTTTCGTCTGGCCGCCCGTGCCGCCAGAAACAGGATCACCGCCGTAAACAGAAAGCAAAAGCCCTCCACAATCAGGTCGTTGTCATCCCCGGCGGCGTCCAGCCCGGTCAGCTTCAGCAGGGGATAAAAGACCAGCAGGGGACACAGCGCCACCACCAGCATCACCACGAACCGGCGGTTGTAGCTCATTTCCCGGAAGGAAAAGTTCCCCTGGAAAATGTCCCGGATCATATGCCCGCATTCCACAATCAGCCGGCCGATGCGGGTCCGGTAGCAGATGCAGACTGCCGCCAGGGTGCCCACATGGAGCAGCACCGTAAAGGCCGAGGTACTGGTGCCGGAGACTTCCCCGGCCGCCCAGCTCTGGATAAAATGATAGATGGAGAGATGCCCCGAGCTGGATACCGGCAGAAATTCCGTGATTCCCTGCAGGATTCCCTGTAAAATGGCGTTCAAGATTTCCATATGTACGATCCTTTCCCGGCGGTCTCCTGCCCCCCAGGGGCGGCCCGCCTTCCCTTCTTTGTCTTTTGTTTGTTTGCTTGTTTTCTTGCTTTTATGTACGGCCGGACGGGTTAATCCGCCGGCGCGGCGGCCGGTTCCGGCGCTGTGCCCGATTCAATCATATCATACAGGCAGGCAATGGCGTCAGACAGGCTGCCCAGATGGTCAATGAGTCCGCAGTCCACCGCCTTGTTCCCGTCCACCACCGAGCCCACGTCGGTGACCATTTCCCCGATATTCATCATGAGCCGGGTGAAGATTTCCGGCCGGATGTGGGAATTGTCGGTGACGAATTTGGTGATCCGGTCCTGCATTCGCTCAAAATAATCCAGAGTCTGGGGCACCCCCAGCACCAGGCCGCTCATACGCACCGGATGAATGGTCATGGTGGCGGAGGGGGCGATGAAGGACTGCTTGGCCGACACCGCCAGGGGCACGCCGATGGAATGGCCGCCCCCCAGCACCAGAGACACGGTGGGCTTGGTCATGCCGGAGATCAGCTCGGCCAGGGCCAGCCCCGCCTCCACATCGCCCCCTACGGTATTCAGCAGGATCAGCAGTCCCTCAATCTCAGGGGACTCCTCGATGGCCACCAGCTGGGGAATCACATGCTCGTATTTCGTGGTTTTATTCTGGCTGGGGAGAATATAATGCCCCTCAATCTGGCCGATGATGGTCAGGCAATGGATCCGGTGCTTGCCGCCGGCAGGGGTCACCGTACCCAGCTCCTTCAGCTGCTCCAGCGCGTCCGAATCCGATTCGGCTTCCTTGCCGTCCGGGGGATTCTGCCCCTCCTGCTCCGGCAGGTCGCCGATAAAGTCCGCCGGTGTTGCTGTTTCGTGTTCTTTCATGTCAAAAACCTCCCGGCGTTAGTTTTTGCCAGGGCCGGCAGGGTTATGCACCGGCAGAACACATCTTCCCACAAATACATGCTTCCGGTTACCGTGAACACAAAGTTGCCACGAACACAAATGCGCCAATGGCAAACGAACACAAAGCGCCAGCGGTAAAATTGCACCTCTTTTGCGGATGCTGCGTAAGGGGCCAGCAAACGATACGTGAACCATGCATTTTTTGATCCCATGGTCCCAATGGAAAAAGAATGGCTTTGCGGTTATTTTACCACAATCTTCCCGGTTCTTCAAGGGAGATTTTTCGGAATTATGTCAACTAGCGGAATTTCTTCCGCTATCCCCGGCAATTTGCCTAAAAATCACAAGGAATTTTCTGCTTCCGGTGTTTTTTTTGAAAAAGTAAGAATTTTTTGGAAAAACTACTGGAAATTCCGGCAGTTGTTTGCTATAATGAGTCCAAGCGCAGTGCGCCTGTGGGTGAACTGCGAAATTCCCTATGTATTTTTTATAGGAGGTCGATTTATAAATGAGTCACAAGTATGTGTACCTGTTCAGCGAAGGCAACGCGCAGATGCGCGAACTGCTGGGCGGGAAAGGCGCCAACCTGGCCGAAATGACCAACCTGGGTCTGCCGGTTCCCCAGGGCTTCACCATCTCCACCGAAGCCTGCACCCAGTATTATGAGGACGGCCGTCAGATCAACGAGGAAATCCAGGCCCAGATCATGGAGTACATCGTCAAGATGGAAGGCATCACCGGTAAAAAATTCGGTGATAAAGAGAATCCGCTGCTGGTATCGGTTCGCTCCGGTGCGCGGGCATCCATGCCTGG
>CAYZTR010000014.1:0-34366 GCA_964481575.1 uncultured Eubacteriales bacterium
TGTAGGTGTTACAATGATGTGTGACAAATAGAAAAAAAGAATAGCGAATAGGGCTAACCTGTGTTATGGTTGAGTTGTCCAGACAAAACCGAAAGGCAGGTGCACCCTATTCACTATGAATAAGATAACACAGGACATGCGGTTTAAGCAAGTGGTAATTGAGTATTCTTTCAAGTACGGAGTAACAAAGGCAGCGATCCGCTACAAGACATCCAGACAGAATATCTACCGCTGGCGCAAGAAGTATGACGGTACGGTGCGCTCCTTGGCAGACCGCTCCCATCGCCCGCACAGCCATCCCAATCAGCACACAGAAGATGAGATCAAACTCATCAAGGATATGCGCCGCAGGAATCCTCACGCCGGTCTGGTGGTGTTCTGGGTCAAGCTGACCCAGCGCGGCTATACCAGATCCATCTCCGGCCTGTACCGTGTCCTTCGCCGGATCGGTGGGAAGCCCATCAAATTGCCAAACCCGAAAAAGGTGGCGAAACCTTATGAGCAGATGACTTATCCGGGACAGAAATGCCAAATTGACGTTAAATATGTTCCGAAATCCTGCCTGGTCGGTGAAGCGGCGGAAGAATCGTATTTTCAGTACACCTTCATTGATGAGTACAGCCGTTTCCGCATTCTCAAGGCGTACAAAGAGCAAAGCACCTATTCCTCTACACAATTTTTGAAGTATGTGGTAGAGAAATTCCCCTATGCCATTGCGTGCATCCAGACAGATAATGGATTTGAATTCACCAATCGTCTGGCCAACAGCAAAAATCCAAAGCCGACGCTGTTTGAGAAGACACTGAATCAACTCGGCATCCACCACAAGCTGATCCGTCCATACACGCCCAGACACAATGGCAAAGTAGAACGCAGTCACAGAAAAGACAACGAGGAATTCTATGCCTGCTGCAAGTTCTATTGCTTCTCTGATTTCGAGAATCGGCTTGCTGTCAGACAGAGATATTACAACAACTTCCCCATGAGACCACTCAACTGGAAATCTCCCAATGCTGCCCTTCTCGCTTTTCCGAATCTGTAACACATCATTGACAAACCTACATTTTTTTGCAAAGAGATAAATTTTCATTGAAAAAATGTTCCGGACGGAGGAACATTTCTCCCCGCCCGGAACACTCATGCAAAATCAAATTCAGATGGCTTCCGCGATATCGAAAACCTCAGAGGGCAATTCATCTTTATCACAGGAAATAGTAAATACAAACTTGGTATCTGCCGCATCCGATAACTTGGCAACTCTCTTAAGGAACCCGGCCACAGCGGTGAAATCTCTGCCGCCGATCCGCAGAGTAGCATCTACAAAGATGTCGGTTACATCATAGTTACCGGCACAGATCCCGGCCAGAAGGCCATAAAGAGTATCATACCCAGCGATGGCATAGTCGGAAGTATCTACCAAACGGATAGAAGTATTTAAATTAAAGGCCAGAGAATCCCCCTGTTCCACGCAAACCACATAGCCTTTGGTAACAGCAGCCGCAGCCGTAGCACTTTCAATGAGCTTTTTGGTCTTGCCGGAACCTTTGTTGCCGATAATCAGTTGAATCATAGCTAATCACTCCTGTATATTTTTCCGGGAACTTCCCGGTCAGAACCTAATCCAAACAACCTGCCCAACGGGCAATACTGGCTGTTTTATTTTTGCAGGCGGACTTCCAATGCAGCCTTTTCCCCTTCATACCCGGGTTTCCCAAGCAGAGCAAACATGTTTTTCTTATAACTTTCCACACCGGGCTGGTTGAAGGGATTGACCCCCAGTAAATAACCCGAAATGCCGCAAGCCTTCTCGAAGAAATAAATCAGCCAACCTAAATGGTATTCGTCCATAGCGTCCACATGAATAACCAGATTAGGAACACCGCCATCGGTATGGGCGAGAACAGTACCTTCAAAGGCCTTTTGGTTAATGTAAGACATGGTTTTGCCGGCCAGGAAATTCAAACCGTCTCCATCATTATCTTCTTTCTGGATAGTAACGTCCGAACCGCTGTCGCCAAATTGCACCACAGTTTCAAACAAATTGCGGCTGCCGTCCTGGATGAACTGCCCCATAGAATGCAAATCTGTGGAGAAGGTAACGGCTGCAGGGAAAATTCCCTTTCCGTCTTTGCCTTCACTTTCACCGTACAGTTGCTTAAACCATTCGGACATCATGGTGAAGCGGGGCTCATAGGAAACCAGCAACTCAATGGCTTTTCCGGAGCGGTAAAAGCTATTCCGCAACGCAGCGTAACGGTAACAATCGTTTTGCATGGGATCCGGATTCTGGTAAGCAGAGCGGGCAGCAGCAGCGCCTTCCATCAGCTTGGTGATGTCCGCACCGGAAACCGCAATGGGAAGCAGACCTACCGCAGTCAGAACAGAATATCGACCGCCAACATCATCCGGAACCACAAATGTCTCATACCCTTTTTCATCCGCAAGCTGTTTCAAAGTGCCGCGGGCCTTATCGGTGGTGGCATAAATACGCTTGGCAGCTTCTTCCTCGCCGTATTGCTCCTCCAGCAGATTCCGGAACACCCGAAAGGCAATGGAAGGCTCGGTGGTAGTGCCGGATTTGGAAATAATGTTGACACTAATCCGTTTCCCCTGGCAGATTTCCAGCAGCTCCGCCATCGTGTTGCCGCTGATGCTGTTGCCGGTAAAATAGATATCCGGGGTGTTTTTCTTTTTATTATTATAATAAGTGCCGTTTAAAAACTCAATTGCCGCACGAGCGCCCAAATAACTGCCGCCGATCCCGATCACAATCAAAATATCCGTATCTGACTGGATCTTTTTAGCCGCGGCTTGGATCCGGGCAAACTCTTCTTTGTCATAATTGACAGGAAGATCGACCCATCCCAGGAAATCATTCCCCAGCCCGGTCTTTGCCTCTAACATCTTATGGGCGGCTTCCACCTGGAAAAACATCCCACGGATGGCATCTTCCCGGATAAATCCGGAAGCAAAAGAGGAATCAAATTTTACTGCCATAAACACTGCCTCCATACCTGAAAAAATAGGAAATCGGTTCCTTTGTTTATATATTACTATATTCCGGCGCATTTTGCAAGAGTTAGTTGTAAATTGTATATAAATTTTATAGATTTATTTTTGAATATCACAGAACTTTTGATCATTACAGCGCAAAAACAGCCTGAAACAGAGAAGAAAGGGCCCGCCAATAGGTCAATCGCGGCACATCCTGCGCCGCCGTAACAGCTTGCCGTCCTACCTCTTCCCCGTTCAGCGTATAAACAATTTCTCCCACCGATTGTCCGGCTGCAACCGGCGCTTCCAACTGTCCGGCCAACTGATATTGGGCTTCCAGCTTTGTGGCATCTCCAATTGCCGTCAGCAGAGAGATTGGTTCCGTAGTCAATGAAACCTGTGGAAGAACACCACCGGAAACCGAAAGAGGCTGTAGCTGCGCCGAATCCACAGCAGGGGTCGTCACCGCATAGTTGGCAAAACCGTAATCCAGCATTTGGCGGGCTATGGCAAACCGCTCCTTGGAGGACGCAGCCGAAAGCACTACTGCAATCAGTTCCATTCCATCCCGCTCGGCCGATGCAGACAAACAGTAACCAGCCGTAGAGGTAGTACCGGTTTTCAGTCCAGTGGCACCGGAATAAAAACGAACCAGTTTATTAGTATTCACCAATTCCGACTGCCCATCCCGCAGGGTATCCATCCAAATAGTGGTATAGTTTTTAATCAGATCATGCTGCAAAAGCTGCCGAGACATAATGGCAATATCCCGGGCTGAAATCACATGGCCGGTTGCATCCAGGCCGGTGCAATTGACAAAGTTGGTATTCTCCATTCCCAATTCTTTTGCCCGCTGATTCATTAATGCCACAAAAGAAGCCTCACTGCCGGCCACGGCCTCCCCCAACGCAACCGTCGCATCATTGGCGGAAGCGACGCAGGTCGCCTTCAGCAAATCATCTACCGTCATTTCTTCTCCCGGCTCCAGCCAGATTTGAGAGCCGCCCATACTGCAAGCATGCTCACTTGCAGTAATTTTAGAATCCAAGGTAAATTTCCCGGCATCTATTGCTTCCATAACCAGCAACAGAGACATAATCTTGGTCACCGATGCCGGCGACATGGCTTCATCAGCATTCTGTTCAAACAGCACCCGCCCGGTAGAAGCTTCCATTAAAATGGCTCCTTTTGCCGCCACTGAAGAAAACTCCACCGTACTGGTTGACACCGCCTGGGTATCGTCCACAAACAGATCCTCGCTGAAATACTCCGTCGCCACATTGGCAGTCACCACCTGTTCTGCACCTGCGGAGAAACCGGAAAGACACAAAATCAATAGAAAGGAACAAACTGTCAGGATTTTTTTACGCAACATAATTCCACCTCCACATATTCCGTAAAAGTATATGCGGAAGAGAATCAAAAAAGAAACACCGAATGATTATGAAAATCAATCGGTGTTTGCCATTTTGCTTATTTAGCAACAGGAACAAAAATATAAGGAGCAACTTCCTGAGCAATGGGATCATCCGCGTCACAATGTGCAACCATCGTAACGGGTTTGGTCAGATCCAGAGAAAAAATTCCCATAATAGATTTTGCATTGACGGTATATTTCCCAGAAAGCAGGTCAATGGAATATGTGTGACTGTTAGCATAATGGACAAATTGCTTCACATCGTCAATACTGTTCAGCAGAAGATCACATTGAATCATAAATGATCCGCCTCCTTAGTGCAATATGATAGCACTTTTTTTCTTTTTCGTCAAGTATTTTAAAAAATTTGCTACTACTTTTGTTGTATTCCATCCGAAAATCAGGTATAATGTACGCAGTCTACCTCTATGGCGGAACCATGATACAAAACATAAGCAGCAAATGCCGTCACAATTTGACATAGATTCCGGAAGGGGCTATACCATGCAAGTTGCCTATTTCACTTTAGGGTGCAAAGTCAATCAATACGAAACCGAAGCTATCCGGGAACTGCTTGAAACGGCCGGATATCAGACCTGCGATCCGGAGGATACGCCGGATATTATTCTTATCAACTCCTGCACGGTCACAGCCGAAAGTGACCGAAAAACCCGGCAGCTGACCCGCAAGTACAAAGGGAAATATCCCACCGCCTGCCTGATATTAATCGGCTGTATGGTACAAGCCTTCCCGGATGCCGCGGAAGCTCTGCCGGAGGCAGATGTAATCCTTGGAAACAGAGATCCATCCCTGGTGTTGGAAAAAATGGAGCAATTCCTGGCCACACGCAACCGGGTAATCTGCATTACGCCCCATCAAAAAGAGGATACCTTCCGAACACCGGGAATCCGGCAGTTTGCTGAACACACCCGCGCTTTTTTGAAAATTCAGGATGGCTGTGAACGGTATTGCTCTTACTGTATCATACCCAAAGCAAGAGGATTTTTACGTTCCCAAACGCTCCCTTCTATCCGTGCGCAGGCGGAAGCATTGGCTGACAGCGGATATCAGGAGCTGGTGCTGGTGGGAATCAATCTTTCTTCCTACGGCAAGGAGCTGAATCTGACCCTGGCGGATGCAGTAGAAGCTGTGGCCAAGGTTCCGAGTATTCAGCGGATTCGTTTGGGCTCTCTGGAGCCGGATTTGATGACAGATGATGAGTGTATGCGGCTGGCCGCTGAAGAAAAATTCTGTCCGCAATTTCACCTGGCCCTGCAGGCAGGCAACGACAATACTCTGCGCCGCATGAACCGGCATTATGATACCGCCTTCTTTGCGGATCTGGTTGAGCGTATCCACAAGCATTTTGACAATCCCGCTATCACCACAGATATTATGGTTGGATTCCCAGGGGAGACCAACGATGACTTTCAGGCGTCCGTCGATTTTGTGGAACAAATCGGTTTCGCACGTTGCCATGTATTCCCCTATTCCCGGCGTCAGGGTACCATAGCGGCTGCTTTGCCAGATCAAATTCCCCGGGCTGAAAAAAACCGCCGTGCTTCCCAAATGATCGAAGCAGCAGCACAAGCGGAAAAGCGCTTTTTGCAGTCTCAGGTGGGAAAGACCGTGCAGGTATTGCTGGAAACCTGGCAGGACGGAATTTTATCCGGCTACAGTGAAAATTATACTCTGGTGAAAATTCCAGGCAACCGGGCTTTATGCAATACGATTCAGCCTGTCCTGCTGACAGACACTGTTGGAAATGCATGCATCGGAACTCTGCTTTGCTAACTGCAGCGCCTTGCCAAAACAGTTTCTTTTGTGATATACTGGTAACAATCTGCAAGGAAGGACAATTTCTATGTATCTAAATGAAAAACAGAGAATAGCATCTCCCCCTCCCCTGTTCCGATTTATTTTGATTTATTTCCTTTGTTCCTGGGTCCCCTGGGGAATTGCCATCGCACTCACGGCACTGCAAATCATCCATACGCAAAACTTCTTGTTTTTTCTCCTGTATTATGCCGGCGGCTGTCTGCCCTTCTTCGGAACCTGGCTGTATCTGCGGAGCGGATCTAACAACCTGGACTTGTGGGAATTTTTTCGCGCCACCTTCCAGTTCTTCACCCACGCTTCCGATTACGCACTGGCCGCGTTTCTGTTTTTCTTTCATTTTTCTGTGGTCATTGTGGCCCCCTACCTATCCCCTTCTCTGGGCATCCTGCTTAACTACAACGGCAAATATCTGCGCGGCATTTTTATGTTTCCACTGGTGTTGCTGATCTGTGGTCTTCGGGAAGCCGGATGGCGCGGCGCTCTGCAACCCAGATTGCATAAAAAACTTCCCTTCCCCCTGGCTGTAGTATGCACAGCGGTTTTCTGGTTTCTCAATGATCTGCCGCTGGTGCTGTTGCAATTTCTCACCGGATATGATTCTGTCTTTCTACCAGTCGCTTACTTGAATGACGCTCTGTCTATACCAGCTTCTGTAGCTCTCATGGGGTTGCAGCTGTTGGGACTCAGTTTCCTTATGGGTGTTTTGCTCTACGTCACCGACAGCATCTTTCTATGTATCGGATTAAACACCTGCATTCAGGCCTGGGTCAATGTGTTCGCTTTCCGCAATGCTACCGCGCAAATCATCGCTTACGTAGCAGATATCGTCATTTCTATTTTCCTGTGGCTACTGGTCCGCCGAATCCGTGCCAATATTGAGGCAAAAATGCGGGAAGAATGGAAAGATCAACAATTTTTGACTTATCCAAGTAACAAAGGAGAACGGCTATGAAAAACAAAACAACCACCTCCACGCATACCTTTCGATATATTTGCATCTATCTGTTATTATGGTGGATCCCCTGGGTGCTATTTGCGTTACTGTTTGGTACCGGGTTTCTCTCTTTAGATGGATTTGCCGCAAGGTATTGCGCCTATTATTTGTTGCTTTCCTCCGGGCTTTGGGTTGCCATCGGAACCTATTTTTTTCAAAAAAAGGAAAAGCGCACAAAAAAATTATTTGAGTTTATCGGTAAAAATTTTAATCTACGGGCACCCATTCGCTATTATGGGCTGATGCTGTTATTTGTAGCCATCCATTATGTTTTTGCTTTGGGCTTCGGTGACTGTGTTCTGGATATTCAGCCCTTGGCCTTGTTCTATTACATATTTCTGTTTCTATTTACCATGGGGGTAGATGAAATCGGACTCCGTGGTGTTCTTCAAAATAATTTTCAAAAGCGTTTGGGATTCATCGGCTCCACTTTATTGGTAGCAGTCTTTTGGATCGTTTCTTATCTTCCTTTGTGGGTTATTCCCAACAACTCCCGATACATGACCAATGTACTTCCCTTTGTTTTGCAAACAGTCAGCGAGTCGTTTGCACTGGCATGTATTTATTACGTTACTTCCAACGTATTTCTTTGCATGTCCTACCGAACCATTGTAACTGCCCTGTTTAATATGGCTTATATGTCCGATGGTTTCACCTACTATGAGGGACTTGGAATAGGCTCTTATATCGGCTATGGGGTGGAAATTTCCCTGTCCATCCTGCTTTGGTTTTTGATTCATCGAAGCAGAAAACTTAAGTGGGAAGAGTATTACCGCCAACAAAAAGAGCATTCTTTTCTCACAACAGAAGAAACCCAACTTTAACCACTAAGCAGAACAAAAAAAGGGATCTTCCCTGCTCCGGTATTATCCGGCGGGAAGATCCCTTTTATTATATAACTTCTAAAAAAGACCTAGGAGTACCACATCTACAAAGCTTTAGACATTGATACATGCAACACTTGATCTTCCAAAAAAGGAGCACCAGTTTCCACAAATCCAGCCTTTTGGTAATAACCTACGGCCTGCATCTGTGCATGAACTTCCACACAGGCAAACCCCAAACTCCCGGCAAACAGCAGCGCTTCCTCCAATAACAGCCGGCCAACTCCTAAGCCACGGCAGCCTTTCAGTACAGCGACCCGCCCCAGAAAGCAATGCGCACCGTTAGGTATAATCCGGGCTGTGCAAACTGGCTTCTGACCCAGAAATCCGATCAAATGATATGAAATGGGATCCTGCACATCAATTTCATAAGGAAATCCCTGCTCCTCCAAAAAGACCGGAAAGCGTACAGATAAGGCTTCATGCCAATCCTCACCGGGAAAGATCCGGAAGAAACGGACGGAAACATCTTTATTCTGCATCATCGGCGTCCGCATCGTCTGAAGAAGCATCTGCAGACGATGCGGATGTTTCCTCTGTCCAATAGCGAGTATCCAACAGTTCTACCGCCGCCAGATTATCATCTACAAAATAAAAATTCAGCTGATGGCTTTCATCTGCAAAATAGGTCACTACGTCACAGGTCGTATTATACAGTGCAGAAACCGTCACACCAAAATCGGTGGTATAATCCGAACCTAATGCAGCAGTTAAATCCTCAATATAGGTTGCCATGCCAATGGCAAAGCCATAGGAATCCGCAAAAGAAAAGATACGGGAAATGCCGTAGGATTCCATATCCGTCTGATAGTAAAAATTGGCCTTGCCGGACTTCATAGTGACAATCTCTTCACCATAAGAAACCGAAGCCGTAAAGGAATATTCAATGGCGTCCTCATCATCTGATTCAGCCGAATCATAGGCCGCTTCGAAATCCGAAACAGTATCCCCCAAGTGCAGCTCCAGCTCCGGAATCACGCCGTTACTGGCGTTTCCAAAAACATCAACGCTATAGCTGCTGGTAGAAGCGGTATCCTCCGGCTCCTGTTGCGAGTTGCATGCCACCAAGGAACACAGTAAAATGCAAACCAATAATCCTGCAATCCAACGCTTTAACATATCAACAACCTCCTATATCACAATTAAAAAGAATTTTCTTCCAGCAACTGGTGCCGTAGAGCCCATAAAGTTTTAGAAAAATCCACATAGTATTTGTGCGGCTTTTCAAAACGCTGCACTTCCTCCCACAAATGGTGCACCTGTCGCTGGCAATACGCCTGAATTTCCGGCACAGTTGGCGATTGATACACCAGTTTTCCCTTCTGGAAAATGGGGACCAGCAGCCGTCTTGCAATAAAATTGGACACAGTTTTGCGCTTCCAGGTATGCTCCGGATCAAACAGATCATAGTCTTTGGTATCGTCGATTTCTTCCTCCGCCAAGGTGATCACATCCGCAATGGCCTTGCCGCTTTCCCGGTCAAAAAGCCGCCAACAGGTTTTAAATCCAGGAACAGTAATCTTGGAGACATTATTAGAGATTTTGATTTTAGGCGTAATAACATCCCCCTGCTGGGTCGCAGCCAGTTTATACACCCCACCGAATACCGTTTCACTAGCAGCCGTAATCAAACGTTCCCCCACGCAGAAGGTATCCACTTTGGCTCCCTGCATCAGCATATCGCGGATCAAATACTCATCCAACGCGTTGGACACAAATATTTTGCAATCAGGGAATCCGGCTTCATCCAACATGGCACGGGCGCGTTTGGAGAGATAGGTAATATCCCCGGAATCAATCCGAATGCCAACCGGCCGGTTACCGGTAGGCAAAATTACTTCCTGAAAGACCCGAATGGCATTAGGAACGCCGGAATGCAAGGTATTATAAGTATCTACTAAAAAGACACTTTTGTCCGGGTATTTACGGGCATAAGCCTGAAAAGCGGAGTATTCATCCGGAAACATCTGGACCCAGCTATGGGCCATGGTTCCGGAAGGCGGAATTTGAAATGCCTTGGCAGCTTCGACATTGGACGTGGAGGAACAACCACCAATATAAGCAGCCCGCGCACCGTAAATGGCAGCATCATAACTGTGGGCCCGGCGAGCGCCAAACTCCGAAACACTTCTCCCCTGGGCAGCCCGCACAATCCGGCAGGCTTTTGTAGCAATCAGAGATTGATGATTTACAGTTAAAAGCAGCATGGTCTCCAGCATCATTGCCTGCATAACCGGACCGCGTACTGTAACAATCGGCTCCAAAGGAAAAATGGGGGTGCCTTCCGGCACAGCCCAGATATCACAGGTAAAGTTAAAATCTGCCAGATACTGCAAAAAGGCATCATCGAAACGGCGCAAATTCCGCAGATAATCCAGATCCTCCTGTAAAAAATGAAGATCCTGCAGGTATTCGATCACCTGCTGCAAACCCGCCATAATGGCAAAGCCACCATCATCCGGCACCTTGCGAAAAAACATATCAAAATAAGCAATGGTATCCTGCTTATTTTCAGCCAACAAACCATTGGCCATAGACATTTCATACAAATCTACCAGCATGGAAAGGTTTCGCTGCACAACAAACACCTCAATCAAAATATTTCATTCAAACACGATATACCTCAAATCAGAGCACAGGAGGACAAGCGGAGCTTGCCCTCCTGTGATAATAAACAAATACTATTGCAAATCACTTTCCGTATCAGACAACACATCCTCTCTGCTGAAAAGGAGATTTTCCTGATACGACAAAGCGATTTTTTTAATCAGACTTTTTCCGCAAAGTCCCTGCCAATCAATGAGTTTAACAGTATAATATTTATCGTATTGGAAGGAAACGTAATACTTTGGAACCAGTTTGTCAAAATAAATGTAGGTTTCCTTACCGTAGCTGGCGTTATTATACAGCTGCATGTGAAACACAGTAGATTCCACCGGAATAGACAGATTGATTACTTCGCTCAGATCGTGATTTGTATAGGTCACGCCATCATCACTATTAACAAAACCAATCAGATACAATTCCCCATTACTACGGAGAATCTGATTTAGGTTGGTCACTTCATAGGAAGCAAAGAAAAAATAATCATCCACCCGGGAATAGATCCAATCATCCGGCACATAAAAATAAGCAGCAAATTGGCTATCGTCCAATGGGGTCTGATCCGATTCCGCAGTAACATCGGGCTGATTTTCTTGGGGACTGCCGAAATAGATCTTATTCCAGCTGGTATAGTTCCGGGAACATCCGGCAACGGCACAAAACATTGCCAGGCACAACACCAGGGCAACTAATCGAATGAACAGCTTTTGCATAGCACAAACCTTCACTTAACAATTATTGTTTATATTGTAGCACAATCTCCTGATTTTATCAAGAGGGCACAGCAATTTTCAGAAGAAGATTCACAAAAGGACAAAACGTGATTGTAAAAATTGGTGTTGGAAAATTTTCTAAAATCGGTTGACAAACCATCAGCTCTATGCTAAAATAAGGAAGTCTCGTGGAGAGATACCGAAGTGGTCATAACGGAACGGTCTTGAAAACCGTCGTGCCGCAAGGCACCGTGGGTTCGAATCCCACTCTCTCCGCCACTTCAAGATTTCCTGTGAAAGTTCATATATACCAGATTTGTTACCAAATGCAGAAGTACTCAAGTTGGTGACGAGGCGCCCCTGCTAAGGGCGTAGGCCGGGTAACCGGCGCGAGAGTTCGAGTCTCTCCTTCTGCGCCAGAAAAAAGCACTTGCTCAGCAAGTGCTTTTTTCAATGCAATAAATTCTGCGATGCATAGTGCCCCTTCTCCACTCTAATCATCAAACGCAGGAATATATGGCGGTATTTTACACACTGCATTTTGTTTAAAATGCCTATGACATTTTTGGGAAAGAAACGCTATAATAATATTACAGTGTGTTGTTTGTTGCAAGTTCAAGGTTAGCTCACCTTTAATAAGCAGCACGTTTTTTCATGATGATATATTCCGGAAAGGTGGAAACTCCATTGAATATCCAGATCGGTTCCTATGTGATGTACGGAAAAAGCGGTGTCTGCCGCGTGGAAGACATCCGAAAAGAAACCTTTGGCAAGGACTCTGCTGACTATTATATCTTAAAGCCCGTGTTCGACAAGATGTCTACCATTTATGTGCCTGTCAATAATCCGGCGTTGCAGCAAAATATGCGTCAGGTTCTGACGCCAGAGGAAATCTATGCCTTGATTCGCTCCATGCCTGAACTGGAGGATTCTCAGTGGATTCACGATCCCCGTGAGCGCAATGCCTTTTTCAAGGATGTATTGCAGCGGGGCGACCGCGGAGAATTGATTCAAATCATTAAGACCCTATATCATCATCAGAAAGATGCCACCTCCCATGGCAAAAAGCTGCATGCGGCCGACGACGCCATTATGAAAAAGGCAGAAAAAATGCTGTATGATGAATTCGCCCTGGTTTTATGCATTGCGCCAGACGAAGTAGTCCCCTTCATTACAGAACAAATTCATTGCACGGAAAAACAACAGGTACAATAATTCCAGTTGCTTCTTTAAATAATCATAGAACAAATATGCGGTTCCCTGTCAGGCAAATCATCTTTGCAGATTCCAATCCAGAACAATTCATCTTCCGCGAAAAATCCACCGGCATATGAAGTGCCGGTGGATTTTTGTACAATTATCAAGATGGATCCCAGTTTACTGAAGGATTCCTGTTAAAGAAGAAAGATTAATGTGGAGCAAGAATAGATTTTCTGAGCAGAACCACATCAGTTACAGACAAAGAACCATCACCGTTCAAATCTCCAATTTCGTAAAAGGCACTATCCAGAATCGCTTTGCGCAGCAACACCACATCAGTCACAGACAGGCTGAAATCCCGATTCAAATCGCCTAGCAAAGAAGAATCTGACGGAGAGCCTGTTGCACCATTTATATTTTCCTCCAGCGCATCAATTGCTTCACAGATTGCAGCAACAGCGGCATCCACTTGGCTTTGTGCATCCGGCGGCAAATTTCGATCAAGGGCTAGGGCAGACTCAACAGCGGACTTCACAGCAGTATAAGACTCTATCGTATATAAATCCGCTTGCAGCGCCTGCGCTTCTGCAATAGCCTGATCCAGCAAATCATAATTGGCAAAAAGCGGAATCAGCTGATCCATGGAGTCATTCAAATCATCCAAAGCGGCATCAACGATCACCTGATCCTCCACTAACAGATTCCTGGGAATCTGCTTCGCTGCTTCCAAAGCAGCGGTCAGTACAGAAAAGCTATCCGCATCATAATTGGTAAGAACCAGAGTCTCTGCTTTGACAATAGCCGCGTCCAGCGCAGAATAATAAGCCGGTAGATCTTTAATCTGGCTGTCATAGACATCAAACCAATAGTTCGGGCCATTTCCCTCATGTTCCACTGCATAACGGATCACACCGTTCTGTAGTGCCATTCCGTAAAGATATCCTTCTACAACTGGCGCTTCTAAAAGCTCGGTATTTTCACCGTTCAACTGCATTCTGTAAATTCCGGTAGGACTGTTATAAATCAAATCGGAACCGCATTTTGCCAATGCAGTATAACCATTGGCGTAAAAACGGTTGGGCTGTCCCCACATCTGCCATTTAATATCAGAAAAATCCTTCCACAGGGAAACAGTTCCTGTATCTGTGTGGTAGCGGTTCAACTGACGCGAATCATTGTCATAAAAAATCCAATCTCCGTCGTCATAAACCATGGAAGAAGAAGTATCCTCCCAGAACATATCAGAATCATAGCATGTGGAGGTACAGTTGGTATCCGTATCCCACTGCGTATGTTTCCCCTCCTCCATCATCCAGATGTCGCTCTTTAGAAAATAAGTATGACCAGCCCGACCCAACAAGTCAGGAATGGAATCATCATAGGTAACATCCAGATGATAATCCACACCGTCCAACGTTACGATATTCCATTCGTGTTTCATTGAAGTACTAATACAAGTGGTACAGGGAATTCCCAACAAATCCATGATATAGCGAAATCCGATGGCATACCCTTCGCAAACCGCCCGCTTTTGTGAAAAGAGGCCGTACATATTATAATATATACTATCGCGCTCCACTTCATATTGCAAACCATTGGCATCAGAAACAACCACAGCCGCATAAGAAAACTGTGTACAGAAATAATCATGGATTGCAAGAACCTTATCCAGATCAGACATTCCCGGCTCGATAACAGCAAGCGCTTTCGCGGCTTCCGCCTCAATCAAGTGCAGAGCTGCCTGAATTTCGGCCGTTGTCATAGTAAAATTCATTATAACCTGACGCACCTTATCTCCGCTAACGCGGAATTTATAAGAAGTATCCACATAAAAAGCCATAGGCATCTGCGTAGCCTCTTGCATGGCCTGTGCCAGCATCGGCGAGCTGTAAACACCGTTTTCTGCCACAACAGGAACCTGATATTTGGACACATCCACCGTGGTTTTCTCGTCAAGAATAGCCTGATAAATGACGGCTGCAAGAGGACTTAATGTGCTGCTACTTTCCGAAACAGCAGCAAGCGACATGGTGGTAGCAGAGCAGACAATGCAAAGTACCATCAAAATACTGATTAGCTTTTTCACAGGGATCATCCTTTCAAGCACATACTGATTACAATTATCATATCATATTATTCTCCCTTTTTCAACCACTGAAATTTCCAAAAAAAATAACAACTCAGAACTCCCCCCCAAAGCCAAAACAACCAGCCTCAAAAGAGACTGGTTGTTTCGATTAAATCAAATGTAAAGCAAATTAATTACCCTGAGCAAGGATTGCCTTCCGAAGCAATACCACATCGGTTACAGACAAATTGCCATCCCCGTTCATATCGCCCATGGGAACCTCCGCAACGGCTGTATCATTCAAAATTGCCTTCCGGAGCAATACCACGTCGGTCACAGATAATTTTCCGTCCTCGTTCATATCACCTGGAATGAAAGTAAGAATCTCCACCAGATCTTCCAGCGCAGCCTGAATGGCAGCTGCAGCAGCATCCAGCTCATCCTGGTGCGTCTTATCCAGATTGTCATCCAAGGTATTTGCAGTAACAACGCTCAGCAGTTGCTCCAGAGAATCCTCGTTATACAGACCTTCCGACTGCAACGCCTCCTGCGCTGCTGCCATGGCAGCCTTGTAATTCGTGTAATCAGCCAGAGCAGGCTGCAATTCAGCAATCGCTTTGTTGATCTCAACTGTAGCCGTATCCAATTCCGTCTGATCCAAAATAGTCAGATCGGAACCCTTCGTATAGCGGGACAATACATCCTGCAACCAGGCCAGCGATTCTGGAGTATACTCGCCCGTGGTGGCCAAAGCTTCTTCCGCAGCACTAACAGCTGCATTATAAGCGGTGTAATCCGCAGGTTTATAAACCAAAGCAGAAATGGCATCGGTAACAGCCTTAGTAGCAGCATCCACCTGGCTCTGTTGATCGGCGGTCAGATTGCGATCTACTGCCTTAGCGTCCGCTACAGCAGTGGCAAGTGCAGCCAGAGAATCGGCAGTATAAAGATCCTGCTGCAAGGCTTCTGCCGCTTCTACAGCAGCATCCAACGCATCATAGTTGGAATACAGAGAAATAAGCTGCGCGAATGCATCATTCAGCGCCTGCAGCGCAGCATCAACAACCTCCTGCTCCTCCGCCGACAGATCCCGGGAAACCTGCTTGGCAGCATCCAAAGCAGCCAACATAGCATTGTAGGTCGTAGATTCATAGCGACTGCTGTCCAGTGCGTTACCCGCGGCAATAGCCGCATCCAGGTCGCTGTAATCGGCAGGGTAAGTCTTGGCGTAATTATAAACTGCAAAATAATCAATATAGCCAGGGAAGGTGTAATCATCGTAATCAGCAGAACCAATGAAGAAGCAGTCATCTGAGGTACCGGTACGCTCCAGGGTATAGAGTGCCGGAATCTCCTCCGTAGAATAAACCGGTTTACCGTTGACATAAATCTTGGTAGTAACCGTCTCCTCCTCAACACTTTGAACCAAGGACAGAGTAGACCATTCATTCACAGCCGGCGCAGCGCCTATTTCTGTTAAATTCAAAGAAATACCACTATCAATATTGATTACTTGGATCAACAGCTTGCCATCTGCATTCGCCATTAACTTGAAATTACGCTCATTTCCATAAGTGAAGGAGAACAGGTTGGTATTACTCTGATAATCCGACACAGGATTCACCAGCATTTCAATGGTAATGGCGTCCTTGGCCTGACTGAAAATGGCATAATCGCGCCGATACATAGCGCCGGTCTTCTTCCAGAAAGAGGTCTTTTGCCCATCCAGAAGCAGATAAGAATCGGTCAAGGTATCATGACCCTGATAGGAGTTGATGGTTGCACGGCCAAACAGCTCACTATAATCACCGTTAAATCCAAAGTACAAGATATTGCCAGTAACAGCAATATAATCTGCCTTGATCTCGTCCAGCTTGGCGCTGTTGGAAACCAAAGTTTTTTCCAAACTGTTCAGTGCATTATAAGCAGCGGCGGCAACTGCATAGCTATCCCGTTGGGCGTCCGAACCGCTTTCTTGAGTAGCAGCCTGTGTAATCAGTTGCTGTACGTTCTCCACAGCGGTCGTATCCACATCCATAGCTGCGTTGTACATAGCCGCAATTTCATCTGCAGATTTTACACTGCCATAAAGAGAGAAAGACTGAACCGCACCCTTATACCCGGGATCGGTTTCCCAAAGATTATCCTGGGGCGCAAACAGAGAATAGTTGGTAGACTGCTCGTTGATAGCAACACAGTGTGCAGCAATCTCATACATGGAATACTCCAGCTGGAAAGATTCTACCAGTCGATTATCCTCATACACAGAGTAATTGCCCTGTCCGTCCTCCGTGACAGTCAGCATCTTCCAGGTATTGAGATAGTTGGAGCCAAAGGTACTGACATACCGATCGGATGTGTGGGCAGAATTATCCTCGCTGTAAGAGGTATTGATATGAAGTGTGCCGGAATCAGACTCCTGGAAAAACACGAAGTTACCGGTGAAGCCGGAGGATTCGCCGCCCTTAAGGTTCTTCGCATTTCCGAAATTGAACAGATGATTCCAGTTACCGATTGAATCCGCCTTGACCCACATGGTCATGGTAAGTCCGTCCTGGCAAAGAAGCAAGGGGTTATAGTCGTCCGCAGACCAAATGAAAGTTTGCTTCGTGCCGGTAAACACCATAGCAGTGTCATCGTCGTTGAGACCAGCCGTGGTTCCGTTGGTCGAAGTCACGGTAATATTGCCGGTAGTATCAGTGATACTGCCATCAGCATAATCATTAAAATCAAACCGCAGCAGCAAATCATCCTCAGATCCATCGCCAAAGCCGGTATCGGGATAAGAAATGATGTGTTCTTCGTCATCCACAACGATTTGAGCAGATGCAGGCAAGGACGCGACAAAGCACCCCAAAGTCAGAGCCAACACCAGCAAAAGCGCCAGGATCGTTTTTGATGTTCGCATAAGATAACCTCCGATTTTAACAAATTTTCTACCTACTGGTAGAATTTTTCATTTACATTATACAGCTATTTATCCCAAAAATAAAGGACAAACCATGATATTTTTTGGTCAATAATTGACATTGTAAATCAGAGAATTTCTATTTCTAACAAACAAGAAATTCTAAATACACGAGAAGCAAAAATATGAAACCGCCAGATAGAATTCCAATATTATCCAAGCATTTGCAGATACTCATCCTCTGCGGCTATGGCATCCTCGCTTTGCTGTGAAGGAGCAACAGTTGCAACGTCTGCATTCACAGGGGACTCTGCAACCGTCATCTCGACTGATTCCGCCTGATCAGCCTGAATCTTCAATCCCTCCAGATCACGATACAGCTGCTGCAAAACATCAGCCAGATGATCCTGCACGCCATTAATTAACTGCCGATAAGAGTCCAGCCGGGCGGTTTCCTGCAATCGTATTTCTTTCGCCTCAGAGGTAATGTGACTTGCCTCCTGCTTCGCAATGGACTTAATTTGATCTGCATATTCCTGCGCGCTGAAAATCATATCTACCGCACGCATTTTTTCTGCCAAAAGTTCTGAATTTTCCTTTTCCAATGACGCGATCTTGGCCTTCAGTTCTTCCCGCTCCAGCAGCCACTGCTGTTCCATTTTATGTAAACTGTCCGAATGTTGCATACTGATCTCATTCAAATAGCTGCTAACATCCATTTTATTATAACCCAAAAGTGACTTGCGGAACCCTTTCATAGTAATGCCTCCCAAGTAAAAATGAAGATAGGTATCGTCCGGCAGAAGGCCGTTTGACCTCTAATTATTTTAAGAATACCACAAACACCTGCTTCTGGCAAGCACAAATTCCACAAGTTTCATAAAACCGAAAAAACTGCATCTGTAACACCGAGCGGCAAAAAAAGAGACATGGCTAAAGCCATGCCTCAAACAGAATCTGTTCCAAAGAACAGCGCTGCTTATTTCCAGGAGGTAGGTAATCCAAAACTCACCGATAGGGCCTGATCTACCCGTCCCATGGAACCATCGTCCAAACGTCCCATTCGCTCCTTCAATCGCTTTTTATCAATGGTTCTCACCTGCTCCAACAGCACAATGGAGTCTTTTTGTAAACCGCACCCTTCCCCTGTAACTTGGATATGGGTCGGCAGCTTGGTTTTATCCTTCTGCGAAGTAATCGCAGCAGCAATCACGGTAGGAGAATAGCGGTTCCCAATATCATTTTGTACGATCAGAACCGGACGGATCCCGCCCTGTTCTGAACCGACTACCGGACTCAGATCCGCATAAAATATATCGCCACGTTTGACTGTCATATGTGTTTCACACTCCGTTTTTTCAATTGCCATTTGCGGCTTCATCAATATTTTTCCCATTCTTTCTCCGGTTTAATCACGACCGGAGCTTTTTTGTATATTTTATGTGGCAAAGAAAAACTGTGTGCAAAAAGCCGCCCAGCATCGGCGCATAGCCACAGCTGGACGGCTGCTTTTTACTCAAAGATCAGTGGGCAGATCACCGGAAGATCCAGCAAACCGGAAGGTGAAAACGGCAGCGATTGAGAAAAAAAGTCCTTGACGCGATGCCCCAACGTATTGGTTACCGTCACTTCCATCCGATTTAGCCCGGGTTTTAAACACGAAACAGTGAAGTCATAGGGCGCAGCAATTCGTACGCCACAGGGAACGCCGTTGATCACAACCTCCGCTGTTTCAAACACCCGCCCAAGAGACAGCAAACAAGGCTGATCCGGAAGAACCTCAGATACCGTAAAGGTGCAATCATACACCATTTTCCCGCTAAAATCCGGAAATTGCCGGGAAACATCCCCCAGCGCCGGCACTGCGGAAAAAACTGTATCTTTTCCGGTTTCATAGCAGGTCACCGTACAACTAAAATCTGAAATCTGCAGCGGGTCTCCCGGCCTGGACGCAGGCGCAAATGGCAAAGCCGAAGAAGTATCCAAAAACAAGGTCATTTCCCCGGGAGCTAAAGATAGGGACACCCACGGATCTGCAGCCTGAACTGCGTATAACTGATTTTCCATAGGCGCGTAACGATACCGTTTTCCATGACAAACGGGTAAGCGGATCTGCGTATCACAAGGAGCCGCTACCGCTTCGTTCAGGAATAAATACGCCTGATACCCCTCCCCGTCATAGGGGAAATACCGCAGCCAAGGATGCTCCCCCTGTACTTCCACTTCAAACAGGCCCTGCTGCTTCATGGCCTGCACCAGCTGGGACAGGGGCAAAACCGTCAGATTACCTTCCAATCCAGAAACAGGACGGTCATCCAATCCCACAGGCAGCGCATCCATTACAAACACCGGGAATCCCACACCGGCAGCTGCATCCAACCAGCGTACCAGCGGCTCCATCATGCGCTGGATGTAGGGCACAATCAGACAACGGAACACCTGATTACCTACATGGAGACAGCCATTTTGAACCGTTCCGGAGACCAGATAATCCGTTGGCACAATCTCATAATCAATCTGCTGTTTCGCCAGAAGCTCTCCAACCGTTTCAAAGGGTGCATATTCACCGGTCCATTCGGCTTCTGCAGTATAAAGAATCGCGGCTGTTGGCCGCTCAGAACCGCCATCCAGCAAATGCGATACTCGATTCATATATCGCATCAGCTGTCCAAATACTGGGAACTGTGGATCGTTCCCCCGTGCAAAAAAATGCGGAGGCGCATCCGGATCCGGAAAATCCTTCTGAGAAAAGGCATGAGGCACAAACCGATTTACACCCCGGGACAACATGTGATCTGCAATCCGTTTCATGAGGGGCAACCCCTCACTCCAACCATAGGCGCCGAACACTTCACACATGGTCCGTCCTTTCATCAGGGGATTCATCTGTCCTAAAGAAACGCCAAGCTTGGCAAGACCATAGTGATAAAATCTGCCGTCCTGACGGGCACCGTTCACACCGGAAAAGGGATGATCCAGGCCTGGTCGAAATTGCTGCAGCACTACATCAATACCAGCCATATCCTGCCCCTCCAGGGCATTGAAATAGTGTCCAGTTCCCATACCCAGACGCGCATGACAGCCATTATCTTCGATCACATGGCCAATATATAAGCAATTATGTTCACGGCACCAGTCCCCTACCTGAGTGGTAAAATTCCGGCCGTACATTTTGGTAACAGTCAACATATATTCCAGGCGTGCCTGAGGAGAAAGAGCGCTTTGACGGTTTACAGCTGACAGTTTCAAACCAAACAAAGCGCCCCATAATTGATGCAGTGCCTCCTCCAGTTCCTGACACCAAGGAATCGGCATATGAGGAATCGTAATCTTTGCATAATGAGAATACCCTTGTCCGGTCACATTACCCAAGCAAGGTTCATCTGAAAAAAAGCCGGCAAAGGTATTGCCGAAATCCGCACCGTACCGATCAAAATGGGGCTGATACACCGTATCAATATAATACTTCACACCATCCCGGTCCAGCAAATTGAGATAATCTCGCTGTCCTTGCCAAGCCGGCCCCTCCCGGACGGTAATCACCGACCAGTCCCCTTCCGGTACGTCCCAATAAAGTCTGCCGTCCTGCACCAGATGAGTCAGATCCTTTAAATCGGCTAAATCTGCAGAATCCGAATCACGACGTCCGGCAACCACCGCCAGAAGTCGTTCTTCAAGGCCGATTGGCGGCCAAAAACAGGCTCCCGGAAAAGGCCCGGCACAATCCACAATTTTGGTTTCTACTGCGCGCCTGGAATAAGGGGAATCCGGTGTGATGGTTCCATTGACATAGCCGGAAGGAAAATGGGAGTCATCCAGAACCCAAACCTGCATGCCCCGATTCCGCGCTTCTTCCATGAGAATATCCATATCCCGCCACCAATCAGGGCCCAAAAAATCCGGATGAGGCCTGGATTCTACGCAAAAAGCCTTAATACCAGATTCTGCAATTTTTTCCACACCCTGTCGAAGCAGCATCTCCGACTCCCCATGCTGCCAATAAAAAGGAAGCAAGTAATTATCTTCCTTCCCCATCAATACATCCAGAATCCGATTTCCCATAAAACGGCCTCCTCTATCATCACAGCATTTTTATTGATTATACCATTTCAAACGATTCAAAGCAACCACAAAATTTGCAAACAGCAAAATTGGTCTTTGGGGTACACAAAAAATCCCGAGACTGTAGATACAGCCTCGGGATCATTTTCACAAAAAAGTCAGATGGCACGGGTAACCTTACCGGAACGCAAGCAACGGGTGCAAGCATTAACTCTGCAGGGGCGACCGTTTACAATCGCCTTTACGCGCTTCACATTGGGTTTCCAAGTTCTGTTGGAACGCCGATGGGAGTGAGAAACCTTGATGCCGAAAGTTACTTCTTTGTTGCAGAAATCGCATTTTGCCATTTGTCTGCACCTCCTTAATCTAATCGCAATGGGTATTCTATCATACTTTATGTAAAATTGCAAGTATTTTTTGAAATTTTTTACCTGTGGATAAAGACAATTTCAATTTTCAACCATTGATCCATTAACTTTTAATTTGCGCAATGGTCACACCGCTCTCCCCTTCTCCAAATGCACCCAGTCGAAATGCCTGAATATTTTTGTGACGGCGTAAGTGTTCCTGAACTTTGCTCCGCAGAACACCGGTTCCTTTTCCGTGAATAATGGTAATGGTTTCAATTTTATTTAAGACAGCGTAATCAATAAACCGATCCAGCTCCAACAACGCCTCCTCGGCATTTTGTCCCCGAAGATCCAGTTCTTCTGAAACACGACGGCCGGCCGCTTTACTTACGGTTTGCTGCACTTTTTTATTCTGGATGGTTACCTTTGGTTTTCCATCTAACAGCCGAACTGACTCAATAGCAACCTTTGTTTTAAAAATACCGGCCTGTATCATAACATCGGAACCATTACTCCCAATTTTCAGGACAGTAGCTTCCTTTGCAATACCATCTACAGAAACCAGATCGCCAATTTTCAGCGGTCTCGGTAACCGATAATCGCCGTCGGCAGACGGAGCATCCACAGGGTCCGCACGATCTTCCAGTTTAGACATGGCAGATTTTGCCTGGGCCCGGGCGCGTCTTGCCATTTCACCGGCATCTTTTTTCGTTGCAGCCTTGCGTAAATCATCCAGTTCATTTAAAATTCGATTGCTTTCTGTTCTTGTCCTTTCCACAAGGCGTTTTGCCTCAGTTCTGGCTTCCTCTAAGATGGCGGCCTTTTCCTTTTGAAACGCTTCGTATTTTTCCGAATCGGACTGTTTTCTGCGCTTTAATTCAGCCCGAATGTTAGCGGCCTCAATTCGCTCGGCCTCTGCCGCCTGACGGGCTTGTTCCAAAGAAGTAACCACAGATTCAAACCGCTTATTCTCCTCACTGACAAGTGCCTGTGCCTGTGCAACAACGCGATTGTCCAGCCCGAGCCGCTTAGAAATGGCAAATGCATTGGAACGCCCAGGAACACCAATCAAAAGCTTATAGGTAGGTTTTAAAGAAGATACATCAAATTCGCAGCTTCCATTCTCTACACCATCCGTATCCAGCGCGTAACTTTTCAATTCTGCATAATGGGTTGTTGCCACAATTTCAGCACCCAAGCGACGCAATTCCATCAAAATAGATGTGGCCAAAGCGGCGCCTTCTATGGGATCCGTACCTGCTCCCAACTCATCCAGCAACACCAATACACCCGGCTTGGTACGTTCCAGAATGGAAATAATATTTTTCATGTGCGCAGAAAAAGTGGATAAGGACTGTTCAATACTTTGCTCGTCACCAATATCTGCCAGTACTGCATCAAACACTGATACATTGCTGCCATCGTCACAAGGAAGCATCAAACCACACATGGCCATCAGAGAAAAAAGGCCAACCGTTTTCAGGGAAACAGTTTTTCCGCCGGTATTCGGGCCGGTAATAACCAGGGTGTCGAAATCTTCCCCCAAAGAAACAGTAATCGGCACAACCTGTTTTGCGTCCAGTAAAGGATGCCGGGCATTTTTCAGAAAAATAACGCCATGATTATTTATCTGCGGACGAATGGCCCGCATATTATAAGCCAGCTTTGCTTTTGCAAAAGCAAAATTCAGGGAAACTACAGCAGAATAGGAATCCAATATATTCAACGCAAAGGAACCGGCTTCCACCGATAATTCGGAAAGAATACGGTCTATCTCCTCCTGCTTCTTGGATTCCAGAATCTTCAGGTCGTTATTAATCTCCACAATTGCCGCCGGTTCAATGAAAAGGGTTTGTCCGGAAGCAGATGTGTCATGCACCAATCCGGGAACATCGCCTCGATGCTCTATCTTTACTGGGATTACATAACGTCCGTCGCGGGTTGTAATAATATTTTCCTGCAAATATTTGCTGCTGGCAGAAGAACGAACCATTCTTTCCAGCTTTTCCCGAATACTTCCAGAAGCATTGCGAATTTTTCTGCAAAGATCCGCTAAAGCAGGAGACGCATTTTCAAAAAGTTCTTCCTCAGAACGAATAGAGGTGAAAATTTTATCCTCAAAGTATTTATTCGGGAGTAAAAAAGAAAAATAAACGTCCAGACAATTTTGCGCATCGTCCTGATTGTTGCTTCTCCATTCTTTCAGCGAGCGAATCACTCGAAGTACTTCTCCAATATCCAGCAATTCCCGCATACTGAGAATACCGCCGGTTTCCGCACGTTTTAAACTGTTTCGAACACTTTTTTCGCCGCCAAAATTCGGCGCACCGTATTTGGCCATAAGAAGCCAGGCCGTTTCTGTTTCATCCAGCCGCTGCTGTACTTGTTCCAGATCGGCGCTTGGCATCAGGGAAAGTGCAAGCTCTTTTGCCTCCGCCAGGGAGGCCTCAGATGCAAGCTTTTCCAGAATTTTATACAATTCCAATACATTTAGATGTTTCATATCTTGATTCATAAACTGTACCGCCTGTTAATGAAAAGAATCCAGTTGGTGATAAACGTTCAAAGGGCGAAAATTCCGCTCAGAAACATGAAGTATGTACGCTTCTGTTAATCGGCCCAGTGTTTCCAGGGCCTTTTCATCATGAATTTGAAAATTAAATAACTTTTCAAATTTTGAATAGCAAATGTACTGCATTGCAGTTAAAACAGTATCGTTTATGTTAAAAAGCTGCAAATTCTTCGGCACACATTTTTTACAATAAATGGAGCTGTTGGCGGGAGAAAAAAACAAAGGGCCTTCCCTGGTACCGCAGCGGACACAGCCGGCAATGTCCGGCATGTATCCGGCGATGGTTGCCATTCGCAGCTCTACCACAGGTTTCAGAAAATGAGCAGTGCGTTTTCCTTTGGTCAATAAAAAAAGTGCATTTAACAGCAACCGTAAAAAAGCCTCAGAGTCCTCATTTTGCGGCTCAAAGGCTTGCACGAGATCGCAGAAATAGGTCGCTAAGGTAAAGCCCACAATATCCTTTTCCAATTCAAAAAAGGATTCCTGGCAAAAGGCTTCATCAACCGTAAAAGTATTATTTTTAGGAGAGGAATACAATAGGAAGGAACCGTAGCAAAACATATTCACATGACCGCACAGATGGCTGCCAGCTCCGTAAATATTACGGGCAAAGGCGCGAATCAAACCATGCTTCCTGGTCAGGATGATCAGAAAGCGATCCCGTTCCCGTACGTTCAGCGCTCGCACTATAATCCCTTCCATTTTGTAGTGCATTAATTCCACCATCCTCAGAATTCACAAAGGATTTAAACTGCAAATAGCTCTTAACAGAACCAGACTGCAAAAACTGATTCCAAGCCGCTTGCTTATCCATGAGAATCGCCTCCGAAAATGTTCTGGTACTAGCATTTCCGAAGGCAATTGGTTTACAATCTGTAAAATACAGGGAACACTGTTAATCTAATCCAAAGGTATGAATCAGTCCGGAGCGGTTTCTCCAACCTTCTTTGACCTTAACCCATAACTGCAAATTAGCCTGAATTCCGAAGAAAGCTTCAATATCCTGACGGGCCAAGGATCCCACTTGTTTCAGCATGGCACCCTTTTTGCCAATAACGATTCCCTTGTGTGAATTTTTTTCACAATAAATGATAGCTTCTATTTCCAGGATAGGGTCTCCTGCCGGATTATCCCGCTCATAAAATCGCTCAATGGAAACCGCAATACCATGCGGGATTTCCTGGTCCAACAATAGCAGTAATTTTTCCCGAATCATTTCAGCCACCATACGTTGCTCAGGCTGATCAGTAAAGGTATTGTCATCGAAATAATGCGGGCCTGGCTTCGTAAAAGGTAAAATCTCCTGCACCAACAAGTCGGCGCCATCTCCCGTTTTGGCGGAAAGCGGAACAATTGCAACAAAATCATAGGCTTTTGTATAACGGGCGATCACCGGCAGCAAATCCTCCTTGCGGGGAAGAAGATCAATTTTATTGATCACCAGAATGCAAGGTAAGTGCCGCTGGGCAATGGTCTTCAACAGTTCCGACTCTGCTGACGGCAGCTCCCCTTCCTGCAAACGGAATTTAGAGACGGCTTCTACCACAAGAACGCAGGCATCCACATCCGACAAACCTTCTCCCACAGCCTTCATCATGGAATCTCCCAGCTTGTTGCGGGGTTTATGAAATCCGGGCGTATCAATAAATACGATTTGATTGGTGCCATGATTATAGACCCCCATGATGCGCGTACGTGTTGTTTGGGGCTTATCCGTGACAATTGACACCTTTTGCTGTAAAATTCTATTTAGGAGAGACGATTTGCCCACATTGGGACGGCCGACTATAGAGATAAAAGCAGACTTTAATGTTTCCATAAAATTAATTTCCATCCTTATGTTTGGCAGTTACTGGGCTGTACGAGGCAATCCAAGCAGGCTTAAAACAGCTTCTTCTTTCTCCCGCATCCGTACCTTTTGCAATCCACCATCAACGTGGTCATAGCCAAGGAGATGCAGCATGGAATGAACGGTCAGGTAAGCCATTTCCCGCTGCAAAGAATGACCGTATTCTTTGGCCTGTGCATCAGCGTGCTCCACAGAAATCACCACATCCCCCAGCATGTATGCACCGGTAGCAGGATTAATATCATATTGGCCGTTCTCCCCCAGCGGGAAAGATAACACGTCAGTAGAAGTATCCACATTCCGGAACTTTTGGTTGAGTTCACGGATATGTGCATCATCCGTAAAGGTGATGGTCACTTCTGCCGATCCTTCAAAATTCTCCACTTCCAGCGTTGCATGGCAAGCCCGACGCAGCAGCATTCTGATGCCGGAAGGCACTTTAAATTCCTTTTGCTCATTTTCGATCGTTACCTTAAGCTTATCCATTTTTACATCCTCCATATCTTGATTGCGTAGGTGCTTGGCCCTCAGCTTTCACAATTGTAATCTACTGAACAGAAAGGGCCGGAGACTACCGTTTATTCTTGGATAAATCATGCCTTGCATATGCTTTAATAATTTCCTGAACAATGTGATGCCGCACCACGTCCTTTTCCGATAATTTTACAGTAGTAATGCCCTCAATGTTTTGCAGGATTTTGGAAACAATCCGCAAACCGGAAGTTCTTCCATCGGGCAAATCTATTTGCGTAATATCACCATTAACCACCATTTTGGAGTTGAATCCCAAACGGGTCAGGAACATTTTCATTTGCTCCGGCGTCGTATTTTGCGCCTCATCCAAAATAATAAAACTGTCGTCCAGGGTACGGCCGCGCATGTAAGCCAGCGGAGCAACTTCGATGTTTCCGCGCTCCTGATACCGCGTAAAATTTTCAGCCCCTAACATATCAAACAGAGCGTCATACAAAGGACGCAGATAAGGATCCACTTTACTTTGCAGATCACCCGGGAGGAATCCCAGCTTCTCCCCGGCTTCTACCGCAGGTCGGGTCAAAATAATGCGGTTGACCTCTTTGGCGCGAAAAGCCGTTACAGCCATAGCCACCGCTAAATAGGTTTTACCGGTTCCCGCCGGGCCAACACCAATGGTAATGGTATTTTCCCGAATGGCCTCTACATATTTTTTCTGTCCTAAAGTCTTTGGTTTCACCGGGCGCCCTTTGGTAGTGATGCAGATACAGTCAGAATCGGCAAGATTAGCAATATTGCTGTCATCCCCATCTGCAACCATATCCATCACATAATGAATGTTTTGAGAATTCAGTGTCTCGCCTTTGTTTACCAGCAGCAACAATCCGCTAACAGCCTTGGTGGCACTGGCAACTGCAACAGCATCTTCACCGGAAATTTTAATTTCACCATCCCGAAAAACGATGGCAACCTGATATTTGTCTTCCAAAACCTTAACGTTTTCATCAAAGCTGCCGAACAAGCCGACGATTTGCTCCAATCGGTCAATATTCAAAGTTTGTTCTATCATGTTTACAGGATCTCTCCTCGCTGTAGAAAAGGATATTACAACCACAGATGGATTCCGCTATTTTTAGTTATTATATCACAAATTATTTTTAATTTATAGTAGTAATTGCCAATTTTTTGGTGATAGCAATATTTTCGTTGCAATTATACAAATAATCAACTCGAATTCCGTCGTTTTGCTCAAAAATTGATTCTTCATAAGAGAATAATGTCATATTTTTCAGCTGGATATTTGCAATTTCCACATTATTTTTTCTGGCTAGATCGATGGCTTCTTCTTTAGATAAGAGCACTTGATTTTGTAATTGTTCATAAAAGACTCTGCTGTTTTTTGTGAAGGGAACGGAAGAAGATATCAGCGGAGTCGACTCTAGAGAAGAAACAGAAAATTCAGCAAATGGAACAGAGCCTAAATAAAGCGGGATTTTTAAGCCGAAGAAATCCAAATAGCTTTTTTCCAGCACAGCACCGCTGCGCTGAAAACTGTACTGATAAGGGATAAAACTGGAAATAAGATGCGTCGTATTTGCATAGATGGCCCCGGCGGCATGCTTCCATCCGGTTGCACCGGTTGCATATTCGATGGTACCGGATACCAACAGTTCTCCTTCTGTAACAGGCTGCCCCACAATAACCCTGGTATCCCCGGCGGTTACACGCAAATCAGTAATAATGCCGTCGCAGGACGCAATCAGATTACAGGGAGCATCATCTTCCGCTTCTTGCTTGACAGTGGATTCACTGATTAGGACAGTTGCACGGGATCCCTCCAAATTAACTGAAGCCCAGGAAATTCCCTCCACAGCCAACATTAGCTGGTTATGAATATTAAAAGAATCGATCTTCTTCTTTGGAGCACCGATTTTTATTCCAATTGTATTGAGTCCGGCAGTGATTTCTTCCTGCGAAATGGTTTCATTTCCGGATATTTGAATCTGCCAAATGAATCCGGAAAGAAAGTGGAGTAGCAAAGTAAATACCAACAGTCCCACCAGAAAACCGAGTTTATTGACATGCTGCGCAGCAAAAACAAAAATACCGCTACGTTCCAGATTCCGAATGCGAAAATGTGCCTTTTTGCAAAGGTTGGGAAGCCGGCGATAATCCCGAATGGAAATGCACGCTTCTAGGGAATCAGCATGTCGATTTACATTCCAGATATTGATATTATTTTTACTTAATAAATTTAACAGTCTTTCCGGATACGGTCCTTTCACTCGGAAGCGAACATATCCCATCCAAAGGCGAAACAGACGAATGATCATTTAAGTAGCCTCCTAATAATCCAACTCCAGACTGGAGATCGTCCCGGAAACGGTTGTAAAATCCTGATCAAGTGCGCCAATGTGAAGCCCCTTTCCCCGGATCAGCAGATTCCCCTGTTTTGTCTGCAGTATCACGCAGGTATCATGATAAGAAACTATACAAGCCCCACCATCAATTGTGACTTCTCGATTCCCCTGTAATTCCATGGTACACTCTCCCGGCAACACGGGGATGGACTGTCGGATGGTTTCCTCCACAAAATGAATCTTATTTTTAGATTTTCCTTTCCAGTGAATCAATTTTCCCATATGACTCTCCCCTTTTTTACTTAAATTATGAATGAAATCCAGATTCCATACCATAACAATAAACGGAGGTGATTCCATGAGGAAGAAATGGACCAATATGCTTGTATTCCTGTGTGTATTGCTGGGGATTTGTTGTATTTTCGGATTTTCGGCCGCAGTGAAAACCGGCAGTAAAACCGGTCTGCTGCTTTGCGGCTCGGTAATTATTCCTGCTCTATTCCCATTTACGTTGTTGGCTACCTTCTTAAATAAAGCCAATCTGACTGTACACTTTAATCGTTTTTTTGCACCAATCAATGGAGTTCTCTTCCGGACTACTGCCTTTGATCACCTATTATTGGGATTTTGTGCCGGCTATCCTATCGGATGTTTACTCATTGGAGAAGAACATAAAAAACGCCCTATGACCGAGCGGCAGATCTTAGGGCGTGTGGCTTGTGGCGTGAACGCGGGACCGGCATTTTTAATTTCCGCAATTGGACAGGGGTTTTATGACAGTACGCATATCGGTGTAGTACTGTTTTTATCCTTAACCGTTGCAGGTCTTCTGAACGGATTTTTGTGGAGCCGGAAAGCGCCGATTTATCAGGTAGAATACACAGCGGAAGCTCCAAGGTACAGCGTTTGTTTTGTGGAAGCTGTAGAAGCAACTACTTCAGCCACTGTTGGGATTTGCGGATATGTGCTTTGCTTTTCCATTGTGCTGGCCATTTTACAGCAATTATGTCATCCTGCTGTTTTTCATTGGATTGCCCCGATATTGGAGGTTACTACCGGATTGGCCGGCGAAAACACCTTTCCAGTACCCGTGCTGGGTGCCCTTTTGGGATTTGGCGGCCTATCGGTGCAATTTCAGGGCCTGTCCTGCCTGCATCGCGGCGGGATCCGCCTCCCCTATTGGAAATTCCTGTTACCAAGGCTAACCCATGGCGGTATTGCATTTATATTATTAAAGATTTATTTCTGTCTTTTTCCGTCCCCCTTGCAAACAGTTCTAGATACCACTTCTCAAGTACAAAGCAACTCGCCAGGTGTTCTTTGCTTACTTTCACTTTTGTTGTTAGGTGTTGCTACCTTATGTACTTTGTCCAGCCAAGGTGCAGAAAGTAAAATCAATGTTTCATAAAAAGAGTAAATACAGCACAAGATACACTGATATTTAATGCGGAAGGTTGCTCTTATAATTGGGGGACTGTTTGCGATTCACTTACGAATAAAAATCAGAAGAAACACCCTTCCGAAAAAAGATGCTTCTTCTGATATATCATATTGATAGCGATAAATGAATGATTCAACATTGCAGCAAGCGAATATAATGGTTTGCTTCCCGCAGCACATGATCGGCCAACAAAGGTAAAATCACGGAACGGATTTGGCAGGATGCTATACCTTTCACACCAGCAGTCTTAAACTCACGGAATTGTTTTGTTTTGGTTAAGGCATCACCGGGCATTGTCTTTTGATGTGCATGGCGGCAAGTCTCCAACAGCTCAGAATAATCGTGGGCAAAAGAATCCGCAGTATGAATCAGCTCAGATTCAGATGGATCCAAAAGTCCCCGAATAAATAATGCATGTTCCATCATAATCTGATTCCAGAAACATTCAATCTCTTTCATAGATTGACCGGTCAATTCTCCTGATTCCTCTAACATACGGATGTATTGCCGATAAAGCTTTGCTTCCCGTATAATGTGTTCAATCAGGAGCGGATAATTCATGGTAAACATATTGCACCGCAGCACTTCCTGCAAAACAGCTTCCTTGAAAGCGATCAATCCATCCAGAAGTCGCAAAGCTGTACGGTTCAAAGTCTGTACCTGCCGGATCTGCTCCTGGCTGATTCCGCAGATACAATCGCCTTTCTTCAACTGCAGCTCTTCCGCTGTTAACGTGCGATCGATGGGAATACCAGTAAATTGTGCCGATTGCTGTTCAGCCCGTTCGGTGTATTCCGTTACCAATTCTCCGGACCGCAGCACCTCCGGACTGACAATACCCCGCCCCAATCGGATTGCCCGCCGCAGCAACTGATGAAATTCCCGCTGATAGAATCCGGATTTCGCAGAAAACTCCGGATTAGCAGGCGTGAATCCGGCATGCAGGAAGAAAGAATGTTCCTTCATAATCCGACCAAAAAATAGGTGCAGTTCTAAGGATTTCCTTACATAATGTTTCGTATTCAATTCGTTCCCTCCAAATTACAGCATCATGAATGCATTGCATATATATATAGCCAGTTTATGCGGTTTGAAGGGTCTTTGTTCCAAAAAGACAAAGGGAACCAAATAGATAGAAATGCTTTGCGGAGCGAAGCATTCGATTCTCTTATTCTTATTATTTATCTAGAAACGGTAATTTCCTTTATTTGAGAAAAGAGTGAAGATAAAAATGTGAAAAGAGTCAAGACCACCCCCAAGAGGGGTGGCATGCAAAGCGGCCTATAAGGCCTAGATAAAAGCCAGCGCCTAAATGACGCTGGCTTTCACTTCGTTCAAGCCACAGTGGTATGATTACTTGCCACCCTTGAAAGGGTCTACATATTCTTTGCGACTCAAACTATCTTCTGTCTGATCTTGTTTATCTTTTTCTCGAATATATTTTTGCACAGTTGCAGTATTGATACCTACTGTACTAACGTAGTATCCTGTTGACCAAAAGTTTCGATTCCCAAACTTATATTTCAAATTTGCATGTCTCTCAAAAATCATCATCACACTCTTGCCTTTGAGATATCCCATAAATGCTGAAATACTCATTTTAGGTGGAATACTTACCAAGAGTGTATATGTATGTCCTTCAATGATTTCTACGCCTTTCTATTTACATAAATCTCGGATAATATCTCGTATATCTTTTCGCAATTGTATATGATTTTTCTTCGGTACTTCCGTGTAAATACGATATGGTACTTGCATACCCATTTTGTGTGTGCTAAACTATTTGCCATAAGGGACATCCTTTCTGTTTTTATTTGGTGACTTGAACATAACCATTATATCAGAAAGGATGTCCCTTTGCTTAAGCTTGAATCCCACCCGCATAGCGGGCGGTTATTGAACAAGACGCCAAAGGCGGCTTGTTCTCTTGCTAAAGCGCTAACTAAAAGCCAGAGGTATAACCTCTGGCTTTTCTTTTACGTTTGAGATAAAATTATGTTGCGGAGAAGTACAACATCAGCAACTGTCAGAGAACCATCCAGATTCAGATCAAACAAAGCCAGATACTCTTCTGAACTAATACCCTCCAGAATCAGTTTACGAAGCTGCACCACATGAGTTACAGAATATACAGGTTTCGGTACAGACACCTCTGCAGCAACACGATTTTCCTGCTTACCGTAGTTGATATAATGCAAATAATACTTCGGCAGGTTTTCCTGGAAAGCTGCCTGCAGATCAGAATAATTTTCCTGATAGTAAGTCACATTGAAGTTTGCGCTGGCGCGACGCCCTTCTTGCATACCATAGGCAACAAAATGCTTTAAAATCACCTCATCATCGGTCCCCAGCACCTGGATAATATCCGGATTATTGGTGATATAATAGTCATAATTATAAACTGCGGCATAATTTTCCCAGGACTGGGTTTGACTATCGTAATACCACGTTACACTATAGCTCTCAGGGGGAAGCAGCTTTGTTAAAAAATTATTCAGTATATTCACCCCATACATGGAAATGGTAGCCCAACCGATTCCATGGGGATTCTCCTGAATGCCAAGCCACTCTACATAAGGCGCACTGCCGCGTTTCACATATATAAACCGCGGATCAACACAAGCATTTATCAAAGCCTCAGTAGAAGCATATCCTTTTAAATGCTGGACATGTGCGCGGATTCCCTCTCGCACGCTGGAGAAGACAGCCACAGAAGAACCGTTAGATAGATCCACTGCACCCAAACCGGCAAAATTAAACTGCTCTATTTTCACCAAGCCGCCATACCGCAGATAACCGGTTTCATTCATAGCCTGGCAAAAGGCAATCTCTGCACGAACGCCTTCGGCAGCACATTCCTCTAAATAAAGCAAACAAAAATCCCGAAGGGTTGGTGCATCTGTATTGGCATAGAAAGAAGGATAGGTGGCGCGTTGATTGTAGTAATCCACCATTTGGGAAACCGTCACACAAGAGGTACCCATAATAGGCGTTAAACTATCCGTATCCTCCAAATCATAAGCGGCAACATGAGGTATCACCAGTCCACAGAGTACAATAGCCGCACAAAGAAGCAGAGCCATGAACCGCCGCATCCTGGATAACGCAAACATAATTAAACACCAACACGGCCTTCCGCAAGACCGTAATTAATATAATGGAGGTAATACTTTTTCAGATCAGAACCGTATGCTTGCTGCAAATCCTGATAAGCATTGGCATAGACGGATACATCAAAGCTCGCGCTGGCAATTCTCCCCTCTTGCATACCATACGTGATAAAATGCTGCAATGCACCTACATCATCACCGGTATACCGTTTTGCCACATCCGGGTTGTTGGCCAGGTAGTATTCATAATCATAAACAGACGCATAATTGACACCGCTGTTTTTGGTGACCGGATTCTGTAGTTCAGTCACACCGGTGGCAACGCGCCCTTCTTTCTGGCCATAGTTAAGATAATGGAGGTAATACTTTTTTAAATCAGAACCAAATGCCAACCGCAGATCCTGATAAGCATTGGCATAAGAGGTTACATCAAAAGACGCGCTGGCCGACCGTCCTTCCTGCATACCGTAATTGATAAAATGCTGCAATGCACCTACATCATCACCGGTATACCGTTTTGCCACATC
>CAYZTR010000014.1:34466-52081 GCA_964481575.1 uncultured Eubacteriales bacterium
AAGACGCGCTGGCCGACCGTCCTTCCTGCATACCGTAATTGATAAAATGCTGCAACGCACCGGTAGGATTCCCACTATAGCGCTTAGCCACATCCGGATTGTTAGCCAGATAATATTCATAATCATAAACAGGTGAATAATTGACGCCTTTATATGTAGTCACAGGAATATTACTGCCTGATAATCCATAATATTCCGCAATGGCCATTGCATCAGCTTCCCCCAGCGCCTTAAGGCTGGACTCCTGACTTAGCCAGATCTGTGCATCGGAAGGGTTAGTCAAAAAAGCATGTTCCACAATGATGCCTGTAAACCCATTCTGCTTGGCACGCTTAATGACAGCATAATAATCCGCGATGGATCCATCCTCATAGATCGTACCGTCCTCAGAATTACGGTAATGAATTCCCTTGTCCGCAAGGCCCAGGTTCGTAAGGGAAGACAAAATCGTCGTTGCTAAGGCTTTTCCCTCCGTATAGAAGTCCGGACGCCAGCTGGAATTGGGATAGTAAACGGTAGCGCCGTTCAAATTTGACCCAGAAGCCTGAGCATTATTATGGAGCGAAATAAAAACGTCGGCACCAACAGACTGAGCATAATCCACACGGGCTCGGTTACAATCCACAGAAGTACCGCCGGGAAATGCACAGGACAAAGTGGAGTGGGTCAAATAAACCGTTACACCGTCAAACTGTTCCAGCGCCGCCTTGCAATAAAGAGCAATGGACATGTTCACAATTTCTTCCTTGATACCGTTGGCAGAAGCACCGGGATGAGTTGTATCATGTCCGGGATCTAAAACGACGACAAGATTCTCATCAGTAGCAGACGCAGTGACAGTACCCGGCACCATAGAGATGCAAGACATAGAAACAATCAAAAAGGTCAATACTAACAGACAAGCAGCTGTTCTTTTCACAGAAAAAACAAAGCACATAAGGAACCTCCTACAAAATTCTTACAATTTGTAATTATTATAGCAAACTTGGCATTCAATTGCAAGACTATTTCCTGTTTCTCCATATAATTCCAGATAGATATAGATTTCCAATCCAAATATACACACAAATGTAAAACATCTATTTTATTAGCAAACATTAACAAACGAAATTTAGCTGTAGCATCAAATCCAAAATATAGAAAAAGACCGCCTCAAAAAGAGACGGTCAAAACGGCAAGAAAAGAGAACGGTTAGCCCTTGTTGATAAAGAACTGAATCACACCGGCCAGCAACACAAGAACCATGAACGCAATGGCCATATACCTGGTCCAACGAGGCAGCTTTGCATCAATGGTACGGGCCTTATTCTTAGAAAGGAAGGTATCCGCACCGCCGGAAATAACACCATTAATACCAGCGCGGCGACCCTGCTGAAACAGAATTGCAACGATAATAGCAATGGCAAGAAGAATCACGAGAACACCATCAATAATCTGTAAAACCTCTAACATATGAAAAACCTCCGAAATATTCTTTAGCCACGAGTGGTATTATAGCATACCGCTGGAGGAAATGCAAGCCTTTTTTGCAAGAATTGGCAAGGAAAGTAAAAGAAAGCCACAAAAGATCAATCACCATTCTCAGATTGCTTTGCCACAGAAATATTTTGCAAATGTTTCAATTCCTTTTCCGTCAGTTCCCGCCAACGGCCCACCGGAAGCATTCCCAGCTTCACCCCGGCGATCATGGTACGTTTCAGTCGTAGAACTGTCAACCCAACCGCCTCACACAGTTTTCTGATCTCCCGATTGCGACCTTCGTACAAGACAAAAATCAAAACCGTTCGATCTTCTTTTTTCTCCGCAACATCTACATCGCAAGGATTGGTACGCTTACCGTCTATGGTGAGCCCGGCCCGGATCTGATCCAGCTGTTCCTCCTGTACAGCACCACGAACTGTCACCCGATAGGTTTTGGATACATGGCGACTTGGATGGGTTAACAGATTGGTAAATTCCCCGTCATTGGTCATAAACAGCAAACCTTCGGAATCCTTGTCCAACCGTCCCACCGGATATAAACGCATCCCGGCATCTGCTACCAGATCCGTTACACATTTTCGCTCCATTTCATCCTTAGTTGTGGTAACATAGCCGCGGGGTTTATGCAGCATGATGTACATTTTCCGAGTTTGATTCATGACACGCTTCCCAGCAAAGAACACCTTATCCCGCTTTGGATCCACTTTATCTCCCAAATGTGCAAAACGTCCATTGACCTTGACACGGCCGTCCAAGATATATTCCTCTGCCTTACGCCGGGACGCAATCCCACATTCAGATAAATATTTCTGTAATCTGATTTTATCTTCTTTCATTTTATAACCTCAAAGAACCTACGCCCTACATTTCCAAGAGCAACAGAAAATATTCCCAAAAACTTGGCGGCGGTGGAAGCTCGTCGACCGCAGCCAAAACAACAACTTCATTCTTGGCCAGAAGCCGCGCTCCTAAGTAATAGGACACCGTGCCGACAGTTTCACCGGCAGTCACCGGGGCCATTAACCGATCCGGCAACTCCACTTTTTGTGTAACAGAAGCAGCATCCCCAGCTAAAAAGGTGAATGTCTCTGCATTCGCCTGCAGCAAAACACGTTCACTCATCCCCTGCTCTACCGGAAGATATGCCGGAATCTCCGGCGCTAACGTCACAGTTTCAAAATCACGAAACCCGTAATCCAGCATAGTCACATGGTCATTCCAGTCATCCGGTGCGTGCAGCGTCACTGCAATGAGACGGGCATCTTCCCGTTCGGCTGCAGATACCAGACAACGCCCGGACTTTTTGGTAAAACCGGTTTTCACACCGATACACCCATCATATCTGCTTAAAAGTTTATTATGATTCGTCAGTGTGCGCTGATACGGTGGATTACCGTAGCATAATGTAGCAGACGAACTGGCACAGGCTTCTGCAAAATTCTCATTCTGCAATGCATACATGGCCAGTTTTGCCAAATCATACGCAGTAGTATAATGATCCGGATCATCCAGGCCGGACGGAGTCACAAAATGCGTGTTGGTGAGTCCAATCGCTTCTGCTTCCCGATTCATAATGGCAGCAAAGCCTTCCACAGATCCACCCAACGCAATGGCCGTCGTATTGGCAGCATCGTTACCGGAAGCCAACAGCATCCCATATAACAGGTCATGATAACTGACAGTATCCCCTGGCAAAAGACCCATGGAGGAACCTTCCACTGTGGCCATTTCTTCTGTCACGGTCAAAGTGACGGACAGATCAGGCTGCTCCGCCAGCAGCAAGGCCGTCATGATTTTTGTAGTAGAGGCCATCGGGAGCCGTTCTTCCGGGTTCTTGCTCCAAAGGATTTCGCCGGTATCACCATTCATTAGTACCGCAGCTGTAGCAGAAACAGACAAGGTTTCGGATGGCGCTGCAGCAGACACAGCCAAAGGCGCCGCTATAGGAGACAACGAAAAAGCCAATCCATAGAGAAAGCAAACCATCCAAACCCAAAACCGCTGCACAACAGCCACCGCCTTTCCATCTCATTCTATGAAACGGAGTGGCAAAAAATAACGGTTAATCCTCCACGGAAGTACCCGTCTCCTTTTTGTGGAACATGTCGGTCACTTTATCAAACAAATCCGGCAAAAGACCAATCGCTTTATCTGCAGGCGAAGAATCTTTATAGATCTGCATCAGCTTCACTTCACCATTTTTGATGGCCAGAAAAGCCACAGGTGTAATGCTGATGCCAGCGCCACAGCCGCCACCGAAATAATCGCTTCCAGTCTGTTTGGAAGGAATATCACTGCCACCGGCGCCAAGGCCAAAAGAAGCCTTAGACACAGGAAGCAATGTCACACCGTCCACAACAATGGGTTCGCCGATGATGGTATCAGCATCCGCCAGGGCTCTGATACGATCGGTGGTCACTTGAATCAGATCTGATACCTTTTTGCTTTCGCTCATGGTAAGACACCATCTTTCTAATATAATCATCCGCCGTTTCCACAGGAGAGGCCTGAGTAGCAGCGTAATTTCATCACACAATCCCAAAAATCGGAAAATTAAGTTTTGGGCGAGGGCTGATACGCATTTGACGCAGATGTCAAATGCAAATACGAAGCCAGCAACTGAATTCCCAACACCACCAGGCTATTCAAAATGAACTGGGGGCGTACCCACAGGCACACCACCGCTTGCACACAGGAAGCATTCCCATGAAAATCAGGGTAAATCTCCGCGTGATTTTCCCGAAACCGCATCAAACCGGCAAAAATACCCCGAAGCGGATAGAAAACAGCGCAAACCCTTCCGTATTGCAAAGCAGTTTCAGTGGCATCTTCCCCCGCAACAATAACCGATACACGAAACCGGGTAACAGTTATGTGCCGCAGCAACCTTTTCAGCGGCAAAACAACCCGGGCCAGCAAATCGCAAACTTCCAGAAAAATATCCACCGGCTCCTGCTGTTCCGTAATTTTGGATAGCCAGGTATTTGTTTTTTTAGGTGGCGTTGTTTTTCTGTCGGGCTGCCGTTTTTTGGCGGCAGGTCTCTTTGGGGCGCTTCGCAGCACCGGCAAAAAACCATACCGCAGGGAAAACTGTGTTTGCTTGTCCCAACGGATTTCAAACTGTAGCGGTATTTGCAGCAAAAGAATCAGCAGCAAAACAATGCCAAAGGTAATACACCAACCAAGCATTTTGTCACATCCTCTCCTGCTAGTATGGAAAAATCCTGAAATGATATACATCCGGATTCCAAATTTTATTCGTCTGAATTCTCCAGGCTGTCAGCAATTTCACTGGGATCATATCCGTCCCCATTATCTTGCAGAATTTCCAGCTGCTCGGCCTGGATATCTACCCCTTCCTCCTGCGGTAATTCCGGCAAATCTAACAAACTGCGAAGACCGAAACACCGTAAAAATGCACTTGTGGTACCATAAAGCAAGGGCCGTCCCGGTAAATCCAACCGGCCTTTTTCCTCCAATAGTCCTTTTTCAGACAGGCTGGCCATAACACCGGAACAATCCACACCGCGCACCTGTTCCACAAAAGCTTTGGTCACAGGCTGATTATAAGCCACCACGGCCAACACTTCCAGAGCTGCCTGAGATAAAGGCGCATTGCGCCTGATTTCAAAAGCCCGGCGCACATAATCAACATATTCTGTTTTAGTGCACAACTGCCAAGCGTCCTCCAATTGGATCAAACGGATACCGGAATCATCCCGGGCATATTTTTCTTCCAATTTTGCCAATAACCCCTCCACTGACGCAAAATCCAAATCCATGGCTTCTACTAATCTGTCGGTGGAAATTGGCTCGCCGCCGGCAAATAGTACAGCTTCCAATGCCGGTAAATAAGTATCCGTATTTTTCAATCCTATTCCCTCATTTTCAAGCGATTTTATCCGTTAAGAATCCAATTCAGCAGTAGAGACGCCACGCCGTTTCTGCTCAGTCACCAAGGCAATTTCTGTAGCGTCGCCTTCCCCGGTTACCTCCACACGTCTGGCCTTGATCAGTTCCAAAACAGCCAGAAAAGTGGCCACCAACTCCGAACGGCTTTCCGCATGTTCAAACATTGTCTGAAACCGCTTCTTTTGGCCACGGCGAAGATTACGCAACACCCCTACAATTTTAGAAGAAACAGAAACAATTTTCCTGGCAACTATTTTTGCAAATACCGTTGTGGAAGGCGGCTGCTTGCGTTGTCCCCGCCCCACAGCTGCTAAATAGCCGGAAAGAAGGTCGGATGCAGGGTGTTTGCGCCGATACGTCTTGTCCGCTTTCACAGGCTCTGGCCGACGTATAAATGAGGCAAAACCATCCGTCATTCCGGCAAATTTCGCCGCCATCAGCCGACAGGTCTGATACTCCAACAATTCACCCGTCAATTCCTTCTTTAGCACCTCTGCTTCTTCATGTTTGGGTAGCAGGCTTACGGTTTTTAAATACACCAAACGAGCGGCCATGCTTAAAAATTCAGAAGCCACCTCCATATCCGAGGACTGCATTGCACGAATATGGTCGGTGTATTGATCCACCAGCGCAGAAATATTAATATCGTAAATATTCAGTTTGTTCTTACTGATGAGATAGAGAAGCAGATCCAGCGGCCCCTCAAATCCATCCAGTTTATAGGAAATCATTTCCAAAACAAACACCTCATTTTGACACCTGTACAGAGGTAAACAAACCAGAACTAAAAAAGACGGAAAGGAAAGCTAGCAACCCAATAAAACCCCTTCATCACCCAGGTACTGAGCCAATTCAAGGGAGCAGTCAAAACGCCGGCAAACAACAGTATCATAAGCCCCAACATAATAAACCGCTCATACTGCATGATCTTAAAATAGATCCGGTCCGGCAGAAAGGCTGTCAGCAATCTGGAGCCGTCCAGCGGTGGGATTGGAATCAAATTAAAAATTGCCAGGCCCACATTGATGCTCACAAGGAAGTCAAAGAAATAAAACAGAATAGCGACAATCAAACCGGCCCCATGGCGAAATTGATAATAATAAATTCCCTGGCGGAAAAACGAAGCAAAAAACGCAACCAAAAGATTGGAAAACGGCCCAGCCAGGGCAGAAAGGGCCATGCTTTGCTTTGGATTCTTAAAGTTGGAAGCATGGATAGGAACAGGTCTCGCCCAACCAAATCCGAATAAAATAATACAGAGGGCACCCAAATAATCAATATGTGCAAACGGGTTCAAGGTCATCCGTCCCTGATACCGAGCCGTCGGATCTCCCAATTTATTGGCAGCATAGGCATGCGCGCATTCATGCAGCGGCAGCACCAGAAAAACAATTACAAGCGAGGATAATAAATACATCAAAGCCTGAATCATCAACATTCCTGTCGAATAATAAGAACCGCTGGAAAACAGAATTCGTAGCACAACATCACATCCAGAATAAAGTGTTAAAAGAAGTTCCTACAATATAATACTATTTTCATTTTATTATACCGGAAACAGCAACAAATTACAAGGAAAAATACCGGAGATTTCCGGAAAATAAAAATGCACGGTACGGAAAGGTTCCGTACCGTGCAGAAAAACAGAATTAATACATACCGCCCTGAGAAGCAGCGGCGGCTGCAGCTGCATTTGCCGCAGCCGCATCCTCTTTCTTTTCCGCGACCAAAGACTCGGTTGTCAAGACCATAGAAGCAATGGAAGCAGCATTTTCCAAAGCAGAACGGGTCACCTTGGTCGGATCGACGATACCGGCGCCAATCATATCCGTATAGGCCTCATTGTAAGCATCAAATCCATAGCCTACTTTACCGGAAGTAAGAATCTCGTTCAGAATCACAGAGCCTTCCAACCCAGCGTTAGCGGCAATCTGGCGGATGGGTGCCTCCAAAGCCTTCAGGACAATCTGCACACCTGTTTTCTCGTCACCGTCCACTGCATCCAACAGTTCCGAAACAGCGGGAATAGCATTGACCAATGCAACACCGCCGCCGGATACAATGCCTTCCTCTACTGCGGCTTTAGTGGCAGAAAGCGCGTCCTCAATCCGCAGCTTTTTATCCTTCATTTCCACTTCAGTGGCTGCGCCAACCTTGATAACAGCGACACCACCAGCCAGTTTGGCCAGACGCTCCTGCAGCTTCTCCCGATCAAAATCGGAAGTTGTGCTCTCAATCTGCGCCTTGATCTGACCAATACGGGCGGCGATTTCCTGAGAATTGCCGGCTCCATCCACAATAATAGTATTTTCTTTACTGACCTTCACCTGGCGGGCACGGCCCAGCATTTCCACGGTGGCATCCTTCAGCTCCAGGCCAAGTTCCTCAGTAATGACCTGACCACCGGTCAAAATGGCAATATCCTGCAGCATCTCCTTACGCCGATCACCAAAGCCGGGAGCCTTCACACCAACGCAGGTAAAGACACCGCGCAGTTTATTCAGAATCAGGGTAGACAGCGCCTCCCCTTCGATATCTTCTGCAATAATCAGCAGCTTCTTTCCGGATTGCACGATCTGCTCCAGCAAGGGCAGAATTTCCTGCATATTGGAAATCTTTTTATCCGTAATCAGAATCAAAGGTTCATCCAAAACAGCTTCCATTTTCTCAGTATCTGTAGCCATATAAGGAGTGATGTAACCCCGATCGAACTGCATTCCTTCTACCACTTCAGAATAGGTTTCAGCTGTCTTAGATTCTTCCACGGTGATTACACCGTCAGCAGAAACCTTCTCCATTGCTTCCGCAATCAGAGAGCCAATGGTCTCGTCACCGGAAGAAACGGTACCAACCCGAGCGATATCCTCCGTGTTGGTGACCTTCTTAGAATTCTTAATGACTGTTTCTACTGCGGTATCAGTAGCCCGCTTGATCCCCTTCTTAACAACCATGGGATTGGCGCCAGAGGTCACATTCTTCATGCCCTCACAGATCATAGCCTGAGCCAGAACGGTAGCGGTGGTGGTACCATCGCCAGCGATGTCATTGGTTTTGGTAGCAACCTCTTTCACCAGCTGCGCCCCCATATTCTCAAAGGGGCAGTCCAGCTCGATCTCCTTAGCGATGGTTACACCGTCATTGGTGATCAGCGGTGCGCCGAACTTCTTATCAATGACAACATTGCGACCCTTGGGCCCCAAGGTCACCTTTACCGTATCCGCCAGCTTATCCACGCCAGCCTGCAAAGCCTTTCTGGCTTCCTCGCCAAACACAATATCCTTTGCCATAATTCAACACTCCTTACTGCATTATTCTACAATAGCCAGCACATCAGACTGCCGGAGAATAGTATATTCTATACCATCAATCTTCACTTCTGTACCGGAGTATTTGCTCATGAGAACCTTGTCGCCTACCTTCAGCTCCATTGTGACCTCGTGGCCATCCACAACGCCACCGGGACCAACGGCAACGACCTCAGCAACCTGAGGCTTTTCTTTAGCGGCACCAGCTAAAATAATGCCGCTCTTGGTAGTTTCTTCGGCTTCGATCATCTTAATTACAACACGATCAGCCAACGGTTTGATTGTCATAGGATTACCTCCTTAAAGAATTGAAAGAGAGAAATTAGCACTCTATGTTTCAGAGTGCTAATAGTATAATACCCCAATTTCTGGAAAAGTCAATAGCTAATCTGAAAAAAAACCAAATGTTTTAAATTCGTTCACATTACAGAAACAAAATCCTGCAAAATTCCCGAAAAAACTGCCATGGGCAACCATGGCAGCCAGAGCAGTATATATTGTATGGCAAAAACGGAAGATTATACCAATTAGGTTTCGTCAGAGATCAAATTTTGCCGGGTACGGTATTCATAGTCCACATTTTTCAGCAAATCCGGATGACGCACCGCAATACTGGCTCCCCTTAGAACACAGGTCAAGGGTTCGCTGGCCAAAAGCCCGCGCACGCCGGTTTTCTTCAAAATCAGCTGTTCAAATCCCTCCATACAGGCGCCGCCGCCGATGAGATGAACACCGTCCTTCAAAATATCGGCAGCCAGATCCGGCAAGGTGTTTTCCAGTACCTGGGCAATGTTCGTTCCAATGGTATCTGACAAATCTGCCGTCGCTTCATAAATGGCGTTGGCAGAAATGTCCAGTGCCCTGGGCATGCCGGTCACTAAATCCACACCGCCGGCCGAAAAAATTCGATCCAGTTCGGGACGCACGGCAGATCCAACTACTTTTTTAATCCGCTCCGCAGTTCGCACTCCGATCAATACATTGTACTCCTTGCGCACATAACGAATAATGGCTTCGTCATAATCTGAGGAGGCAACAGGAACGGTGCGGCATTCAGCGATCCCCCCCATTGTAACCACAGAAATATCCGTCGTTCCGGCGCCGATGTCCACAATCATGGCCCCATGAGGCATATTGAAATTCATGCCCAATGCAATGGCAGCTGCCGAAGAGGACTCAATGGTCCGCACATTTCGACCGCCGGCTTCCTCCACGATTTGGCGTAGGGCACGTTGTTCCACTGAAGTAGCACCACCGGGTGCAGAAATCACAACTCGTGGCTTAACAATTTTCTTCCCAAAGGCTTTTTGAAAAAAATATTGCATTAGAGCCACAGCCAGATCCATATCTGCCACCACGCTGCGACGAATAGGATTTACAACGGTAACCTTATCCTGAGTGCGCCCAATCAACTCATAGGCCGCCTTCCCGAAGCAAAGAATCTTCCCCGTCTCATGATCCAGTGCAACAACAGTCGGTTCATCAATCAATATTTTGTGATTGGAAAGAATTGCGGTTTTATAGGTTCCAAAATCAATACCAATATCAGTAAACATGTATCAAAAGCTCCATTTCAAAAACAATTGACATTATGATTCATTATTATACAAGAGTCAGACGGAAATTACAACCCCTGAATCACCGTCGGGCAGCCACCACAGCAAAAACGCCTACAGCTCCCTTGCGTTTCAACACTTTTGCACAGGAATTTAATGTGGCGCCCGTAGTTTGGATATCATCCACCAGCAGGATAGTCTTTCCCTTCACATCCGGTGTTGCAGCATAAATGCCCCGGACATTCTCTTGCCGCTGGGCTGCTGATAAAGTATGCTGCTTTTGATTCTTTTTGATTTTGCGCAGACAATGCATCACCGGAAGAGAAAGTTTTTCTCCCAAACATACAGCTAACACTTCTGCCTGGTTAAAACCACGTGTGCGGTAAACATCTTTCATTTGCGGTACAAAGGCAATCGCGTCAAAGGTCAGATTCCTGTAACAATACCGAACCTTGTCCGCCATTTTCGCACCAAAGAAGCAGCCAATCTTAGGCAGTCCACGGAATTTAAAGCGCAACAGAGCCTGTCTTGCACTGCCGTAATAGCAGAAGGCTGCACAGACGCCGTCCAGCGCAATTTCATCCCGCCACTGATGCAAGATAAGCTTTTCCGGCTGCAGAATAGCATGAGGTGATAGGGCAATTTCCTGCAAATCCGCAGCACAATCCGGGCAAAAGATTCCATCTGGCAGTGCGCACCCACAGCTATAACAGTAATAAGGAAAGAAAAAGCGCAGAATGCGCTCCGGTTTAAACCGCATCATGTTCCTGACAAGCCTCCATCAACATCGTCCGTAGTGCCGTAAAACGCAGGGACCTCTTGTGATTCTGCACCATTTCCAAAATCACGCGTTTAGATCCAACCAAAATCAATTTGTCCTTGGCACGGGTCACGGCGGTATACAGCAAATTCCGGTAACGCAGCTTTTGTGGCGTATCCAGAATCGGCAGAATAACACAGGGAAATTCACTGCCCTGACTTTTATGGATGGTTACGGCATAAGCCAATTCCAGTTGCTGAATCTCCTCTTCATTGTAGGTGGCAATGCGATCATCAAAACGGACATTGGCAATTCCTGCTTTGGCATCTATACTGATCAAGGTTCCTACATCACCGTTAAATACACCGACTCCGTCTGTGCCGTCCGCTTTTGTCCAGAGAATATCATAATTGTTTTTGACCTGCATCACTTTGTCGCCTTCCCGCAGGATATAACTCCGCAAGGTAATCTGCCGCTTATTAGATGCCAGCGGATTCACCTGAGCTTGCAACAAATTATTCAAATGCAAAGTACCTAAGCTCAACTTTCTGGAAGGACATAAAATCTGAATATCCGTAACAGCATCATATCCATAAGCCACCGGCAAGCGCCGGGCAAACAGATCCACCACCAGTTCGGTTGCAGCGCCAGTATTTTCCTCCTCCAGTAAAAAGAAATCCCCTGTGCGGACATCCAACGCTGGTTGACGACCTTCTACGATCGCATGTGCATTAGACACAATCAGGCTTTCCTGCGCCTGCCGAAATACTTCCTGCAACCGGACATAGGGCAGGAAACCGGAATCGATCATATCCTGCAGTACATTGCCGGGACCCACGCTGGGCAATTGATCGGAGTCCCCCACCAGAATCAAACGAGTCCCCAATCGAAGAGCATGGAGCAAACTCTCAAAAATCTTGACATCCACCATGGAGAGCTCGTCCACGACAACAGCATCCGCTTCCAGAGGATGCCGCTCGTTTTTCCCAAAAGCAAGGGTGTTGTCCTTACCCCACTCCACATCCAACAGCCGATGAATGGTCTTGGCCTCACAATCGGTCACCTCAGACATCCGCTTGGCAGCCCGGCCGGTGGGAGCCGCCAAGACAACACGAAGTCCCTGTTTTTGCAGCAATCGGATAATCGCATTCAAAGTAGTAGTCTTTCCCGTGCCGGGCCCACCAGTCAGGATCAGCACCCCTTGCTCCATAGCAAAGGCAATGGCTTTCTTCTGTTGCGCGGCATAGGTAATGGAAAGCTCCTTGGAGATGGCGTCAATTTCCCCCATTACATCCTTCGGTGGCGTAGGCGGATAAGCCAGCATCACAGCCAGCCGTTTGGCACAAAATTGTTCCGCATCAAAATACTCTGGCAAGAAAAGATAGGCGCGATCCTCCAGCATCGTTTCCACCAGACGACGACTTTGCAACATTTCCTCCATATAATCTTCCACCACATCCGCTGAACATCCCAGCAGACGAACCGTCACAGGAACCAGCTTATCTCTGGGAATACAGGTATGGCCATTTTGCAAATTATGACGAAGGACATATTCCACACCGGCCATCACACGATTGGGATTATCCTCCGGCACACCGGCCTCCAAAGCGATAGCATCGGCATGTTCAAAGGGAAACCGCACCGTTTCCACACAAAAAGCATAAGGATTGGAAGCAATCATATCCAAGGATTGCGACCCAAAAACTTTATAAACACGCATGGCCTCTTCCGGCGAAATATCATACTTGGAAAAGGTCATCATGACCTCCTGAGCACCGAAACGCTCATTAAAATCCTGGGAAATTTCTTTGGCTTTAGACAAGGAAATCCCTTTCAACTCAGCCATGCGCTCCGGGGCTTCCCGCAAAACTGCAATGGTATCTTCCCCAAACCGTTCCACCAAGCGACGCGCAGTGGCTGGTCCAATGCCCTTCACCGCGCCGGAAGACAAATATTTTAAAACACCGGCCTTTCCGGTAGGGATCCTATGTAAACACTGATCCGCTTTAAACTGGGGGCCATACACACTATGATAATCGTAATGACCGGTTAATTCCAGCTCATCACCCACACTGATCCCAAGCGTAGAAGCCACCACAGTGACAAGATCTCCCGCGTGGCTCAGTTCCATTACCGTAAATCCATTGATGGAATTATAAAACGTAACCCGTTCCACACTACCCCGTATAGTAATCGTTTCGGTTGAATTGCCCATGGGGTATTGCTCCTTCCTGATTGAAAACTTCCTGCATTTGTGATGGACTGCAAAAGCTGAAACAGTGGTTTTCCCGGCAAATGATTTTACAGGCCTCAGCCGCTTCCTCTGTTAAGCCAAAATCTACTAGACAAATCCGTTGAAAAAAGCGGGAACCGATTAGTCGATAGAACTCCAAAATTCCTCTTACCTCCGGCTCCGGATGACCTCCGGAAAGAGAAACAACCAGAACACGAGGGCCGGAAAGCCGGGGATTCACCAGCCAAAGGTTCAAAAAACGGATCAGAAACGCTAAACCAATCAACGCAAGGAGTAACACCAGTATTGCAAAAAAGGCTTCCATACTCTCACCTCATTTTATGTTATGAGAAAGGTCGTCTTTTGGTGCATCCGTTCCCTACACCAGACAGAAATCAAATGCCCTTGCACAGAGATTGCTGCACAAGGGCACGGCTAAGCGACATAAAAAGTGCTTTGCTTTTCTTACACAAACCGTCTACCGGAATCACGTCAGGATTTCGAAATCGTTACGATCACGTTGTAGGTACCGACCTGCCAAACACCACCGTAACCCGGAACAATAATATTTGCACTGACTGTGTATTCACCGGCAGGCTTTCCGGAAAGATCCACCTCCGCATAGATATCCGCATCCGAGATCAAGGACAAGTCCGCAGCAGAACCACAGAGTTTTACATTCTTGATGGTTGTGGAGAAATTGGCCGTCAGTCCAGCTTCCAGATTGATGACCTGCACAGAGGAAACAGTATAGGCTGCCTCCGTAAGATCGCTAAAGTTCAGTGTCACCATCACAGAATCTACATTATCCATATTTTTGATACCGCTGGCCAGATTCAAAGCACACTGGAAAGTTAAAGAACCAGAAGAAACCTCCGTAAAATCAATGGGCTTCAGCTCTACATAGCGCATAGCATCCACAACCTCCGGCGGCCCCAGGATTGTGACGGAAGAAGTACTCAAAGAAAATGGCACGGTATCTTCCGTATAAACCGACGGCAGATTGACAAAGGTTGGTTTCACAGGCAGCGTCGCCTTCCTGGAAATAGGCACAGTAATATCCACAGTAGTGTAAGACAGAGTGAAGGGAGTTTGGTCAATTTCGTTTCCTTCCACATCCAACAAGCGGATAGCAGCCTCAAAGGTTGCAGAAGATTCCAAAGTTTTGTTTACCTTGGCATAGGCTTGCACCGTCTCTATCGTATCCAGCACCGACTTGGGGCCGGTAATCTCAATGGTGGAGGAGGTGGTATCAGCAACAATTGCTTCCTCAGCCACCAGCCCTTCCGGTGCAGTAGCACCTTCTGCCAGACACATAGTGGTAAAGGTACGGGTCTCGGTATTATCAAAGGTAACTTCCAACAAGTCCGGCGTTACGCCAATAATGTCGTATCCGGATGCAGCGCTGTTTTGGGTCACTGTCAAAGGCAACTGATAGGTTCCCGGCGCAGTAACGCGGGACAGGCCGGCAGTAACCAGAATATCCGCAGCAGTCAGGTTGGAGACCAGATAGCTGGGGCCACTGACCTTTACGCTCACTTTTTGCGTCGTACCGCCGCTGACAACATCCAGTCCCAAAGCGCCAACTGAGGTTCCTTCGGTGTCAATATTGACCGTTACATCTGTAATGGTCTTGGTGATGGTTTTACTTTGGCTGATGCTAACCGTCAACCAGAACACAATCGCCAAAACAATGGAAAGAACCAAAACAAAATTATTGTTGTGGAGTAACCGGCCTATGGTGGTCCGGGTTTTTGAATTATGCATCCTTACCACCTCCATTGCGGGAATTGGTAAAACGGCGGACAATTCGATGCCACAGCGTCGCCTGCTCCTCCGATACGGAAGGAATCAGCAAATCTTCCAAGCGCTGCCGCAAGGTCAAACCATTAAAATTTCGATCGATATTGCCGCCAACAGCCACGGAAATATTTCCCGTTTCTTCCGAAACGACCACAACGACCGCATCTGAATTTTCAGTCATGCCAACAGCAGCACGGTGCCGAGTTCCCATATTGTCGCCGATTTCCCGGGCGGTCAGGGGCAAAATACAGCCGGCGGCATTAATCTTCCCGTCGCGCACCACCATAGCCCCATCATGCAGCGGAGATTTGGGATAAAAAATATTGCCCACTAAAGCCTGAGAGACACTGGCATCGATAAAGGTACCGGTATCGCAAATTTCACCCAAGGGAGTTTTGACCTCAAAAACAATGAGCGCACCGATCTTCTTATTACTCATATCCTGGCAGGCTTTGCAAATCTCCTCCAAGATATCATCCAGTAATTGAGATTCCATGTTATTTTGTCGTTTGAAGAAATTGCTGCCGCCCATATGCTCCAGTGCACGACGAATTTCTGGCTGAAACACTATGGCAATGGCCACAATGGCATAACTGAACACATTATTTAACACGTAGGTAAGAGATACCATCCCAAACCAACGGGCTAAAATATACACTACCAGCAACAAAAGGATCCCCTTCAACAGCTGCAGGGCACGAGATTCCCGTACTAAACCAATGCCCTTATAAATAATAAAGGCAATGATGATAATATCCAAAATATCTGCCACCGTAATCGAAAGCACCACAGTGGCAATTTGCTTCCAGATTCCACTGAAAAACTCGAGGATATTTCCTAACAAATGGATCAATCCGTTTCCCATAATAATTTAAGCAGCGCATCCAAATCAATGCAAAACCCTGCTATTATTATAATAACACAAAATCTTCCGGAATCAATAGGTTTGGCGCTTTTTCTCCTGAAAATTCATAAATTCTGTTACTCGAAGGAAACGATCTACTTCATTATTTGTGGAAAATGCAGAAACCGCGATACGAACTGCACCGGACCCTAAAGTTCCCATGTGTTTATGGGCCATTGGAGCGCAGTGGAGTCCGCCGCGTACGGCAATCCCCTGCTTGGCATAAAAAGCAGCGGCATCCTCTGAATTGACCCCTTGCAGATTAAAACTGAGCACCGGGGCACAGGCACCCAGTTCCGGCTCATCGGTATACAGACGAACCCGATCCATGTGTTGTAGAGATTGATAAGCCCGGCGAATCAAACCAAACTCATGGCGATAAATCTGATCCATGCCCTTTTTTTCTACAAATGATAGGCCAGCGGAAATACCAAATATGCCTGGAACGTTGATAGTACCGCTTTCCAACCGCTCCGGCAAATTCTCAGGTTGCTTGAGATTCTTGGATTCCGTCCCGGTACCTCCATGAATTAACGGTAAAGGAGCAGCGCCGCGGCAAAGCAAAACACCGGTACCCATAGGAGCATACAAACCTTTGTGCGGTGCAATGGCCAGATAATCAATTTGCATTTGCTCCATATCAATGGGAAGAATTCCGGCTGTCTGTGCTGCATCCACTAAGAAAGGAATTCCCTTTTCATGGGCCAACGCGCCGATCTGGGCAATAGGCAATACCGTACCCAGTACATTGGAGGCGTGCATACAAACCAGCAGCTTAGTATCTCGGCGAATCAGCCGCTCAAAAGAACGGACGGTGGCCTGCGGGTCACCAAAAATCACCTCCGCCACATCCACCTGCACCCCCTGCTCCCGAAGCGCATACAACGGACGCAGTACAGCATTATGCTCCAGGGAGGAACATACCACATGATCCCCAGGCCGCAGAATTCCTTTCAAACATAGATTAATCGCCATGGTACAATTCTGGGTGAACACCACCCGATCAGCAGGACAGTGGAAGGTCTCCCCCAACGCCTGTCTCGCCCGAAATACAGCTTCTCCTGTTTCTACAGAGGCGGTATATCCGCCACGTCCCGGATTTGCAAAATATCGGGTAAAGCCCTGCCGAATCGCATTCTGTACCCCTTCCGGCTTTGGATAGGTGGTGGCAGCATTATCCAGGTAAATCATGTGTCTCGGCCTTCAAACAGTTGGCCGTGGGGAATATTGACGCGTTCTAAGAGTTGTAGTGCCTTTTCAGGATCTTTGTTAAAATGCACGCTGTAGCCGCAACCGTTGGGATCCATCCCTTTGGGTGTGCGGATTACTTCCGAAGAAATCCCTGTCCGATGCAGTGTATCACGAATCATCAGAGCCCGCGTCATGGAGCCGACAACAAGAATATAGTTTTTCATCTTTCTCCATCCTTTGTGATAAAAGTGTGTACCGAATGTCGGTACAGTTTATTTTATGCCAAAGGATACGCCTTTGCCCGAAGAAGGCAACGATAAAAACAGAAGGCCTGTCGGAAACCAGACAAGCCTTCTCAAAAATAATTATAAATGTTATACAGTCAGTATCATCAGTATTCTCAATTACTTCTCTTTATTCCAATTCAAAAGCACCGGTATACAGTTGATAATACTGGCCCTTTTGGGCG
>CAYZTR010000015.1:0-51162 GCA_964481575.1 uncultured Eubacteriales bacterium
GATGATTTGGGGGCCAATCGCAACCAAATGCTTCAGTGCATGGACGGGCTATTGGTGCAGCTGGAAGAGCAAAACCGCATTCGGATGCACGGGCAGCTGGGGCTTTTCTCCCTACTGGGGGAGGAAGATCAGCAAGCCCAGAAATTCCAAATTCCACCGGCGGAACCGCCTACCAAGCATCAGATTTTGGCCATGGAAAAGGAAACTACCGGCATGTATTTTTCCGGTCATCCTATGGAGAAAGTAACGCCGGTTTCCAAGCGGGAGGGCGGTGTGCAGATCGGTTTGCTGCAGGAGGATGCGGTGCAGGATGGACAGCGGGTGCGCTTTTATGCCATGCTGGGGGAGGTTACCAAAAAGACCACACGTAACAATGAGGTTATGGCCTTTGCTACCCTGGAGGATTTATCCGGCAGTGTACGGGCTTTGCTGTTTCCCAAAACCTTTCTGTCTTTGCGGCCGTTGCTGCAAACGGGCGGCATCTTCCTGTGTGAAGGACGGGTTTCCCAACAGGAGGAGCGGGACAACGAGGTAATCCTGGAGAAACTGTCTCCTTATCAGGCTGCGGAGACCCCGACCGCTCCGCAGAGTCAAAAGGAGGCCGTCGCATCCCCCAAAAAGCATATTCGTCCGGGCCTTTACCTGAAAATCTCGGCTTTTGATGCTCCGGAATATCGGATAGCACAGAAATTTCTGGCCATTTTTGACGGGGCTGTTCCTTTGTATATCCATGAAGTAAAAACAGGAAAAACCTTTGCTGCACCTCGGGAAAAATGGGTGGATGTGAATCTGCCGCTACTGGCACAACTGCGTAAAATATTAGGCGAAAATAATGTAAAATTGGTGGAATGACCAAACTTGTATTTTTCTATCGAAAAGGCGATTTTTTTCACTTGACACTTTGAGAATTTGTTGTATTATTAATAGTGATGTTCTATGCATTTCTGCAGGGTCTTCCTGCTATTCATAATCCCAGAGGAGGAACAATCATGCAAATGAAAACGATTGGTGTTTTGACCAGCGGCGGCGATGCTCCTGGTATGAACGCAGCAATTCGCGCTGTGGTTCGTTCTGCCATTGCCAAAGGAATGAAAGTTTACGGAATCCATCGAGGCTATAACGGCCTGATTGAGGGTGACGTTTTTGAAATGAATCTCCGTTCGGTTTCCGATATTATCCATCGCGGCGGTACCATGCTGTTTACCGCCCGCAGCCCTGAATTCAAGACCGAGGAAGGTATGGCCAAGGCCATTGCTACCTGTAAGAAGTTCGGCATTGACGGTGTTGTGGTCATCGGCGGCGACGGTTCTTATCGCGGTGCCCGGGATCTGTCCCTGCGTGGGATCCCCTGTGTTGGCTTACCCGGCACGATTGATAACGATATTTCTTCTACTGATTATACCATCGGCTTCGATACGGCCATGAACACCGCCATGGAAATGGTGGATAAGCTCCGGGATACCACCCAGTCCCACGAGCGTTGTTCCGTGGTAGAGGTGATGGGTCGCGCTGCCGGCCATTTGGCGCTCCAGACTGGAATCGCCTGCGGTGCTACCTGCATTTTGGTGCCTGAGGTGTCTTTTGATTTGAAGAAGGATGTCGTCGCAAAAATGCGTTCCACCCAGGCTACCGGTAAAAAGCATTTCATCGTGGTGGTGGCCGAAGGTGTCGGCCATGTGGATCAATTGGCAAAACAAATTGAGGAGATCACCGGTATTGAGTCCCGCGCCACTGTTCTGGGGCATGTTCAGCGTGGCGGCAGCCCCACTGTGATGGATCGGGTTCGCGCCAGCCAGATGGGCCATAAGGCTGTAGATTTGCTGGCCGAGGGCATTGGCAATCGTGTGGTTTGCTACAAGGATGATAAGATCGTGGATTTCGATATTTATGAAGCTTTGAAAATGGAGAAACCTTTTGACAAGGCTCTCTATGATATTGCCCATCAGATCTCCATCTGATTTTTAAGCATGACAAAAGCGCCTGCATCCTTTGCGGGCGCTTTTTTGGTAACCGTTCCAGATCCAAAGGAGGATACAGGATGATTTTAGCCAGTGATTATGACGGAACACTGCTGCACCACGGACAGTTTTCCCAGGAGGATCGGGCTGCCGTTGGGGCTTTTCGCGCAGCGGGACATCGGTTTGGCATTGTTACCGGTCGGGGCTATTGCTCCATCCGGGAAGAAGTGCTGCGCCATCAGGTGCAGGTGGATTTTTTGATTTGTAATAACGGTTCTGCCATTTATGATGGGGAGGATCGCTGTCTGGAAGAGTATTTTGTAGAGGCAGATATTTTGCCGGATCTGGTGGCCTTTATTGACCAATTGGGCGGCCACCGTGCCGCCATTAACTGTTCCCGGGAGCGGCTTTGCGTGCGGATCGGGGAGGATCGGGAGGCACAACGGCCGGATCTCATTGAAATGTCGGAGATTTTGCGCCATTTTACTCGGTTCAATCAGGTGGATACCGCCGTGGAAAATGATCAGTTGGGTCTAACAGTCGCCCAGGCTATTAATGCCCGGTTTGGCCAGCGTCTTTATGCTCATAATAACGGGATTAATATTGATATTGTTCGGAAGGGTGTCTCCAAGCCGGAGGGGATTCGACGTTATATCAGCCTGGTAGGTGGCGACCCGACTCAGGTTGTTGCTGTGGGGGATAATTTCAATGATCTGGAGATGCTTCAGGCCTTTCGTGGTTATGTCATGGAGGATGGCCGGCCCCAGGTGGTGGAAGCCATTGGTCGTACCTGTAAAAGCGTGGGGAATCTAATTCACACATTGTTGAAATAAAGAAAGTCAAAACCGCCGTCTCATGCAAGTATGGACGGCGATTATATGTTATTTGCAATAAAACGCCCCGAACCGTTGCAGCAGCGATTCGGGGCGAAAAGTTTTCCTTTAGTGAATGAAGGCGTCGTGAACGGCCTGGACAGCACGGTCAGCGTCTTCCTTGGCGATAAGGACGGAAATTTTGATTTCGCTGGTGGAGATCATCTGAATGTTGATGTTCTCATTGTACAGAGCTTCAAACATTTTAGCGGCAACACCGGGGTGGGTTTCCATGCCGGCGCCTACGATGGATACCTTAGTTACATCTTCGTCGTAGGATACAGAGGAAGCGCCGTTGGCAATCTTAAATTCCTCGGCACAGGCTGCGGCTTCCTTACCCTGATCTTCCGGTACTGTGAAGGTGATATCTTTGGTGCCGTCCCGTCCCACTGACTGGAGGATAATATCTACGTTCAGCTTTTTTTGCCCCAGCTTGGTAAACAACTGGAAGGCAACACCGGGGGTATCGGGAACTCCAACTACAGAAATTCGGGCAACATGGCTGTCTTTTGCCACGCCTCTGATTAACATTTTTTCCATTTTTACAACCTCCTTGACAATGGTACCGGGCTTGCGCTCCAAACTGGACAGTACCTCTAACTCCACATTATATTTTTTCGCCATTTCTACCGAGCGGTTATTCAACACCTGGGCGCCCAGGGTGGCCAGCTCCAGCATTTCGTCATAGGTGATTTCATTCATCTTAACGGCAGTGGGACATTTCCGGGGATCGGCGGTGTAGACCCCATCCACATCGGTGTAAATCTGGCACAGATCCGCTTTGGCGGCTGCGGCGATGGCTACGGCGCTGGTGTCGGAGCCGCCCCGACCCAGGGTGGTAATGTCATCATACTTGTTGATGCCTTGGAACCCGGCTACCACAATGATATTTCGCTTGGCCAGCTCAGCGTTGATCCGCTCGGTGTCCAGCCGCTTGATCCGGGCGGCGGAATGATTGGAATCGGTATGGAAACCGGCCTGCCATCCCAGAAGGGAAATGACAGGGCATCCCAACTGCTCGATGGCCATGGCCAGCAGCGCAATGGAGATTTCTTCACCGGCTGCCAGCAGGACATCCATTTCCCGCTTGGGACCGCCGTCAGGGTTAATTTCTTTGGCTTTGGCAATCAGATCGTCCGTGGTGTCGCCCTGGGCAGAGACCACGACAATTACGTCGTTGCCCTTTTTGTAATCCTCGGTGACGATTCCGGCCACATTACGAATCCGGTCGGCGTTGGCGACCGAGGAGCCGCCAAATTTTTTGACAATGAGAGACATAATCCTTACTCCTTTTTTCTAAAACCGGGAGTCCGCTTCCTCCACGACCGCACCGGTATCGGTGGCCCGGAGTTCCAGGACCTTCCAATCAAAGATTCCGTTTAATTTCAGCCGTTTGCCGGCTTCGGTGATAAACTCGGTATTGGCTTCGTCAATAATAGCCATGATGGTGGAGCCGGCACCGGAAATGTAGACGCCATAGGCTTCCAGATCCTTACAGATCCGGAAAGCAGCCTCTCCGCCTTCAATTAGTCCCAGCCGGTAGGGTTGGTGCAACCGATCCTGTGTGGCAATTTTCAGGTGTTCAAAGCTGCCGGAAAACAGCGCTGAAGTCATGAGCGCCGCCCGGGAAAGATTGAATACAGCATCTGTTCGGGTGACCTGCTCCGGCAATACCGACCGGGCATGGCTGGTCGGCAATGGGGCTTCTGGAATCAGCGCCACAAATTTGAAGGTTTTGCTTACCGGTACTGACACGGAATGCACTTTACCGGCATCCATGGCGCTGGTGACCAACCCCCCCAGAATGGCGGGGGCCACATTGTCTGGGTGCCCCTCCAAAGCGGCTGCCAGATTCAGAAGATCGTCTATTTCCAGAGGGTCTCCCAGCATGGCGTTGGCGCCTTTCAGCCCCGCCACCAGACAGGCGGAGGAACTGCCAAGGCCCCTGGACATGGGAATGTTATTTTTTTGCCGCAGCCGCAGCCCGTAGAAGGGGCGGTCGCAGATTTCGTAGAGCCGCTTGGCGGTGGAATAAATCAGGTTGTCTGGCGTTAGGGGGACGGCGGTATCGTCCAGAGACGCAATGTCGCAGCCGTCGTATTCCTCCAGCCAGACCTGGTTATATATGGTCAGCGCCAGGCCCAGGGCATCAAATCCGGAGCCAAGGTTGGCGCTGGTGGCAGGAACGGTAACCTTTATCAAATGATCAAATCCTTTATTTTAGCATATGCATGGTGCGGGAAATGCTGACCTGAGTCAGCCCAGCCAGCTTCTTTTGCAGGGCCTGTTCGGTATCTGTGTCGGTCAGGAAGGCGATTTCGACATCCGATGCATCCGGTTTGGACAGCAGGATCGCGCCGGGGAATACTGATTGGATTTCGGCCACTGCAGCAGCCTTTGCATCCACTTTACCATACACATAGAGCCGGGTCTCATCCAAGGTCGGGTCGGCGATGTAATCCGGCTGTCCGTCTGCCCAGGGCTCGTAGATCCGGCGGCCCAGATGCTTGGCGCAGTCAATCATATCGGCAACAACAGCGCTAGCGGTCGGGAGCTTTCCTGCGCCGGGACCGTAGAACATGACCTCGCCAACTGCGTCGCCCCGAACCAGAATGGCATTAAAAACTCCATCTACATGGGAAAGCTGATTGTCCAGGGGCAGCAAGGCAGGATACACGGTGGCCAGCACCTGCCCGTTTTCCTGCTGCTTGACCCGGCCGATGAGCTTGACCACACAGTCGGCCGAGGCCGCGTAGGCCACGTCATCCAGAGTCACGTTCACAATACCTTCGGTGGTCACCTGCTCCGGGTAGACATGTTTTCCGTAAGCCAGGGTGGCCAGAATGCAGACCTTGCGGCAGGCGTCAGGGCCTTCGATGTCGGCGGCAGGATTTTTCTCAGCAAAGCCCAGATTCTGTGCAATTTTCAGAGCTGTATCAAATTCCATGTGCTCCTGGATCATCTTATTCAGAATAAAGTTGGTAGTACCGTTGAGGATGCCCAGAATTTCGGTGATCTTATTGGCTCCCAGACAACGGCGGATGGGGGTCAGGACGGGAATACCGCCTCCTACCGAGGCCTCAAACAGGAAGTTGACGCCGTTAGCCTGGGCAATCTGGTTTAGCGCATATCCCTTGACCGCTACCAATTCCTTATTGGAGGTGCAGACGCTTTTCCCAGCCTTCAGGCAGCGGGAAACAAAGTCAAAGGCCGGGTTGACTCCGCCCATGACTTCCGCCACGATCTTGACCTCCGGATCATTTTCAATGACCGAAAAGTCTTTGTTAAACCGATCGGAGTAGGGAAGTCCGTCAAAGTCCCGGATATCCAGGATGTATTTTACATCAATTTCCTCCCCAATGGATTTTTCAATGTGGGCTTTGCTGCCCAGGAGAATTTCCGCGACACCGGAGCCAACCACTCCGTGTCCTAAAATGGCCATCTTAATCATTTTGTTTTCCTCTCAATCTCAAATAATCACCGGGGAACTGCAACGGCTTCTCCGGATAACCGGAAAAGTGCAATTTATTCCCCCAGAATTTGCTCCAGGCGAATAACGCCATCTACCCGGCGCAGGGCTTCCATGAGCTCATCAAAATTGGACTCCAGCAAATCGGTACGAAAGGAGATGCTGACCTGGGCAGCTCCATTGACCGGGATATTCTGGTTCAGCGTCAGGATATTGGCGCCGTGCCGGTAAAGTTCCTGGATCATGGTGGAAAGCACGCCCGGGCTATCCCGCAGCACGGCGTTAGTGGTGATGATGCGTCCCTCGGCACCGGGACGGTAGGTAAACACGGCGTCCTTATACTTATAAAAGGCGCTACGGGAGATTCCCGAAATCCGGGAGGCTTCGCTGGCTGTTTTGGCCTCGCCGGAGGCCAGCAACTGCTTCGCTTTGACCACTCGACCAAAGACCGGCGGCAGCACCGCCGGGTTAATGAGAAGCAAATCTTTTCCCATGTGTTCGTCCACCACCTAAAAACAAATGTGTTCGTATAACAAACAATATATCACAATTTCCACTGCTTTGCAAGTTCTTTTTTGCCGAAATCCGTTTTTCAGAAAAACAACGGGGAAAACTTTGTTAAAAATGGGAAATTCTATGGATATTTACAAAAAGTTTATGGATTTCTCCTTGATAGTTTTTCTGGAATGGGCTATGATATAAAATAAGGTAAGTGTGGGGGAGGGAAACCAGTGCTGACTGTTGAGAAGAAAAAGAATTTTTTGATTCATGTGTTGTTTGCGGCGGTGGTCATCGCCTTGGGTTACTTTGTGATCCGCGCTTTTACTGCCTATTTGACACCGCTGCTGGTGGGGCTGATTTTGGCGGTACTGTTGCAGCGTCCGGCGGATTTCCTGGCGGATAGGACGGCGATTCCCCGGGCTGTCTGGGCGGTGCTGTTGGTTCTGGTTTCTTATGGCGCTGTGGTGGCTATTGCTGTTTTTTGTGGTTATCAGATTTACGGTCAGCTGCTGAATCTGTATGAGTCGGCAAGCAATTACATTCCCTATATTTCCAATGCCTTTCAATGGTTGAACAATTGGATCGACGCGAGCTTTTCCGGCCTATCGGATACAACCCTGGCTACGCTGAATACCATGCCGGATACCATTATTTCCAGTGTTTTCGGAAAAATTGCAAATGGCCTGTCTACCTTTGCCACCAATGTGGTATCGGGGATTCCCTCCATGTTTATTACGGTGGTGGTGACGGTAGTAGTCAGCTGTTATGTGGCTAAGGATTACAAAAAGCTTCGCAATTTTATCCGGCGGCTGATCCCCCAATCCCAAATGGTGACAGTGCGGGCTATACGGGCTCTTTTCCGGGAAAAACTTGTGAAGATTCTCAAAGGCTATCTGATCCTGATGTTTATTACCTTTGTGGAACTGTCTATTGGTTTGCTGGTGCTGCGGATCCGCTACGCCATTCCTTTGGCAGCGATTATTGCCGTTGTGGATATTTTGCCGGTGCTGGGAGTCGGAACGGTGCTGCTTCCCTGGGCGGCGGTACAGCTTCTGGCCGGGAAGTATTTTGTGGCGGTAGGTCTTATTGTATTATATCTGGTGATTACGGTGCTCCGGCAAATCCTGGAGCCCAAGATCCTGTCCACTCAGGTAGGTCTGCCTCCATTGGTGACCCTGCTGGCCATGTATTGCGGACTTAAGCTGTTTGGTTTCTTCGGTATGCTGGGTTTCCCTTTGGCGCTGATCATTTTGGTGGAGCTTTACCGCCAGGGAATTGTTACCTTCGGCTTTGGCGGTGAGAATACGTCGGATCATGCAATGGCATCGCCGCAATAAATCAAATAGAATAAAGGTTAAAAAACGTCGATGTTTGTCGGCGTTTTTTCTTTGCCAGAAATACCCAGTGATTTTCTTTTTCCTTTGTTGTATGGCGGCCGTCTGATTCGGCAATAATTCCATTACCGAATTGGACGGAGGCGGAATGATGGTGTACAACAAAGTGGAAATTTGCGGCGTCAATACGGCCAAGCTGCCAATCCTGACCGAGAAGGAAAAGGAGAGCTTGCTGCGTCGGGTACGGGAGGGAGATCAGGCCGCCCGGGATACCCTGATTCATGGGAATCTTCGGCTGGTGCTCAGCGTGATTCAGCGATTCACTTCCCGGGGGGAACATCCGGATGATTTGTTTCAGGTGGGGTGCATTGGACTGATCAAGTCTATAGATAATTTTGATATCACTCAAAACGTGCGGTTTTCCACCTATGCAGTGCCGATGATTATTGGGGAGATCCGCCGGTATTTACGGGACAATAATGCCATTCGGGTTAGTCGTTCTATGAAAGATACCGCTTATCGGGCCATGCAAACGAAGGAAAAGCTCCAGGCGGCCAAAGGACGGGAGCCTACGGTAGAGGAAATTGCAGAGGTTATGAAACTGCCGAAAGAGGATGTGGTACTGGCGCTTGAAAGCATCGTAGATCCGGTGAGCTTATATGAACCAGTGTATAATGACGGGGGAGATACACTGTATGTCATGGATCAGGTAGGATCAGGAGCTGATGAATCCGACTGGCTGGACGAAATGAGTCTTCGGGAGGCGGTGGCTGCTTTATCTCCCCGGGAAAAAAAGATTCTGAATCTTCGTTTTTTGCAGGGGAAAACCCAGATGGAGGTTGCTGCCGAAATCGGTATTTCCCAGGCCCAGGTCAGCCGCCTGGAAAAGGGCGCGCTCCAGCGCATGAAGTCCTGAGGTATTCTCTGAATTGGGTTTTGAGAAATCCTTTTGTCTATAGCAATTTCGCCTTCTTGTTTGCATATACTAGGAATAGTATCTGTAGCAAGGAGGCTTTTTATGGGATGCCGGATCGAGGACCTGCGGGACAAACAGGTAATTTGCGTAGGAAACGGCTGCGTGCTGGGGTTTGTGGGAGATGTGGAAATTGATACTAAGGACGGCAGGCTTGTATCATTGATCATATTCGGACGCCGCCGCTGCTTTGGGCTGCTTGGCCGGGAAGAAGATATTGTGATCCATTGGTGCGACGTGCAGGTGATTGGCGGCGATACCGTATTGGTTCGCTGTGATCCTCCGCCCCGGATTCAGAAAAAGCGGGGCGGTATTTTGTCAAAATTGGGAAACGGTACATACTAAATCCAGGAAACGCATGTTGTAAATGCTTTCTGCGTTTTCTTTCCATGGCTGTTTGGCTGTTTTGGTGAAAAGATAGGTTTGAAGCAGCCAACGGAAGACACAGACGGTTTCTGCCGTCTGTGTTGCTTCCGGGCTGCGGCTTTTTGGAGAGGAAGGGAAAGCAATGTATATGAAAAAGGCAACCCATTGGCTGGCCGGTATTCTGGCGGTGCTATGTACCGCTTTGTTTACCGGAGTTGCAGTGGAGTCAGCCCGGCTGCCGGATGAATACCAGGTTGTGGCAGGAAACAGTCTGACCTTTGCCCAGGACGCATTGATGGACGTGCGATATCTTGGGACAGAAGCCTCTGGGCAGGTGATCGGGGAACAACAGGCTGCGGAATATATGGTGGGTCTGGATTTGTTGTCCTGCATTCCTGTGAAAACCGCTGCTGTAAAGGTTTCTGATGCCTTGTGGGTGGAGCCTTTGGGACAGGCTTTCGGCATGAAAATTTACACAGCCGGTGTTATGGTGGTAGGGATGGAAGCAGTGGAAACCAGGGACGGTTCGGTGAATCCCGGCCAGACAGCCGGATTACAGATCGGGGATATGATTACCCGTTTGAACGGTACAGCTGTTTCGACCAGTGAAGCAGTGGCTGCTGTGGTACAGTCCAGTGACGGGACGGCCATTACCGTGGAAGGAACCCGCAATGGGGAACCCTTCACCTTGTCTATTACACCTGCCAAATCCAAAGAGGACGGCAAATATAAAGCTGGGTTATGGGTTCGGGATTCTTCCGCCGGGATCGGAACGCTGACATTTTACAGTCCCTCCAATGGCATTTTAGCTGGTTTGGGACACGGGGTCAATGATGTGGATGCCGCGGAACTGCTGCCGGTGGAACACGGACAAATGGTGGCCACAGAAGTCACCGGCGTGACAAAAAGTATCAGCGGTTCTCCAGGGGAACTGAAAGGAGTATTGCTGTCTCAGATACTGGGCAGCCTGCTGCTGAACAGTAACACCGGTGTTTACGGCTTGTCCGAAACGCAGCTGGAAACTGATCATTTGGTAGAAATTGCCATGAAACAGGAAGTATGTACAGGTGATGCTCAAATTCTTTGCACGGTGGCAGGTGAAACGCCCCAAACCTATGAGTGCAAAATTGAACGGGTAAATTATGATGAGGAAAATTTGACCCAGAATCTGGTGATTCGGGTGACCGATGAAAATCTTTTGTCAATCACCGGAGGGATTGTGCAGGGTATGTCCGGTTCCCCTATTTTGCAAAATGGAAAACTGGTGGGCGCTGTGACTCATGTGTTTGTAGGCAACCCTGCGAAAGGGTATGGTATTTTTGCTGAAACCATGTATAATACGTCGAATTATCTGCTGGATACTTTGGCATAATTTTTTGTCAGGAACCATTATAAAATACTAAAAATCACGCACTTTTGACAAAAGACGATGATAAAAGTTTGTATAATAATTATCAATTGGATGGCATTTTCTGGTAAATACGACGAAATTGATTTAGCTGACATTATCTGACAATAATATTAGTTGAAACTCACATTCCTCTGTGTTATAATCCTGTTACAAGCTAAAAACGGGAGGAAAACGTAGAAATGGATAAAAAACTGAAAATTTTAATCGCAGATGACAGTACGGAGTTTGGCCGCAGCTGTGCTACCGTCCTGAAAAATTATGGGATGGAAGTGATTTTGTGTCCCAAGGACGGAAACCGGGTGATAAACGAAATTAAGAATCAACATCCGGATGTCGTGTTGGCAGATGTGTTTATGCCGAGTCTGGATGTGCTGGGTGTGCTTTCCTGGATGGAAACCCAGGAAAAGAGTCAGCGTCCTATGCTTATGGCCATGTCCAGCTTTGACAATCCGCGGCTGGAAGCAGAGACTTTGACGGCCGGCGCATCCTATTATTTTCTCAAACCCTTTGATACAGGCGTTCTGGCAGAACGGATTTTGCAACTGTCCGGGTGGAAAAACCTGGATTTGACAGAGACGGGTTTCCGGTCCTCTGATGCGGATCTGGAATTGATGATTACAGATATTATCCATCAGATCGGCGTACCAGCGCATATCAAGGGATATCATTACTTAAGGGAAGCCATCTTCCTGGCCGTGAATGACGGCGAGATTATCAACTCAGTTACAAAGCTGCTGTATCCTTCGGTAGCCAAGAAATTTGCTACCACTTCCTCCCGGGTAGAGCGAGCCATTCGCCATGCCATTGAGGTAGCTTGGGATCGGGGCGATGTAGATGTGCTGAATTCCTATTTTGGCTATACCATTCACAATGGGAGAGGGAAGCCTACTAACAGCGAATTCATTGCCATGATTGCAGATAAATTACGGCTGCGTTTAAAAGCAAGCTAAGGAAAAGATACGGATGCGTTGCTGCCACTGGTGATGTTCTGCGGTAAGGTGAATTTATCAAAGAAATTTACGGGATAGGAAACGGGAGGGCTGTGACCCTCCCGTATTTGATTTCGGAGAAACCCTCAGTTTTATGGACTCCAGTCTTGACAAATGCAGAGTATGCTTGTATAATTGTATACAAGCATACAATTTGATCAGGAGGAAGCAAGATGGATAATCATTCCAATGCCCATACGACCAGAGTTATGAATGAGATCAGCGTTGGGCCTAATTCCAATTTGCTGGAGCAGGATTCCTATAATTACGACCTGCATGATGTGGAGGAGCCGGAGTTGTTTCGGGGGATGTTCCCTTATACCGAAGTGCCTAAGGTTGCTTTTAATTTCCGACGGGTACCGCAGAATATGCCCAAGGAAATTTATATTACCGATACCACCTTCCGGGATGGACAGCAGTCCCGGGCCCCCTACACCACCAAGCAGATGGTAGATATTTACAAAATGGAGCACCGGTTGGGTGGCCCCAACGGTATGATCCGGCAGACCGAATTTTTTGTCTATTCCAAGAAGGATCGGGATGCCCTGGAGCAGTGTCTGGCGCTGGGATATGAATTTCCGGAGCTGACCACCTGGATTCGGGCCAGCAAAAAGGATTTTGAATTGGTACGGGATATTGGTATCAAAGAAACCGGTGTGCTGGTTTCCTGCTCCGATTACCATATTTTCAATAAAATGGGTTTGAACCGGCGGCAGGCGTTGGAAAAGTATCTGGGCGTCATTTCCGACTGTATTGATGCCGGGCTTCGCCCTCGCTGCCATTTTGAGGACATAACCCGGGCGGATTTTTATGGGTTTGTGGTGCCCTTTGCCACAGCATTGCACAAGCTGTCAGAGGAGACGGGTGTGCCAATCAAGATTCGGGCCTGCGATACCATGGGATACGGAATCCCTTACAGCGGTGCTGCTTTGCCTCGCAGCGTTTCCGGGATTATTTACGGTCTGCAGAATTACGCCGGCTTTTCCAGCGATATGCTGGAGTGGCACGGCCACAACGATTTTTATAAAGGCGTGGTCAACGCCACTACCGCCTGGCTTTACGGCGCCGGTGCTGTGAATTGTTCCCTGCTGGGGATTGGAGAACGGACGGGCAATGTCCCTCTGGAAGCTATGATATTTGAATACGCTTCTTTGAAGGGATCACTGAATGGAATGGATCCCACAGTTATTACCGAAATTGCCGATTATATCGTCAAGGAGACCGGGTACGATCTGCCTCCCATGACTCCCTTTGTGGGCCGGAATTTCAACCTGACCCGGGCAGGAATCCATGCAGACGGTATGATGAAAAATCCGGAAATCTATAATATTTTCGATACCGAGGCGATTCTGAACCGGCCGCCGGTAGTGGCTGTCAGCAATACCTCCGGTTTGGCTGGAATTGCCTGCTGGATTAACAATTTCTTCCGCCTGTCCGGGGCGGATCAGGTTGGAAAACAGCATCCTGCCGTTCTGAAAATGAAGGAATGGGTTGACGCCCAGTATGAAACCGGCCGTGTGACTGTGATTTCGGATGAGGAAATGCTGGCGCTGATGCACCGGTATGGACAGGGAATTCTGGAAGCCGCTGGTGGGGACGAGGGAAAATAATATGGAAACCTATTGGAGTGAAGGGAGCGGATCCCTGCGAAAGCAGGTATATGAGACCCTGGAAAATGCCATTTTGAATGGGGAGTATCAGCCGGGAGAAAGTCTTTCGGAATTAAAGCTTTCCAAGTCGCTGGGGGTCAGCCGTACCCCGGTGCGGGAGGCGTTGATGCAGTTGGAACAGGAAGGACTGGTAGAAAATATTCCCAATAAGGGCGCCCAGGTGGTGGGCATTTCCCAAGAGGATGTGGAGGATATTTATGCCATTCGTATCCGGATTGAAGGGTTGGCAGCTCGCCTGTGTGCGGAGCATATGCCGGAGGAGGAAGTGGTGGAGCTGCAGCGGACGGTGGAGCTCCAGGAGTTTTATCTTTCCAAAGCGGATATACCCGCTCTGGAAAAGCTGGATAATGCCTTCCACAAAATGATGTACCATGGCTCCGGCAGCCATCCTTTGCAGCATGTGTTGACGAACTTTCATCATTATATCCAGTGGGCTCGGTTTACCTCCTTTGGCATCAACGGCCGGTCGCAGAAATCGGTGGCCGAGCATAGAGCGATTCTGGAAGCCATTCAGCGACGGGATCCTGATGCTGCGGAAGAAGCTGCCAGAGTGCATATTGAACATGCCAAGGATAACCTGCTTCGGGATTTTGACCAAAAAATGACCGGCCAACCATAAATCTGAGAAAATGAAATCGGGGCTGTTTCCAATGAGGAAAGGAGACAGCCCCGATTGATTATTCAGGTGCGGTTAAGAAATGGTTTGTACGTTCCCTGGGGAATAGGTATAATAGGTTCGGTTACCGTCGGTGTACGACATATAGAATAAAGCGGCTCGGCTGGATCCGGCCGGAATACCGGTCCGGCGGTAGCTATAGTTAGAATAAACGGTACTGTCTTCCCCTTCAGAAAAGACAGTTTTGTAAGCTTTGTCGGGGAATGTGGCGTCTTTCTCTATCAGCGTTAGCACAAGTAGGATTATCAATAGTTTCTTCGTGAAACACACCTATTATAATTTGTGAAATTGCTATATTTAAAGTGGTGCAATCTTTTTCATTTTGTAAGCGATTTTAGGCAAAATTGTTTGTTCTTTTCATTGTTTAGCAACATTGGTTGTCATAATGCTTCTATCTTTTAGATCATTGATATTTGGTGCCGAAAATCGCATAGATCCAAGGAGGGTGCTAGCCAAAAAAGTCTAAGAAAAACAGGGCTGTCATATGCAGGTCTAATAGTGCTGTCTGATATAGGTGTTTTTCAGCATAGCGCACAAATGAAAAAGCTCCCCGAAAAGGGGAGCGGATTGAAGCAGAAGCAGCTTGGATTGGTGGCAATGTCCAGAAGAAAAGATTTGGTCTTTCACCACGGGATCTTTTATTTTTTTTCTTCCGACAGGTAGGACACAATGCCGCTGTAGACCCGGGAGGGATCCTTGAGAAATACCGTGCGGACATGCTCGGCGTCGGCCAACTGGGGGAGCCACAGGCTTACCTGCATCAAAGCCTTGCCGCCTTCCTGCACCGTGCAGGTGACGGTAAAGCCGCCGTCGCTTTCCCGAATTTCTACCTGATTTCCCATTTTGGATTGCTCTAGCTGATTCAGTCGGTCTTTTGCGGCCAGCAGAGCGCCCTCCCGTAGGGAGCGGGGGAGGGTTTTGGCCAGTTCCTGGGCAGCCTCCCGCCCGGATGGGGTAATGGTATAGTCACCATTCTCATCTGTCTCCCGCACATTCCCGCCGGCGGTCAGCTCGCTGATGGCTTCGGACAGTGCAAAATAGTTGGCATAGCCCCGGGCATGGAACAGTTCTTGCATATCCTGCCGCGGGAAAGGTTCCTCCAGATTTGCCAGAATATAACAAACCAGAACCTTGATTTGGGTGCTGTTCAGCAGTCCGCCGGGGCGTACCCCGGCCTTAAATGCATTTTTTTCCAAAATGGATGACTCCTTTATCTGATTTGATGCAGCGCCAGTGGAATTCCGTCCTCCGGGGGAACCCGGTCGGTATTGGAATACAGGACGGTTTCGGTCAGGGTGATGTTCATGACGGTGAAAGCCTGCTTTAGTCCGGACAGTACCACATCCACATCCGCCGTGTCAGATCCAGCCGTTAATAGTACGGCGGCTTGCTTTGACCGTTGCAGGGTAGGGCGGATCCCCAGGGAAAACCAGGCAGAGTAAAACATCTGGAACCGATCCAGCAGTGCTTTTACCGGTGCAGGGAATCCGTTGAAATAGACCGGCGATGCCAGGATCATCCGGTTACAGTCTCGCAATACCTGCCAGAATCCTTCCAGATCCTTCTGGGCGCATCCAAAGTGTTTTTCGCAGGCGTTACAGCCAAGGCAGGGCGCCGGCAGTTCCTTATAACAGTCAAATAGAACATAATCTCCAACGCCCTCCCGCTTCAGGTAGGCGTCCAGCAAAGCCCGGGTATTTCCTGTCTGCCGGGGGGAGCCGAAGATGACCAAAGGATTATTCGGCTGCTTCATGTTCGCAATACTCACAAATGTAGCCTGCACCGTGACGGGCCATAAGGGTGGGCAGATACGGCTCAACCTTAGTGATGCACTTGGGATTCCCGCAGCAGAGGCAAGAGTTGGATTCCGGACGGGGATCCAGCTGTTTTTTGCTGCCCTCCAGCATATTGAGGATTAGAGCCATTCGGGCGTACATGCCGTACTCGGTTTGGTTGAAATACTGTGCTCTGGGATCATCGTCAATGGCATAGTCAATCTCGTCTACCCGGGGCAAGGGATGCAGTATCTGCACCCCGTATTTTGCCCGGCGAAGCTTGTCCGGCGTCAGGACGAAGATGCCCTTTTGCTTTTCGTATTCTTCCTTGGAATCAAATCGCTCCGCCTGAATCCGGGTCATGTACAGCACATCCAGCTCTCCAATGGCCTCATTCAGGTCGGCCATTTCACAATATTCGCAACCGGCCTTGGCGATAATTTCTTTAATATAATCCGGTACAGCCAACTCCGGCGTGGAAATCAGAACAAATCGGTTGTTTTCATACCGGCAAAGGGTTTTGATGAGTGAATGTACCGTCCGCCCGTATTTCAGGTCGCCGCATAGGCCCACTGTCAGGTTGGACAGGGTTCCTTTGCAGCTTTGCAGGGTGAACAGATCGGTTAGGGTCTGGGTGGGGTGGAAATGCCCGCCGTCCCCGGCATTGATGATAGGAACACGGGAGAACATGGCGGCGGCCATGGCCGCCCCTTCCAGGGGATGACGGATGACAATCAGGTCGGCGTAATTGCTGACTACCCGGATGGTATCCTTCAGGCTTTCTCCTTTGGAGACCGAGGAGTTGCTGGCATCGTCAAACCCAATGAGCTTGCCACCCAGCTTCAGCATGGCTGACTGGAAGGACATTTTCGTCCGGGTCGATGGCTCATAAAACAGGGCCGCCATGAGTTTGCCGTGACAGGAATCAGTAAAATATTCCGGATTATTCCGAATGATCTTTGCCATATCCAGAATCTTTGCAATTTCCTCCAATGTCATGTCATCTACATCAATGAGATGCCGTGATTTCATTCCAAATTCCCCCAGTTTGAATTTTCATTATTGTATCACAAGATTGGGAGCAATGCAACGGGCCGGGAAGATTTTTTTGCGGTGTTTTGATGTACGACTTTTACCCAAGGTCGCCTGATTCGGATGGAAAACATCGTTGTTGGAATGCTATGATGCCACATTCAAATGGTAACCAATTTGCATCCGGTTTTTCAAAAAGAATAAAAATCTTCTGATTTAGGTGTTCTTGTATGCATGCCAAGATCCTCCCGGGAGCGAGGCCGCAGCCTTGTTCCGGGAGGATCTTTTCTTTCCTTATAACTTACAATCCAGGGTAAAAACTTCGCCGGCTGTCAGGGGATAGGTCTTACCGTCTACTTTGACGGTACCGCCGGGACGGTCAGTTTGGACAGTAAGGGTGCCCTTCTGATAGGTTACCGAGACAGTGCCCGCAGGCAGGGGAACCACACCCTGAAAGTTCTCATAAGTTCCAGCCTTTGGTTCTACCAGGAAGCTGCGGTAGGCCACATCGGTAGGGGTGACGCCCAAACAGTATTTCCCCAGGAAGCAGATGGGGCCGGCTCCCCAGGCGTGGCATAAAGAGCGGCCAAAGTCATTGCCATACATGGCGTAATGCTGGACGCCGGTTTCCTCGGGAATGTATTGTTCCCATACTGAGGTAGCCCCCAGACGGAGCATACCGCCCCAGTAAGAGTCAATCATCTCTTGCGCTTCGTGGAGATGTCCGGTTTTGCACAGAGCTTCCAGTTCGTAGAATTTAAAATAGGGTGTGGTGATTTGGGTGACGCTGTCGTCATGGAGTACCCTTTCGGCCAGCCCTTTGGCGGTTTGCCGGTCCACCAGATCAAAGAGAATAGCGAAAATCTGTGGGTGGCGGCTGACCCGGCGGTTGCCGGAGGTGTAGGAGTCAATGAAGGCAGCTTTTTCATTGTCCCAGAAATACCGGAAAATCTTTTCTTTCAGATTATTGGCTTGGTTGACATAACACTCATAGGGCTCTCCTACGAGAGAGGCAAGCTGGGCCATGGCGGTGGCGGCCTTCCAGAGAATAATCTGCTCGGTGGCGTTGGGACCGTCCTTATCCATGTCACACCAGTCGATGAAAATCCAGTCACCCTTTCGCTGTACTACAAAGCCGTTTTCATCCAGCCGCCCGGCCATGAAGTCCCACAGGGCTTTCAGTCGGCTCCAATAGGTTTTGACAAAAGCCTCGTCGCCGGTGTTGAAGTAATAGTCCCAGCAGGCTAGGAACAGATACAGAGTGTAATCGTTGATGGTGTTAATGTGCTGGACGTAAGGGGGTTTGCCCAGCAGGGCAATGATGGTCCGGCGGGTCAGAGCTGGGTCAAAGAACAGGTAATTGTTGATCTGGAAAGTCTGGTAAGCATCTCCCGACCAGACCCAGCGATCCCGCTTAATGCCATCCAGCAGGAACTCCCGGCTGCACAGATGGTAGGTGTAAGCACATAGCTTCCAGACCTTTTCTACCTGGGGATCGTTGCAGGAGAAGCGGCCGATGTCCTCCAGGGGCAGGTATTCATATTTGGCTGAAAGAGCCGTGTCCTTTAAGGGCTTGTCGGAAGCAACCAGAATATACCGGAAGGCGTGGGCGGGGAGCGTATAGTTTTCTGAACCGTGGAGCCGCTCGATCCCGTAGCACTTGGTGCCGCTCAGGGTTTCCTCCCGGGATTCTCCCAGGTAAACAGTGATATGGGCTTTGGGATTACAGTGTTTCAATGTTACCGGGCCGAAGGTCTCTTTGCCGAAATCGTACAAGGTTTCAGACTTGGAAAGCTGTTCCACCGATTTGGAGCGCAGGGCCTTGTAGGCAAAGGGAAATTTGCTGGGATGATCCTGAGGCCGGGTGAAAGCCGGATCGCAGGCCACAGGGACAAAATCCTCAGTGCAGTCAGATGTCATCCAGGTTTCATCGGTTTTTAAGTAGGGACTGTCAATAAAACAGGTGCACATGCCGGCCAGATTTGACAGGCGAATATAAATATCATGGTTACCAGCAGGTAGGGGAATCTCCACGTTGGGATCATACCGGACGCCATCCAGTGTTACCTCAGCGCCACTGTCAGTAACTACTGTGAAAGAAGAATCCTCCGGGGTGGAGAATTGCTTGATAAACTGACAGCGGGAGTAGAGATAGGGGATCTTCCAGCAGGCGGGAGTCAGGATGCCGGCATCGGCCCGGCGGGAGTGCACCAGGGTGGTGTGACAGATCTCGAATTCACCCGGGTACCAGATGTATTTGGCTGCGGACATAAAAATACCTCCGGTTAAAGCGTTTCATTAGCAGACATTATATCATTGAATATTTTTCTTTTCAACCCCTATTTTTCCTGGAAAAGGAAAAAGTTTTGAAGATCTTTGTTGTTTGCTGGATTCTGAGCGGGATGAATTGTGAGAAAACAAAAAAGTTTACAGAAATAGGGGTACCAAATGTTTTGCATTCGTGTTATATTAAAGCAAATATGTAAATTGGAGGATGCAGTATGAAGGCAGCGATTTATTATGGAAAATCTCAGGTGTCGGTGGAGGAACTGGAAACTCCGGTTTGCGGAGACCGGGATATTGTGGTCAAAAATTTGTATGCCAGTATTTGCGGTACCGATGTGGCGGTTTACTGCCACGGTCCCAACACAGGGCATCGTATTACGGTGGGCGGTGAGTTTGGCCATGAGGTGGTTTCCCAGGTGATTGCGGTGGGGCAGCAGGTGGATGGGATCGCGGTGGGCGATATTGTGTATCCTTATCCGCTGCTTGCCAAAGGAGATCCCAAGCGAGCCGGCACCATCGGCGGTTTTTCCCAGCAAATGCTGATTCCAGATTGTCAGCTGAACCGGCAGGTGTATCAGGTCAGCCCCCAAATTCCGCTGCGTGCAGCGGCGCTGATTGAGCCGTTTACGGTAGGAACCCGGGCAGCTCGGCGCGCCTTGCCCAAGCCCGGGGAAAAGGCTGTGGTCTTTGGCGCCGGAACCATCGGGATCGCCGCTGCCATTGCTCTGCATTACCGCTTTGGGTGTTCGCAGGTTATGCTGGTGGATCTGTCTGCATTCCGGCTGGAAAAGGCGGCGGCGCTGGGGTTTGGAGTTTGCAATTCGGCTGCCCAGGATTTGCAGGCGGCGTTTTGCCGTGAATTCGGCCAAGCGCCGGGACTTGGCGGTCCGGCACCGGACGTGGATATTTATATAGATGCCGCTGGCGCTTCCAGTGTATTGGATACTTTTTTTCAGTTGGGCAAAATCGGGAGTCGGTTTGTGGCGGTGGCAGTCAATAAAGCATTGCGGGAGGTGGATTTGCTCCACCTGACCTATGCCCAAAAAAGTATCATCGGCTCGGGCGGTTATATGCCGGAGGATGTGCAGGATGTGATGTCGTTGATGGAACAGGGCGTTGTGGACTTTACCTCCATCATTACCCATTCGTTTCCGCTGGGAGAGATTGCAACAGCCATTGAGACAGCCGCGGACACGGAGCATGCACTAAATGTGCTGATTGATCATACAGTGGAAGAAGGGTAGAACGGACGGTTTTTTCCTGCTGTTGCCTTCGAAAGCACAAAAAATTTATGTATCCATATTTTTGAAAAACATTGACTTTTTGGGGAAAGTAGCATATAATTTAATCACAGCGTGTAGCATGACTGCGTAAATCCAGTTGCGGCTATGCGCTGTTTTACTATGTACAAAATTAAAGAAAACAGAAATCGGCCAGCGTGTAGCAAAAAGCGTAAATCCAGCTTTTTTGCTGCATGCTTTCTTTTTACGCTATTAACCGGCGGGAGCATATGGTAAATTGCAGATAGGACATTTCTGTATGAAGAAAGGGGAGTTACTGTACCATGGAACAAAAGTCGAATGCTTTTTTGGAAACCGAAAAAATCGGCAGACTCATGCGAAAGTATGCAATTCCTTGCATCATTTCACTGTTGGTGGCCGCCCTGTATAATATTGTGGATCAAATCTTTATTGCCAACGCGGCCTATCTGGGCGCCTATGGCAACGCCGCCAATACTGTTGTTTTTCCGCTGACGGTGGTTGCGCTTGCCGTTGCTGTGATGATTGGAGACGGCTGTTGTGCCTTTGTCAGTATCAGCCTGGGTGCCGATCAAAAGGAAAATGCCCATAAAAGCATCGGAACCGCAGTTTTGCTTTGCCTGATCAGCAGTGTGGTTTTGACGGCTGCTTATTTGCTGTTTCAGGGGCAAATCGTGACCATGTTTGGCGGTCGGGTCAATGAAGAGACTTTCCGGTATTCCAAGGAATACTTCTTTTGGATTTCCCTGGGGATTCCCTTTTATATGTTTGGTCAGGCCATGAATCCTATTATACGTTCTGATGGCAGTCCCAGGTTTGCCATGATTGCAACAGTGGCTGGTGCTGTTATGAATATCATTTTTGATCCTGTTTTTATTTTTGTTTTTCAATGGGGTATGATGGGGGCGGCCGTAGCCACAGTATTGGGTCAGATTTTGACGGCGTTCCTGTCACTTTGGTATTTATGCCATATGAAAGCCATCGTGCTGCAAAAAAGCAGTTTCCGTTTATCCTGGAGACTGGCTGGAAAATTTCTTCCTCTTGGAATCTGCAGTTTTTTGGCGCAGATTTCCATGGTGTTCAGTATGGCCGCTGTTTTGAATATGATTGTCAAATACGGTGCATATGATGAAATCTTCAGCCAGGATCTGTACGCGCATATACCCACCGCCGTTGTGGGAATTGTCATGAAGTTTTTCCAAATCATTATTTCTATTGCCATTGGAATGGCTGCTGGGTGCATTCCCATTGTGGGTTATAATATTGGAGCCAACCGAAAGGCCCGGGCCAAAAATCTGTTTACACGATTGCTGCTTCTGGAAGCTGTTGTTGGTGCCGTTGCGACGCTGATTATGGAGCTTTTCCCGGTGCAATTGATTGGCATTTTCGGTGCGTCAAACGAAAGTATCTATTACACCCAGTTTGCGGTAAAATGCTTCCGGATTTTTATGAGCATGAGCATTTTGGCCTGTGTTAACAAGGGCACCTTCATTTATCTGCAGGGCATGGGAAAGGCCTGGATTTCCACTATGCTTTCCATGGTTCGGGAAATCGTGTTCGGCGTTGGCTTTGTACTGTTGCTGCCGATTTTCTTCGGACTGGACGGCATTTTGTATTTTATGCCGGTGGCCGATATTGTCACCTTTCTCATTTCTGCCATTGTTATACAATATACATACAGAAAGCTGCATACCAAGGAGGAGGTGTCATCCCAAGCAGAAACAGCCCGATAACGCTTATTTCATTCACACTTACGAATAGAAAGGAGAAAAAAACATGGAAAATTTTTGCCCTAAATGTGATAATCATTGTCCCAAGGATCAGCTGAAATGCCATCGTGGCCGGGTCTATTTCGGAATGGCAAGGGAAGAAAAGAATATCGACGACTTGCCGCTGGATGAGGCCGTGATTCTGCTGCTGCGTAAATGCGGCCATTATTTGCACCACAATGTGGGAGCAGACCGCGGGGAAGCAGCACAGGAATTGCTGGCCGCCCTTTCTAAACCGGAAAAAGAAACCCTGCTTTCCCTGTTGAAGAAATGTTCAACGAATTGAGAAAATATGGTATGTGTTTGATTGTTTGCAAATTATCACGAAAGTTGTAATCCAATTTGATTGCAGATCTGCGCTGATCTTACCAAAAGAACGGCTGAGTGATAAGATGGTGTCTTCGCCATGGCCTATTATCATGCATAAAAAGAAATCCGAACCTTTCACAAATAAAGTGATAGGTTCGGATTTTGCTTTTGGTGCCGGTGACCGGGGTCGAACCGGTACGGTATCGCTACCACTGGATTTTGAGTCCAGCACGTCTGCCAATTCCATCACACCGGCATAGTATCAGCTTGAACAGCGTTGCTATTATACAACAATTTCGTGGCAAAATCAAGTGGATTTTCAAAAAAAGTGAGATTTTCTTTTTTGGATGGGGATGCCGATATGGATACAAATCAACAGCAATAAAATCGGATTTGTCATTTTGTTATATTTACTTGCACTGAGCATATGTGGGAGAAAAGAAAAGCTAGGATTTGTGGAAATCTTGTTGACATCGGGCAGGAAGGCATTTATAATAAGCTATAGTAGTGTTTTTTTCGCTGGTAAAGGGAGATGTGTTTCTTTGACGCATTTGGTAAAACGTACTTGGGCCGAGATTGATCTGGATGCTGCTGCACATAATTTTCAGGTAATTTTAAAAGCGGCAGCCGGGAAACCGGTGCTGGCCGTGATTAAGGCTGATGCCTACGGCCACGGGGCGGTGCAATTGGGCCGATTATACCGGGATATGGGCGCCGCAGGATTTGCAGTCTCCAATCTGGAAGAAGGAATCGAGCTGCGCCAGGCGGGGCTGGATCTGCCCATTCTGATTCTGGGCTACACCCCGCCGGAAGAAGTTGCAGATTTGGCCAAATATGATCTTACCACCGCCTTGTTCGGGGCGGAATATGCGGTCCGCCTTTCGGCAGAAGCCCAGCAGGCCGGGGTCACTGTTTCGGTACATATCAAGCTGGACACCGGTATGGGACGCATCGGGTTTGACTGCCGCAGCGAGGCTGCTATTCCGGCGTCAGCCCGGCTGGCAGCGGATTGTGCCACGTTGCCGGGACTCCATGCTACCGGTGCTTTTACTCATTTCGCCACTGCCGATCGGGACAGCGATCCCAACGCCGAATTTACCAATGCGCAGTACCGCCGGTTCATGGCTGGTGTGGAGGCCATTCGGGCCCGGGGAGTGGCGCTGGATTTTGTTCATTGCTGTAACTCTGCCGGTACCATGCTTCATGCTGATAAACATCTGGATGGCATGCGGGCAGGCATTATTCTTTACGGTCTGCCCCCCAATCCCGGGCTGGAATTTATGGATCAGTTCTACCCGGTTATGGCACTGAAATCGGTCGTCTCCTTTGTCAAGACGCTGGCTCCCGGAGAATGTGTCAGCTACGGCAGAACATATACTGCCCAAGAGTCGGTTCGGGTGGCCACGGTGCCCATTGGGTATGCCGATGGCTATCCTCGGATAGTATCCAATAAAGGGCAGGCCCTGCTCCATGGGCAGCGCGTCCCCATTATTGGCCGGGTTTGTATGGATCAGCTGATGTTGGATATTTCCAAACTGGAAAATGTGCAGGAGGGGGACACCGTCACCCTATTTGGAAAGGACGGAGAAGCCCAGCTGCCGGTGGAGGAACTTTCCGCTTTGGCCGGAACTATTAACTATGAAACGGTATGTGATGTGGCACGCCGGGTACCTCGGATCTATCTGAAACACGGCAAGCCGGTGGAAATCTGCAACCGTATTGTAAAGAAGGAGGAATCTACACCATGAACAGTAAACGATATCATGAGAATCCGAAACGGCTCCATGTGGGCTGTCAGGAGCCAAGAGCCTATTACATTCCCTTTGGCAGTATGGAGATGGCCGTCAACGGTTCCCGGGAGGAGTCGGATCGTTTTGCCTTGCTGTCCGGGGAGTGGAAGTTTTCTTACTATGACAGTTACGCAGAGGTGCCGGAAAGTATCGTGAAGGCAGATCAGCCTGTGGCCGATTGGACCACGGTGCCGGTGCCTTCTAACTGGCAGATGCTGGGGTATGATTATCCTAATTATATTAACGCCCGCTACCCTTTCCCGGTAGAGCCGCCTTATGTGCCTGTGGAAAATCCCACGGGGGTTTATGTTCGGGACTTTACGGTGGATTCTACTGGGACGGCCTGGATAAGTATCTGGTGTTCGAAGGGGTAGATTCCTGTTTTTATCTTTACCTCAACGGTCGGTTCGTGGGATACAGTCAGGTTTCCCACATGACCAGCGAATTTGATATTACCGCCTACCTGAAGGCAGGGCGCAACCGTCTGACGGTGGTGGTGCTGAAATGGTGCGATGGCAGCTACTTGGAATGTCAGGATAAATGGCGTCTTTCGGGTATTTTCCGGGATGTGTATCTCCTGGGGCGGCCCAAGGGGCATTTGGTGGATTATACCGTGACCACCCAGGTGGCGGAGGATCTGCGGACGGCGGAGCTGACCTTCCGTCTGGAGGGGGAACAGGCGTCTGATGCGGAGGTGCTTCTGCTGGATCCGGCCGGGAAAGAACTGACCCGGCGGGCTGCCGATCCGGAAGGGGTCATCCGCTATACGGTGGAGGATCCCATCCTTTGGAGCGCGGAAACGCCCTCCCTGTATACGGCTGTGATCCGCTCTGCCGGGGAGTACATTCCTGAACGTATCGGACTGCGTACCGTGAAGATTGAGGGCGATCGGGTCCAGTTTAACGGCCGATCCATCAAACTGAAGGGGGTCAATCGTCACGATTTTGACGCTTACGGCGGCTATGTTTCTACGGTGGAAACCATGACAAAAGATATTTTGCTCATGAAGTCCCACAATGTCAACGCTGTGCGGACCTCTCACTACCCTAATGATCCCCGGTTTCTGCAGTTGTGTGACCATTACGGTCTGTATGCGCTGGACGAGGCCGATATTGAGACCCACGGCATGTATGTCCTGGGGAGCATGGGCCGCATTTCCGATCAGGAAGAATGGGAAGAAGCCTATTTGGATCGGGTTAGCCGTATGGTGCAGCGGGATAAGAATCGGCCCTGTGTGGTAGGCTGGTCCATGGGCAATGAGTCGGGCTATGGCTGCAATTTTGTTAAGTGTCTGGCCTGGTGTAAGGAAAAAGACCCAACCCGCTTTACCCATTATGAGGGTCATAATTCTATCGGGGACTATGCCTTTGCCCCGGAAACGGATGTGGTGAGCCGGATGTATGCCGACCCCAAATGGTCCGGGGAATTTTGCGACGATGCCACCGATCCGAGGCCTTATATGCTGTGTGAATATTCTCATGCTATGGGTAACGGCCCCGGGGATTTAAAGGATTACTGGGATGTAATTTATTCGAAGCCCAATTTCTTCGGTGCTTTTGTCTGGGAATGGTACAACCACGGGTTGTACGCCGGGACGGACAAGGCCGGTCGGGAGAAATTCGTATATGGTGGTGATTTCAATGAGCCGGATCATGACGGCAACTTTTGCTGTGATGGGCTGGTGTCTCCCCGTCGGGAGCCTATGCCGGGACTGAAAGAACTAAAATATGTGATTCAGCCGGTGAAGGTGGACGCGGTGGATCTGGCTGCGGGAACCTTTACCGTAACCAATTTGTATTATTTTACCTATTTGTCCCGGTTTGAATGTTGCTATGAGGTAACCCGCAACGGTGTGGTGACTGATTCTGGCTGCATGGGTCCTCTGGTGATTCCACCCCAGAAGTCGGAGACAGTGACAGTGCCCTTTACGGTACCCAAGGATGGCGTCTGCTATGTTCGGATTTTCTTCCGGCAGCTGGGAGGCGATGGAGCGGTGACTGCCGGTACCGAAATGGCCTCGGTCGAGTTCCGGCTGGATACCCCGGCCAGTGGGCATCTGGCCCCTCTGCCGGAAACCATGCTCACCGCGGCTGAGACGGCAAAGACCGTCAAGGTTACCGGCTCGGGTTTCACCTATGTGTTTGATAAGCTGCGGGGAGGGTTTTCCAGTCTGTCAGTGGGTGGCCGGGAATTGCTGGCTGGTACCATGGGTTATACCTTGTGGCGCGCTCCTATTGACAACGAGCGGGAAGAGGCCCGTACCTGGCAGGACCATGGCTATGACCGGCTCATTACCAGGGTTCATGACTGTGTGGTGGAGCAGGGGAGTGATGGCGTGGTGATCCATGTGGACTTTGCCATGGCGGCTCCCACCCAGGGGAATAAAATTGTGGGTACAGCCAGCTGGACGGTGAATGCAGCCGGGCAGATTGACGTGACTCATCATATTACAGTGGAGGAGCATGCTCCTTGGCTGCCTCGATTCGGTGTGGCTTTTGCCATGCCCAAAGCATTTGACCAGGTAACCTGGTTTGGCTACGGCCCCGGTGATAGCTATATTGACCGGCACCATGCTGCCCACATTGGGCGGTTTACCGGGGATGTGGCCGGGCAGTTGACTGATTATATCCGACCCCAGTCCTGCGGTAACCATTATGCCACCCATTGGGCGGCGGTGATGGATGCGCTGGGAAATGGCCTGCTGGTGACCGGAGAGATCCCCTTTGACTTTTCCGCTTTGCCCTATAGTCAGAAGGTGCTGGAAAGCACCAGGCATAATTTTGAACTGCCGGTCCGCACCAAGACCCATGTGTCAGTGGATTACCTCCAAAGCGGCGTGGGTTCTCACTCCTGCGGCCCCAAACTGGCAGAGCAATACCAGCTCGGTACTAAAGAGTTTACCTTCCGCTTCCTGTGTAAGCCGGTAACCGCTGGTGCAGATCTTCAGCGGCAAGCCGAAACCAGGTACGCAAAATAAAGAACAGAAACAGACCACGCCCGGCGTTGCAATCTGCGCCGCCGGGCGTGGTCTGTTTTATCTTGCGTTTTCAATGGAACAATTTCGCAGGTGTCCACTTGGCGATTCGCCATTTAATTTTCAGCCATTCAGACCTTTTAGTAATTCAGATCGACTATGTATTGGTAGCGTTCATCGGTAGCGTAATTTTTATGCTGACTTTCCCTTTTTCCGCTGTTGCCAACCCGTAAACTTTCCTACTGTGGCAATTGTGGGTGGGTTGGTGTCAAATCCACGCTTCCATTTTCACTGTTGTTGTAATAAAGCCATCTCTTGTGACGTAAGTGAAATATTTACGAATAGAATATTAGTTTTGTAAAATACAGTTATCTCTTTGATAGTAGATTTTTCTAACAATAGATTACGGTGATTCAGCAATCCTTTTACATGTCCTGATGATTATTTGTATGGTATTCCGGGGAGCGTGGTTCCGCTGGACAGAGCAGCTTTTGATAAGTCAGATCTATCAGAAAGGCGCCCAGGGGAGCGGTAATGAGAATGGACAGGACAGCAACGGTCAATACAGTATTTCCGCAGTTCAGACCCATGGCCAGCGGGATGCCGCCGATGGCTGCCTGTACAGTGGCTTTGGGGGTATAGGCCAACATACAGAAAAGTCGCTCCCTCCACCGTAGTTTGGTACCCAACAGACAGCAGCATACTCCCAGCATCCGGAAAAGCAGGACTGCAAAGATCAATATTATGGCTGCGATGCCGGCCGTGCGGACATAGCGCAAATCGACGGTGGCGCCCACCAACATGAATAAAACAGTATGAGTGCAATACTGAATAGCATATTATTTCCTCCGTTTATAATAAAAAAGCTGATGACCCTGCAATATTCCTTGCAGAAGTCATCAGCTGTAACAGCGGTTTTGGCGAATGCCAAGGGAGCACTTCATTCTCTGTATTTTAATTGTAGAGCATATGTGGTTTTAGAAAAGCCTCGTTACACAAACCAAACCAGTTTCTTACACATTAAAGCGGAACAGGATGATATCGCCGTCATTCACCACATATTCCTTGCCTTCACTGCGAACCAGGCCCTTTTCTTTGGCGGCTACCATGGTGCCGCAGGCCATCAAGTCGTCAAAAGCCACTACTTCAGCCCGGATAAAGCCCCGCTCGAAATCTGTATGGATTTTTCCGGCAGCCTGGGGGGCTTTGGTGCCTTTTACGATGGTCCAGGCCCGGCACTCATCCTCGCCGGAAGTCAAGAAGGAAATAAGCCCCAGGAGCGAGTAGCAGGCAGTGATCATACGATCCAACCCCGATTGCTCCAGACCCAGATCCGAAAGGAACAGTTCCTTTTCCTCCGGCTCCAGGCTGGAAATTTCAGCTTCCAGCTGGGCGCAAATGGGAAGTGCAGTGGCTCCTTCTTGGGCGGCCAGTGCTTTTACGGCCTGGAAACGCAGGTTGGAATCTATACCGGATTTAAAGTCCTCCTCGCTCATGTTGCAGGCGTAGATCACCGGCTTGGTGGTTAGTAGAAACATGGAATCCAGCACTTCCTGGCCCTGCTCGTCCCGTTCCACCGTCCGGGCGGGTTTGCCGGACTCCAGATGAGCAATGAGAGATTTTAAAAAGTCCACTTCGCCGGCCAGCGTCTTATCCCCCTTCATGGCTTTGGCGGTCTTATCCAGACGGCGCTGGGTCATTTCAATATCAGCGAAGATTAACTCCAGATTGATGGTCTCAATATCCCGGGCAGGGTCGATGCTGCCCTCCACATGGATAATATCGTCGTTTTCAAAGCAGCGTACCACATGGACAATGGCATCTGTCTCCCGGATATTGGCCAGGAATTTATTCCCCAAGCCCTCTCCTTTGGAGGCGCCCTTCACCAGTCCGGCAATGTCCACGAATTCGATGACGGCCGGGGTGGTCTTTTTAGGGTGATACATTTCGGACAGCTGATCCAGTCGCTTGTCCGGAACAGGTACGATTCCCACGTTGGGGTCAATGGTGCAGAAGGGATAGTTGGCGGCTTCAGCGCCGTTATTCGTAATGGCATTAAACAGGGTGGATTTCCCCACATTGGGAAGTCCCACGATTCCGAGTTTCATAAAGTGTATCCTCCTAACGCATATGTACCCCTATTATAAGCGTTGACGATGAAAATTACAAGGGTGGCGGAAAAATTTTCCTATGCTACAGGGTGGAAAAACATGCAAAAAAGTTCTCGACAAACCCCGACCCCTGTATCTTGTGGTTTCAAAAGCACCAGGGGAGCCAAAACCCCCGATGGCTGGGGAAGGCTGGCTTTTTGGCAGGAGCATCGGCGTTTTTTGACAACTGGCTTTGACATATTTTGCGGCAGCTTGTCTTCTATAATGGTTTCATCAAAGGACGGTGGAAAAGATGAAGGACATTATGGAAAACGGCAGGGCCTTTCCTGCCAAAGACCTGGCCGTCGCAGCGGGTAAGTGGATAGTGCAGGGGGCAGCAGCCTTTTTCTGTGCCAGGACAGCCTTGCTCGGGGAATATCTACCCTTGGGTTTGGCAGTGGCAGCCGGCATGCCGGCTGGTGCTTTACCGGCGGTGCTGGGGGCTTTGCTGGGGTATTTGTTTCCTGTAACAGGCTCCGGCGGCTTTCGGTACGCCATTGCAGTGCTGGCCATTGGGATTGTAAAATGGCTGGTTGGGGACATTGTCCGGGTCAAGCATACAGAATGGGTTTTGTCCGGCCTGTGTTTGGCAGTATCTTTAGCCACCGGATTTGCTGTGCTGGCCGGTTCGGCCTCGGCGAATCAGGCGTGGATGCTGGTGACCGAGGCTTTCCTGGCTGCCGGTTGCACCTGGATGCTGCACCGGGGCATTTCCTTACTGCCCAAGGTGTCCACCGGTTTGTCCGGTACGGAGCTTTGCACTGTCATCATTGCCGGGGGATTACTGCTGTCCGGTACGCTATCCATCCGGGTTGGTGACTTTTCTTTGGGGCGGATTTTGCTGCTGTCGGCAGTGTTGGCTGCTGCTGGATACGGCGGCGTGCAGGTGGGCGCAGTTGCCGGTGTTACCGCCGCCTTTTTTGCTGCGCTGCCCGGTGGAGATGCCATGATTGTATCTCTGGCGTTTGCTATGTGCGGTTTGTTTGCCGGAATCTTCTCCGGGATTGGTCGGTTCGCCACAGCGGGGACAGGCGTTCTTTGCTTTGGCCTTTGGTGGGTCATGTCCGGCGGCGGTACGGCACCATTGGCATCCCTGTTGGAATCAGTGATTGCAGCTGCCATGTTTTTGATTTGTCCGGCTAGTGTCTGCCGCCGGGTGGCTGTACTGTTTGCACCGTCCAGTCCCATCCGGGAGGCGGGCAGTGTGGCCAACGCTGTGACCAATCGGTTGGCATTCGCTGCTGACGCGATGCAGGAAGTGTCGGAGACGGTGGAACGTGTGGCCCAGCGATTGAATCATCCGCCAGCGCAGGGAGAGGTGCTGCGTCGGGTGGAACTGTCGGCCTGCAGTGGATGTGCACTGCGTTTGACTTGCTGGGAATCTGCCAGGGAGGAAACGGCCGCGGCGGTATTTGCGCTGGGGCGGCAGGAAACAGCGCCGGAAGGATACCAGGGCCGATGCCTGCGGTTAGAACGTTTTGCTGGGGCAGCTCGGCGGGAATACGCGTCCTATGCAGCGACTCTGGCGGCTCAGCGGCGGCTGGAGGAAATCCGGACGGTGGTAACCGATCAGTTTTCCGGAGTGGCAGGAATGCTGGCAGATCTTTCGGAAGAATTCTCGGTGAAGCGGCTGGAGGATCCCGACCGTGCAGATGCGGTGGAGCGGGCCCTGAAAGAGGCGGGGATCCCAGTTACCGGCTGTGATTGTACGTTGGATGAGGCTGGGCGTGTTCGGCTGCAGATCCGGTTGCGGAAGACATCCAAAAACTGCCCCAGCCGCCGAGAGGTGCTTCATTTGGTTGAGGGGATCTGTAACCGGGAATTTGATCCGCCTACTGTGGAAGAGGCCGGCTCGGAATTTCTGCTGTCTCTTTGGGAGAAGGCCAATTTTTTCCTGGACTTTGGGGCTTGTCAGCTGCCTTTTGGCGGCGGCAGTGTCTGCGGGGACAGTTACCAGTACTTTTTTGACAGCCGGGGACGGGCCAATCTGCTGTTGTGTGACGGTATGGGTACCGGCGGCCGGGCTGCAGTAGACAGCGCCATGGCTTCTGGTCTCATGGAACGGTTGCTAAAGGCCGGATTCAGTCCTGACTGTGCCTTGCGGATCCTCAATGCCGCCATGTCTTGTAAATCCACCGATGAATCCTTTTCTACTGTAGATGCCGCCTGTTTGGATCTGTTCACCGGGCGGCTGGAATTGTTTAAGGCAGGGGCGGCCCCCACCATTGTGCGCCGTAGCGGGAAAACAGCCCGGGCGGATTGCCGAAGCATGCCGGCTGGAATTTTGCAGGAGGTGGCCTTTGACCGGGCTGCTATCCATTTGAGTGTGGGAGATGTTCTGGTGATGGTTACGGACGGTGCTACCGAAAGTGGCTCTGATTGGATCAGTGATATCTTGCTGCAGTTCGGGGAGGGAACTGCCAAAGCCTTGGCAGGTGAGATTGCTGATGGGGCGCGGCGCCGCCGGACAGACGGACATGAGGATGATATTACCGTATTGGTGGCCATAGTCCGAAAAGCTGTGTGAATCACTTATGAGTCGCGCGGCGAACTAGTTTGAATTGCATTAAAAAAGGAGCAAGTCGTTTGTAAACGGTTTGCTCCTCTTTTTATCTAGTACGCGGTTATGGAGTTGGCGAGGCTTTGGATAGATCTTGCAGCATCACGATACATTCTTTTCGGTATTCCCTTGGCGTGATTCTGTGAAATGTTTTAAAATGCCGGGTGAATACCACCGGATCATTGTATCCGATTGCATATGCAATCTGCGATATAGTCATATCCGATGTTCTCAATAGATGCTGCGCTTGATTGATACGGCACATATGCAGATATTGATAAGGTGGCATTCCGATTTGCCTTTCAAATAACCGTATCAGGTGATATTTAGATAGATGTGTGAGCTGTGAAAAATCCTCCAGGCGAAGTGGTTCCGCATAATGATTCCGGATATATTCTGCAAGAGTGGTAATGTCCGAACGGTACAGCTGCTGTGTGACGGTACTGTCATTTGTTAATGAATACAGCATTTCAGTCAGAAGATTAGAAATGGCATTGCTTTGTGCGGCGTAAGAAAGAACATCTGTCTGATGTGACAATTGATATATTTCTTCCATCAGCTGCCAGAAATATTTCTGTGACCGTAATTTTGTTGGGGTCAGTTTTGCAAGAAGTGTGTTTTTGTATCCTTCCATGGATAGTGCTCGAAAATGCAGATAGTAAAAGCTCCATGCGTTTCCCTTTACTGTGCAGTATTCCTGATAGGTGTTGCAGTCAATCAATACCGCGCTCCCTTTTTCTAAAAGACAACTTTGCCCTTTCCAGTACATCTTTCCGCAGCCATCGTCGGTTGCTATCAGTAAATAGCTGTTAAGGTTGTCCCGCTTTGTATAATAAGTATCATTGTTGATATATTTGCCGGAGTCTGTACAGTGAAAAGGAAAGGACTGGGCAAATGTGTTTGCGGTGGGTGAATACCAGCTATAGGAGCCGGGTAATAAATCCATTTGATATTCCAGCACAGAAAACACCTCTTTTATCATTATTATAACAGCTACAAAAGAAATGTCAATGTGTGCTTATGCGAGAGCAATTTTGTACTGTTTTATCACAACAACCGTAATTGTTATTTGATGGATGTTTTATATAATTAATATATATTTGGAATTCTGGGTTGTTTTCAGGAGAGAAAAACGGAGGGTGTTGGATGGGTATGTTTATATGCCATGCAATTTTCTGCGGTTTTGCGTCCAGGGGAAAACCATACGTGTATTTGCGTCTCTTATTCGCATCTCTGGAAATCATAAAACCTTTTTGGGCCGTATTTTACGGAAACAATCGGTTCCGCATGACCGGGAATGTGGAGCAAATATCCGGAGCATGCTGCCAGGTTGCACCAACATCATTTGTTGGACTTTGGTATGAGTAAGGTGCCATCTTTCAGGATTGATTTTTAAAAGCTTATATCGTGTAAAACTTATAAAAGATTGCAGCAATTCGCGGTGTTTGAACTGTGCAGTATCCCGGAAGAAAGATCCGTTTTTTGTTGCATATTTATCATTGCGGTGATTAGCAAAACATGCTATTATAAACGTGTTAAATAAGCGCGAACGGAGGTACATAGGTTATGAAATGTTGGAAAAAACTATTGAGTTCTTTGCTGACCGGATGTTTACTTTTGGCCAGCCTTTGCCCAGCTGAAGTTGCTTTTGCTGTAACGGCCGGCAGTTTGACCGTCTGCAATTTGCGGACGGAGCTTTTGGAAAATCCTATAGGACTGGATGTGGAAAATCCCACCCTGTCCTGGGAGAACAAAAGCAGTGAAAATGGCCAGCGGCAAACCGGGTACCGGATTCTGGCGGCGTCCAGCCAGGCCCTGCTGGATGCAGATACCGGGGATTTGTGGGATACCGGCAAGGTTAGCGATACCGCCTGCTTTGGCATTGTCTGGGGCGGGAGTCCTCTTACCTCCCGGCAGAAGGTTTACTGGAAGGTTATGACCTGGGATTTGAACCGCAAGGCCAGTGATTGGAGCGAGACGGCCACTTTTGAAATGGGTCTGCTGTCCGATGCAGACTGGACAGCCCAGTGGATTGGCCGGGGTGTGGACTCTAATGTGATGATCAATCATTTTGATTCGGTTACCGCCCGATATGTCCGGCTGCAGGTCCGGGAGATTGGTGGGAATCCCCAGGCTGAAAATCTGAATCGGCTACAGGTGATGGAATGGGAAATCTTCCAGGGTGATGGGGAGAACCTGGCTCTGGGGAAACCAGCCGCTGCATCGGATGCGCTGAATGCCACCGGCAGTTGGAGCCCTGAAAACCTCACCGACGGGCAGACTTACGGCGGCAATCATGGATATTCTTCCGGGGTTCTTTCCGGGACTAAGTTGTCCACACCGGTAACTCTGACGGTGGATCTGGGGGCACAGGAAACGTTTGACACCTTCCGCTTGTATGCTCGTTCGGATGCGCTGCAGGCGGATGGTGTTACCTGCCCGGATTATCCCAAGGTGTATGATATCCAGGTGTCGGACGATGGCCTGTCCTTCCGGACGGTAGAGACGGTGGAGATTACTGATCCACCCAAATATACGGCGGCGTTACCCATCTTTGCCAAAGAGTTTCAGTTGTCCGGCGATGTGCAATCGGCCCGGTTATATATTTCCGGGTTGGGACTGTACACCGCCACGGTGAACGGCCAGAACGTGGCTGATACCCTGTTTGACCCCAACGAAACCGATTGGGACACCCGGGTACAATATGTGACCTATGATGTGACCGACTTGCTGCAGGAAGGTGGAAACGGACTGGGCATTGCTTTGGGCAACGGCGTCTATAATGTAGGTTCCACCCCCGGTCGGTATCAGAAACATGATAACGCCGGTGAACTGAAGGCCATTGCCCAGTTGGAGATTATTTATACCGATGGGAGTACCCAACGGATCGTTACTGATAATACCTGGGCTCAGACCACCGGCCCTCTGACCTTCTCCAGCTGGTATGGCGGAGAGGATTATGACGCTACCAGGGAGATCCTCAGGTGGGATCTATATGGTACCGACCGTTCCGATTGGGGGCAGGCCGCCAAGGTGAATGCGCCGGCAGGTCAGCTTTGCGCACGGAACACCACCCCTATCCGCATCACCGATACGGTGACGCCGGTTTCTGTGAAACACCTGGCAAACGGTGCTTATTTGGTGGATATGGGGGTCAATTATGCCGGCATCTATACCCTGCGGATGGAGACCTCTGCTGCCCACCGGGGTCAGACCGTGACTCTGTATCCAACGGAGCAGTTGAATGCCAGCGGGGACGGTGTGAATCAGGTCTCTATGACCAATAACGATTTGCCAATCTATGATTCCTATGTAATGGCGGGTACCGGGGCAGAATCTTTCACCCTGCAATTCTGCTATCACGGATTCCAGTATCTATACATTGAGAATTATCCCGGCACCTTGACGATTGCTGATATTACCGGGTACATCGTCCGGGCGGACAATGCCGCTGACGGTTCTTTTGAAACCTCTAACGAGACCCTAAATGCCATTTGCCGTATTGTCAACCGCAGCGTGGAGGCCAATATGCAGTCGGTTCTTACCGACTGCCCCGACCGGGAGAAACTGGGGTGGCTGGAGGTAAGCCAGCTGATGTACTATTCCATGGGTTATGCCTATGATATCCAATCCTGGACCCGAAAGCTGCTCCAGGACATGGCTGATTCTCAATACCCCGATGGCAAAGTGCCCTGTGTGGCACCCGAATATGTTCAGTTTCCGGGAGATATGTCCAGTGAGGTAAACTGGGGCGGCGCCTGCATTTTAACGGCGTATTACTGCTATCAAATGTACGGGGATCTCTCGGTACTGGAAACCGGGTATGATACCATGGCTGGATATGTGAAATATTTAAAGACCCAGTCCAGCGGCGATCTCATTGATTTTGGGCTGGGGGACTGGGGTTCTTATGATTCTACTACGCCGCGGGGTCTGGTGGTTTCGGCAGCCTATTATTATGAAGTTCAGGCCATGGCAGAAATTGCCGGCATTTTGAACAAGCCGGAGGAGGCCAAGGCGTATCAGGAATTAGCGGCCAATATCAAGACGGCCTTCAATAAAAAGTATTTCAATGCTGCTACCTGTGTGTATGGCTCCGGCAGCCAGGCTTCCTATGCCTGCGCTTTATTCTCCGGCTTGGTGCCGGAGGAATACGAGGCGGCGGTGCTGGATCAGCTGGTAGCGGAGATCGAGGCCTGGGAATGGCACCTTTCCACCGGGGAGGTAGGTCTGCGGCAAATGCTGGTTGTGCTGGGACGTTACGGCCGCTCGGATGTGGTGTATCGGATGGTGACCTGCATGGATCAGCCTTCTTACGGTTATTTCCTGACCCGGGGCGCCACTTCTCTACCGGAATTCTGGGATATGAGTCAATCTCAGAACCACTGTATGATGGGGCATGTAGTGGAATGGTTCTACGCCTATCTGTTGGGACTGCAACTGGATACCCCCGGTGGCTCCCATCTGGTGATCCGCCCCTATGTGCCCGAGGATCTGGACTGGGTTAAGGGCGCTACACACACGCCTTATGGTATGGCCGCAGTGGTCTGGCAGCAGCTGGCAGGGGATGGGCTCCAATTGACGGCGACTGTCCCGGTGGGCGTGACGGCGGATGTTTATTTGCCCTATGGAGAAGATGAAGTCCTGGTGGATGGCCAGGCGGTTACCGGTCAGCGGGAAGGGGAGTACCTGGTTCTATCGGAATTGGGCTCCGGCAATCACACGATTTTGTGCCCTGGCGTGAAGATTTGTTCCATCTCCGCAAATGTAGAGGAACCTATCCTGGAGGTAGGGGAGATTGCCCAGGCGTTGGGCCTTTCCGATTCCACAAGGATCGCAGTGACTGGGCAGACAGCTGATGGTACCGAGTATCGGATTCCTTCCGGTAGCCTGACCTTTACAGCCGGTGAATCTGTGTCGGTGGATGATGCCGGAAAGGTCACCGGACTGACGGTTGGTTCCACTACCGTGACGGTTCAGTGCGGCGATCTGACTACTAAAGTGCTGGTGACGGTCAATGAAACGACGGTTCGGCGGTTGCAGGCAGTTTTTTCCAAGCGGACCCTACATTTTGCAGGAGATGGGCTGCGATTGTCCGCTCGGGTGGTGACAAATTCCGGCAAAACGGTGGAAGCCGCCGGACTTCCGGATCTGTATTTCCAAACTGTATCGGACGCAGTAGAAATCCGGGACAACGTTCTTACCTGTCGCTCCATGGCAGCAGAGCAGGCCCAGGTCTCCGTTACCTGGCAGGGGGTCACCTCACCGGATAAAACTCTGTATCTGGCGGCCGGCAAAAATATTGCGTCAACCGCTACGGTGACGGCTTCTTCCACGGCTGAAGGCGGTCGCAGCTATGCCCCCGCCAGTGTGGTCAATGGAGATACCACCGGCAACCGCTGGGAGCATGACGGAGGTTGGTCTTCCGCCACCACGGATGGCAGCGATACCTGGCTGGAGCTGGATTTTGGGCAGCCCCAATCCATCTCTCAGGTAGAAATTTATATGCTGCAAAATCAATACGCTACCTGTGCCGCTCCGGATTTGACCACTACGGCCACCTCCTATGGTTTGCGGAATTTCCAGGTGCAGTATTGGACTGGAGAGAGCTGGGAGCTCCTGCCGGGAGGTAGTATTTCTGAAAACATCTATGCCGTGGTGCAGGTAGGTTTCCCAGCTTTAGAGACCCAGAAGGTGCGGATTTTCATACCCAAGGCAACTGACTACGCCCGGCTTGTAGAGGTGCAGGTTTGGCAGGACGGCATTACTTACACGGAAGAACCGGTTGAGCCGGAACTGCTGCCTGGAGATATGAATTTGGATGGCACACTGTCGGTTACCGATGTGGTGCTGTTGCGAAAGGCGATTCTGAACAAGCAATATGAGCAGATGGGTGATTTGAACGGTGACTTCACACTGTCGGTTACCGATGTGGTGCTCCTGCGGAAGGAAATCCTGAATACCTGAGCTTGATAAAAACGAAAGGACGCTGCCTCTTGTTGTTTTACACAAGAAGCAGCGTCTGGATTTGTGCGTGGAGTAGAAATTTGATTTTTCACATTGACTTTTTTTAGAAAATGTGTTAATATTTACACGATAAATTTAATCGTTTTAAGCTTTGCAAATTTTGCCAGGCGAAAATGATTAAATGCAAATATTAAAGGAGGAGTTTTCATGAAACATACGAAAATGTCCAAGGTCCTGGCCTTTGTATTGGCGTTGACCCTGGTCATGAGCACCTGTGCCTGTATCCTGACGGCTTCGGCGGAAGGTTCGCCTAAAACGTCGGTTCTGGATGTACCTAACACGGTTGCAGGTGCCAATTCCCCGTCAGCTACCAGCGGCTTTGACGGCGTGTCTATCAACGAGGAGGGCGCGGCCTATGCCAATAGCTGTGAAATTAAGACCATCAGTCTTGAAAATAGCGGCGCCACCAACTATACCATCACCTATAAGAGTAAACTGGTAAACAAGGCAGCCGGCTTGGTGTTCGGTACCGATGGGACTAATTTTGTTATGTGCCAGTTCAACAACAACCCCAGTGAGACCAATGGCGCCCAGCTGGTGTATCGTCCTCATACCTGGGTGAACAACGGTGCGTCTTGTCTGACCACCTTAGATACCGGTTTGACGGCAGAGGATGCCGTAAGCTGGAACTCCATTGTAGTGCAGGTGATCAATAATGGGGGCGGAAATGCTACCATGAAGGTTTCCATTAATGGGATTGCCATGGAAGATCAGACCATTCCTGCTTCTGTAGCTACCCTGAATGTTCTGGGTTTCCGTGCAAACCAGCAGGCTGCTGAGGCTGCTTGTTTCCAAGACATTAAAGTTATGAATGACGACAATGACGCTGTCATTTATGAATCAGATTTCGGTCTGCCCTCTGTTTCTGAGCTGCCTGGTACCTGTGAGTCAGATGCTACCTTCGATTGGAACACGGACGGTCTGACTCCCGATTTCTGGATGGAACCCGGCGGCAGCGGCGCCACGATTACTTTTGATGTTTCCGGTTATACCTTTAATAAGTTCTCCGGTACCATCGGCTTCTGCTCCAATGCAGTTGCAGATTCTATGGCTGTAGGCGACTATATCGGCATTTTTGCTGATGGTATGCTGATGACCAGCACCAAGGGGCTGTCAGCAGAAGAACCCTTCCAGAATTTTGACGCTGTTCTGCCTGACGGTACCCAGACGGTTATTGTGAAGGTGTTCAATGTGGATGGTAATTGCCACAATGATCACGTGAATTTCTTTAATAGTTATTTTGAATACGATGGTAGTGTGGCTGAGTTGGATCAGGATGTGCTGAAGGTCAATACTTTGATTTCTGCTGCCACTTCTGTGGACACCTATAAGGCGGGATCTTCCATTGATGCTGCGTTGGAGGCTTATGAGACTCTGTCCGAAACCCAGAAGGCGCAGGTTGTCGGATATGACAGACTGCTGGAGGTTCAGGAAGCCTATGACAAGCTGGCAGATGATGTCAATGTAACTGTAACCGGCTGGTCTTCCAAGAATGACCGGCAGGAGTGGCTGGCTGGTGCGGAAGCCGATGAAGTTTACAAGCAGGCTACCCTGGATGCCATTGCTGATGAAATCAAATACGAATATGCGAAGCGGGCCTATAAGTTGGGTGATCTGGAGGCCACTTATACGATTGACGAATGGACCATTGTTTATCTTGCCTTTGGTCTGCGGAGCCTGAATTCTCCCGAAAATGTAGCTTCCTCCGGTGTTTACGGCGGTGGCGCAGGTGTTTATTCTCCTTATGCCGGAACGGCCTTTGCGGTATATGAATACTTTATTGCAGACCAGAACTGGAACGAAGTTGCTATGTCCAACACCTTCACCTATAACGGTAAGGTCTATCAGGTTTACAATATGTATACCAAGTCCCGTGACGTCAATGGTACTTCCATCACTCGAGATGCGAGCATCAAGATTGGTGATACCGAGAAGAACAACTCCTTTGCCTATGCCTATGCCATGTATAATCAGACCCACAAGTGGGAGGGTTTGAATGTAGGTATTCCGGTTTCTGCCGTGCAGACCGATGGTGATTTCCTCTATCAGGATTTTGAAGGTCCGGACGGCGCAGCCAAGATTGTGAACACCGCTGACAGAGTGGCTGCTTTGGATGTTGCCGATCCTGCTTCTTATGTGGAGAATACCGCGTATGTTCTGACCGATGCGGCCTGGGACGCCGCAGTGACTTTTGCTGAGGTTGATACTGTGGCTGCTGTTCTGACCAAGACCGGTTTGCCCACCTCTGACTTGGTGAACGGAATCCAATATTTTGAATACGGCTTCTATCAGGACGGCGTATTCGAGGAGTACGGCGACGAAAACGCCTATGTGAAAGTAGTTAACAAGATTTCCAATCTGCCCACAGCGATTGATGCTCAGAATGCTGCTAATGCCGAAACATTGATTGCTGAGGCTCGCGCGGAGTATGATGCCTTGGACGAAGCCCAGCAGGCAAAGGTGACCAACTATGCCGACCTGCAGGCTGCAGAGGCTCTGTTGGCAACCTACAAGACCGATCTGGTTGCTGCGACTGATGTTATCGCATTGATTGATGCCATCCCCGCCGAGATTACTGCAGAAGATGTGGAGAAGGTCACGTCTGCCCGGGAGGCGTATGACAAGCTGACTGCTACTCAGAAGGCCATGGTGACCAATTCTGCTGATCTGACCGCCGCAGAGGTGGAGGTTGGTAATCTGCAGGATAAGCAGGCCGCTTTGGAGGTCATCGAGATGATTGCTGGCCTGCCCTCTGAGGAGGATGTTCGGGCTATGGATGCGGATGCGTTGCAGGCCGTACTGGATACAGTGCAGGAGATCTGGGACGCTTATGATGCTTTGACCTTTAAGCAGTCCAATTATGTGGACGATGCTTCTTATGAAACTCTGGCTACCATCGAAGATCTGGTCAACGAACTGCTCCATCCTACCGAAGAGGGGCTTTTGGGTGATCTGAACAATGATGGTAACCTGTCGGTCACCGATGTGGTGTTGTTGCGGAAAGCCATCCTGAATGGTGATACTGTGTCAACAGTTCCCCTGGGTGACATGAACGGCGACGATTCCCTGAGCGTTACCGACGTAGTGCTTCTGCGGAAAGCCATTTTGAATCAGGGTTAAGTACACTGGGATTTTGAAGTCCGGATAGATAAGGCGCCCTGGTGGGAAATCACAGTTTCCCACCAGGGCGCCTTAGGGCATATCATATTTTATTTTTATGGAAAGACATATTGGTTTGGCCGTGAACACCGTGTCTGGCGCTTTTCGGTGGATTTACCATCTTTATTGATCAAGTTTGCTGTTTAAAAAATGAGGATTGACAAAACTTTGGTAATATGGTACAATCTACTTGATTTAAACGTTTCAAACATATGCGTTTAGAAAGGGGTCTTTTTTGATGAAACGTTGTCTTTCAGTTTTATTGTGCTTGCTGCTGATGGTCTCCCTGTGCAGTGTGGCGATATTGCCGGCTGCTGCAGAGGAGTATGTGGCATCCACGTCGGATGGCTGTGCTTACATCACCCAGGATGGGCTTCTGTATTTGCCGGCCAATGGCGCAGGTATTACCTACATGACTAAGGAGTCTTTTTCCGGAAATTACACGGTGGAGATACGTACCAAGGTGACCTATGAGGGAGTGGGGCTGTTGTTTGGCCCGGATAATGCCCAAGCACTTTGGATTGTGGCAACAAACCCTGCCAGTCCCAGTGGCGTCTGGGAGCATGCGCCGGGGAACTGGACCTCTATCGATAAACAGGCCTCTTCCGTGGTTTCGCTGAACACCTGGGTAACTATGCGGTTGGAGATGCAGGATGGAACGGTAACTACCTATCTGAACGATACCTTGCTGAATACCAAGTCGTTAGGCACCACATATACCTCCGGGAAGTTGGGACTCCGGATGGGTTCTAAAGAATCTGGCTATGTGGATTATATCCGAGTGACCAAGGGGAGTGAAACGGTGTTTGCAGATGAATTTTCCGATCTGGAATATGACAAATGGAGTTATCCGGCTGCTACCACCTTGCCTACCTCTAATGTAAATTATGTGGACGGCAGTACCCTGGACGCGCAGACTTTGAGCATTACCTATCCTACGGATGGATCTACAGGCCCATATCCCGTGGTGATGTTTTATCATGGCGGTGCCTGGATCATCGGGGATAAATCCAATACTTCTGAATCGGATCATATGCTGCAGGCTATGGTGGACAATGGTTATGCGGTGGTTCGGGTAAATTACCGGCTGGCTCAGAATGCTGCCTGGCCCGCCCAGATCTATGATTGTAAGGCAGCCGCCCGGTTTATCCGGGCTCATGCCGCAGAATATAATTTAAATCCGGATATTCTTATCGCCGCCGGTGCTTCGGCCGGGGGACACCTGGCCCAGATGATGGGTACTACCAATGGCCAGGCGGAATTTGAGGATCTGTCTATGGGAAATTCTGATGTTTCCTCGGATGTGCAGGCGGTGATCTCTTATTATGGTATTTCAGATGTTTCTACCTGGGAGGGGAGCGTCCAGTGTTCCAACCTGATCGGGCAGAATAAGGATCCCATTTATATGCTGTTGGGAGACGATGCTACCGAGGCGGATATGCAGGCTGCTTCCGCTTATTACCATGTGGACGAAAATACCGTTCCTATGCTGTTGACCCACGGTATGAATGACACACTGGTTTCCAGCACCCAGTCCCTCCGGATGGCAGCAAAGCTGGCCGCCACTATTGGGGCGGAAAATGTTGATACTTATTTCCCGTCCACTGGCGCTCACGGCGTTGCTTCCGACTGGGCTTCCGATGCGGCAAAGGAGGCCTCCCTCAATTTCCTGGCCAAGCATTTTACCCCCAATTATAGTCTGACCGCCTACGAAAATAGCCGTCCCGGATCCTGGTGGGAGGAGCTTTCCTCGTATTCTAATGCGTACCTGAACTTGAAATATGCGGATCTGGCGGCCGAGGAAAAGCTGCATCTGATCCTGCCCGGCCGTCCTTCAGGCGGGGAGTATCCGGTGATTGTGTTTGTACATGGCGGTGGATTTTCCAGCGGTAATTCCTCCGGAACTTCGGCGCTGTACACCTGCCGCGGCGCTTTACAGGCTTTGCAAAGCGGATACGCTGTGGCTGTTGTGGATTACCGTCTGGGCAGTGCCAACCCTTACCCCCAGTGCATTTATGATGTGAAAGCGGCGATTCGCTATCTTCGGGCGAATGCCGCTACCTACGGTCTGGATACAGAGCGTTTTGCTATTTGGGGCGAGTCGGCCGGCGGCTGCATCGCTGACCTGGTAGCAGTTACCAATGATAACCCTGCTTATGAGGATTTGTCTATGGGCAATGCGGACCAGTCCTCTGCAGTGCAAGCCTGCGTTTCCTACTATGCTATTACGGATATGACGACTGCCCGCAATGCCCAGTACGCACCTGCTTATTTGGGAAGTGCCGCTTCTGATTCGGAAAAGCTGAAGGAAGCGTCTCCCTATTGGCAGGTGGGGGAGAATGCGCCGCCCTTCTATCTGGAACACGGTCTGGCTGATAATGAGGTGGAATACACGGATTCCATTCGATTGTATGAGGCCCTATTGCAGGCCACAAGTGACACCCGTACAGTGCTGAAAACCTTCCCGGGTATCACCCATGCCGTGAATATTTTCTATGATTCGGTTAATGTGGCAAATATTGTACTTTGGCTCAACGGTGTTCTGGAAACCGACGCCATGTCCGGTGGAGAAAAACGGAACTTTACCCAGAATATGACCAATATCTGGGAGGGCGATACTGTATATAATGAATCGGTTTGGCCCATTGCTGATGAAAACGGAGATGTGGCAGATATTTCCTTGTTGTACCGGGCGGATAAAATCTCCTCGGTGAAGTCTGCCGATCTGTCCAAGGTGTATACCGAAGGAGAGGATTACACTTTGGTGGACGGCAAATTGCATATTATTCCCACCGGTTCCATCCCCGTGACTACCTATGATTTCTATTATCCTGCGTCCGGTTCGTCCTTTTCCACCAATGACGGGCGCGGGCTGTACAGCTCGGAAGGCCCTGCCATTCAGCAGCGGCAGATCGTCGTAACCTATACCCATACCGATGCATATATGGGATATGTGCCTACCAACAAATCAGCCCTGCTGCCCAATACCATGGAAAAACTGGAGCAAGGCGGTAACCTGCGCATCGTCTATTATGGTGATTCTATCACGGAGGGATACAATTCTTCTTCTTTTATGGAGACAGAGCCTTATTTGCAGCGCTGGAGCGAACTGATGACCCTGTCCCTGGGGCAGGCCTATCCGGATGCCACCATTTCGGCCATTAATACCGGTCTGTCCGGGAAGACTTCTGCCTGGGGTCTGCAGAATATCCGGGAGCGGGTGACCAATTACGATCCCGACCTGGTGGTCATCGCCTTTGGCATGAATGACGGAACGCAACGGCTCAATGCTTCTGGCTTCGTTTCCAATCTCCGGGAAATCATGAACGGCGTCCGAGCCAAGAACCCTGATGCCGAGTTCCTGCTGGTTTCCACCACCTTTGCCAATCCTATCTCCACCTTTGTGGGTACTCAGTGTGACTATGAGTCCATTTTGTTGAGCTTGGAAGGGGAAGGGGTCGCTGTGGCCCAGATGAATTCCATGCATGCCTCCTTGTTAGAGCAAAAGGTTTATGCGGATATGACCGGCAACAATATTAACCATCCCAATGACTTCTTGGTGCGGGTGTATGGACAGGTATTGGCCGCTATCTTTACCGGCAGTGTGGTCTACGATCCGGATGCCGACAATCCGGATGGCAATTTGGCGCTGCATAAGACCGTGCAGGTCACCTCTCAGGTGGCGGTTTCGGCATTTGCCGCCGTGAATCTGACGAATGGCACCACCGCCAAATCCGAACAGCCCGGCAGCCTGGATTACGGCTATTCCTCCAGTAGTTATAACAGTCAGGATCTTTCCGCTTCGCCTACTGTTTTGACCGTTGATCTGGAGAAAGTGTCCAGGGTGAATCAGGTAGTGTTGTGGCCTAGAACCGATGCGCTGACGGCGGACAATACCGCCTGCCATTTCCCAGTTTCCTTTACCGTTTCTCTTTCCACGGATGGTCAAGATTTTACCACCGTGGCCGATATTAATGATCCTGCTGTGAAGGATCTCTCCCCGCGGGTGGTAGATTTTGAAGCGACCGAAGCCCGGTATGTCCGGATTACCGTGACGGCGGTTTCGGCGCCCAGTGCCGTGGAAACCATCAGTTATGTGCAGATGAACGAGATCCAGGTGTTTGGAGAGCCAGTGCCCCCGGAGGAAGAGATTTTGCTTGGCGATCTGAACAGTGATGGCAGCCTGTCGGTTACCGATGTGGTGTTGCTGCGAAAAGCCATTCTGGCGGGGTCTGCCGATGCGGACACGCTGGCCCGGGGCGATCTGAACAGCGATGGCAGCCTGTCGGTCACCGACGTGGTTTTGTTGAGAAAAGCTATTTTGTCTCAAAGTTGACGTTGCCATTCTAAAGCGCTTTCCTTTCGATATACCTGTGAAAAACTGAAAAGCCGTCCGACTGTGCAGGAATTTTCCTCTGTCGGGCGGCTTTTTTTGCAGACTTCGCTAAAGTAACCACTGCTTTATGTGGCGGCATTCAAGAATCCAAAAAGGCAAATCCTCTTTGATGGAAGGATGAAAGCAGATGTTTTTGGCATAAAGTATGAGTTGATATGATAAAAATAGGAAAAAGCATTGCAGGCACCAACCGCAAGCAAAGATTGCTTCCAATTAGCTTTCTCATAAAACGGACAAAGCATACAGAACAGGGAAACAGAGAATTGTTTAAGGGTCGCAAGAACCCACAGGCATAAAAACAGGCCGCTGCGAAAAGCGGCCTGTCCTCATTTTGCCATTGGCACACCTTTTTCATGTGCCTTCAGACATTTGTTTGTATGAAGCCTTTTCAGGTATGGTGCAAATCACGCGTCCATGCGTGAGCCCCATTTTTAGGAGACAATAGTCTCCTATCAGGTGTTTAGGTTTGATTTAGGATGGCTTTCCGCAGCAGAACAACATCGGTGACACTCAGGCTGCCGTCGGCGTTCATGTCGCCAACAGGGTTTGTTTGCCCGCCCAAAATGGCCTTCCGCAGCAGAACAACATCGGTGACGGACAGCTTTCCGTCTTCGTTCAGGTCTCCCAGCAGCTGTTGTTGGGAAGGCACCAGACTGTTTATAGCATCTCGGATGGCGGTAACTGCTGCATCAATTTGCGCTTGTGTGGATGCAGTGTCCAACTGACCGGCGGCTTCTAGTGCCGTTTGTAATTCGTTCCAGCTGTCTGCTGTGAATTCAATGCTTTGCAGGGCTGCGGCTTCTTCCAGAATGGCGTCCAATGCGGAGGTGTCACACAGAGTGACGTGGATTTCACAGGAAGCGGTCAAGGCCAGCTCAGATACCTGGAGATACTGGTAATAGCCGCTTTCCGAACTGCCGTTGCGGAAGCCCACGGAACCGCTGGCGTGGGTTGTGTCTGTGATCTCCTGAACCAACACATCATTGACATAGGTTCGGATTTGTTTCCCCTGTACAACGATTTTCAGTTTGTTATATTCGCCGGGATGGTATTCGTTTCCTAACTGAACGATGGGGAACTGCGTGTAGGTGGATGCGCCGGTAAAGACATGGGTTTTCAGCACATTTCCCTCGGCTTCATTGATCTGCCAGAGATAGTTGGAAGCAGCGTTCTCCGCACGGAACCACAAACTGACAGCGTTGCTGTTGACCTTGGCTACGGTTTCCACGGCATAATCGGTCCAATCCAGGCCGTCTGTATAAATAGAGGTTTGCCCCTTGTTGACAAACAGCTGTCCGTTTGTAGCAGTGGTGCCTGGGAAGTTGTCGGCCGTCTCAAAATCATCGTAGAACAGTAGGGTTTCCGCATAATAGGCGCTGTCCAGATTTGCCGAAGCCTGCTCCAATTTATCGCGGGTTACGGCCGTGAAGGAGACATCTCCCGGCTGCAGGGTGGTGACCAGTCCGGTGGCGTCAACGGTGGCCACGGAGGTATCACTGCTCTGGAAAGTGACCTCCTTCGGATCAATTGCCACCTCTTGGCCGTCCTCATACACCCCATACAGAGTCAGTTGGGTCTGTTTGGTTGTTTGAATGTAAGTACTGTCTGCTACCAGTTTCATAGAAGTCAGCGCTGCATCCGAAACGGAAATATGGAGGGATGCTTCTACAGTGACGCTGGGGAGTGTCTGCCCCAGTATCGGGATATTCTGACAGGTGGCCGCCACGGTAATGACTGCGTCTCCGGCACCGGCGAAGGTCACCAAACCGGTTTCATCCACAGCGGCTACTGCCGGGTCACTGCTGACATAGTTGATGGCCATGTTGCCCGGTATTACCGAATTTCCTTCTGCATCTGCCACGGACAGTTGGATCTGCTTTTGCCCGCCGGTAAAGTTGGCGCTGTCGTCCAGCGAGGCCGTTAGCCTGATGGCGGCTGGTACCTGGAAAGTATGTTCGCCGGAGCCTACATCGTCCAGGACCAGGTAGTTGCCTTCCCGGGTGGTAGTTATGGCTTCACCGTCCACTATCAGCAGATTTAAATCGGTGCCTTCTGCCGGAACGTATACTTTTGCGGTGCTGTTGGCCGGAATGTTTACCTGCATATCGGTGAGATAGGCGGGGTTGGTCCGGTCAATGTCCATGGTAATATAACCTTTAATATTAGGGACCTTTACGCTGACCTTTTGCAGATCACCCAGCTGAGGCATCACCAGGGCTTTACTGTATCCGGCCTCCAAAGGCTGAATACCGCACAGATCCCGTACAATCACATTGCCAGGTGAGGAGCCCCAGGCGTGGGAATAGGTCATGTTGCTCTTGAGTGCGGGGTCCCAGGCCTCAGAAGCAACTGTGGCGTCCAATTCGTAGATCAGGTGGGCCCAGCTTCTGGTGCCGGTGGAGGTCAGCATGTCCAGGCCAGCCTGTCCGTTTCCTGCCGCATATACTGCATCCAGCAGGAATTGGGTACCGTAAACGCTGCACTGGATGCCATCCTTGGCCAGGAAGTCGGATAAAGATGCCACTGTATCCGGGTTTGTGATCGCGCCCATGGCCAGTGGCAGGAAGCTGGCGTGCTGTGCACTGTGGGTCAGCAGCGTGCCGTTTGCGTCCCGGCCGTCCACCATTTTCCCGGTTTCTGCATTGTAAAGGCCGTTGAGCCCTTCCTGCAGGTTTGCGGCGAAGGTGGTGTACTTGGCTTTGTCCTCCTGCTTTCCAAGAAGCTCTGCCATGGATGCTAAATCCAGCGCTGCTTTATAGTTGAAAGCGTTAATGACGGTGTTGTAATCGCTGAACAGGTAGCCGTCCCGCTCACCGGTGGGCCAGTCCACCAGATTGTTGGAGGAATTGTATCGGATCAGCTGCCAGGTGCTGTCATACCGATCGTAAAGCACCTTACTGGTCAGCAGGGAATAATTCTTTTGAATGGCTTCCGGATTGCCGGTGTAAAGATAATCTTCCCAGTAGCTCATGACATTCATCTGGCTGTATTCGGTACACCATTCGGGATGATAGGTCAGAAATTCATTGGAGAATCGGGCCAGATTATAATTTCTGGAAAAAGAGTAATGGGACAACCCGTTGATGTAAGCGTCTCCTTCGTAGGGGCCTCGTTCTCTGGACTGGGAGTCCACATACAGATCCTGGCTGGTGACCTTGAGAGAGTATTTGGTAAATTCATAAATATCATTCAGGGTTTCGTTGTCAGAAATAAAGTAAGATTCGCTGTCATCAAACTTTTGATGCAGTGCAACGCCTTGAATATTGGCCACTGTAATTTCCACTGGGCAATTCTGAATTTCCACATACCGGTAGTTTTTCATGCCGAAGTTTTCAATAACCTGAGAGCCGTCCTTTAAGGTGAAATATTCCCGGTAATTGTTGCCGGTGCGCATCTGCCATTTAACGGTATTGGCTGCGCTCAATTCTTCGCCGTACAGCATGGTTAGTACAGCGCCGTCTACACCGTCTACCGTCAACCGTACGCCGCCAATGATCTCCTGGCCCAGGTCGATGAAATAGTTTCCATTTCCCTTGTCCACCACTTCTGCCGGCGAGACAAACTCCTGAATCACCGGATCTACCGGAGAAGGGGCCAGGCCGGTGATCTGGGTTTTCATTTCCGGTGCCAGCCAATCGCTGTCGTCAAAACCGGCTGTGTCAAATCCGTAAGGATAAATGCGTGCGTCGATGTTTTCACACATGGCGGTAAAGTAGCTGGTGCCGATGGTGCCGTTGCCCTCGCCAAATACGGCGGTGCCGTCCAAGGTTTTCCAACTGCTGTCGGTTTTGACCGTCTGGCTGGTGCCGTCGGTATAGTCGATTTTCAATTGGGCCTGGAACCGCTTATCCTGTAGCACATAAACAATGGCGCCAATGGCGTTTTCTCCCGGCGTTAGCAGATCGGTGACGTCAAAGGTGTTGTAAAAGTATTGGTTGTTATAACCGTCAAAATGAGGACCGACCCCCACAAAGGTGCCATTAACTGACAGTTTAAAGGCATACTGACGGGTTACGGTGCTGCCGCTGCCCTTGAAACCGGGGTAGCGTGCCGTGACGCTGACAATGGCACGCTCCACCTCCTTATCCTGGGGAACGGTGAAGCCTTTCCGGGCAAAGATTACGTTGCCGCGTTGCGCAGGGGATTGGGTATCCTCCTGGCTGTCGCTAACCACATAATAAGCCCGGGCGCCCTTGGGTAGTTGCAGGACGCCGCCGGATACGGTGGCCGTTGGCAGGGTTTCTGCACCGCTGGAAAAATCATTTTCATACAGAATGGTTCCGTCCGGCGTGGTGATCTTCAGGTTGTCCACACTGCCGGATTCCGAACTGCCGCAGCGAAAGCCGAAGGAACCGTAGGTGTACTCGGTAACCTGGCGGCTGTCTACTACATTGCCGTTAATCTCGGTGGTAATGGTGCTGCCCAGAGCCGACAGCTTCAGATGATAAGTGTTGCCCTCAACAATATCCAGACCCAGGGGTACATCACTGCTGCCGCTTTGCCCGGCGTTGATACTGGCCGATCCGTTTGTAAATACATGGGGTACCAGAACATCCCGGTCACTGCGGATCTGCCACATGTAGCAATTGCTTTCCGCATTGTTCGTGCGGAAGGAAAAGCCAAGAGCCGTGGAAGTGATGGTAAAATCACACTCGATGCAGTAATCGGTCCAGCCCTGGCGGGTAAAGGCGTTGTCGGGAATGCCCTGACCGGCCCAAATGGCATCTGCTGTCCAGTTGTCACCGACAGCAGTGGAAAAAGCCTGAGGCGTGGAATAGGGGCTGACTGTGTCGCTTTTGTCCCAAGTGCGAACCTTCCAATAGTAGCCGCTGTTTGCAGCCAATGCAGGGCCGGAATACAGCGCGTTGGAGGATTCGGAAGAGCGAACCTTACCGGAATCCCAGATGTCGCCTTTGTCGGCGTCAATGTTCTCCTTGGTAGAAGCGACCAGAATCTGATAGGCTGTCTGCACCTCGTCCTGATCGGCGTCATTGACGATCCAGCTCATGGCCGGATTGGCACTGTCGATCCCGAGGGGAACCTCCATTAGATCCATGAGCAGACCGGTAGGCGCGCCAGGCGGTGTGTTGGATGCGGCCTGTGCGATGGAGACCGTTCCTGTTTGCGCTGCCAGGCACAGCGCCAGTACTGAGGTTACCACTTTGGTGATTTTTTCATATTTCATATAAATAGTCCTCCTTTTGATAGGCTTTTATATTTTAGTATTTCATTCATTGTAACACACTTTGTGTGGCTTTACAACAAATTTTTTAAACGATTATATTTTTTTGCTAGATCGGTGCGATTTGCAATTGATACAATTATTGTTTTCTGCATTTATTACATTTTAAAATTTTGCTTAAAATTTTGCTTAAAATTTTGCTTGTAATTTGCTTGTTATTTAAAAGTTGCTTGTGACTTGTTATATGGGCTTTGTGAGAAACAGGTTGCACTCAG